>PEAA01000004.1:0-40803 GCA_002753275.1 Zetaproteobacteria bacterium | reverse complement strand
TTTGGGCGGTTTGGGTTTGGTGGGTTTCTTGCTGCCCGATGCTTTGCCGCCTGAGGCTTCCCAATCGGCTACGGATTGTTGCCATTCGGCGAGTTGGGCGGCGTGGCGCGATTCGCGCTCGGACTTGATGCGGGCCAGCAGTTCGGTTGCCGATTCCAGTTCGTTTTGATTTTCCTCTCTCCAGCCTTCGGTGAGCCTGCCTTCAAAGGCCGCCTTGAGCACCGACTGCCGATAGACCGCAAGCTGCGCCTTCGCCGCCTTCAGGCTCTCCACCCCCTTCTCCAACTCCGAAAACAGCTCCTCAATCTTCGCCACAATCCGGTGTTGTTCGTTAAGGGGAGGAAGAGGTAGCTCTACTTCTACAGCGTTATTGATTGTCACTTGAGGTTGAGCAGTTCCTGTTACCATGCCGCCCTTATCTGCGGCCTGAAGAAAGTAGAAATAAGTTTTACGTAATGATTTTTGCTCAATTGGAAAGTCGACAACTAATGAGTTATTCGTCACAAAACACTTTGCCGGGGAGAAATTTATTGTTCCGCTTTTCGCGCCACGGCATGAAATCATCAACTGAGGCTCTTCAAACATATATTGTGAAAAGAAGCCAATAACTCCGCTGGCGCCAAATACAGGATAACCATCGGCCTCCAACTTATTCGTTGGCAACCCCTTTCCGTAAACAATATCTGAAATCCCACCTAATCGAACACATTCCCAATTGGGTGGCAAAGACCCTGTTTCACTCATGCAGCCAACGCCTCATTCATTTCATCGAGCAGGGTATCCATCTCTTCGCCGAAGAGTTGGTGCATGCGGCCGAGGCCACCCTTGGCATCAAAGGGAGCATCAGCCATCGAACTGACAACGAACCTGATCGCGGCCGAGAAGTTTGACGAACTTGCGGTAATTGCCCGTTTCACGCTGCCAGCGACCGGCCACGATGGCGGGGCTGATATGCAACCTTCTGGCAAGCTCATGAATGTCGGCCTCGGCCATGATCATTGTTTTATTCCACTCTTCCATCGGAATCAGCGCCTCGGAGGCCAGAGCATCGGCTTCACTCTCGATAGCATCCACTTCGCCCTTGCTATCGAGATCATCCATAAACACCTGAGTGCCATCCAGATGCAGGGCCACATGCGCAAGCTCATGCATCAAGGTGAACCAGAAGTTATCCACACGATCATGGCGCAGGGAGAGCGCCACAATGGGATGGCCTGCTGCATCGCACATAACCGCACCATCAAGATAAGTTTTTGGCAGATGCGGCTCCACAATCAGATGAATCCCATGATGATTGAGAAATTCACAGGCGCGGTCAGGGCCACTTTCAGCCCATGATTCACCGGCCAGTCGGCGCATGAAATCCAGATCGACCGAGCCCGGAACAAAGGGGGTGGCAAGTGGCTCCGCCGCAGCCTTGTGCTGCACACGGGTCTGCCATGCCCACAAGGCCAGAGCATCGACTTTTTTATTGTTGGTACGCTGATGGGCTGTCGTACGCAGCAAAGCAGGCGCTGTATGTGGAATACCGGGAACAAGGTTGGCAAAGCGTCCAATCCACTCGCCCGCATATTCTTTCAGCTCTTGCATCGAACCTTTGAAGCCATCGAAGTAACCGCGTTCAGCCATGGCCTTGAGCACAGATTGATCCCAATCATCCTCGCTGGCAGGCAGCTCGGCCCTGGCTTCATGCAGAAGCACTTCCGCAGGAATGCCGAGTTCCATATTCAATTTGCGCATCATATTTACACTCAACTGGCGCTTGCCATTGAGCACTTCTGAAACACGTGCAGCCGAACCGAAATACGGAACCATATCCTTCTGACTCAAACCCTGCTGCTCCATGCGGAAGCGAATGGCTTCAACAGGGCCAGGCAAATCGATAGGAAAAGCTTCCTCTTCGTAGCGCTCGATCAACAGAGAGAGCACATCAAGCTGATCGGCCTCGTTGCTGCCCTCAGCCGGATTGCTGTCCATCAAAGCAAACAATGCCGCGACAGCCTGCTGGTGTTCTACTTCATTTTTAATGACTTTGAGCTGCATATCCGACCTCCTCTAGAATGACTTTTTGCTATATTCAGCATGGGTTCCCACCCACTCGATTGCCACGATGCCATTCTGATAGCGCACTTTCACAACTAATCGATAGTGATTGCCTTTGATGTTAAAGATCACCCGATTATCCGCCAGGAAATCTGCGCTGCCATATCTGTTTCTAATGTCCTGTGGTGTTTTCCAATTGCTGTTCTTCGCTTCCTGATACCATGCATCCAATTTCGTCTTGGCATTGGCATGGCTTTGCCCGAAAGCCAACAACTTGTCTCGCCCGATCACCATCACTGCCCGGTGCCCTCTCCACAGAACGCTGGAACCATAGTTACCAATTTGGGAAATGTCAACTCATTTCCATGCTGGTAAATGTCTCCCACCACTATGCAGCCAATGCCTCATTCATTTCATCGAGCAGGGTATCCATCTCATCGCCGAAGAGTTGGTGCATGCGGCCAAGGCCGCCTTTGGCATCGAAGGGGGCGTATTCGAGATCGTCGCGGTCGATATGGTAGGAGGTGGTCACATGATCGCGGATCATGTGCAGCCAGGCCATCTGCTGCGCGTTGAATTTCGGGGCATTACCGCGCTGTTTCTGCATCACCCAGCTCTGGAAGTTGCGGCGCACGGTTGCATCGAAGGGAGTGAGTTCAGCATCAATGGCGCAGATATGGCGGATCAATGAAACCAGTGCCATCAACTCCTCTTTCGGCGAATGCACCTTCGTTTTGCCCAGCTTTTCGTAAGCCATCCAGACACGGCTCGGCATCAGGCTCGGGCGATCGCGTTTGAGAATATCCAGCACCTCACGGATCATGGCAAAGGTGAGTTCACGACGGTTGTGCGGCTGATTGTAGAAAATGGAGAGCGCCTTGATTTCGTCTTTATGCTCTTCCATAAAGGCAGCGAAATCCTGCACCAGCGCTTCGGCCTGCTCTTTGTCCTGCTCGCCCCACCCCGCGAAGGTGACCTCATCCATATTGACCGTATCAATGATCTGCTCATGGCTGCGCCGGATACCTTCGATGCAGCTGTTCAGATCACCACTGAACATATGGGTGGCGTTCTTTACCAGCTCGGATTGCACCTCGGCATAATCACGGCCTGAGGCATGCGCCTTCGCTTCAATCAGATCGGGATTCACCGATTCGAGCAGGCCGCGCACGATGGAATCGAGCGGCACGCCGCCGGACTTCTCCATGATCTGGCGTTGCTCATCGTTGTTCAGCGAGCGGGATAAACGGGTAAGCCGGTTGGCCAGGGATAACACCGTATCTTCATCGCTTGCGCCCATCATCACGCCATAAAGCAGATCTTTCAGCGGTACGGTGGGCTTGCGCTCCAGCGGCCTTGAGTCTGTCTTCAATGATTTGGTCACACCAATGGCATCCACAATCACAAAGTGGGTCTTGGCCTCTGCGGATTTGGACACTTTCTGCAGATCATCCTTGCCAATGGTGCGTGTACCGCGCCCCTTCATCTGCTCAAAATAACCTTTGGATTTCACATCGCGCATGAAGAGCAGGCACTCCAACACCTTCACATCGGTGCCGGTGGCAATCATATCCACGGTGACGGCAATGCGGGGATTGAAATCATTGCGGAAGCTGGAGAGCACGGATTTCGGGTCTTCCTCGGTCTGGTAGGTGATCTTCTTGCAGAACTCGTTGCCCTCGCCGAACTCATCGCGAACCATGCGGATGATGTCGTCGGCATGGCTGTCGGTCTTGGCGAAGATCAGGGTTTTCGGCAGCTCTTTTCGGCCTGGAAATATCTCCGGCCACTTGTTTTTGAATGTGCGGATGATGTTGCGAATCTGGCTCGGATTCACCACATCTTTATCCAGCTGCCTGGCGGTGTACTCCACATCCTCATCAAGCTGCGTCCAGCGTTGTTCGCGGGTGAGTTTATCCCTTAAATCAACAAACTCTTTGGCGGCCAGTTCACCGCCCTGCGTTGTCACTTCGGTTTCAATCAGATACACATCGTGACCGACATTCACACCATCGGCGACTGCATCCTCATGGCTGTATTCACTGACCACATTCTCATTGAAGAAGCCGAAGGTGCGTTTATCCGGCGTGGCGGTGAGGCCGACAAGAAACGAGTCATAGTAGTCGAGCACCTGTTTCCAGAGGTTGTAGATCGAGCGGTGGCACTCATCGATGACGATGAAATCGAAAAACTCTAAAGGAATCTTCTCGTTGTAGATGACCGGCAATGGCTCTTTTGCCCTGATGGTGTGCTCAGCCGGATTCTCCTTTTCATTGGAGTCATTCATCTCTTCACCCTTAAGAATGGAGTAGAGACGCTGAATCGTGCTGATGCAGACCTGAGCATCCGCAGGAACATAGGAAGACTTCAGCCGCTGCACATTATAAAGCTCGGTGAACTTGCGATTATCATCGTTGGGCAAATAGGCCATGAACTCCTGCTCGGCCTGTTCGCCAAGGTTTTTCGTGTCCACCAGAAAGAGGATGCGTTTGGCTCCGGCAAATTTCAGCAAGCGATAAATGGCCGTGATCGCGGTGTATGTCTTGCCTGAACCGGTCGCCATCTGCACCAGTGCGCGTGGGTGCGCCTGTTTAAATGAACTCTCCAGATTGGTAATGGCACTGATCTGACAGTCGCGCAGACTCTCTACAGGAAGCGTTGGAAAATTCTGCAACCGAGAGCGCAAGCTGGCTGGCTGAGTGAGCCACTCCTGCAATGTTTCAGGGCGATGGAATGAAAACACCGGACGCGAACGGGGCTTGGGGTCACGCATATCGCGAAAGCGGGTGACAAGACTGTTGGATTCGTAGATGAAAGGCAGCGGCTCACGATTGTTCACCCATTTAAGCGTGGCGCCTGCATAACCTTCAGCCTGATCTTCTGCGGCAAGCAGGTGATGGCCCTCTTCGGCGCGTTTCGCCTCAATCACACCCACGGCTTTACGATCTACGAACAGTGCATAATCAGCAGGGCCGACATCGGTGGGATATTCGCGCACAGCGACACCAAGCGATGCATTCGGATTGAGGTTCGATTTGTCCTGAATCACCCAGCCGGATGCGGCAAGCATACGATCAATCTGATCGCGCGCCTTTTGCTCTGGATTTTGATTCATATCATACAAAAAAGATCTCCTCCCATGCGTACATACCATGGCAGAGATTATTGCATACTGCTCGCATTGTAAAAGCTATTTCAACACATTGAGAGAATGAAAAGTAATTTCTAAAATTAACGCAAAATCTTACCGTTCAGGCAAGCATCACCAAGTGGCGAAGCGTCTCCACATCGACGGCATGACGCATCACCTCTTGATCGTTGATAAAAATAATGGGGACATCGGCACCGTAACGCACCGCAAGTTGCAAATCGGCATCGACATCAGTCAGCATCAAATTGCAGAGCCCTTCATCGTGCAGTTGTTGTACAAAATGTTCTGCATCTTCACACAAATGGCATGCTTTACGCGTCATCACCTGTACAACAACCGACATTCGATTCGCCCAGTTTTACTTGGATGAGGGGTAGAGCATGGTAAAGACTTGATCGCCACGACGATCAATCAACACCCGCAATGCTTGCCCCTCTTCCAATGACTTGGCCTGCTCTTCAAAATCAGCCACTGATTTTACTGGATGACCATTAACCTTCACAATCACATCACCTCGCTGGATGCCCGAAGCTTCCCCTTGCGAACCTTGCTGCACTTCACGCACAACCACCCCATATTCAGCACGGGTGCGTAACACATCGCGATCTTTGCTGCTCAACTCTCCCAGTGCCATACCAAAACTTTGCGCTTGGCTCACACGCGTTTTAGGTGAATTAGACGCTTGCTCTTCTGGCATCTCTTCCACCACAACAGGCACCACCATCGTTTTACCGTTACGAATGATCTTCACCATCACCCGATCACCGGGTTTATGACTCGCCACTTTAATGGGCAGTTCATGGGCATTGTTAATCACTTGATCATCGAGGGCGACAATGACATCCCCCGCTTGAATTCCCGCTTTATCGGCTGCCGATCCCGCCTCAACTTGTGGAACCAATGCCCCGCGTTTGCTCTCAAGCCCAAGCCCTTTGGCCATCTCATCATCAAGATCACGAATTGCGACCCCCAAACGGGCGCGCTGCACATGACCACTCTCTTTTAAATCATCAAATACAGACTTGGCCAAATTGATCGGAATAGCAAAGCCAATACCATTATTCCCTCCGCTACGCGAATAAATGGCGGTATTGATCCCAATCACTTCACCCTTCACATTAAAAAGTGGCCCGCCTGAATTGCCAGGGTTGATCGCCGCATCGGTTTGAATGAAACTATCATAAGGCCCTGCACCAATCACACGGCCTTTGGCTGAAACAATCCCTGCCGTGACCGTCTGTTCCAAGCCAAAGGGGTTACCAATGGCGACAACCCAATCACCAACACGCAACGCATCAGAGTCACCTAAAATAATAGGATGCAACCGTTTGGCATCAACTTTCAACAACGCCAAATCCAATTTTGAATCCATACCGATCACTTCAGCTTTAAGCTCTTTGCCATCACTGGTTTTGACAGTCACCTCATCGGCACCATCAACCACATGAAAGTTGGTCACGACATAACCATCATGCGATAAAATAAACCCCGTTCCCATGCCTTGGGCTTGACGATCTTGCTGTGGCTGTTGATGACGGAAAAACTCGCGGAACATATCATCAAACTGTGGCCCAAAGGGGGTTTGCGGCATCGTAAATGGTTGGGCATGCACAACCTTCGTGGTACTGATATTCACCACAGAACTGCGCTGCTGTTCAGCAAGATCAGCAAAACTCTCCGGCATCGCAATTGCGAACATCGGGGAGACCATCACCCCTATACTAAAAATGATCATACGAACAATTCGAGACATTTAAACTCCTTTGATTGCGAACTCCATCGCGTGAAATATCAGCCAATTGGACATCTATATCATGAATAAACGATGAAAAAAACTTGATAAACCCTTTAACCTTCTTGCTCGGCAACACGCTCTTTTTTGGCGCGAATACGCGCTTTTTTATCTTCAGCAGCATGGGCATTACGCGGTTTCGCGGGAAGTGCGCGGTAAATCTCAATACGATCATTCTCAAACAACACTTCATCCATCTTCACAAGTTTCCCAAAAACACCCAGCTTATGCTGACTTAAATCAAGATCAGAAAACTTCTCATGAATCGTGCTAACATTGAGTACCTCCGCGACCGTCGAACCTTCAGGCACATCCAACACTTCTTGCCACTGCTCTGCCGGTCGCGCATAAATGACCCGCACTAACATAGTTTCCCATGAATCGCCTGCACCCGCTTCTCAAACGAGTGAACCATCGATTTGCAGGCAACCGAAAAGATAGGCGCCGCAATCAAATCAAGCATCCGACTATTAAAAGCAAATTCAATGGAGAAGTGGACACGGCATGAATGCTCACCAAGATTTTCAAAACTCCAAAAACTCTCTAGAAACTTAAACGGGCCATTCAACAAGCGAATGTCGATATGGGCATGTTTTTCGAAGGTATCTGTGGTTTGAAAGCTATACTCTTTGCCCGCAAGCGAAGCGACAAGCTCTGCCGTCAACGCATGCTCCGTGCGGCTAAGCACCGAAGCACGGCTCACCCAGGGTAAAAAATCGGGGTATGCTGAAATATCCAAGACGATATCAAAAAAATCTTTGGCTTGGCATGGGATAATTTTTGTCTCTTCAAACGCATGCATCGATCAATCTCGGCGTTTTTTCTTGGGGGCATAAGGATTTTCTGAACCATCAAAAAGCCAGCGAATGGGTACGCCTGGCAAATTAAAAGCCTTTCTAAAGCTCTGCTCCATGTGACGCAAATAGGAGGCTTTCACCCTGCTTGGGCGATTACTAAAAACCTTAAAGGTCGGTGGATGGGTTGCCACTTGCGAGGCATACTTCAAACGCACCGCATTGCCATCATCACTCGGTGCATGCATATGCTCTTGTAGATCTTCCAACCAACGGTTCAACTCGCCCGTTCCTAGGGTGAAATGGTTGTTTTTGGAGGCTTTCACCGCCTCATCAAGCAATTTTCGCGTGCCAAAGCGCTCTTGTGCTGAGATTTTAAAAACGGGGATATCAGTCATTCCACGCATACGAAAATGTAAACGCTCTTTAAAATAGTTCCACTCTTGCTCTGACAACAGATCCGATTTATTCACCGCCACAATCAGTGAACACCCCTCATCTTGCGCCAAACGCATCAAACGCATGTCCTGCTCAACAATCCCTTCGGAACCATCCAAAACCATGACCGCCGCATCAGCGCGTTTAAAGGCTTGCACCGCTTTCACCCGCGCCACAAACTCAATCACATCGGAAATACGACCATGTTTACGCTGCCCCGCCGTATCAACCAAGCGAACGACACCCCCTTCGTTGCCATAAGGAAGCAACTGATCAATGGCATCACGGGTCGTACCCGCAATGGGGCTGACCACCATACGATCTTCACCGAGCCAAGTATTCATCAAGGTTGACTTGCCCACATTAGGGCGGCCAATGACCGAAATATTGGCAATGGGATCAACATCATCGGGCTCATCCATCAAATGCGACAATTCTTGCCGAACAAAATTACCCAACCGTGCCATCAACTCCTTAATGCCATGGCCATGCACAGCCGAGACAGGAATCGGATCGCCCAGACCGAGCGAGTAAAACTCAAGCGCTACATCAGGCTTTTCCGCTTTATTAACAATCAAATAGACTGGGATTTTTTGACGACGCAGTTTTTTGGCAATGTTCATATCCACCATGGTGGGGCCGGCATGGGCATCTACAGCAAACATCACCGCATCGGCCACATGCAATGCCGCTTCCACTTGATGATCAATACCCGCTTGCATCACATCTTCATGCTGTGTTTCGCCAATCCCGCCGGTATCGACCAGCATCACACGCACGCCATCCATATCGCAATCGCTTTCCAAACGGTCAACCGTCACACCGGGACGATCGCCAACAATGGCTTTTCGTTGACCAAGCAATCGATTAAAAAGCGTCGACTTGCCTACATTGGGGCGTCCAACAATCGCAATGACGGGCAATATTTTTTGAGTTTCTAACATGGTAATGACAACCTTTCGTTGATCGTTAATTTATTGTAAACGGGTAAGCAGGCCTTGATTGCTACGCACCAGCACGCCATCGGGCAACGCGACGGGGGCACGATCAATACGCCCTTGCAACTTCAAACGCCCCAGCGGTTCACCCTGCAAATTGACGCGGGTCACCCAACCTTCATCATCTGTCAGCCATAAATATTGCCCCGATAATGTTAACCCACTCAATTCCCGCGTTGAGATCTTCTGTTTCCAAAGCGTGCTACCATCCTGCAAATTGATCGACTGAAGCATCCCTTCCGTATCGGCAACAAAGAGATGGTGCCCATCAACTACAGGTGATGTTTTCATGGAAATCGGCAACGAAATCATGGGCGAGCCATCTTTGGCCGAGAGTACCATCAAATCGCCCTGATAAAATGCCACCAAAACCGCATCGACACCCTCTTGCATACCCAGCACAAATTTATCCAACCACACTGGAGTCGCCATCGGTGCGCGCAACTCGCTCAACACCGCAGCATCAGGATCCAAAATCAATTGACGACGCCACTTCAACATTCCTGAGTCAACATCAATCGCCACAGATTCACCATTAGCAAAAACACTATAAATCACATTATCATGCAACATCGGCGATGCCGTCAAATACATATTAAGACCACTGGGCTGTCCCGTATAACTCCACCGTTTTTCACCTGTTGCGGAAATACGATAGATGCTGTTGTCCACGGTTTGCACCAAAATATCATCCCCTACCACAATCGGTGCGGAGACCAAAACGGAAGAGAGTTGATATTGCCATGCAAGCGTGCCTTTCTCAGGATCAATGCCATACAACACCCCCGCACTATCCGCAAGTGCAATCAAACCATTGGAGAATTGAGCTGCCCCTGAGTCACACACTTCACGCAGTGCAATGGAGAATTTTTCACGGCCATCACTTAAACGATAGACGCGTGCAAAGCCATCTTGAGAGCCTGCAATCACAAGATGATCCGTCGCCACGGGGGTGCTATAACCATAGGTATGCCCCAACAAACGCTGATCAATATCAATCTTCCACAGTTGAGTAATCCCTTCGCGACTGGGCACCGCTGCCACATGCTCCGCAGCTGCCACCGGTTGATCCTGTTGAAAAAGAGTCTGCTCTTTCACCCATGCGCAACTTGCCACCATGGGAACCACGACCATCAATGTATAGAGCGTTTTTTTCATAACGATGACTTCGCCATTTGCAAGGCCGCCAAGGCTCTCTTCATCTGTTGCTGAAGCTCCGCATCGTTCGATGCAGCTGCCAAACCTTTTTCTAAATGTTTACGACGCGCGTCATCGGTTGTTGCAGTTTGGTAAAGTAAATACTGCTTCAGCTCTTCATATTGTGTTCCAACCGCGACTTGAAGTAACCCATTTGCCTTTTCAACCGCACCTTGCTGGATGTAGTAATCGGCCAAATCGAGTCGAACTTGCCAGAGCATCTCTTTTTCAAGGGCATTGTTGCTAAGAACAGCTTGCAACATCGATTCACGAGACTCGCCTACCGCAAGTTGAATCTTGGCCAAATCAGCATATGCAGTATCTGAAAAATTTTCTACAACCGCCCCCATCAAAGTCCCTTTGCTCTTTGCATCCGTTGCCATCAATGCTTGTTGATACAGGGTCGCGGCCGATGAACGATAAGTGCGTTGACTTTCAAGATAAAAACTTCCCGCAAACAAAAGAACCACACCGGCCGCAACCGTGCCCATCAACAGGTTTTTATGCTCTTCCATCCAAGCTACCACTTTGGCCGATTGCATATCGCGCTTTAGCTCTTGCATCTCCTCAACGAGAATCGCATCTACTGCTTCATTTTTCGTCACATCACTCATGGGACATCCTTCACTTGTTTATTACAGATAATCATTCAATATCTATCATTAACCAACAACGCATCTTCAAAGGATGATTCTGCAAAATATCATCCACCTCATTAAAGATGATGCAAACTAGGTTTACACCCACCTCCGTCAAACAGAGTTCTACATTTGTGGCAAATAAGGTGGCAAATTGTAACATAGAATCGCGAACCATGATACTGCCACCGTTTTCTCTATTGAATCCATCCCCAAGAGGGCTATAGTTGCGCTCCGCAAATTGGCGCGGGTGTGATGATCGATGTGATTTCACACCACATAAATCGGGGCGTAGCGCAGCCTGGTAGCGCACCAGACTGGGGGTCTGGTGGTCGCAGGTTCAAATCCTGCCGTCCCGACCACTCTCTATAAAAACATCTCCATCGTTATCTACATGACAATTTGACTTAACCGCACAGATCTGTTTATGATTTAACCTTGATAAAGGTGCGGTTAAATCCACGGATTCATAAGCCGTCTATACAGACAAGTCTGAAACAGCACTGTTTCAAGCTTAATGAAAAAGTGTTACTTGGGGTAATGAATTGAAGACAGAGACTCACAACAGCAAAACGATTTTGGTTGTCGATGATGATCAAGATTGCCATGCACTCGTTGAAGTCTTCCTGCAAGATTTTGGTTATAACTTATGCTTTGTCTCCAATGGAAAGCAAGCCCTAGAACACATCGAACAACAACTTCCCAACATGGTACTCCTGGATATTATGATGCCAGAGATGGATGGATTCGAAGTATGCGAAGCGCTTCGCGCTGCGGGACATAAAGAGCTCACTATTATTTTTATCTCGGCTCGATTTAAGCATGCTGATATCCGTAGAGGGCTTGAAGTCGGTGGCAACGGCTATGTACGCAAACCCTTCTCAAAAAGCCAATTACGCAACGAAGTAAAAAAACATATCTACCCGTAAAAACAACGATCCCTTTCAACGATCTCGCCTCATCGCAAGCCATTCGTAGCATTCAAAACTGTTGGGCGCTACCATTGCCCGCATGCGTTTAACATCCGAATGTCGTCAACATTATAATCAACATGAAATGCGCACCCATGGTCGCAAAAATGGCTTTGTCACCAAAGGACAAGAGGCTAAACTCACCCAATGGCTACCTAAAATAGGGATGACCAATGAAACAACCTTGGCCCAAACCGGCCTTGATTTAACCCAACCGATCGTGCTTGAGGTTGGCTTTGGTAATGGCGACTTCTTAGCCCATCTGGCGCAAACCCACCTTGATTGGCAGATGATCGGCATCGAAATTTACCTTCCTGGTGTTGCTAAAGCTGTGAGCAAAATTGATGAGGTTGGCGTCATTGAACGCTGCCGTATTTCACAACTACCCGCACAATTTGTGCTCAACCATCTCATTCCTGACCAGTCGCTCGATGGCATTTTCATCAATCATCCTGACCCTTGGCCGAAAAAGAAACACTTCAAACGGCGCATCATCCAGAAAGATTTTGCTCAACTCCTAACATCGCGCCTCAAAATGGGTGGCTTTATTAAATTGGCCAGTGACATTGAAGAGCTTGCCATCTGGATGCGTGATATCCTTGATCAAACCGCAGGGTTGCAAAACTTAGGCACAGAAAATGGTTTTATTCCTCGTGACGAGGATCGACCACACACCAAATTTGAAACGCGTGGTCTCAATGCTGGACGACGCAGCTATTTCTTGCACTATCAAAAAATTGCCAACACCCCAAATTCAGAATTACTTTCAACAGAGGCACAGTAATGTCATTAACTACCAACCGTCATCAATTGGTCATCATGGCCGTACAAGGTGGCGTCGCCCCCGCCCATCAATGGGCCCCATTTGAGGTCGGTGCTGCTGGCGAAATTTTTTCTTGGCCGTCCACCGGCGGTATCTCATACAATGTTAAAGTCGGTGATTCCGTTTTTGGCTGGGCTGGTGAACACTTGGAGCCTGGCGTCTCAACCACATTCACCCACAGCAACAAAAAAGCAGAAGCGGGCTATCAATTCCTGGCTTGTTGCGGCAACGAAGTCAAAATCATCTCAGGTGAAGCCAAAGGGGCCGTCGGGCGTGTCATTGGCCATCACGGAGGGGTCGAACATTTAATGCTCGACTTTGATGACCAAACCCTCGAAAAACTGACCTATGATGATAAATTTCTGGTCAAAGCGCAGGGGCAAGGGATCAAGTTCATCGACCATCCCGAAGTATTCATCTACAACATTGATCCTGACCTTTTGCAGCGATGGGGCTTAAGCGAGCGTGAAGATGGCAAAATCGAGGTTCCCGTGCATGTCATCGTCCCTGCCCATGCGATGGGATCAGGCATTGGCGCCCTCTCGATGACCACGGGCGATTACGACATTCTTTGCCATGATGATGAGACTATAAAAGAGTATGGTTTAGACAAATTGCGCTTTGGGGATTTTGTCGCCGTCATCGATCATGATAACTGTTATGGTCGCACCTATCGAAAGAATGCTATAACTATCGGCATGGTCATTCACTCTGACTCGCCTTTAGGTGGGCATGGGCCTGGCATGATGACCATCATGAGTGCGTTGGATAACAAGCTCGTTCCCGTATTGTCAGAAAAAGCCAATATGGGCGAGATGCTCAATATAGGACGATACAAAGCCAATGCCATCGCCCAAGATACAGCACCAACGGATCAACAATAAACATGGTCGAACAGCCAAAACCTAATCGCGAGACCTTGCATGCTCATCGCAAAATATTTTGGGATGCGTGGCAAAAGGCGTTGGCTGATCTTCCGATGTCCGCACTTGAAGTTCGCATTGCCCGGGTCATTCGCATGCACCCTGAATACCATCATTTTTTTAATGACCTCGAATCTTTTTTAGATCGAGACTTTCAAGCCAATGATGGTATGAATCCTTACTTGCACCTCTCGCTGCACTTAACCCTTGAAGAGCAGGCAGCCAGCAAACAGCCCATTGAGGTCGCCAAAGCTCTCGAATATTTAATTGCCCAGAAAGGGCGCGAGCGCCATGATGCCCTTCATGTTCTACTAGAGATCTTGGCTGAAACCATTTATCGCTCCCAAAGAGAAGGGCGTGAAATTGATCCGCTGGCATACATTCAAGAGATCAAGGCAATCATCCAACCATGATTCGCAACTTTTTTCTTAGCCTACTCTTCTTTTTTGGCCCTACACTGCTGATATTTATCTTGCGCAATGCCTTTTACATTCTGCAACACCGCCGCCAACAACGCGCCAATGGCGTTGAAATCATCGACATCACCCCTTCTGAACACGGGGCTCCATCGCCAAAGTTCATCGCATTGGCCATTACCATTGGCCTTATCTTTGCGTATCTTTCTTGGCATCAAGTCTCAAGCCCTGATGAAAATGGTCGCACCTATGTCCCCGCACAGATGAACAGCGAAGGAAAAATCGTTCCAGGATACTACATTCCCAAGGCAAAATAGTGCGCGCTACCGACCCTTTGATACTGTTTCCCATCCAGTGGATTGATGAAGCACAGTTAATCCATCAATTGACCGAAGAAACACTGCTTATCACCCAAACCACAGCATTGGCCAACGATTGGAAACGACGAATTGCACTTGAAAAAAGAGCACGAGAAACCAGCAATGCATCACGCAATCATGTCTGTGAAACACCCCATGTTACCGACTGGCAAACATGGATCCAAGAAATAGTGCTCTCTTGCTTGGAGATCCCGACCCCGTTAACTCCACTGCAAGAGCACTACTTATGGCTTGAGATTATCGAGCATGATCTTCGACAGAACAACATTGAATTTACTCCTGCGGCCATCTCACAATTGGCCAATCAAGCGCTCTCCGCCTACCAGATGATCGTCGATTATGAGATTCCGCCCTCCGAACTTGCATCGCACCAACAACATGATGGCTGCGCGGCTCTCCTTCGCTGGCTCACACCAGTGCAGCAACAATTTCCTCCCCGCCAACCCCTCAGCTGCAAACGAACATTGGCTGCGCACCTTGTCGATGCCCTGCTGGAGAGTGCATCGATGGTTACAATGGTCAAAATGAAATACGACACACTGGTTATCGACCAAATCGAATATCTGCCCCCCAAGCATCAACAACTTTTAAAAAAATTATATGCCGCAGGAATCGTGCTTGTGAGCTACCGCGAACACATCAACAACACCGCACGGAAAATTGAGCAATTCCATGACCAAGCCAGTGAAACAAGCGCCATTGCCAAGAAGATTGCAGCGATCATACGCCATCATCCCCATGCAAACATTGCCGTACTATGTGCCGATCGTGATCAACAACGCATGCGTAGCTACGCCCAAAAAATTCATCTGCACTGCAACCCTGATCATATTTTCTTACCCGAATTTCAACACCACCCTCAGGTCAGCATTCATGGTCAAACCTTAATCGAAGAGCCTTTGATCCAACAGCTCTGGTCCCTGTTTGAGCTTATCCAAAACCCCGTGATACAGCAAAAAAGGCTATTCACCCTTTTGATGGCTCCCTATCTGCAAGGCGATGCCAACGAACAACAAGAACGCATCGCATTGGATCAACGCCTGCGGAAACAGAACCGCTACCAATTCAACATTCAATCGCTTCAAACCATGCCAGGTATGGCAGATAAAATGCCCCAGTTGCTCCGCATACTCAACACGCTCAAACGGTGGGAACGATCCCCTCGCCCAGCCTCGGATTGGGCAAAAGAGATTCAACAAAACTTGCAGCGCATGGGGGTACCCACGCTTGCTTTTGACGATGATGAGAGTATTGACATCTACAACCAGTTTCTCGATGCGTTGGCAAAATTGGCCGAACTTGATCATTTGCAAAAAGAACTCTCGTTTAGCCAAGCTCTACAAGCACTAAAACGGTGTTGCGCCTCACCCGTACGCTACATGCAGCGGCTCTATCCAAACATTCGCGTCATGCCACTTGAAGAGGGGCTTGGCATGCGTTTTGATTACGCTTTTATCACGCAAATGGATGATCGAAATTTCCCTGCCAAAAAGCACAATCACCCGCTTCTGCCCAATGCCCTACTCCGCCAGCATCAAGTAGCATCAGCGGAACGCGATTTCACCATCAAGCAATCGCAACGGTTTTGGCAGCAAACACATGCGATTGCGCCAAGCGTGTTGTACTCATTTTGTCACTTTGACAATGGCTTGGCGTTACTTCCAAGCAGTTTTTTACCGTTCGTTGATTCAAGCAATCATGATCATGAAAAAAGCGCAAAAGCAGTAGACCCGAGTGAACAGCTCTTACCACCCTCAACGCAACTGGTTCCATTTACAGCAACACCCCCTTCTCCTCAATTATTGAATGGAATCCTCAAAGGGGGAACCTACCTCCTGCGTCATCAAGCCCTGTGCCCCTTCAAAGGCTTTGCTTATGGACAGCTGCAATGTCAACCACTTGAAATAACAGAAGCTGGCATTTTACCACGACAAAAAGGGAGCATCCTTCACCTTGCCATGTTCCATTTCTGGCAACAACTGGGCACACAAGCCCAATTAATTGCACAAATGCAAGAGGAGTCTCTTCTTCAAAAGACCATTCAACAAGCCATTGTCTACGCCTTCTCACAACTAAAATTTCCATTACAATCCGAACTTCAAGCCATCGAAACCGAGCGATTACAACAAGTCATACTTGATTGGATCCCTTATGAGATCAACCGCCCTCCTTTTCAAATCAAGGCATTGGAATCGGAGTGGACACTCACCATTCCAACCGAAAGAGGTCTTGTGCCCATGACGATGATCATTGACCGTATCGATCAAGATAGCATGGGCAATATCATCATTATCGATTACAAAACCGGAAAAAAAAATAGCAGCAAAAACTGGCTGGGCGACCGTCTCAAAGATCCGCAGCTCCCCCTTTATGCTATGAGTGAATATTGGGGCCACTCCGCACAAATCAACAACAATACCCCCGTGCATGCCATCGCCTATGCCCGTATTCGCAGTGGCGAAATGGGTTTGGAAGGGTTGGCGTATGAAGATCTTTCCATTGCCGGCATCGACACCTACCAAGCCAAAGGGGAACTTCCGCAATCATGGGATGAATTAAAAGCGATGTGGCAAACGCAACTTTCAGAGCTGGCGTTGGAAATTTTGGAGGGCGTTTGCGATGTTAATCCCATGCCAGGCGCATGTGAGCAGTGTGGGCTTGATGCACTTTGCCGCATTCAAGAGATGGGGTTCAACGATCATACAACTTCCGATAACAACCTAAGCGAGAGAACCGATGAGTGATCAAACAATTCGACAGCGCGTCTGCCAACCCCACGGCTCTTTTTTGGTCCAGGCACCTGCAGGCTCGGGAAAAACTGAACTGTTAACACGCAGAATCCTCACACTATTGACCCTCGTTGATGAACCGGAAGAGATTCTTGCCCTCACTTTTACCAAAAAAGCCGCAGCAGAGATGCGCCATCGCGTCATCCAATCACTACTCAATGCACAACGCCCACCATGTCAACCACTCAAACTCCATGAACAAGAGAATCGCCAACTCTCCGAGAAGGTTCTCCTTCGTGATCAAGAACGCGGTTGGGGATTGCTTGAAAACCGTTCCCGTTTGCGACTGCTAACACTCGATGGTTTTTGTCACAATATTGTTGCCCAATCGCCATTCACTTCCGGGATAGGGCAGCCCCCATCGCCCAGTGATGATGCCAATTCGCTCTATGAACAAGCGGCTGAACGCTGTTTGCAAATACTAATCCAACATCATGATCCAGCAGCAAAGACCCTCTTGCTCCATCTCGACCATCAAATGTCTATATGTAAAGATCTATTGACCAACATGCTCGCTTGCCGAGAACAGTGGTTGAATTTGATATTAAAATATAGTCGCAACCTTGATCTTCTGCGCCAAACCATTCAATCAACACTCCAACAGCTTATTGTCGAAAAACTCACCCAAATTAATCAGCAAATTCCGGTCATGGTGAAACATTCACTCCCCGCATTGATGCAATTTTCAGCCGCACAACGGCAGCTTTGTGAACAAGCTAACTGGCATTATTGGCCCAACCCAGACCCTTTAGAACTACAACATTGGCATGCAATTAGTCATTTTTTACTCACCCAATCAGGTACCATTCGCACCGCTAAAGGGGTGAACAAAACAATTGGATTCCCCACAACCGCAATCGAGGAAAAACGCCAGTTTCAACAACTACTCAATGATCTATCACGCGATACCGTTGCAAACACGGCACTGCAAGCGATTCAAAAACTGCCCACGCAATCGTTGATGGATGATTCCCAATGGAAAATTTTAACAGCGCTTTTCGAGATCCTTCCACGCGCCCATCAACAACTGATGGATATTTTTTCCACTGAAAACAGCATGGATTTTACCCAGATCGCTTTAGCAGCTGCCAAAAGTCTTGGTGCCATGGGGCATCATCCAACCGAATTGCAACAATGCCTCGATTATCAAATCAAACATATCTTGGTCGATGAATTTCAAGATACCTCACTGCTACAAATCGAACTTCTACAGGCCTTAACCGAAGGGTGGACACCTGACTGTGGAAAATCGCTCTTTTTGGTGGGTGATCCCATGCAATCGATCTATCGATTTCGTAAGGCCGATGTTGGATTATTCATTCGTGCTGCCCAGCATGAACTTGCATTCCCTGAAGTTGAAACCTTGCGGCTTACACAAAACTTTCGCTCTTGCCCTGCCATTGTCGATTGGGTCAACCACGCCTTTTCCACCATTTTCCCCAACCACGATGATGCCATTACAGGGGCAATTTCATGCGCAAAAGCCGAAGCCCCTCGCAACGATTTAAGCGGTGGTGTGTCAATTCACTGGCAACCGGATTGGAATGAACAAGCTGAGGTCAACGCAATGCTCACCATTATTCGACCTGCATTGGCTCAACAAAGACGCATCGGGGTTTTGGCGCGTAGTCGCACACACCTAACGCCCCTAATTCATCGCTTAAATCACGAAAACATCCCATACAAAGCCATTGATATTCTTAAACTGAACGCTCAGCCTGAAATTCTCCATCTACAGGCCCTAACGCATGCACTGCTCAATCCAGGTGACCATCTGGCTTGGCTATCACTTTTGCACGACCGCGCATGTGGCCTCGATACACACGCCATAGCGCAATTGATGATGGGGCGTGAACTCCCGACCTGGAGACATATTCAAATCTATTACCCACGGTTAATGGCTGAGCATCAGCAGCGCTGTCGCCATTTTATCCATGCCATGCAACCCTCTGTCGAGAGTTATGGAAAAACATCTCTCATCAATAGCGTAAAAACAGCGTGGCACCGTCTTGGTTCACCGCAACTCTACGATGCAATCGCCCTAGAAAATTGTGCACAGTTCTTTCAACTGTTATCAACCCTTGAACAACAAGGCATCGCGACGATTGAAAATCTCAATCAACGCCTTGAATCACTTTATGCAGCACCACAAAATCATCCACAGAGTCAACAACTTGAGTTGCTAACCATGCATGCATCTAAAGGATTACAATGGGATACCGTGATTCTGCCAAGCTTGGGTAAAAAAACACGCGGTGCTGATTCGCCACTGATCATTCACAGCGAAGTCGCCCTCCATGATTCACCCGCGTGGTTGATCTCGGCCAAACCTCCCACAAGGACAAAAGAGCCAATTTACCAATTCATAAGCAACCTTGAAAAAGAGAAAAACGACCATGAAAATGCGCGTCTTCTCTATGTCGCATGTACCCGTGCAGAGCGGGAGTTGCACCTCTTCGGCCATCTTTCAGCATCAGAAAAGTCGATAGGGGAAGCCCCGAAAGGTTCTCTTTTCGCAACCGTCTGGCCAGCGGATCAATTGGGCTTCGGTGCGCAAGTGGAGCCCTTTGATAATGAAACAGTCACAACAACCATTCATCCCAATCAACCCTTACAGCATATTGGAACCTATCCTCAAACCCCACAGAGCCGCTGGAGCAAAACGCATATTGAGACCCACCCAGAGCAAGATGAAGCGAGCAGTTTGCAAGAAAACACCAAAGCAGATTATGGCTGGGCAGGAATAAGTGCAGCCCCCATTGGCATTGCACTTCACCGTGTACTCCAGCACCTCGGAGAAATTTCCCCCCATCGATCGCCGCCAACGGAGCAACATTTATCAAGGCTAATGCTCCGTATTCTTCAACGCGAAGGACTCAGTGGTGAAAAACTCCAACAAGCGTTAAAACGGTGTCATACAGGGTTAAACAACATCCGACAAAGTAAAACCGCGCAATGGATACTCTCCAACAACCATGATGAAATTTATAACGAATGGCCTTTAACGGTGACAACCTCGACCGGCTTTGTTTCACACATGGTCATCGACCGTGCATGGCGCGATGGCGATACATTTTGGATTATTGACTATAAAACGGCTTCGCACAGTGGGGGAAATCTTGCGCTATTTCTAGACAATGAAAAATTACGACACACCCCTCAACTGCATCGATATGGACGACTCATCCAACAAAAAACACTGATAAAACATGTGCGTATGGGGTTATACTTTCCCATGCTTGATATTTGGTGCGAGGTTGAACCGCTGGCTAAGGAGAATTAGCGTTTACTCGAAGAAGGGATCATGCAATACTTCGAAGCACCATATAAGATGGGGGAGGCAGAATGATTTTAGTTGTTGATGACAGTAAAGCCATGCGGATGATTGTGAAACGATCATTACGCGCTGCCGGCATTGAACCGGATAAAATCGATGAAGCAGAAGATGGCTCTGAAGGCTTCCAGAAAGCGACATCACAGGACTATGACTGTATTTTTTGTGACTGGAACATGCCTCGAATGTCTGGCATTGAGTTTCTAAAAGCGCTTCGAGAATCAGGTAAAAGCACCCGTTTTGTCATGGTTACTTCCATTGCCACACCTGATATTAAAGAGACTGGAATTTCAGCAGGTGCTGCCGCTGTGATTGGCAAACCCTTCTCGCCTGATGATATCAAAACCGCATTAGGGCTATAACCGTATGAAAAACAAACATCCCGACGAATGGCTTAAAATGTTGCAAACGGCTTTTCAGGAAGTCCTCAATGAGTTTGCTAGAGGAGTCACCAATTTAGACTATCAACTTGAAGCGTGTGATGATGAAAGTTTACATCGCCATATTGCAATGGTTGAGATGTTTGCCGATGATTTTCAAATGCATGTGGGCCTCGCCACTGAAATGAGTGGGGCAACCTTCTTGAGCCAGCTGTTGCTCGGCGATGAGGATCTTCTTGATGAATATCTACGCGCCGATGCGTTGGGTGAGATGATTAACATCATTACAGGTCGTATTAAGCGTAATCTTCTTGATGAAGGTGCAGGATCTGATTTGGGTATTCCTATCGTCATTGAAGGACGACTCATTCCTATTTCTCGCCATGAGTGCCATATTTCAACAATGATCCTATGTAATCAAAAAGTTCAACTTTTTGTATTGGTTAAACCGTACTCTTAATTGAAACCCTTTTTCGTTTTTGGAAAAAACTATTCGATGAGCAGAACATTGGCATTTTCTGTTTGCCTCATCACTTTTCTTGCTTCGTGTTCAGAAAAACATTTATTGACTTTGAATGAACTCAAAGCCAAGCCCTCGAACCCTGCAACAGATACGATTGAGAATGGTTCTGATGAACCTACCGTTTCGATTGCGATGAACGAAGAGAGAGGCACAGAAGCAGATAGAACAGCAAGTATCATCGAGCAAGCCGCGATACCAACAACAGATGACGAAGGTGAACTCATTGCCGATCTTGATCTTGCAGAACGCGAAGAGGTACGAGAGATCAGTCGTCGTCTTTACGATGATAAATATTGGCCAACAATCGCGGCCCGTTCAACCTATGTCTTAGCGCGCATCACACCGATCATCGCAGAGCTTCATGCGCCTCTCGATCTGCTGGCCGTACCTGTGATAGAATCGGCTTACTCCCCCTATGCATTCTCCTATGCGGGTGCATCCGGACTGTGGCAAATCATGCCAGGAACTGCGACCCATCTTGGCATTGAGAAGCGCAAAGAGAGTGATGGCCGTCGTCATGTCGAAGAGAGTACCCGCGCCGCAATCACCTACCTCACCACATTAAACAACCGTTTCCAAAGTTGGCCACTGGCCATCGCAGCCTACCATTTGGGTCCCAATGCCGTTGAACGGCGCTTAAAACAGAGCCCATGGGATATCTCACAAGGGATTGAGAAGATGCCTGTGCCTTTGGTCACAAAGAACTATGTCCGCATGGTCATTGGTTTGTCATCATTGCTGCACATGCAAGAACGCACCTTCCCCACCCCGATTGAAACAACAACCATCACCATCAAAGCCCCCATCGACTTAATTGCCTTGGAACGCGCGCTAAAAATGGAACCCAATGCGCTCTTCCTGTTCAACCCTTCACTTAACCATTCTGTCTATGTCAAACAACAGCCCATTGAACTTGTTGTACCTATTGCACTTAAAGAAAAAGCGATAACATTAGCCAACAACTTGAAACCTATGGCAACAACCAAGAAGATCGCGATTCAAGCAGGGGATACATTATGGGGGATTGCCCGCCAACACCAAACGACCCCATCCCAACTCAAATCACTCAACCCCTCGCTTGGAAAAATATTAACCATCGGCCATCCAATCATCGTCCCACTAACAGGATCCATGTCAACATCTGCAAAAAACATTCATAGTGACAACCCTCTTATCGCCCCCAGCCGGCGAATCCATTACGAAGTGCGTTCTGGCGATTCACTTTGGAAAATTGCTCAGCGTTTTGGAACAACCACCGTGGCCATTGCCAAAACCAATCGGATAAAAACCAGCAGCACCCTCCGCCCTGGAGATCGATTATGGATCGTCAAACATCCTGGCTAAAACAAGCCCAGAAGGCAGACAAAAGCGTTGTCCTCTTACTCATAACACTGCTAATCACCCCAGCATGTAGTTTTGATGATGCCTCCCTCCCCCCTCCGCGCCCTGCATCAACCACGGCTGCGCTTTCGACTACGCCTACAATCGGTGGAACCTTGATTGATGCCTCCATTGGCGATGCCTCGACCCTCATTCCGCTGATTGCCAGTGATGCTGCGAGTCATGCCATTACGGGGATGCTCTATCTATCCTTGCTCAAATATGACAAAGATCTCAATTTAGTGGGGCAATTGGCAGACCATTGGACCATTGCTGACAACAATCTCTCCATCACTTTCCACATCCGACCCAACATTCACTGGAGTGATGGCCAAGCCTTTGATGCCCATGACTGCGTATTTACCCTCGCTCTTATGCAAAATGAGCATACCCAGAGTCCGTATAAATCAGATTATCTCAAAGTGAGTCGATTTGAAGCCCCCGATGATTCAACCTTTATTGTCCACTATGATGAACCCTACTCACCTGCACTGGCTTCATGGGCACAATTGTCCATTCTTCCCCAGCATGACTTCGAACATGAAGACATTATGAATACACCTCGCTCACGCCAACCCAAAGCAACCCTTGGCCCCTACACCTTACAAGAATGGCAGCCACAACAATCCATTCGTATGAAGCGAAACCCCAACTATTTTGACGGCACTGTTTGGATTGACGAACGGTTAACCCGAATCATCCCCGATTCTGCGACACAATTTTTAGAACTCTCTGCCGGTCGTATCGATATGATGACCCTGACACCCATGCAATATAACCGTCTCTTTGAGACTGAAGCGCGATTAACACGCGATTATGCACGCTACCGTTATACCGCGCCTGTCTATACCTACCTTGGTTTTAATTTGAAACGCCCCATGTTTGCAGATCAACGGGTGCGTGAAGCGATGGCATATGCCATCGATCGGCAGGAATTG
Source organism: Zetaproteobacteria bacterium (assembly GCA_002753275.1). Lineage (GTDB taxonomy): Bacteria > Pseudomonadota > Zetaproteobacteria > Mariprofundales > Mariprofundaceae. Next base: position 16,895 of record PEAA01000004.1, on the reverse strand, counting down.
GTCGATGGCGTGCTTCTTGGTGAGGGTGAAGTGATCGCCTCGCCCTACAAACCAGGCACCTACTGGGTCAATCAACACCTTAAACCACGCAGCTATCAGCCTGAGAAAGCCAAAGCATTACTCATGCAAGCAGGATGGCATGATGAAGATGGCGATGGTTATCTTGAAAAAGATGGGCAACCGCTTCGTTTCACCGTTTTAACCAACAATGGCAATCAACAACGCGCCACCTGTGCCATGATCATGCAACAACGCCTTAAAGCCGTCGGCATTCAAATGAATATTCGTCTGGTGGAGTGGTCTGCATTTATCGAAAACTTTATCAATAAGCGCGACTTCGATGCGGTCATTCTAGGATGGTCACTCTCTCCCGAACCTGACCAGTACTCAATCTGGCACTCCTCGCAAACAGGCCCCCGCCAATTCAACTTTTTATCCTACAGCAATAAAGTTGTCGATCACGCATTGGAATCTGCCCAAAAGGTTTACGACCCTGTGCTGCGCAAACAGTACTATGATCAAATGCAACAGGAGATTTTTAACGACTTACCGTTGGTGTTTCTCTTTGCTCCGTACGCCCTACCAACCCTACATAAGCGGGTGCAAGGCATTAAACCAGCACCTGCTGGCATTGGGCATAACAGTGAATTTTGGCATATCTCTTCACCTGCTATCAATACCATACTCCCCTAAGGAAACCCATGTCAGAACATCTACAAGCCGTAGCGGGCATCCTCACCATCCTCGCATGCGCCTACCTCTTCAGTGAAAACCGCTCCGCGATTCGCATACGCATCATCACCACCGGCCTGCTCTTACAACTCATCATCGCGCTCACTTTATTAAAAGTTCCCATGTTTCAATCGCTATTCCTGCTATTTAATCAACTGATGATGGCCCTTCAAGAGGCGACCCAAGCGGGAACATCCTTTGTCTTTGGTTATTTAGGAGGAGCGGCTTCGCCGTTTGTTGAAAACAACCCTGCAAACAGTTTCATTCTGGCATTTCGCGCCCTACCCATGATTTTGGTAATGAGCGCACTTTCAGCCCTGCTCTTTTACTGGGGTATTTTACCCAAAATCGTCAACGCCTTTTCATATCTACTTCAGCGTTCCATGGGCATTGGCGGTGCATTGGGTCTCACAACGACCGCAAATATCTTTGTCGGGATGCTTGAAGCGCCACTGCTCATCAAACCCTACCTCCACACCATGAATCGTAGTGAACTGTTTGCCCTCATGGTTGCGGGAATGTCCACCATTGCCGGAACCATGATGGCACTTTATGCCGCTATTTTAGGGCATGTCATTCCCAATGCGATGGGACACATCTTGACAGCTTCGCTCATCTCGGCTCCCGCTGCCATCATGATCGCCTTCATCATGATTCCCAACATTTCAAACAACGGAACCTCGGCAACCCTTCACAACAGTACTTCCGCCTCAAGCAGCATCGATGCCATCACCCGAGGAACCCTTGATGGTTTAAAATTACTGGCCAATGTCATCGCCATGTTGATCGTACTGATTGCACTTGTGCATCTGTGTAACCTTCTCCTAACGCAACTTCCCAATGTCAATGAAGCGCCATTAAGCTTGGAGCGGATGCTAGGCTGGTGCATGGCACCACTGGTTTGGCTGCTTGGAATTCCTTGGAGTGAAGCAACCACTGCGGGCTCACTCATGGGAACCAAAACCATTCTCAATGAGTTTATGGCCTACCTGCAATTGGCAGCGCTCCCAAAAGATGCGCTCAGCGAGCATTCAAAAATCATCATGACCTATGCTTTATGTGGTTTCGCCAATCTTGGCAGTTTAGGAATCATGATTGGCGGTTTAAGTGCACTTATCCCCCAGCGTCAATCGGAAATCATCCAACTAGGTATGAAATCCATTCTCGCAGGAACCCTCACCACATGCTTAACAGGCGCTGTGGTTGGGCTATTGTTACCCTAACGCAAAACAAACTCGCTTGCGCATAACGAAAAAAGGGAGCGTTTTTCACCGCCCCCTTTTTTGGATCTATGCATAGATCTGCGCTTTTTTAAGGCAACACACTCACTTTAGTCATCAAAGTGCCCACCTTAATCTGATCCACAACATCCATACCATCAATCACTTGCCCAAAGACCGTATATTGACCATCTAAATGCGGCTGTGGTTCAAAGCAGATATAAAACTGACTACCCGCAGAATCAGGGTTTGCAGATCGCGCCATAGCCACCGTACCACGAATATGTTTCTGCTGACTAAATTCAGCCTTCACCTTGTATCCTGGGCCACCGGTGCCATTGCCATCAGGATCGCCACCTTGAGCCATAAAGCCCGCAATCACGCGATGAAATTTCAATCCATCATAAAAACCAATCCCAGCGAGTGTTTTAAAGTTTGCAACCGTATTGGGCGCCACATCAGGGTATAGCTCAATCATCACCTTGCCATATTCAGTCTCTATTTGAATATGATTCCCTTCAGGGACTTGGCTCTCACCCGCTTGCGGGGCTTTTTTAGGTATATTCATTATACGCTCCTTTACACCATTGATCTGATTTGATTGATTGCCAAAAAATTCCCATGCTGTACTTGAAGTCGCAAAAGTAAGCAGCAGCAACATCAATATCGTTTTGGCAGGAAATTGAAATTTATCATCCATTCGAACACCCCTTAGCAACTGCATGAAAATGGCTTTGAGCTGACGGCAAAATACGCTCAGGGTGCAAAACCATTCTACGCACCCCACGCTTTAACAACCCTAATCCCAACAAAACATCACCACAATAAACCTGCACTTCACATTCGCTGTCAACAGGGACAGAAATATCACACTGGATGCGTTGACCATGTAAAAAACGCTTGGCAGCTTCTGCATCCACGGGCAATTCCACCACATCGCGCAACCATTGTCGGATAGGAACAACGGCCAAGTTCGGAGCCGCCTTGATCTCATCAAGGCTTAACATTACCGCTTCTGGCCATCCCCCTGTGCTGGTACGACGCAATTCTGTCACACAGCCACCACAAGAGAGTTTTTCGCCAATATCTCTCGCCAAGGCACGAATATAAGTTCCTTTTGAGCAGCGCACACGCAACGAAACCATCGGATAACTATAATCATTCAAGAGTAATTCATAAATCTCAATGTCACGCGCATCCAGTTGCACCGTTTCACCGCAACGGGCCATCGCATGGGCGCGTTTCCCATCAATTTTAATGGCCGAATAGATGGGTGGCACCTGTTGTTGGGAACCAAGCATGCTTTTAAGCACTTGTTGCAAATCTTCGACCGTAGGCTGATGTTCAAAGCGAGCAACTTCTTCGCCTTCCAAGTCTAGTGTATCACTCTGCATCGAGAGATCAAAAGTGACCTGATAACTTTTCTCAGCATTGAGTCCCAGCGAGGCAAAGCGGGTCGCCTCTCCTAAAAGGATAGGAAGCATTCCTGTCGCAAGCGGATCAAGCGTCCCAGCATGGCCCACTTTAATTCGCTCCGACTTGCGCATACCTGGTGAATAAAGGCGAACCATTTCATTCACAGCTTGACGAGAACTCCAACCCAAAGGCTTATCTAAAAAAACAACTCCAGAACAGCCCTCTTTTTTCATATCGATATCATGGCCAGAACTAAGCATATCTGCTTGCATCATTCACACATTTTCCTCGAGTAATGCTCTCACTTTCATCTGTAAAATCGCACAAATTTCTTCTTGGGAACCATGCATCGTGCAGCCTGCAGCATAGAGATGCCCTCCCCCTCCCAACGACTCGGCAATGCGACTCACATTGTAACCTTGACCACGCATACTCACTTTCCAGACATCAACCGCATCGTGGCGCATAAAAACAGCCACCTTAATACCATCAATATTGCGTGCATAATCAATGAGACCTTCAGTATCTTCATAATCTACGCCACACCGCTGCATCATTGCTGCATCAACCGTAATCCAAGAGGAACACCCTTGATCACGAATTTTTAGTGTTTGTAGACTCTCTTGCAAAAGATGCAATTGATTTTCACTCACACGGCCATAAATCTCTTCCGTCGCCAGCGAACTGTTAGCGCCATGGTCAATCAAATCTGCAGCCATCCGGAAAACAGCAGCATCCGCTTTATAAAAACGGTGGGTATCGGTCAGAATCGCTGCAAAAAGCGCCGATGCACATGCGCTTGAAATCGGTAAATTCAAGCTGCATATCATATCGTAAATCAAAGCACCTGTGGCACAAAAACTGGCATCAACGACATTGACATCACCAAAATTTCGATTGCTGGCATGGTGATCAATGTTGATCAACTTCCGCCCCTCAAACATCTCAGAAGAGAGCGACAATCTCCCTTTTGAGCCACAATCAAGCGAAATTAACAGGTCACAACCATCGACCACAGCAGCTCCTTGATCGCCACTATGAATCAAATCAGAACCGATAAGATAATGTGAAATTCTTGGTGCAGGGTCCTTACTGTACATCTGCACAGGAATATCGAATGATTTCAATAAATAATAGAGCCCCAATTGAGAGCCAATGGCATCAAGATCAGGACGCTCATGAACCAACAGCACCACACCTTGAGCCTCCTGGCACATGCGCCAAACACGCTGCCACACTGTCGTGGGCAATGAATGTGATGATCTAATCAATGCTGGTTGCAAAATAGAACGCGTTACTCGCGCAGAGAGCGAAGCGTATCAAGCACCAATGAACTGGCATCAAATGCATCATCCCAGTAAAAGTGCAGTGATGGCATCTTTCGTTTTGACATCGCTTGTCTCAACTCATGTTCAAAATGGGGCGTTAATCGCTGCAAGCGTTGAATGCACGCTTTTGGATCATGTTCACCCATCCGATGAATATAGACTTTCGCCACATCATTGGACTTGGCAAGCTCCAGTCGTGTAACACTCAACCCTTGCAGCGTAGGATCATCCATATCACGCTGCATTAATACACAGAGCAGGCGCTGCAAATCACTATGCAAGCGCCCATGTGCCGAACCGTGAGCTACTTTTGAACGGCTTCCAGCCATCGTTATAGCGTCGCTGCCACTTCTTCAATAATGTAAAATTCAAAGGAGTCCCCTGCTTTCACATCATTGAAGTTCTCAACGCCGATACCACATTCATAGCCTGTTTTCACCTCTTTCACATCATCCTTAAAGCGACGGAGCGAGGCCAATTTGCCTTCATAGATGAGGATATCATCACGCAACACACGCACACGCGCATTACGCACAATATAACCATCGGTAACATAACTACCGGCAATCGCACCAATCTTCGGAATCGTAAAGACATCACGCACTTCTGCAGAGCCAATGACTTTCTCCACTTGATTCGGTGCCAATTGACCCGCCATTGCAGCCTTAATATCATCAATGGCATCATAAATCACACGATAGAAACGAATCTCGACCCCTTCCGTTTCTGCCAATTTTTTCGCTTTGGCCGATGGACGCACATTGAAACCAATCACAATCGATTTTGAAGCGGCGGCAAGCATTACATCCGATTCGGTAATACCACCAATCGCACGATGAACAACCTTCACCTTCACTTCATCGGTACCCGCTTTAATCAAGGATTCCGCCATTGCTTCTACAGAACCTGTTACATCCCCTTTAATTACAACAGGGACTTCCGCCATATCACTCTTCGCATCGGCAAACAGTTCATCAAAACTGCTACGCGTATGCGCTTTCTCTTTTTCGCGGCGTGCATGCTCTTTACGGTACGAAATAATTTCACGAGCCTGTCGATCATTCTCAACGGCAACAATCTCTTGCCCAGCTTCAGGCACACTCTCAAGCCCAAGCAACTCAAATGGAATCGATGGCCCCGCCGTACGATGTTGCACACTGTTTTCATCGACAATCGCACGAATACGCCCAGTCACTTCACCCACCACAACAATATCACCTTTCGAGAAGGTACCATTCTGAACCAGTACCGTTGCAACCGGACCACGCCCCTTATCAAGACGCGACTCAATCACCACACCACGACCACGACGGGTTGGATCCGCTTTAAGCTCCAAGATCTCTGTTTGCAATGCCAGCATCTCAAGCAGCTCATTCAAACCAAGCCCTGTTTTTGCCGAAACATTCACAAAGATACTGTCACCACCCCAATCTTCTGAAATCACATTGTGATCAGCAAGTTGGCGTTTCACCATTTCAGGATCAGCACCCTCTTTATCCATCTTATTAACTGCCACAATCAAGGGGACACCGGCCGCTCGTGCATGATTCAAGGCTTCGATCGTTTGTGGTTTGACACCATCATCAGCCGCCACAACCAACACCGCCACATCGGTCATCTTCGCACCACGGGCACGCAATCCGGTAAAGGCTTCATGGCCAGGCGTATCAATAAAGACCACGCGCTCGCCACCATCCAGTTTCACCATGTAGGCACCAATATGCTGCGTGATTCCCCCCGCTTCACCTGCGGCTACAGTCGCTTTACGCAACGCATCCAAGATCGAGGTTTTTCCATGATCCACATGGCCCATAACCACAACGACTGGAGGCCGCTCTTTCAAGTTTTCTTCATCTGAAGCATCATCAACCAAGACATGCTCCACTTGTGATTCATCAATCAACTTGGCTTTATGCCCTAGCTCTTCAACGATCAACACCGCAGTTTCACCATCGATGAAATCATTGGCCGTTGCCATCAATCCCATACCCATCGTCTCTTTTAAAACATCAACCGTTTTAATCGCCATACGACTTGCCAAGGTTGAAATCAAAATTGGATCAGTAATTTCAACTTCACGAATCACAAAATCTTCATCATCTTTGCCAATGGAGCGGCTCTTCTTGCGTTTACCCTTAGCCAATCGCGCCATACGATCTTCTTGATCTTCAGTCATCACCACATGGCGTTTTGAATCATATTCACGCTTCGCAGCCTTCTCCGCTGGCGTTAAACGACGGCGAGGAACTTTATTCATTGGCGTGGCTGTTTTAGCTGCCGCGCCTGCACCTAAGCGTTTAGGTGCCGCATCCATCGCACTGTTTGCCGCCAACAACGCTGCTGCATCGGGGGAAATTGAAACAGACTGGCCACGATTTTGCGTGGTTGCCGCACTGTTGTCTTGACGCGGTGGACGGCTCGCATTGTTCCCTGCCCCTGCCGCATTGCCTTGATTCCGGTTACCTGCTGCGCGGCGTTTCATCGCAGCGCGCTCTTGACCAATATTTTTTTCGAGCTCTTTGACTGTTGATCGCGGTGCTTTGTCTTTAATTTTACGAATTGCTTCCAGAGACAAGTTTCCACGAATGGTTGTGCGTGGTCCCGTATTGTTTGCAGGCGTATTGCTACGCGGATCTGGACGAGCCGAACTTGCAGCACGGTTTCCTTGAGGGCGATTGTTACCATCCGTGCGTTGCGGACGATTTCCTGCTGCTGGGCGATTCCCTGCCGGACGATTCCCCGCAGGACGATTCCCCGCAGGACGATCGGTGGCAGATGGCGTTGAAGCATTATTGCGCTGCTCATTTCTCGCTCGCTGTGCACGATTGCTCTCAATTTTCTTCGCAGTTGCCGCCTCTTTGTTGGCACGAATCGCTTCCGCAGCCATTTCAGCGGGTGATTTTCTTACCACCTTTTTCTCAGGTGCAGCGGGCTCTGGCGTTGAGGCTCGCTCGATCACAACTTTAGACGCATTCTCCACAACAGGCTTAGATACATTTACCGTTTCAGAAACGGTGATTTTAGGCTCAGCATCCACTTTAGCAGCATCCACAATAGGCTCAGGTGAAGGCTCAGATCTCACCTCTTTTTTATCCACCGTTGCCGTCGAAACTGCAGCGGCTTTGCGTTCTGCTGCTGCGGCTTCCGCAGCCAGAGCTTCCGCCTTGGCACGCTGTTGTTGCGCTTCTCGCGCAATGGTTGCCGGATCTTTCGTCGGAGTGGGAGTGGACACCACAGGTCTACGACGACGATCAACCACTTCAACACCCTTGCTCGATGTCGGTTTCGCCTCTGTTGCACGCGAACCACCCGCAACTGGACGCTTAAGCGTCAATGTTTTGGTCGCCGAAGTTGGCGTAACAACACGATCTTGAGGCGATTTCAACGCCCATTTTACTTTAGTAATGTCCTCGTCAGTCAGAACCGTTGTTGGACCTGTGACCACAATACCGTTGGTAATGGCCGCTCGTAATACTTCAGCAATCTCAACATTCAACTCTTTCGACAATTCTAGGACGCGTTTATTCGACATGATCTACCTTAATTCCTGATTCTTTTTCATGCATCCGTACCAGACACAATGTTTCTTCAGTTTTTCTGTTTGCTTTGACACCTTCAAACCAATCACTGAAAGTGTATCTCTTTCAAAAATATTCGCCATCATTTCAGTCGGCAAGGTGTGACAAATCGACGCACACTGACCGCTCTCTTGACGCTTCTGCACTGCATCGACAACCTGCCGACGCAACGCCTCCCCTGCATCATCTGCCAACAGAATCAACAGATGTCCCCGCTTCCACATTTGATGCATGACCGCATCTCGCCCCATGCACGCCTCCGCTTTTAACTGCAACAACCGCTGGCGAATCTGCATTAGCAAAGCCTCTTCAATTCGCGTCAACAGCGACACCGCTTGCGGCAACACTACGGCAAAGTTTTTTTTCAACACGCCCAGCCGTTTATCATTCAACGACTTCAAACACTTCGATTCCATGCAAAGATAGAAGCCACGGCCTCCAGCTTTATGCAACAAATCAGTCCAGATCACACCGCTCTCATCAACAACCAAACGCAACATCTCACCCTTGGGCAAACTTGAACGGCAAATAAAACATTGCCGCTCAACTGCCTGAACCGATGGCACAACTTGCTCCGACTGAGCCTGCCGCTCTAGCAATGGATCAGTCGTCAAACCAGCCACTGGCTTCACGCGCTGCCAGAATCAACGCATTGATCTCATCAGAAGTCACCCCTTGCAGCTCTGCCAACTCATCGGCCGCTGCATCGGCCAAGTCTTCAACGGTATAGACCTCAAACTGCTCCAATTGACTAACGAGATCGTTGGTCATGCCAGGCAATGACTCAAGGGTCGGCTCCGCCTGTTCATCAGCACTGGCTTGCAACGCTTTATCAAGCAGCGCATTACGGGCACGGTTTTGCAACTCAGAGGCCACATCCTCATCAAGCCCTTCAATCGCCACCATATCTTCAAGTGCTGAATAGGCGATATCTTCAAGCGATAAAAAGCCTTCGCCCACCAAAAATGCAGCAAAATCTTCATCAATATCTAAAATTGCTTTAAAGATCTCAATGGTTGCATCCGCCTCTTCAATCCGCTTCTGCTTCTCTTCGCCACTGGTCATCAGCTCAATATTCCAGCCACTCAACTCTGATGCCAAACGCACATTTTGACCACGGCGGCCAATCGCCACGGCAAGGTTCTCTTCATTGACTGCGATTTCAATCGTTTTACTCGCCTCATCAAGCACAACACGCTCAATTTCAGCTGGCGCCAATGCATTGATAATGAAAGTGGCAACATCTTCAGTCCACTCAATAATATCAATCTTCTCACCATGCAACTCATTTACAATCGCCTGAACGCGAGAACCGCGAGAACCGACACATGCACCAACAGGATCGACACCATAATCGGTAGAAGCAACGGCGATTTTACTGCGCGAACCAGGATCGCGTGAAATGCCTTGGATCACCACCACGCCATCTTCAATTTCAGGAACCTCTTGCTCAAACAGTTTCAAAACCATTCCCGCATCTGAACGCGATAAAAAGAGCAATGGGCCTTTCGGCTGATTACGCACTTCGCGCAAATAGGCACGCACACGATCCCCTTGACGGTACGATTCACGCGGCAGTTGATCTTCACGGTACATCACCGCTTCACCATGGCCCAAATCCACATAGACATTACCACGCTCAACACGCTTCACAATACCGGTAATAATCTCACCCACACGGTGCTCATACTCAGCAACCACGCGTTCACGCTCCGCCTCACGAATCTTTTGATTGATCACCTGCTTGGCCGTTTGCGCGGCAATGCGACCCAACTCAATCGGTGGCAAGGGTGATTTAATGAGGCTTTCGATCTCTGCATTGGCATCAATGGCTTTCGCCTCTTCCAAAGTCAACTCATTGGTTGCATCAACAACCTCTTCCACAACCTTACGCACATGCGACAATTGAATATCACCATTGACACGCTGAATACGCGCCTCAACAATTTTATCACCATAAGTGCGTCGCGCCGCAGTTTTTAATGCTTGCTCCAAAGCTTCCAATACCAATTCACGGTCAACGGATTTTTCTCGAGCTACAGCATCAGCCACATGTAAAATCTCAATCCCCATCTTATCTACCAACCTCTATGATTTATTCTTCCGCTTTGGACGAGGATCTTTACTCTTTTTAAAGTTCACCGTCCGAATCACTCGCTCGGGCTCATCAAAACCGATTTGATGCAACTCTCCCTGATGATCTTTAAGTACAAAACCATCGGCAGTTATGCCAACATTCTCGCCTTCCAATTCGCCAAAGTCCTTAAATCGCACCGAAATTTGCGCGCCTTGATAACGCTCAAAATCCGCCGCTGTTGTGAGTTTCCAATCAAGCCCAGGCGATGCCACTTCCAGCCGGTATTCGCCATGAATCAAATCTTCAACATCCAGCTGCAAAGACAATCCTCGGCTCACCGCCGCCAACAAGTCGGCGTCCACACCACCTTTGCGATCAACAATCACCTGCACCACACGCCCACTGCGCACACGCAGCAGATCCAGACCAAGTTCACGGGTAATCGGCAATACCAACGCCGCAATTTTCTCTTCTATGGTCACCAAACGCCCCTCTTACAAAACAGCCAATCCAAAATAAAAAAAGCGGGCCGCAGCCCACTTTCAAAGATTCGGAACTATAGCCCCTTGAAATTTAATTGCAAAAAATAAATCAGTGCAAATTCCACCGCTGCGACATGCTTGAGATCTATTTGAACAAAAATCACATCATCCTCGACCAAAAGTGCAATCCCCCCTAGTTTTCGCTAATTATGGCGTGATGATCATTTCATCAACATCCAAAGAGGTGTTTCACATTGCAAGACATTCAATCAACCATTGACCTCTGGTTCAGCCGAACCTCTGAGATACAATTCTGGTGGCAAGTCAGCATCATTGCTGTCGCCATTCTTTTTGCAACCGCCATCAATCGCTTCATGCAGCGTCTCTCTCCCGACCCGCATCCTGAAGCACATCGACTACGCCAATTCTCATATAGCAGTTTGCAACGCATCCAATTTCCCATCTCCATTTTGATGCTGACCCTCATTGGAAAAGCAATCTTCAGCCACTTTGCGTGGCAGACCGACCTGCTCAACATCGCAACACCGCTCATGCTGGCGCTCGCGGGTATTCGTATTGCCATCTACCTTCTACGCAAAGGGCTAACGCCAAGCCCTTTGGTCAAAGCTTGGGAAAATATTATCAGCACCACCGTATGGATCATCTTTGCCATGCACCTTTTGGGCTGGCTTCCCGATGTATTACTGTCACTCGATTCGATCGCCTTTCACTTTGGTGAAGTGCGCATCTCCATCCTGCTGATCATCAAACTTCTACTCACCATTATACTCTTTTGGATTTTAGCACTGTGGCTCTCCCGCTTTATCGAATCGCAAGTGACCAAATCGATCCACTTCAGTAGCAGCGTGCAGGTTGCACTGGTCAAATTCAGTAAATTTTCACTACTCACCATTGCCATTTTAACGGCACTCAATGCGGCAGGCATTGATCTGACTTCACTCACAGTATTCGGGGGGGCTGTTGGAGTCGGCATTGGTTTTGGACTCCAACGCATCAGCAGCAATTTCATCAGCGGATTTATCTTGCTCTTTGACCGCTCAATCAAACCGGGGGATGTCATCAGCGTGCGTGATAAATTTGGTTGGGTACAAGAGCTGCGTGCCCGTTATATTGTCGTTCGCGATCGTGATGGAGTTGAAACCTTGATTCCCAACGAAAACCTTATCACTTCCGAAGTGGTCAACTGGAGCTATTCCGATCACGACATCCGCATGAAAATCCGTATTCAAATCAGTTATGATGATGATCCTGAAGAGGCGATGGCATTAATGCTTGAATGTGCGCATGCATCGGCAAGAGTATTGAATGAACCCATTCCACAAACACGGCTGATTGAATTTGCCGATAGCGGCATCACCCTTGAATTACGCATCTGGGTTCTGGACCCTGAAAATGGTTTGGGAAGCGTGCGCTCAGAGATCAACCTTGCCATCTGGCGCGCCTTTAAAACGGCCAACATCACCATTCCTTATCCACAACGGGACATTCATATTAAACATGAACATATCTCTACCCCCAAGGAGAGTCCTTATGAATAAAGTGATGCTTGGCTGGCGCGAGTGGGTTGCGCTGCCAGATCTTGGCATTCAAGCCATCAAAGCAAAAATAGATTCAGGGGCGCGAAGCTCCGCCCTGCACACCTTTGATCTGGAGCGTTTTAGCGAAGATGGCGTGCAAAAAGTCCGCTTTGCCATCCACCCATTCCAACATGACAACATCCGCGTCAAATATTGTATCGCCAATTTAATCGATGAACGCAATGTGACCGACTCAGGTGGACACACAGAACTTCGTCCTGTCATTTCAACCACGCTCTTTTTGGGCGGCATCCATCGCACCATTGAAATGACGCTCTGCAACCGTGAAACCATGAAGTTCCGTATGCTATTGGGACGCACAGCCATGCATGGACAGTTTACAATCGATCCCGAACACGCTTATCTACTGGGCAAACCGCAAATCATTTCGCAAAAATAGACCAAGGAACCAACATGAAAATCGCCATCATGAGTCGCAATGCACGGCTCTATTCTACCAAACGCCTCGTTGAAGCGGCCAAGCTTCGCGGTCATGAAGTGCAAGTCGTCGATCATCTTCGATGTTACATGAACATCACTTCACTCAACCCCTCGATTCACTACAAAGGTGAAAACATCGAAGGATTTGACGCGGTCATTCCCCGTATTGGTGCATCGGTCACCTTCTATGGCACCGCGGTCTTGCGTCAATTTGAGATGATGGGTGTTTACCCTTTGAATGAATCTGTCGCCATCACCCGCTCACGCGATAAATTGCGTTCGTTGCAACTATTGGCCCGCAAAGGGATCGGTCTGCCCATCACTGGCTTTGCCCGCAACCCTGATGATGTCGAGGATCTCATCAAGACAGTCGGCGGCGCCCCCTTGGTGATCAAACTTCTTGAAGGAACCCAAGGCATTGGCGTAGTGCTTGCTGAAACCAAACAGGCGGCGGAGAGTGTGATTGAGGCGTTTATGGGGCTCAATGTAAACATCTTGGTTCAGGAGTTTATCAAAGAGGCAGGCGGTGCCGACATCCGCTGTTTTGTCATTGGGGACAAGGTGGTTGCGGCCATGAAACGCCAGGGAAAAGAGGGCGAATTTCGCTCCAACCTCCACCGCGGTGGCACGGCTGAACTGATTCGTATCACGCCACAAGAACGAGCAACGGCCGTTCGTGCTGCAAAGATCATGGGACTCAATGTCGCAGGGGTCGATATTTTACGCGCCAACCATGGCCCTGTTGTGATGGAGGTTAACTCCTCGCCGGGACTCGAAGGGATCGAGCGCGCAACCGGCAAAGATGTCGCAGGCATGATCATTCAATTCATCGAAAAAAATGCCAAGCAATCTGGCATCAGCACCCGAGGTAAAGGATGAATCCGGAATTTTCAATTGGCAACCGGGTGATTGCGCCCAACAGCCGTGAAATCATCAATTTCCCGCTTCCACCACTCTCCACCCACTCCGATCTTCACATGCCGATCCATGTGATTCGTGGGAAAAGAAATGGTCCATGCCTGCTTGTTTGCGCAGCACTTCATGGCGATGAGATCAATGGCATTGAGATTATCCGCCGCTTGGTAGGGCTCAAAGCGATGGCGCAAATTCGCGGCACCCTTATTGCCATACCAATTGTCAATGTCTATGGATTCATTCACATGAGTCGCTACCTTCCTGATCGTCGAGATCTGAACCGCTCATTTCCCGGCTCTGATAAAGGCTCATTGGCTGCGCGACTTGCCAATCTGTTTATGCAAGAGATTGTCAGCAAATCGACCCATGGAATCGATCTCCATACTGCGGCGGTCCACCGCGATAACTTTCCGCAAATTCGTGCCTGCTTAACCCATGAACCAACCATGAAAATTGCCGAAGCCTTTCAAGCCCCCCTCATCATTGATGCCTCGCTTCGCCCTGGAACCATTCGTGAAGCGGCTGTCGCTCTGGGTATCCCCTGGCTGGTTTATGAAGCGGGTGAAGCGCTGCGCTTTGATGAAGTCAGCATTCGTGCGGGGGTACGCGGCATTGTCAATGTGATGCGTGAAATCGGTATGCTGACTCAAAGTAAAAGTCGCAAAAGCAGCCGCGCCACCAAACCGACAACACCCGTGGTGCAATCCAATTTTTGGATTCGTGCGCCGCAAAGTGGCATCTTACGCCTCACTGTAAAATTGGGGGGCTATGTTAAAAAAGGGGATACACTCGGTTACATTGCAGATCCTTACGGTAGTAATCAAACTTCAATTACAGCTCCCAACACTGGCATCATTATAGGGCGAACCAATCTTCCGCTGGTGCATGAAGGGGATGCCATCATCCACCTTGCGCGTTTTAAAAACAGTGATGATGCCTCGGAAATGGTCGACATTTTTCAATCGGAACTCGACCCTGCAGAGACCATGGGGCTTTCCGGATCAACCCCCATTGTCTAATACCTTGGCCAGCACAAACAACTCACCGACCATCCTTCTCACCACACTCAACGCCCGCTTTGCCCATACGGCTATCGGGCTGCGTTATCTCTATGCCAACATGCAACATCTGCAAGGTGAGACGGAGATCATGGAGTTTACCATCAATGATGCCTTACAAGATATTGCGGAAAAGATTGTGGCCAGAAATCCCAAAATTATTGGCATTGGCGTCTATATCTGGAATGTGCGCGAATGTGCCATCTTGACGGAAATCATTAAAAAGGTCTCGCCGCAAACGCATCTCATCATCGGAGGCCCCGAGGTGAGCTACAACCCATTGCGCATCGAATTTCCCCATGTCGATTACATCATTCAGGGTGAAGCAGATCTCGCTTTTTATCAGCTTGCTCAAACGCTACTTGCAGGCATCGTCCCCACCCAAACGACCATTCATGCCGCGCCTGTCGATATGGCGACCCTTGCACTTCCTTATGATTTTTATAGCGATGCAGATATTGCCCATCGCTATATCTACATTGAAGCCTCGCGCGGCTGCCCCTTTCGTTGTGAATTTTGTCTCTCATCGATCGCCAATCAGGTTCGCAATGTTGAGACCGAACACCTACGCATCATCTTGGAAAAATTGTGGCAACGCGGCGCAAGAAACTTCAAATTTATTGATCGAACCTTTAACCTCAATATCAAGATCGCGGGGCAGCTGCTCGATTTTTTTCTTAGCAAAAGTGCGCCCTATTTCCTTCATTTTGAAGTGATCCCTGACCACTTTCCCGAAGCACTCAAAAACCGTTTGGCACAATTCCCAGCCGGTGCGCTGCAACTTGAAATTGGTATCCAAACGCTCAACGCCACCGTTGCCGAGCGCATCTCGCGCCCGCTCAAACGGGAGAATATCGATCGCAACATCACATTTTTGGATACACAAACGCAGGCCCACATGCACCTTGATCTGATTGTTGGGCTACCGGGTGAGACCATCGAGAGCTTTGCCAATGGCTTAAATGAACTCTATGCCCTCAGCCACTCTGAAATTCAGATTGGTATTTTGAAAAAGCTCTCAGGCACTTCGCTCCACCGTCATGATGATCAATTTGGCATGGTCTATTCCGATCAACCCCCTTATGACATTTTGCAAAACCATCAGATCGACTTTCATACCATGCAAAAGATAAAACGATTTGCTCGCTTTTGGGACCTTTACTACAACCGAGGCAACTTCAAAGAGACGCTGCCACTGCTGTGGCATGATGGCGATGTCTTTGGTCATTTTTACGCCTTCAGCCAATGGTTGTACGCACAAACTGAAAGCACCTGGAAGATTTCACTGGAGCGATTGGCTGAATACCTCTTCCAACACCTGGCAGAACAACACCCGACGCAAATCAACCGGATTGGCGCCACCATGATTCACGATTTGATGAAACATGGTGATCGCAAAATGCCGGGCTTTCTCAAGCCTTACTCCGATGGCCGCTACAAAATGGGCGTGATCAACACCGCACTTGGCACAACGCCAACACAAGCCAAGCTAACCACCGGCACACACAACAAACGCCAAAAACGCCATCAATAAATCACCGTCATTGCAGGCTTGACGCGCAATCCAGAAGTGATGCGACCATTCCACGAACCGCCATCATGTTTAGGAATGCTCTGAATAAGTCAGACTATTCGTGCTGGCCATAGATCGCTTGCCATCGTCATGAATCACTACAGGAATATAGTGATTTAGATCAACCTTGGTTTAATACCTTATTCAACACCCGTTTGAGCGCATCCATTTCATACGGTTTATGGAGATGGCCCGAGAGCAAAGTTGAATCGACACGCTCTACCAAATCGCGTTCACTGTAACCTGAGGATAGAATAACCTTCACGGCAGGATTAATCTTACGCAACTGTTCAAAACATTCCGCCCCATCCATCACAGGCATCGACATATCCAAAATAACCACATCAATTGCAGACTTCTCTTGCCGATAACGCTCAAGCCCCTCTTCACCATTGCCCGCCTCCACATAGTAACAACCCAACGATTTTAACCTTGTTGCCACCACTGCACGCACCAAATCATCATCATCAATCAGCA
>PEAA01000027.1 GCA_002753275.1 Zetaproteobacteria bacterium | reverse complement strand
CGAAGTCATTCATAAAGAAGGGCCTTGGCGAGGCGTGGATGATGTGGAGCGGGCAACCCTGATTTGGGTTGAATGGTTCAACAATCGGCGAATCATGCGACCACTTGGCGATATGCCGCCATGTGAGTATGAAGAGCTTTACTATCGACAAACTGAGTATCAAAAAGCAGCATGACGACTCAGATAAAACAGCCTCCGATGAATTCGGGGCGATTCATGCTGAGGCAAAGGTGCGTAGCATCAAATGACGATGCCCGAACTGACAGCGAATTTACAGCAGGTTTGGGACTCAATCTTAAAATGTTATCCTATTGATTGAGCGCTTGCTCGAGGACTTTCACAAGGTCTGCGCTTTGAAAAGGTTTGGGCAATAGTGCGCTGACTTGTTGTTTATCAAAGCTTTCATAAACTTCATTTTCTGCAAAGCCTGATGAGACAATAATTTTGACCCTAGGATTGATCTCTTTGAGTTTAATTAAACATTGTGCCCCATTCATGATGGGCATCATCATATCAAGAATGACCAGATCAATTTGATTGGAATGTTGCTTGTATACATCAATTGCATCTTCTCCGTTAACCGCAGATAGCGTTGTACAACCCCTATTGTTGAGCAGTGTTTCTGTGACTAACCGAACCATCTCGTCATCATCGACAAGAAGCACACAGCGACCTTGAATAGATTTTAGCGCTGTTTGTACAGGCTTATCATTTAGACTTGGTTGTGGATCGTTCTGGTGATGTCGAGTGTTATTTTGGTCGATAAGGAGATCGTTTTCAGATTCTGCTAATGTAATGACGGCAGGTAATGAGACCATCACCGTTGTTCCATGCTGGCTGTTATCATCGGTCGTATTGATGTGCACAATGCCATGATGTTGTTGTACGAATGCTTGCACTGTTGACATGCCCAGACCACGGCCTGCAAATTTGGTAGAAAAGAATGGATCAAAGAGCTTATCAAGGATATTTTTGCTCATCCCTGAGCCAAAGTCCTGCACGATTATCGAGACAAATGTTCCTGGTTCCGCTTGCTCGCTGCATAATCCATGTTCGATCGCATCTTGGTCTAAATCTTGTGAAATAATTGAGATAAAAAGCCGCTTATCAGGTTGTTTTTCCATTGCTTCCGCACCATTGATGATGATATTTAAAATCATATCTTCAAGTCGCGAAGCATCGACAAATACTTCGGGGAGTGTGTGGTGATGAATATCCCAGGTGATATTGATACGCGCATCAACCGAGGCGACGATCAATGGGCGCATACCATGAACAAAGTCATCGATTCTCAAGAGAATGTTCGTTCCATGATCGGCACCGGAGTAAGAGAGCATTTTTTTCGAGAGTAGTGCTGCATGGTTGGAGGCATTGAGAATTTGCAGTAGTGATGCCTTGGCCTTTTCGTCACTGCACTTGCTAATTAGGATCTCAGTGTTTCCAATAATAGGCACCAGTAAATTATTAAAGTCATGGGCGATGCCTCCTGCCATTAATCCTAAGGACTCAAGACGACGATGTTGTTCGTGTTCAATCTGTTGCCGCGTCGATTCCAATAGCTTCTCTTCGAGCCTTTTTCGTTCGACAATTTCAGACAAATAGGATCGGTTTAATTTGTAAAAACGGCTGGCTACCGCAAAAACAATTAAGCATAAAAGCGCTAAAATGATCAGCGTTTGTTTAATCCATGTTGGCAGCCCTCTTTCATTGGAAAAGATCATAGGCGTGATGTCATAATGCTCAGGAAGCATGCTGGCTTGGGCAAATGTGTCAGCGATGTGTTGCCACCGTTTGTAGCTCATGTATCCAATTTCTATAAAGTCTGCAGCAATAAGGTCATCGATAATCTGTGCTTCAAAAAACATCTGCTTTTGACTCACCATGGGCATATATTGTGTGGCAATATATTCGATGATTTCTTGATGGTGTGTTGTTGCATATTGCCATCCCTTAATAAGCGCATCGCGCATGGCTATAACGGTTTCAGGATGTGCATCGGCAAAGGTTGCATTGGTGAAGAGCGTATCACCATAAAAGTTGATGTCGATATTACGGGGGTTGAAAATTTGATACGCGATGTTGGCTGCGCGGGCATCATAAGGTTCGGATGAAAGGTACGCCGATGCTGCGTCCACAGCGCTATTTCCTTGGCGTTTTAAGCTTTCGATTGTTCCTGTATGTGGAACGATATGGATCTTATCAAGGTTGACATTTGCCTTGTGGAGATATGCGTTTAATTCAGCGGAGTGCTCCTCAGCCATCAACACTTTATCTTCTAGATCTTCAATGGTTTGGATACCTGTATCTGTTCTCGCAATGATGACAAAGGGTGAGTGTTGAAAAAGAGGTGCAACAGCGACGACGGGCATACCATGGTAATGGTCAATTAAGAGGGTTGAGTTACCAATGCCGAATTCCGCATCACCATGGGTCACAACCTCTGAAGGATTGATGGTGGGACCACCTTGAATGAGTTCAACAGTGAGCCCTGCATCATGGAAGTAACCCTCTTTGATTGCAGCATAAAACCCCGCAAATTGATATTGATGAAACCATTTAAGTTGCACGCGAACATGAACTTGCTCTTGCGAATCGTTCCGTTGTGCAAGGGCTGAATTTTGAAGAATAAAGCTGAAGAGTGCGAACGATAGTAGCCATAGCGATTTTTTCATCTGTGTCATTATCAATTTTTTCCTAGGGTTGTTGAAGGGGGGGGCTCATGAGAACGGCAATCCATCGGCTTTGTTCACTGACCTCTAAAGCCAATTTGGCAATCATGGTGAGTGGAATGGATAGAAGCATCCCTATGGGACCAAAAACAAAACCCCAAAAAATCAGTGAAATAAAGACAATCAGTGTTGATAAGCCAACCCCTTGCGCCATAAATTTAGGTTCAATGATGTTTCCCATGATGATGTTAATGAGGCTATAGCCCAGTGTGATGAATAGCGCACTTTGTGCATCGAGTTGTAATAGTGCAAGTAAGATTGCAGGTATGGCTGCAATAATGGAGCCAATATTTGGGATGAAGTTGAAAAGTAGAGCTAAGAGTCCCCATAAAAGAGGATAATCGAGGCCGAAAAACCAGAGCAATAATGCGACCAAGCCTCCTGTTGCGGCACTGATTGCCAATTTGACCAAAAGATAGTGATTCACTTTTTCGACAAAGGATTGAACCGATTCGTTTGAGGGAGCATGTTTGCCCAAATAGGCCCGTTTACTCGAAAGATCAGCGCTCTCAAAGAGCAGTAAAATAACCAGTAGCAAAATAAAAAATAGATTGGCAAGGGTGTTGCCAAGCCCTGTGAAAATTGCCGCTACCAACCGCATCGCCGCGCTTGGGTCGATATATGAGAGGATGATTTTCGGCGAAATTTCAATGCCGTAATGGCTCAGATGGTTTAGCCATATAGGGAGTTGTTGCTGAATTTGTTGTTGTAATAGTGGAAGTTTATTAAGGAATTGGGTGATTGAGCTGCCGACAAAGACAAAGAGCCCGACGGTGATGATTAAAAAAAACGAGATGACAACGGTGATGGCTAAGGGTGTTGGAACCTTGTACCGCATTAATGCTTGCATGCCTGGCAGCATGATAAACATGAGCAGTAGAGCCATCAACATTGGCACAATGATGGTTTGTGCCGCTTGTAATCCTGCAATGAGAACAATAAAGCAGGCAATGCTAAGCAGCATGTTATTTTTATTAGTCGTTGTCGATTCGGTCATTGAGTCATTAGCGTTGTTCTATGCGGGGATCGTCAACAGCAAAGGCATTTTCTCCGGTTTTGAAAGAAATTTCTAAATAGGGGAGGCATCCTCCACATTCAACTCCAGCGCAGAGTTTTGATTGCGCTTCATCCAGCGTCGATGCTGCTGCTTTGATTTGCGCAAAGGTTTTGTTAATACATTCACAACGGTTGACGGATTTATCATCACTCATGTGTGCGTGCTCCTGGGTTAGATTCCCGGATGATCAATGCCATCCTGGAGATCTTTTTTCATCGTGTTAAGATGGCGTATGACAATATAGGTCAGCGGAATCATGTGAATCAAGATCATACAGCCGATAATAATGTCTCCCAATGCCCAAAGGGATACGAGGGGTAGAAAAGGCCCGATGAAGCATACTGCGACGAAGAGCCAACGGAAGTTCATAACATTTTTTCCACCAAGGTATTGGAAACAGCGTTCACCAAAGTGGGCCCAACTGATAATGGTTGTGAAGGCAAAGACCACCAGACAGCAGGTGATGAACACCAAGCTGGGTTCACCTAAAAATGAATGAAACGATGAAACGGTTAAGAATGCACCGGTGCGCTCAAGCCACATGTCTGCAGAGAGAATGACCAAGCCCGTGGTGGAACAAACGACCAGCGTATCAATCAGCGGAACGGCACCTGCCAAAAAAGCACTGCGTGATGGGTGGTCATGGTTGGCACCTTGCCAAAAAGCGGCAAACCCCATGCCTGAGCCATGTGAGAAGATGCCACGCGATATACCATACTGCATGGTTTGCATGATGGTATATCCAATAACGCCGCCTGCAAAGGAGTAAGGATTGAATGCATAATAGAAGACTGAACCAAGCACTTCGAGAGTGTTGATGGGGTCTGACGCGAGAATGAACCAGCCAGTGGCGAGATAAGCCAGAATCATCCATGGTGCGATGGTGGCTGCAAATTTGATGATGCTTTGCATGCCTCCAATAATGACCAGTCCAACCATGCCCGCCATCATTAAGGCAATTCCGAAATTGGCACTGCCTATTTCACCTGTCATGGCGTGCGCTACAGAGTTTGATTGAATCATGTTGGCCATCACCATGCCATTGACGAAGAGGAGTATGGCAAGCCCCGTTGCAAGCCCTTTCCATGGCTTGTCCAGAAGTTTAACCATGTAGAGCATCGGCGATGCAAAAAGGTGGGGATCGTTGTCATCGACATGTTTGCCCATTTTTACAGCCCAGTAGACCGAACTCATGCGAAAGCTCATGCCCAGAAGTGCCGAAACCCACATCCAAAAAAGGGCACCAGGGCCGCCAAGATGAATGGCTGTGCCTACGCCTGCGAGGTTACCAACGCCCACTGTTGCTGCGAGTGCGGCAAAGAAGGCATGATGATGGGAAACATGGTGGGCAGCTTTGGCGTCCTCACGGTTGCGAAGCATATGTTTGATGGAGGAAACGATGCCGCGCCAAACGATGCCGCGTGTTAAAATTAAAAATAGAACGCCCAGTTGTAGGTAAATAAATACCAAAAACGGGCTCCAAAGCCAGGAGGAAATAGTTTCTAACATGGGCCAACTATATAATTAAAGCATTCCATTGCACATAGATAAATGGCCCTTAACCATTTGTGATTATGAATATAATAGTTGCCAATGTTTTAGAAGTGTGTTGTACTAACTAAGCAGGTCGTTTTGTTCGATGGGCGGTCATAATGTTTTTAGGTGGGATAACGCATGGCAACAAAGAAAATTAAAGATCAAATCAAAGGGACGCTGAAAGAGGTCTTTGGTTATGATGAGTTTCGTTCAATGCAAGAGGAGGTGGTGACCAACCTGGTGGATGGCAAAGATGCGTTTGTTTTGATGCCAACTGGGGGAGGGAAGTCGCTCTGTTATCAAATCCCTGCATTGGTTCGTTCAGGTACAGGAATTGTTGTATCGCCGCTTATTTCGTTGATGAAAGATCAGGTTGATGCCTTGGTGCGTTGCGGTGTTCGTGCTGCATACTACAACTCCTCACTGAAAGCCGCAGAGAGTAAAGATATTCTTGAACGATTTGAAAAAGGGGAGCTTGATCTTCTTTATGTCGCGCCTGAAAGACTGCTGACCAAAGCCTTTCTGAAGCGCCTTGAGACCATCGAAATTGCCCTTTTTGCCATTGATGAAGCGCATTGCGTATCGCAATGGGGACATGATTTTAGACCGGAGTATGTGCGTCTTGGTGAGTTGCGTGATGCGATGCCCACTGTTCCGATGATTGCCTTGACGGCAACGGCGGATGAGCACACCCGAATTGATATTGCTGAGCGTTTACAACTAACCAAAGCCCGCTGTTTTGTTTCCAGTTTTGATCGTCCAAATATTCGTTATTTGGTTTCAGAAAAGCGCCAGCCGTTGACACAAATTTTGCAATTTATTGAGGATTGGAAAGGCTCTTCGGGTATTATTTATTGTATGTCGCGTAAGCGTGTTGAAGATCTGGCGGTCAATTTGCAGCGTCATGGTATTCGTGCCGCGGCCTACCATGCAGGGATGCCAGCGCGTAGCCGTGAAAAGGTGCAAGATGATTTCTTGCGCGATCGTGTCAATGTGATTGTAGCGACAATCGCCTTTGGTATGGGGGTCGATAAACCCAATGTTCGCTTTGTGATTCACCATGATTTGCCAAAAAGTATTGAGTCGTATTATCAAGAGACAGGGCGCGCAGGGCGTGATGGTTTAGAGTCTGAAGCATTGCTTCTCTATGGTTCAGGGGATGTGAATCTTGTTCGTCGCTTGATTGAAAATGTTGAAAGTATCGATCAGCGCCGTGTCGAAGTTCATAAGTTGAACAGTATGGTAGGTCTTTCGGAAGCGCTGACTTGTCGTAGAAAAGTGCTGTTGGGTTATTTTGGAGAGGAGTTTGGAGATTCATGTGGAAACTGTGACATCTGTCTTGATCCCCCTGAAACCTATGATGGTACAGAAATTGTCGAGATGGCACTTAAAGCGGTGCGTTCGGTCAAGGGCGATTATGGACTTGGTTATGTGATTGATGTGTTGCGTGGCTCAAACAATGCGCGTGTGAAAGAGAATGGCCATAATCGACTGAGTTGCCACGGTGTTGGTAAAGAGATGAATGGTGATGAATGGACCAGCGTGTTCCGTCAATTAATTCATTACGGTTATTTAACCCAGGATATTACTCGTAAAGCTGCGCTGAGTTTGACAAAAAAGGCGAAGACTGTTTTGAAAGAGCACGAACAGGTCACGCTCTCGAAGTATCAACCTGGTTTGAAGCGCAAGTTGAAGCGATTATCGCAAGGGCGTAATGATAAACTGTTCCGCAAACTGGTTGAAGTGCGTGAAAAGTTGGCCGATGCAGAAGATGTGCCGCCACATATTTTGTTGAGTGATGTGGCTTTAACTGAGATGAGTCAGTTGAGTGGTGGTGGTGATCTTGATATTTTAGCGACGATTAGTGGAATGGGGCAGCATAAGCTGGAATCGTATGGCGACGCCTTTTTATCCGCTCTGAATCAATATGCGGATGCCGCGAGCGGAAGTACGCAAAATACAGGGGCTCCTAAACTTATGGCCCGCGGAGCGCCTGCCAATGATGCGCAAATCTATACTTTTTCGCTCTATAAATCGGGAATGGATATTGATGCGATCGCGGCAACACAAGGGGTGAGTGACCGTACGGTCTTGAACCATTTTGTAGCGCTGGTTCGCTCGGGCAACTTTGTTGATGTGCCAAACTTGATTGAAGGGTTTGATCAGTTGATGTTGGAGTTGGATGATATTGATCCACATGCATCATTAAGTGAAGCCAAGCAGGAACTTTCTATGCCTGTGGGTAACGAAGAGTTTCGCTTATTGTTGGCATGGCGAGAGGCACTGGGCGCGTAACAATGGAGCATTGGAGGGGGAGCACTCCCCTCCTGTTTCAGCGGGTTCTTGATTAGGATCGGTCGATGAAGAGAAGCTCATCCCAAATATGTGTCGGTTGACCATGTTCATCACGAAAACGCAAACTGAGCCGGCAGGGAACCATGCGGTGGGCGCGTCCATAGCAATCTTCTTGCAAATCCTCTTCACTTTCTGCCGAGAGAATGATTTGATTTTCTTCGAGGAGTAAATCGACAATCTCATAATGTTTATGAAGGTATTCAACATGTTGTCCAATGAGTTGATGGAGAGCGGTATCGCTATTGATCGTTTGGGTTAATTGACTACTATCCATAAAAACTCCCAGTAAGAGGCGTAAACATTGTGCGTATGGTGCGTATTCCATTTTCAACGATAGGCAGTGGCCAGATTGAAGTCAATGAAATGAAGGTGAAGGTGTTTTGATGGAAGATTATCTTTTTTACATTACAGGATGGACATTTTTAGAGATTCCATCGTTGCGGTGGATTTCAGCATTTGTGGCTGTTTTGGCGACATTTATGTTACAAAAGTTCTTATTGCGCCGTATTCATGGGTTTGCTTCATATGTTGCACATAAAACTGAGACATTGATGGATGATCTTCTTTTTGAAGCGGCTGAAAAGCCATTGGGCTGGTTGATGATGATCATTGGATTTTTGATTGCATTGCAACTTCTCAATGCGCCAGAAGATCGTTTTCCAATTGTTAGCGTGCTCTTTGAAGGGGGACGGATTTTTTGCTTGGTGATTGGAGCATGGTTTGTCTGGCGGTTGATTGATGGCTTGACTGTTTTCATTTTAGCGCATGAAAAAGAGACAAAATCGGCATTAAATGGTCAGTTAATCCCATTTTTAGCCAAAACATTCAAGGTCTTCTTGGTGCTGACGGTATTGTTGGTGGTTGCGCAAAACATGGGCTACTCAATCTCAGGTCTGGTTGCATCTCTGGGAATTGGTGGCATTGCGGTGGCGATGGCAGCCAAAGATACCATTGCCAATGTTTTTGGTTCGATTATGCTGTTGATTGATCGCCCTTTTGTGATTGGTAACTGGATTAAAACTTCAGAGTTTGAAGGGGTCGTTGAGGAGATTGGCTTTCGTTCAACGCGGATTCGTACTTTTGCAAAAACATTGGTTAATGTGCCGAACTCCTCATTGGCCAATATGGTCATTGATAATATTGATGCGATGCCACGACGCCGGGTGAAAATGCGTATTGGCATCACTTACTCAACAACCGCGGCGCAAATGGAGCAGGCTGTTGCCGGGATTGAAGAGATTTTGCGTCAACATCCCGGTGTAGATCAGGAGTTTTCGCTGGTGAAGTTTGATGAGTTTGAAGAGTCTTCACTCTCTATTTTCTTATATTATTTTACCCAAAGTACCAATTGGAGCGAGTATTTGCAGGTGCGGCAAGAGGTGAATTTGCAGATGATGGCGCTGCTTGAATCACTGCAATTGGAGTTTGCTTTCCCAACCCGTACGCTGCATATCGAACCCCAACATGCACCACTATCTTCATGAATAAACCCTTTGTTGAGCTGTTTACCGATGGAGCATGTTCCGGTAACCCTGGCCCAGGTGGTTGGGGGGTCGTCTTGCGCTTTGGTGCGCACGAAAAGGAGTTGTTTGGTGGTGAGTCGCAGACAACGAACCAGCAGATGGAGCTTCGCGCCGTTATTGAGGGGCTAAAAGCGCTGAATAAGCCGTGTCAGGTCGCCTTGTGTTCCGATTCCAAGTATGTGCTGGATGGCATGAAATCGTGGATTCATAATTGGAAGAAAAATGGTTGGAAAAACAGTGCCAAGAAGGCTGTAGCCAATGCAGGGCTATGGCGGGAGCTCGATGCCTTAGCCCAACCGCATGCGATTCAATATATTTGGGTGAAGGGGCATGCGGGGCACCCTGAGAATGAGCGTGCGGATGCCCTGGCGCGGAAAGGAGTGAGCAGTCTGAGGTCGTGGTGAATCCTCTATCCTTTGGATGATGGGGTGCCGTACATATCACTGACCGAGCCGACGATTAACGGATCGGGTGGGCAGGCAATGGCGCAATCTTTGTCGGGGTAGTCCAATTGGTTAAGAAAGTGGCGCATGCAGTGGATGCGGGCCCGTTTTTTATCATCTGATTTTACAATGGTCCATGGGGCATCGCGGGTGTCGGTATAAAAAAACATCTCATCTTTGGCCGCTGTATAGGCATCAAAACGATCGATCGATTCAAGGTCAATGGGGCTGAGTTTCCAGTGTTTGAGTGGGTCGTGGTAGCGCGAATGGAAACGACGCAATTGCTCTTGCCTGCTGACGGAGAACCAATATTTGAATTTGATGATGCCGGAGTTGACCAACATCCGTTCCAGTTGAGGGCATTGACGAAGGAATTCGAGGTATTCATGATTTTCACAAAAGCCCATGACCCGTTCAATGCCAGCACGATTGTACCAAGAACGATCGAAAAAGACCATTTCACCCTTGGTGGGTAGATGCTTGATATAGCGTTGAAAATACCACTGTCCCTGTTCCCGTTCATTGGGTTTTTCAAGTGCGAGAATATGTGCGGCACGCGGATTGAGATGCTCCATGAACCGTTTGATAGTTCCCCCTTTCCCTGCGGCATCGCGGCCTTCAAAGAGTGCGACAATGCGCTTTCCTTCCTCCTTCACCCAGCGTTGAACCTTGAGAAGCTCTGTTTGCAACAGTACTTTTTCCTCTTCGTAATCGTTGGCCGGCATCTTTTCGGGGTAGGGGTAGTGTCCATGCTCATAGCTCAATTTGAGCAGGTCAGAATGGGAAATGATGTTGGGCTTTTCAAGCATGCTATGGGGAGAACTAAGTGCCTCCATCAATGTTTCCATGGCAATTTTGTTGTCGGCTTTAGGGTTGTTCGTTTTTGAATCGGTCATAGTGTTATCCTTTTCGAGGCAATGCATCTGTGATGAAAAAGGTGGAGAGAATGGCATTTATAAAAATTCGTAAAGCAAAAATGAACGATAGCATTTCCCTGTCACAATTCAATGTCGCTCATGCGTGGGAGGTTGAAGGTTTAGCCCTCGATGGGAATGTCGCCCATGCTGGCGTTAAAGCATTGTTGCACGATGCGAACAAAGGCTTTTATTTGCTTGCGGTCATTGAGGGACGATGTGTTGGTTCGTTGATGATCACTTACGAGTGGAGCGATTGGCGCAATGCCAATATTTGGTGGATTCAGAGCGTTTATGTGCAGCCTGATAGACGCAAACAAGGTGTTTTTGAAGAACTTTTTTTCAGGGTGGAACAAGAGGCGATCGCAGCAGGCGCCTGTGCCTTGCGTCTGTATGTAATGCATGAAAATGATATCGCCCAATCCGCATATCAAAAAATGGGTATGTCTGCGGCGCACTACCGAATGTTTCATAAGTCACTTTCAACGACATGAATGGGCAAACTATTTTGAGAAGAGTCTCAGCGTTCGATCATGGCCAAAGTCAGAGCCTTGAATGTTGATAAACAGATCGCCGTTGCTCTTGCTCTCAACGCCGGTAATTTCACCGTCATCGGTTGAAGCAACGCGCAGGATTTGCTTGCCATCATAGGCCCATAACTCAGAAGGTTTGTTGTCGTCGGTGATCCAGAGCCAATTGCGACTGGCGTCCCACTCTAAATTGTCGGGGTGTTCGATCTCGGGAAATTGCAGGTAGTGGTTAAGGGTGGGCTGCTCACCTGAATCATTCAATTCCCAAATGATGCCGGTATCGGTTTCAGTGAATAAAATATGTCCGTTAGGGAGGGTTTCCATATCTTCACCGCGACGAATCATTTTTCCATGCAGAACTTCGCCTTTGAGGCGTGCCTCATCGGGGGTGCTGACGCGGCGCCATCCTTGTTGTTTATGAAAAACAGCAAGGGTTTTCTCTTTGATGTTGTAGCGGTAGAGGCAGCCACCTTTCCACTCATCTAACAGATAGAGATACTTAAAATCTTGAGAAAATGCCAACCCTTCATGGGAAAAAATTCCTGCAGCCAGTTCACTCTGAATCGATGGATGGCTTGCGACATGGCGTAATCCATCCACGCGCTGCTCAGGAGGTAATTGTGCCGGATTTGTGATTCGCCAAATTTGCCCAGTAGCACTCTCTTCGCCAAGCCAGAGGTCGCCTGTTTGGTCCATTTTCAGTCCGTCGGCACGATCCATGCCATAGATTAGCATGGAGCCTTGACGGGTTGCCATGTCAATTTTTCCAAACGAGGGGGACATGCCATTGGGACGATTTTCAAAGGTGAGAAAAAGGCTCTTTTCATCAGCTGAGAAAAGGAGCATGTCGGGGCGTGCATCATCCCAGTTGACAACCGTTTCACTCTGCCAACTGTCTACTAAATCCAAGGCTTGGCTTGAGTTACAACCCGTAAGTGTGATAATGAATCCGAACAGTATGCGTTTCAACATGTGAATCCTTTTAGTTGGAAGATCGAACCTTATGGGACGGTTCGCGTGTTCAACGCGACCCTATCGAAATTTGTGTGGCATTGCCAAAGCCTTGCAAAAAACTACCATAATGCGATGTCATCCACTCCTTCACGCCCAACCATTGCAATGGCTGAGACCTCAACAGGCGCGTTGCACATTCTCATCTATACGCTTCCTCTCATGTTTGCCGCGATGCTATTGACCTTTGCGATGCCATTCACCGGTGTGGTCACTTCACTGCTGCTTTTTGCGTGTGTTTTTATTTTGCCTTTTAAGGCGCGGCGTGGCTTTTGCCCCAGTTGTGGCCATGCCAAACTCTTCCCATTTTCAGGCTTTGGTAATGGGTGTAAGGGTTGTGGCGCTGACTTGGTGTTGCGCGGCGAAACCCTCCATTGGCTTGAAGATAAACCCCGATCCAAGGCGCCGCCAGTGGTGAAAAAGAGACCGCGTTAACAGCTTCGCCCCATGTCTAAGGCGACTTGTAATCTTGCTCTGGTTATTGAATCAAGTTCAGCATGACGATGGCAGCACAATAGGCGCCGCACAACTGCGAAGTTTAATAGCGTTTGCGCCCTTTTCTTTGCGTCGGTTGTTTGGGCTTCGTTTTCCCCCCACGCTGTTTGAAAGCATGTCTTGGCGAGGCGGCATTTTCGCGCGGGGAAGCGTTTGTGGCAGGTGGCACCAAACATGTGTCACTATAACCAATCAGATCACTGCGCCGCATGCGAATCAGCGCCTCCCGCAATATTGGCCACTGGCTGCTGTCGTGGTAGCGCAAAAATGCTTTATGTAGATCACGCTGTTTTTTCTTTTTTGGCGTAAAGACCTGCATATCAGGGCGCTGTTTGGTATTGAGGCGGATTTTTTTTAGAGCGTTCAAGCCGGTGAAGTACATGGTCGTAGCATTGGCCATGGGTGAGGGGAGAAATGCCTGCACTTGATCGGGCTTATATTGATTGGCCTTGAGCCAGAGTGCGAGGTTAAGCATATCTTCATCGCGGGTTCCTGGGTGGGCGGCGATAAAGTAGGGGATAAGAAATTGTTTTTTTCCGGCTGCGTGAGAGAAACGATCAAACATGCTCTTGAATTGGTTGTAGCTGCCAATACCTGGTTTCATCATCTTTTTTAGCGGCCCCTCCTCGGTATGTTCGGGGGCAATTTTTAGGTAGCCACCGACATGGTGGGTTACCAATTCTTGCACATATTCTGGCGATGTGACCGCTAAGTCATAACGCACCCCCGAAGCAATCAGTACCCGCTTGATGCCACGAAGGTTGCGTGCTTTGCGGTAGAGCTGAATGAGCGGCGTGTGATCGGTTTGTAACTGTTTGCAAATATCGGGAAAAACACAGCTAGGTTTGTGGCATGCCGCTTCAATTTCGGGCGATTTACATTGTAAGCGGTACATGTTGGCGGTGGGGCCACCTAAATCGGAGATAGTGCCGGTAAACCCTGGGGTTTTATCACGGATCTGTTCGATTTCATGAAGAATGGACTTTTCCGAACGGCTTTGAATGGTTTTTCCTTCATGTTCGGTAATCGAGCAGAATGAGCATCCTCCAAAGCATCCTCGCATAATGTTGCTCGAAAATTTAATCATTTCATAGGCGGGAATGGTTTGCTGACCATAGGAGGAGTGCGGCCTACGGCTATAGTTGAGGTCAAACACGCTGTCCATTTCAGCGGTGGTGAGTGGCCACGCGGGAGGGTTGATCCAGACAAAACGATCGCCATGCGCCTGTATTAGCGGGTGGGCATTACCGGGGTTGAGTTCATGGTGTAACCAAAACGACGCGAGTGCATAGTGTTGTAGATTTTCAGCAACACTCTCAAAGGAGGGGAATTGCAGTACACTCTCCTGCGGTGGTATGTAGGTGGGGGGAGCGACTTCATCTTGCTTTTGTGAGCAGGGCGAGGCCATTTGATAAGGGTTGTCATGTTTGATGGGGAGAAGCCGTTGTTCTTGTTCGGTAATATCAAAATATTCATAACCCTTTGGGCGTTGTGAGCAGATGATGGCCGTGCCACGAATATCGGTTAAGTTTTTGATCGCTTCACCTTGCTGCAACCGCTGGGCTATCGCTAAAATTTGTCGCTCGCCATTGCCAAAGACCAAGATGTCAGCTTTTGAATCGGCGAGAATAGAGCGGCGAACTTTATCGGACCAATAGTCATAATGTGCAACGCGGCGCAGGCTGGCCTCAATGCCACCGATCACGACCGCAACACCCTTGAACGCTTCTCGACAGCGTTGTGCATAAACGGTGGTTGCCCGATCGGGACGCTTGTTGGGCTCGCCATTGGGGGTGTAAGCATCGTTGCTGCGGATACGGCGCTCGGAGGTGTAGTGGTTGACCATGGAGTCCATGTTGCCTGAAGTGACACCGAAAAAGAGCTTGGGCTGCCCAAGAGCACGAAAATCATCGGCACTTTTCCAATCGGGTTGCGCAATAATGCCAATTCTAAAACCATGTGATTCTAAAAAACGCCCCATCACCGCCATGCCAAAGCTTGGCAGATCGACATAGGCATCGCCCGTGACAAGGATAATGTCACAGGCATCCCAGCCGAGGGCATCCATTTCGTTGCGTGAGAGGGGAAGTTCTGCAAGATGGCGATGTTGACGAGGTGGAATGATTGTTGGCATGGATGCAATGATAGAGAGAAACGAATATTTTGGGTAGTATTTATAACCTAGTGTTGAAGTTGGTTATTGAATGGTCTACCATTCGTAATATTCGAGTACTATTTTTAGGTCAAAAGGAGCGTAACATGAAGATATTTCAAGATCATCGTTGGAGCATTGCAACAGGGTTTATTTTAACGCTAGTGTTAGTTTTTGTCGGTGTGCAATCCACGCTGGCCCATGGTGGCCATTATGAGCCGATCAGTGTTGATTTGCTGGTGCGTTGGGCGCATATCATTGCAGGGATTACCTGGATTGGTCTGCTTTACTATTTTAATTTGGTACAGGTTCCATCCATGGCGGGGCTTACTGCCGAAACCAAGGCAGATATTTTTAAAGAGGGAAGCATTGTTCGACGGGCGCTGTTTTGGTTCCGTTGGGGGGCGATGTTTACCCTGATTTTTGGTCTGATTTTGATGGCGAAACTGGGTGCCCATGCTTCAACCGATATTAAAATTGGTGCCGCTTTTGGCATTATCATGTGGGCGAATGTGTTGTTTGTGATTTGGCCAGCGCAGAAAAAGGTCATTGGTATGGTTGAAGCGACGGCTGAGGCGAAGTTGGCCGCAGGTAAACGGGCATTGATCGCCTCGCGTACCAATACCATTTTGTCGATTCCGATGCTCTTTTTCATGGCTTCATCAGCACATTTTAACATTTTTAATTAATATCAATCGCGCCTCTTAAGAGGTTGCCGTGAGGAGAAGGTGCCCAATGAATGTTGAGCACCTTTTTTTTATCTGTTTTTGTGCATAATATCGCCTTATGAATGTAGAGACGCGGATCGATGCGGTCTTGTTGGACCGAGATGGAGTGATCAATTTTGACTCACCCGATTATATTTTGACACCTGAGCAGTGGCAGCCTGTGCCAGAAAGTCTGCAGGCGATTGCCCGCTTAACAGCCGCGGCGATTCCAGTGGCGATTTGTAGCAATCAATCGGCGTTGGCGCGGGGGATGATGACGATGGCGACCTTTGAGCAAATTCATGGGAAGATGATGCTGATGATTGAGGAGATGGGAGGCTCGATTGCACATGTTGCTTATTGCTTTCATGGTCCTGATGAGGGGTGCGAATGCCGAAAACCACTGCCAGGGCTGTTGATCGATTCATTGGCAGCGATCGATGTGGCTCCATCGGAACGGGTTTGGATGATTGGAGACTCTCTTCGTGATGTTAAGGCGGCAAAGGCGGCCGGTGTTTCGGCAATGTTGGTGCAAACGGGCTATGGCGATGCTGCTGCGATTCATCAAGCGAGCATGCAGTTGTTGCCAGATATCGTTTTAGCTGATGATTTGAGTGGTGCCGTTGCAATGCTACTGGAGGGAAAATGTTACTGATTCGCTCGTTGATTTTTAATGCACTATTTTTTGTTATCACCCCACTCTATTCGGTCTTGTTGCTGCTATTTCGACCCTTTGGTTTGCGGGCATCATGGCTTTGGGCCAAAGCATGGCCAACAACGGTCTGGTTTTTAGCTCGGGTGATTTGCGGGATTCGCTTGCAGATTGAGGGGCAAGAACATTTTCCGCAAGAGGCGTGTGTGGTGATGGCTAAGCATCAATCGGCCTTTGAGACATTGTCGATGCCAGCATTGATTCCACCCTATGTTTGGATTTTAAAACGCGAGCTTTTTTATATTCCGATTTTTGGCTGGGCATTATGGGCGATTGATGCGATTGCCATTCGCCGTGGCAATCCGCGCGAAGCGCTCAAGCAGGTGATTGATCAGGGGCGTAAGTTTTTGGCTGAAGGGCGTTGGGTGGTAATTTTTCCCGAAGGAACGCGTTCTGCTGCCGGTGAAACGGGAGAATATAAACCGGGTGGGGTGATTTTGGCGCAAAAGGCTGGTGCAGGGATTTTGCCGATGGCACACAATGCTGGCGTTTATTGGCCCAAGCGTGGATTCATCAAGCGCCCCGGAACCATTCGCATCCGCTTTTTGCCCTATATTTCCTCTGAAGAGGTCAGTGCGATGCGGAGAAATGATCTTCTGGCCAAACTTGAAGCGGATATTGAACGCAATACGCGTGAGCTGGGTGGGTAACTTGATCTTCCCATTGTACTTTTTTCGATTCTTTCTAAACTGATCACTATGGAAGCAATTCCATAGCTAGCAAAATCAACAAGGAGGTACAATGCCATGGAAATAGGCGCAGCTGGAAGTATGAGTACCATGATGGCGCAGTCCCAAACGCAATCGCAGGTGGGTATCGCGCTGCTAAAAGAGGCGATGGATACAGGCAAAGCACAGTCATCACAACTTTTAGAATCCCTACAGCCAAGCTCTTTGGAGCCCAATGTTGGGCGTCATGTCAATGTGGTTGCATAAATTGCAATAAAACATCAACTTGTGCGAATGGAGGGGGGCTTTTGGCTCCCCTCTTTTTTTGCGGGTGTTATCATTTGGCATGTATCCTGCTTGGGCCTATAAGTGAGTATCCACTGCTTGAGTCGATGATGTTGATTTAAGCAGTGGGTATTTAAATGAATGAGGACTTTCATAGGAGAATATTATGTTGCATAGGGCGATGAATTGGGGTGTAAAAGGGGCATGTATTGGGGTAAGCCTAGGGATGCTTTCAGGTTGTTATGGCTTGACCAAACCACAGTTTGAGATGGTTCAGGAGATTCCTGATAAGATTGATCGATTAACGATTAAAGATAAGCAGTTGCAAGATGATGTGAACCATTTGAGTCAGTCTGTGGATGAATTAAAAGAGACGGTTGCCAGCAAGCAAATGATTGATGATCAGATGCTTACCGTTGAAGGTGTTGCAATGCCCATGACCATGCCATTGCCTTTGGCAACCGCGCCTTATGGTGAGGCTATCAGCGAGCCAAGTGTGAAGTTGGTCTTTCAAAATAGCATGCTGTTTGAAGAGGGAACCACGCGTATCAGTAAACAAGGTGAAGAGATTTTGGCAGGCGTCGCCGAGAAAATTAAAAATAATATGGATGAAAATACTCAGATTCGCATTGTGGGTCATGCAGATTCATTGCCACTCAGCGGTTTGTTGAAGTTACGCTACATGGACAATTGGGAGCTTTCATCGGCACGCGCTGCTGCTGTCATTCGTCATTTTATTTGGCAGCACAACATTGATCCTACCAAAATGTTTATTGAATCGTGGGGCGAAATGCGCCCTGTTGCACCCAATGAGACGGAAGAGGGGCGCGCAGAAAACCGTCGTATTGAGATCTTTATTGAGAAGGTGTGAGGGTATTGAAGTTAGAGAAAGGGCGTCATTGCCGGCTTGACCCGTAACGCCATCGCTCACTCGTCATTGCGGGCTTGATCCGCAATCCAGCGGTGCTGTGCAACACGGCTTCTGGATGCTGAATCAAGTTCAGCATGATGATATTTCAACACAGCGCAGCGCCAGACGATCGGGGGGGAGTCCATGGCGATAGAGGAAGGGTTGTCGGGACTAAACCCGTTCAAGCGCGGCATATTTCAGCATCAAGCGTTTTAGACCCGCTCGCTGAAATTGCACGCTCACACGGGTCGCATCACCACTTCCTTCAAGGGTTAACAAAACACCTTCACCAAAGGTTGGGTGGCGAACATTACAACCGATCGATAAGCCCGAGTCATGGTTGATCTTCAAGGTTGAACTGTTTTGCAAAGGTGATGCATGGGGCATCTCAACGATCGGTTGTAGAATTGCAGTGGGCAATCCTTTAATGAAGCGGCTGGGTCGCGCATAGTGCGTTTCACCAAACAGTCTACGCATTCTTGATGCCGTCAACAGCAGGTAGCGTTTGGCACGCGTGATGCCGACATAAAGTAGGCGGCACTCTTCAGCGAGTCCTTCTTCACCTTCATCAATGGCGCGTTGATGGGGCAAAAGTCCATCTTCAATACCGGCCAGGACGACGGTGTCAAATTCTAACCCTTTGGCGCGATGTAGGCTCATCAGGGCAATTTTGTGGATGTTTTTCTCGCGCCCATCGTTTTGTTCATCTTCGGTTTGAAGCAAGGCCGCGCGGTCCATAAATTCAATCGGGGTTAATCCCTGTTCGATGCTCATCTCAATATAGCGCTGCAAAGCCTCTATGTTTTCAATGCGGGTGATGCTTTCTAACTCTCCCATCGCTTTTAAGCTGTCAATGTAGCCGCTCTCTTGCAGCAGCTGGATCAAACGGTTGTTTTCTCGGGGGAGGGTTCGGGCGTGTGTCAACAGTTGGGCAAAGGGTTGAATTTTTTTGACACTGGAGGGAAGTTGTTCGCTGCTGGCAATCCAATTAAGCCATTCGCTGACGCGCAAGCCGCTCTCGCTAAGTGCCTGCATCATCTGTTCTTGCCCTTTGGGGCCAATGCCGCGTTTGGGTTTGTTGATGATGCGTAGCAAGTGAGAACTGTCACCACACTGTTCAAGCAGGGTCCAGTAGGCCATTGCATCTTTAATCTCTAACCGTTCAAAAAATCCTAAGCCTCCAATGATTTGATAGGGGAGGTTGGCATCACGAAGTTGCTGCTCAAGGGCCAGTGATTGGCGATTTGAACGGTAAAGAACAGCCATTTCTTGCCATTCAACCCCTTGTTGATGTCGTTTCTTGAGTGCCTCCACAATATATTTCGCTTCGGCATACTCATCTTGGTTGATCTTAAATTGTGGAATTTCTCCTTCGCCGCAGGTGGCTTTGAGCACTTTTGCATGGCGCTCTTGGTTGTGGTCGATCACGGCATTGGCTAGCCGTAAAATGGTCGCTGTTGAGCGGTAGTTGGTGTCGAGACAGTGCATGTTTGCACCTGTCCATGTGTGTTCAAAATCAAGAATGTTACGCAAATCAGCCCCGCGCCAGCCATAAATACTCTGATCATCATCACCTACAACGGTGATGTTTTGATGATCATGGCAAAGTTGCTGCAGCCATTGAAACTGGATGGGGTTGGTATCTTGGTATTCATCAACCAAAATGTGATCAAAACGGGAGCGGATGCGATAAGCAATCTCGTCATAATCGCGCAGTAAAATCACCACATATAGAATAAGATCAGAGAAATCCATGCGTTCGAGTTGGCGGAGTGATTGCTGATACTCGGCGTAGAGCTCTTGCAAATTGATATTGTTCCACCCTTCCGCTTCTACTTGTTCGGGCAAGAGTCCTGCATGTTTGCAGCGCTCAATCCAATTGAGAAGATAGGATGGGTGTAGCCGTTCACTGGCGATGTTGCGCTGTTTTAAAATGCGTTTGATCAGCGCCTTTTGATCATCGCTGTCAATAATTTGAAAGCTGTTGGGGAATCCTAACGCCTCCGCATGACGGCGTAAGATGCGCAAGGAGATGGAGTGAAAAGTACCGGAAACCACACCTCCGCCACCATCGCCGATCAGTTCAGAGAGACGGGTTTTGAGTTCTGCCGCCGCCTTGTTGGTAAAAGTGACCGTAAGAATGCGATGGGGGGCGAAGCCACGCTCTGCAATCAAGTGACCAATGCGGTGCACGATGGTGCGGGTCTTTCCCGAGCCCGCGCCGGCAAGGATAAGCTGGGGACCATCGGGACTTTGCGCCGCACGAAGTTGTTCGGGGTTTAATTGACTCATGAGGGATCCCGCTGTTTTGATTCATGGCTTTCGCCATTTTTGACGATCAATTTGTGGTAGGTGGAGAATACCGCGTTACGGGTGAGGATGCCGAGGACTTTGCGAGGATTGTCGGCAGAGACTACGGGCATCTGCTCAAAACTCTCTTGGTCAAAAATATGGATGACCTCCAAAAGGGTTCCATTTTCGGAAACGGTGCGTACATGGCGATTGATCACCTCATCGGCAATGATGATCTCATCGAGAGAGGCATCGAGAAGCCAATCTTTCAAATCATCAAAGGTGATAATTCCGAGCATTAAGCCCTCATCATCGACGACACAGACGCACCCCTTGCCAGAAGAGACATAGCTCTGTTTTAACTCGCGTAGTTTCGCGGTGTGTGAGACGCTGGGGATGGAGCGCCAGGGAATTCGTGAGACAGGAACCGCACGCATCCATGAGCGCTCTCGCCCCCAGGAGGTGTCGATGCCGCGCTCTTCTAAGGATTCGGTGATGATTGATGAGGCGCCAAAAGAGCGCTTGACCAATGATGAAATAACGCTTGCTGTCATCAAAGGGATCATAATGGCATAGCCGCCAGATAGCTCAAAAACCATCAAAATTGTACTCATGGGGGCTTGGATGGTTGCGGCCAAGAGTGCGCCTGCGGCAACCAGTGCATAGGCGCCATAGCTTTCAGAGATCTCTGGAAACAACCCATGGGCAATGACGCCAAAAAGTGCGCCGGTTGTCGCGCCAATAAAGAGTGAAGGGCCAATCATGCCTCCACCAAATCCTCCCGCGGAACAGATAACGCTGGTCGCGGCTTTGACCACTAAAAGGATCATGAGAAAAATGACAATCGGGAAGGTGAATCCTAAGATTTGTGATGCAATGCTCTCAGTTAAGATTGAACTCAATGTGCCGTAACCAATTGACATGATTTCAGGAATGATGAGTGCGCAGCATCCTAAAATAAGCCCCGCAAAGGCAGGACGGAGATAGAGGTTACTGCATCGCATGGCGAGATATTTTCGGGCAATGGGCATGCTACGAATCAGTGCTGTGGCAATGAGCCCGCAAATGATGCCCAACAGCATGTAGGCCGGAATCTCCCAACCTGAAACCATGTGAAAGTCAGGGACGGTAAAGAGGGCGTAGTTACCCATTTCAGAGCGAGTAATGGTTGTGGCGATGACGGATGATAAAACAATCGGGGTAAATGTAGCGACTGCGTAATCGGCAAGGATAACCTCCAGTGCAAAGAGAACCCCTGCAATTGGAGCATTAAATGAGGCCGCAATCCCTGCGGCAACACCACAGCCAAGCAGGGTGCGCATCTGTTTTTCAGTGAGGTTTAACCATTGAGAAATGAGCGATGATATGGCCGCGCCAAGGGCAACGGTCGGCGCTTCTCGCCCCATGCTGGCTCCGCTCCCGATGGCGATGACGCTGCTAATCGCCTCCCCTGATGCTTGTCTTGCTGAGATTCGCCCCCCGCGTTCGGAAAGGGCTTCAATGACGCCAGGAATCACGCGCGACTGTTTTTTGTGCAGCCAATGTTGATTAATCAGCCCGACAATCAATCCCCCCGATACAGGTGCTAAAATAAAGAGATACCCAGGGATTTGATGTAAAGAATCGGACCAATGGGGGGTGCCTGTCCAAAATGAACTTACATAGGCAATACCATAACGAAGAAACAGCGCGGCATAACCTGCAAGCACACCAATGACGAGGGATAAAATTCCAAGATAGAGCGCGTCTTGGGTGCGCAGCCAACGAATGCCGCTTAAATACTCTTGGCGGGTTTTAGGAATCGATTGAATCAGTTGGCGAAAGTTTTTCATGGCAGTATCGCGGCAAGGTTACCATTGAATGGTTCGGGTGTGTATAAAAGTTCTTATTATATCCGTCATGCTGAACTTGATTCAGCATCCAGCAGTCAAATTGCACAGCCATTCTGGATTGCGGGTTTGTAAAGATCGAAAGTTTATTTAGCAATATGTTGTTGACTCAAAGGCGTTGCTTTATAAGATCTAATTCTGTTTTTTTTTTTTTAGTTTTAAGAAATTGGCACTTTGTTTATAAAAAACAAAGTGATGCCTCTTTAAAAGGATGATATAAATATGAACAACTTGACCCTTCGCATTGTTTTAGAAAACAAGGATGTTGTGAACATTCCTGTCGATGGTTACATGCAATTTGTTGTTGATCCTGGTGCAGTTTATCAGATGGTTGAAAGCGAAAGTGGCGAGGTTATTTCAAATCTGACGCTGAAGAAACATGGCGAAGATTTGATCATTGAAGTTGATCAAGAAGATGTTGTAAGTATTCAAGATTTTTATAATGATGAGTACGCCGAAGCGTTCGTTGATGTGGGTCAATCAGATACGCTTTCGGGTGCAAATCTCATATCAAGATACAGTCCAATTATTGATGGCGAAAATATTGTTTGGGAGGCCGCTTCCCACGAAGCAGAGGCTGTTGTTGGTTCAGCCGAGCTGGACGCTGCGATGGTCGATGGCGGGTTCCCTTGGTTGACTGCAGCTGGGGTTGCTGCAGGTATCGGCGGTGCGGCTGCAGGGATTGCAGCTTTAAATGGTAATGCTGCCAATCCAGCTCCGGTTGTGAACACTATTAATGGTAATATCGTCGGCGGTATCGTGATCGCTGGTAATGATTTGGTTGTCAATATCTTTGCCGCGGATGGTGCAACGC
>PEAA01000026.1 GCA_002753275.1 Zetaproteobacteria bacterium | reverse complement strand
CCAGGATCAATAAATGTTGCCCCTTGTGCGATGGTTATGGTTGATAGACCTAAAAGAGTGATTGACGGAGGCGTCTGATCCATGACGACCACTTGCCGAGAAACGGTTTTGGCGAGGTTACCTGCATTGTCGCGGCTATTGTATGTTAAGGTGTAGGCTCCAACCAGAGCGCTATTAACATTTCCTGTAACTGTCGTTATCAAGTTGAGATCAATATTGTCGGTAACGGTTGCTCCAGGGTCATTGAAAAGACTCCCTTGTGCAATGACCATGGGATTGTTGCCAATGAGTGTAATGGTTGGTGCAGTTTGATCGGTTACTTGGATGGTTCGTGTCACTGAGGCTGCGCCTGTCGCACTGTAGGTTAAGGTATAATTACCCACTGTTTTACGATCAACAAGCCCTGTGGTGGTAACACCCATTGGATTGCCTAATGAATCTATAGCGGTTGCGCCAAGGTCGGTAAATACAGCAAAGGGGTCTTGGGCGATGGTGAGCGTCGCAGCACCAATCATGGTGATGGTCGGAGTGAGTGGTAGCCATAGTAGATTGTTTGCCGGGAATGCATCGATGATCGCATTGGATACGGCAATATCTGCCGTTGTTGCATTGGGGTTCCAGTTGTCGGGATAACCATCGCCATCAGAATCAATGGCTACAGCAGGATCCTGCGGAAAACTATCAAAGAGCAAACCTGTTGTGGAGTTGGCGATACTCATGCCTAGGTTCCAAACATCGGGATAGCCATCGCGATCTTGGTCGATGGATGCTGCGATGTCATTAGGAAAGGCATCGCTGTTGTTTCCTACACCATCACCATCGCTATCAATCCATTCAAGGGGATTGTTTGGAAAGGTATCACTGTTGTCGCCAATACCATCGCCGTCGCTATCAAGCCACTCAAGCGGATCATTAGGGAATGCATCCACGCTGTTGTTGTAGCCATCGTTGTCGGTGTCCATGAGCGGTAATAAAATTTGCATTTGCTGGCTATCGATGCCGTTGATCGCATCAATGGCCATAGCATCACCATTCCACCACAGTCCACTGGCCCAATAACTCCAACCGATCTCTTGCGCGCTTAAATATTGATGCAGGGGTGCAATAAGGTTGGTCCAAGCGGGGTCAATGCCCGTGGTGAGTCCATTGTTTGCTGGGACGCCAAATTCGCCAAGATAACCGCGGTAGTTGTTTTTTTTGAGCCAGCCAACGAATCCATAGAGCCGCTCGGCAATGACATCCTGAAAGGAGCGAGTGCCGTGTGCACTTTGGTATGTTTGCATATATTTTAGATTGCTGTTGATCCCTGTCCCCATATAGGTTCCTGAAGCATCAATATCAAAATATTGATGTGCTTCGTAGATGATGTTGGTGAAAGGGTCATTGATGGTGAGGTTACTGTTGTTTTGCTCCCAATCTATTGCAGAGCTCCAGGCATCGCCCTCAATGATGATCGTGTGGCTGCTGTCAACCAAGCGAATGGCGTTGACGGATGTTTGCGCAATGGTTTGCCATGTGCCATTCATGGCGTTGGGCTCATTCATAAGATCATAGCCAAAGATTGCTGGTTCACTGGCGTAATGGGCTGCTATTGTCCCCCAAAAATCAGCCAAGGCGGCAGCATGGGTCACGACCCCTTGATAACGGCCATAGTTGTGAAGATCAATAATGACCTTCATGGCGCGATTGCGCGCATCAGTAACGACTTGGTCAATGCGCGCAAGCTCCAATGGATCGAGCCCTCCCATGGTGGTGGGCTGAATGCGCTCCCATAAAATGGGCAGTCGAATGGTGTTGAATCCTTTGCTGTGGTAATAATCGAGTTCGGCGGCGTCAGGGTAGATAAAATCGGTGCCGTAAACGCCAGGGATCACCAGTGGCGTGAACTCAGCCCCTGAAAGATTGACCCCGATGGGTTGTTCGGTCGCGATGCGGCTTTGTAAAGGGTCTTGTAGAAATTGATCTTGGCGTAGCGGCGAGGCACCAATTTGCATCAAGGATGCATTGGGCGTCCAATGGTCGGGAAAGCCATCTCCATCACTGTCGGTGTCGGCAGCGGGGTCATGGGGAAAAGCATCTTGTGCATCGAGGGTACCATCCCAGTCGATGTCTCCTCCGGATATTTTTCGGATGGCATTGTTGGCATTGTCGGCAATCCATACTGCGTGATTGGCGTTGACTGCAACATCCAATGGAAACCAGAGTTGTGCCCGTGTTGAGTCCCCGCCATCACCTGAAAAACCAGCTGTACCATCGCCAGCAAGTGAGGTGATGATGTTGTTTGTGTCGATCATGCGAATGCGGTTGCTTGTATCATCGGCAAAGTAGATGCGGCCGTTGTCATCAATGTCGATACCGGCGGGTGAGAAAAGTTGCGCCATCGTTGCATCTCCGCCATCCCCCAGAGTTCCAGGCGTTCCATTGCCTGCATAGGTCATAATGACGCCTTGACTAACCAACCGGATGCGGTGGTTAAGTTCATCGGAGATGTAAAGATTGCCATTGGTCGCAATGGCAATATCTCTTGGCGCATTGAGTTGTGCCAATGTTGGGTTGCCGAGATCACCGCCAAAGCCTTGGTTGCCGTTGCCGGCAACGGTAGAGATGATACCGGTTGCGGCATTCACCAGACGGATTTTATGATTCCATGTGTCAGCGATGTAGATGTTGCCGTTGTTATCAATGTCTAAGCCTTCAGGTGTATTTAATGTAGCCAGTGTCGCGAGAGTGCCATCGCCATTGGTAAGGGTTGGATTGATCGATGCAACGCCCCCTGTGCCGGCAACGGTGGTAATGGTTTGCGTTAGGGTATCCACTTTACGAATACAATGGTTGCCAGAATCGGCAATGTAGAGGTTTCCCGCTGCATCAAGAGCGATACCCAGCGGGGTGTTGAGTTGGGCAAGGGATGCGGCGGCGCCATCACCGCCAAATCCTGCGATGCCCGCAGTACCTACTACGGTTGTGGTGGCATTGGTCGGGTCAATGCGGATGATGGTATGATTGATGGGGTCGGAGACATAACTGTTTCCTGCCGTGTCAATCGCAATGCCAGAGGGATTGATGACAATGCCTTGATTGAGTGTGGAGATGGTTGCGGCTTCGCTGGGTAAAGGAAACAAAGCGGTTTGAATGATCACGATAAAGAGGGTGAAGAGGCAGGCAGCGCTTTGCCATAAGTGGGATGGCTGCGGCATTGATTGAGAAAAAACATCCAAGTGGCGGCGATGTAAAGACATTATGACCCCTCGTTATTATCATTGAGTTAAACAGATATTTATTTGTTAAATCAGAATAGTAGGGAGAACGGGTGTTGTTTTTTTACGGAAAATAACTTGTAGGGGATAGGGGCGAATGATTTGTGCAATGTGGTGAACTGTTTTAGCCTTGCCCTATGCGCTATTGTCCTGTACCCGATTACCACATGCACACCCCGAGATGTAATCATGCCATTGGCTCAGTTGTGGAGTATGTCCAAGCCGCCATTGATGTTGGCTTAAAAGAGATTGGAATCTCCGATCACTCGCCGATGCCAGGTGGGTTTGATGCGGCGTGGCGCATGGATCTTCAAGCATTGCCAGGTTATGTGACCGAGGTGCTGCAAGCGCGTGAACGCTTTCAAGGGCAGATTGAGATTAAGTTGGGGTTGGAAGCTGATTTTCATCCGGGGACAGAAAACGCTGTGCGATCGATGCTTGCTGTTCATGATTGGGATTATGTGATTGGCTCCGTTCATTATTTGGGCGACTGGGGCTTTGATAATCCCGATGAGTTGGCAAAATGGGATGATGTCAATGTTGAAACAGCCTATGTCCAATATTATGAGATGGTGGCTCGCTCAGCTGAGTTGAAGATGTTTGATATTATCGGCCACCCTGATTTGATTAAAAAGTTTGGTCATCGTCCGCAAACTTTGAGTTCGCGTGTTTTTGCTGCTGAGATGGCAATGTTGGAGGCTTTTCGCGATGCAGGTGTGGTGATGGAAGTGAGTTCTGCCGGATTACGCAAGCCTGTCAACGAGGTTTATCCCCATGCTCGATTGATTGCACAAGCCGCCGAGATGGGGGTGCCGATTTCGTTTGGTTCCGACGCCCATGCGCCGGGTGAAGTGGGGCATGCGATGCAAGATTGTTTGCTATTGTTTGCGGGGTGCGGTGTGAAGACGATCGCCTCTTTTCGCAAGCGTGAGATGAATCTTGTAGCGCTGGAGGTGGCAGATGCCAGGTGAATGGAACTCCTCGCAACAGGGTTTGGTGTTAATTACAGGAGCATCGGGTGGCTTTGGTTTGCATTTTGCCTTGCAGCTTGAGGCGCAAGGGTATGTTTTGATTTTGCATGGGCGCGATAAAACGCGTTTACAGATGACCCTTGATGCTCTCGAATTTCCAGAGCGGCATCAGTTGATGCTGGGAGATCTATCTTCCCGAAAAACATTAGAATCATTGATTGACGCCTTGGTGCAGATGCCGATCGTAGGTTTGGTCAACAATGCAGGCTTTGGTGTTTGGGGTGGTTTTGAGCAGCGTGAGAGCGTGCCGCAACTTGATGTGTTGCGTACAGATTTGTTGGCGCCGGTTGCCTTGGCGCATGCCCTGTTGCCGAAATTGAAAAAAAATCATGGTTTTATCATTAATGTCTCGTCATTGGCAGGGGAGAGCCCACTGCCGTACATGGCAACCTATGCCGCAGCCAAAGCGGGGTTGACCTTCTGGAGTGAGGCGATTCGAGCCGAATTGTTGGGATCGGTTCGGGTGGTGACATTGGCGCCAGGTCCTTCTCCTACAGGGTTTCGTCAAATTTCAGGGGCACCACAAGGGAAGGGCTCAT
This sequence comes from Zetaproteobacteria bacterium, assembly GCA_002753275.1. Classification (GTDB taxonomy): domain Bacteria; phylum Pseudomonadota; class Zetaproteobacteria; order Mariprofundales; family Mariprofundaceae. The sequence continues at coordinate 18,518 of PEAA01000026.1, read as the reverse complement.
TGTTTCGTATTCCTGCTGCACAAGTGGTGCAATCAGCATTGCGTGTTTTGAAGGGTGGGGGCGGTTATTGCGTCCCGGGATTTCGGCACCATTTGATTTGGATGATGCAAAAAATCGTTCCTCGTAGTGTCTCATTGGCAATGATGGCTTACTATTTACGCCGATAATATTTCTAAACAGAACCCTTTTGATTTTCGTTGCGAACTGGTTTGGGTTATGTACCATTGCGGAGTGGTTTTAGGTAAATGGGAACAAAAATCATCGAAGTTATCAAAAGGAGTCATCAGTGAGTGAAGCAGTACAAAAGGTCTTTGACCTGATCAGAGAAAATGAATGTGAATTTGTGGATGTCCGTTTTACGGATAGTAAGGGTAAGTGGCAGCATGTCACATTCCCAATTCATCAGTTGAGTGAAGATTCTTTTGAAGATGGCTTCGCGTTTGATGGTTCCTCTATTGCCGGTTGGTGTGATATTAATAACTCAGATATGGCATTGATCCCTGACCCAACAAGTGCGCGGATTGATCCATTTTTTGAAGCGTGCACCGTTGTTTTGGTCGCACAGGTGATTGACCCGATTACAGGTGAAGATTATAATCGTTGCCCGCGTCAAACAGCGCAACGCGCATTGAAATATATTCAATCTGAAGGGCTTGCAGATACTGCGTATTTTGGCCCTGAGCTTGAATTCTTTATGTTTGATGGCGTGACCTGGAACAATGATATGGGTTCATGTGGCTATAAGATCTCTTCAGAAGAGGCCGCTTGGAACTCCCATCACGATTTTGATGGTGGAAATATGGGCCATCGTCCTCGTGTGAAAGGTGGTTACTTCCCCGTTCCTCCGGTGGATTCATTGCATGAAATTCGTAACGACATGTCATTGGTTATGACGGATTTGGGTATCGATATGGAGTGCCATCACCATGAAGTGGCAACCGCGGGTCAGTGTGAATTGTCGATGCGCTTTGGTGAGTTGATTGATGTAGCTGACCGTTGCCAATGGTACAAGTATGTGGTTCACAATGTGGCGCATGCCCATGGAAAAACGGCGACATTTATGCCAAAACCAATCTATGGTGATAACGGTACCGGCATGCATGTGCATCAATCGTTGTGGAAAGATGGCAAAAACCTCTTCGCAGGTGATAAATATGCCAACCTTTCACAAAATGCGTTGTACTACATTGGTGGCATCATTAAACATGCCAAAGCATTGAATGCGTTCACCAACCCATCAACTAACTCGTATAAGCGTTTGGTTCCTGGCTATGAAGCGCCTGTAATGTTGGCCTATTCAAACCGTAACCGTTCGGCATCGATCCGTATTCCTATCGTGAACTCTGATCCTGCGCGTCGTATTGAAGTGCGTTTCCCTGATCCAACGGCGAATCCATACTTGGCGTTTACTGCGATGATGATGGCGGGTCTTGATGGTATTGCCAACAAGATTGATCCAGGTGCAGGTGCAGATAAGAATCTTTATGATTTACCTCCTGAAGAGGGCAAAAAGATTCCAACCGTATGTGGTTCGTTGGAAGAAGCGTTGAATGCATTGGATGCTGATCGTGACTTCTTGAAGATTGGTGGCGTCATGGATGATGATATGATTGACGCATACCTTGCTCTGAAGCGTGAAGAGGTGGATATTGTGCGTATGCGTCCACATCCTATGGAGTTTGAACTCTACTACTCTGTATAAGTTCTGCTTTATGCGGGAATGTTTAAAAGGTCGTCACGCAAGTGGCGGCCTTTTTTATGTGAAGTGTGAAAGGGTGCCGAAGTGATTGGATGAGATGCGATTCATCTTTGCAGATGTTCCTCTGCACTATCTTTGCCACTACTCCATGAAAGTAGCGTGCGTTTGGGTTGGCTCAGGTTCATGTTGGCAATATGGGTGGTGGCTTATGGGTGTCAATGGTACGCTTGCGATAGGCGTGATGTGAACGAATGTGAGGTGTACGATGAGCCAGCTATTTTGTGATGATGATATCCCTTTGGCGTGCCGCAATGATGCGGCGCGTTTGCGAGAAATTTCGCCGCTGTTTGCAGGTTTGTTGCGTGAAATGGGTATGGAGGATGGGCAACGGTTGTATCGCCCATTGTCTGAAGCGTGTTTGCCTGATGGAAGTGAAACATGGGTACCACGCATCCAGAGTGATCAATTAACGGTATGTCTTCACCATCTTCGTGTCGTGAAAAAAAGAGCATTACGCCAATTGATTTGGTGGGAACTTGGTGTCCGTGGAGATATCGCAGACTCCTACCATGCGATTGCTGATGTTGCCGCAGCGCTTCTTGATCTGGCATTGTCGATGTCCCAAGACTTGCTTGCCGCGCGTTTTGGTCGTCTGCAGCAGGGTGGTTTTTGTGTGATTGGTTTGGGGAAATTGGGGGGGCGTGAGCTGAATTTAGGCTCTGATGTCGATCCCTTGTTTATTTGGCGTGGTGAAGGAAGTACCGAGGGTGGTCGTAAATCGGTGCACGCTGCGGAATACTTTGCCCATCTTTCACGCATGTTGATCAAATTGATCTCGGAATCGACGGCCGATGGTGTGGTTTGGCCGGTCGATATGCGTTTGCGCCCAGGGGGGGATGGTGCACCGATCTGTTTGAACTTGGAGGCAACCCTCGCCCATTATCTTGATTATGGGCAGACATGGGAGCGGGCGATGCTGATTAAAGCGCGACCCGTTGCTGGTGATCTGGCTTTGGGAGAGGCGTTTATTTCAGGTATTGCCCCGTTTGTTTTTCGTAAATATACCGATTATACCTCTGTTGCGGCCCTGGCTGAGATGAAAAATCGCATCGATCATCAGGCCGGCACCATGCTTCCCTGTGTAGGCTATGATGTGAAGCGCGGGCGTGGCGGGATTCGTGAGATTGAGTTTGTCATTCAATCGATGCAGTTGTTGCATGGAGGCAAGCATGCTGAAGTGCGTGTCACTGAAGGGAATCAGGCGTTGGCGTGGTTTGAGGTGAACCATTTTATAGAGGTGGATGATGCGACAACATTGCGCACGGCCTATGCCTTTTGGCGCCGTTGCGAGCATGCGGTTCAGTCGCGCAAAGGAGCGCAAACGCATCAGCTTCCTGACGATTATGTCGATTATTTATCGCAAGCCTTGGGGGTTGATGATCTACAAACGGTGATGTTGGCGCATGCGGCGCATGTGCGGAAGATTTTTGCGGAGCGTGTTCTGCCTGATGTGCATGCGGAGACGACGGGCAACAGTGATTCATGGTTGAGCGGCATGCATCCTCAACTGCTTGCATATTCAGATGAGGATGCCAAAGCGCAGATGCAGCGCTGTTTGCTGGAGATGAAAACAGCACTTTTACGGGGCATCCTTCCAGAGCGAAGTTATGCACAGGTCGAGTCGATTCTGGCGGTGGCGATGCCAGAATGGTTAAATGATGCCAATGCGGTTTCAGCCATTGCTGCCTTTTCACAGTTGCTGCACAACATTGCCGGGCGTGCCACCTGGATTGATCTGTTGGTGACCCATCGTGGCGCCTTGATGTGGTTGATTGGCGCGCTGTCTGCGAGCAAATATTTGGCAGAACATATTAGTCAAAACCCTGCGATGCTTGAATGGCCGCTTGCCCGTGCCCGCGGTGATGTGGAGGTTTCTAAAATTTGTACTTATCTCGATGGCTTGGTGGATGAGGAGGATGAGTCGACGATGCTCGCATCATTAAGTCAGCTGGTTGATCAAGCGCGTATCCAGTGTGCGTTGCATATTGATGCGCATACTGCGGATGTACGGACTCTTGGGATGTGGCTGGCAGATGTAGCCGATCATGTTGTTTCCAGCTCATTTGCCTGGGTGCTCAAGCAGCAGAATCTTCCCGAGGACTTTCCAATGGTTGCGTTGGCGATGGGAAAACACGGTAGCCAAGAGATGGGGCTGGTTTCCGATTTGGATATGGTCTTTGTTCTGGCTGGGGATGCGGATATGATGATTCATGGTCGTACGGCAAGGGAGTGGGCACAGCGGGTTGGGCGCAGGGTCATTCGTCAACTCTCAACACCAGCCCCTTTTGGTGCAGGGTTTGAGTTTGATGCCCGTTTGCGTCCTTCAGGGAATAGCGGCGTGTTAGTGACGACTTTGGCAGGTTTCCATGATTATCAACGGCATGAAGCACAAGTTTGGGAGCATCAAGCGCTTTGTCGTGCGCGGGCTGTTTTTGGTCCTGATGTGGCCAGAAATGAGGTGATGGAGGTTGTAGGCGAGGTGTTGGCGATGCCGCGCGAGGCGCACGCAGTGCGGGCGGAGGTGGTTCGTATGCGTCAGAAGATGCTTGACCATCTGGCAAGGCATGATGATACGATCATTAACTTGAAGCACGATGCGGGTGGCTTGGTTGATATTGAGTTTTTAGCGCAATATGGGCGATTGATGTTTGGCGCGATGTCGACCTCAACCGTGACGATTTTGCAGCTGATTTCTGAAAATGGGCAGCTTGAACCCGCTTGGCGTGATGGTGCACTTTTTTTAAAAGAGGCGTATTTGCAATACCGTGAGATGGAGAATGCACTGCGTGTTGAACTGTGGCAATCGATCGGGGTGCTATCGGTGGATGATGCATCGGAGTCTTGGGAGACCATGCGTCGTCATACAACACTCAAAACAGTATCGGCGTTGCAGAGCATGATGGGACAGGTACATGTTATCTTTAGTCACTTGATGCAATGTGAACCGTTGAAGATTAATCTCACACCATCGTGAATATTTTTAAATTGTTTTGTGATAATGGGGCCGATGTAGGGTGATTTTTCTCTATGTGCACACGGGAGGTTTCAATTGAATCCAATGAGAAATTTGAGTCTTCGCTACAAGTTGGTAATGATTTTATTGCTGCCGATAGTGGTGCTGGTCTATTTTGCGCAGCTCAATTTGCGCATCGAAAGTTCACAGATAGCCTCGTTGAATGAGATGTATACGGGAATCGTTGTGCAAGAGATTGCGGCGAAATTAACCCATGAGTTGCAAATGGAGCGTGGCTTGAGTGCGCTTTATGTCACGCCAACGGCGATCGTAGCGAATGAAAAAGAGCGTGTGCGCCTAAATGCGCAGTATCGCAAGGTTGATCAGTGCCTGGAAAATTTTTTTAAGATTGCTGGCAACAATGTTGCCATGCGAAACATCGTGCCCTCTTTGAGTGCTTTTGCCAAGAATAGAGCTTTGCTGCATCAACAAATTTTTGATCGTGCCATTGCGGTGGAAGATGTGTTGTCCGCGTATTCCGACGCGACTTCTCAGTTGCGTCAATATCCGTTGGATCTCGCCTACTTTTTTGCGCAACAGGTTCATAGCCAGTCAGGCGATAGCTGGATCTCTTCGCATGTGGTTGAGCTTTTAGTGATGATGAATAATTACGCAATTTTTTCAGAGATGAAAGATTTGGCCGGTGTAGAACGAGCACTACTTGGTACAATGTTGCGATTGAAGCATGTGACCGTTGTCGAGAAAGAGAAGCTCGCGCGTATCATTGAAGAGCAACATCGGTTGGGGCGGTTGTTTTTACATACGGTTGAGCCAACACAGTTGCAAATTTATCAACAAAAAGAGTTTATTTATCAACAAGTCTTAGAGGGCTATGCCGCGGAGATTCAGTTGTATCTGAAAGGGGACCGCGAATTGCCGCTGATTAGTGCCGAGGAGTGGTTTGCATTGGCGACATTGAGAATGGATAAACTCTTTGAAGTGGAAGAAGAGCTGTTGTTGTCGATGAAAGTTCATGGCGATAACGCGATGGATGCATTGAAAGGGGAAAAACAGCTGCGAATTTTTTTCGTGTTGCTGACATTGCTGATTTCTGTCGGGTTTATTTGGTATCTTGTTGAGTATTTACATCGTCAGGTTTCACAGGCCTTGCACAATATTCGCCGTGTTGCGAAGGGAGAGTTTGAGATGGATGGTTATCCATCATCTTCCGATGAGATGGGGCAGGTTTTGCAGGCCATTGATGCTATGGCGAGTCAGGTTGCGGAAGCGCAGCAAGCCATTGTTGCGGCGGAAAATTATGCCACAAGTATTACTGCATCGATGCCTGAATGTTTGTTTGTACTCAATATTCATGGGGTCATTACGCGTGTGAATAAATTTGCATGCACCCATTTGGGCTATAAAGAGTCGGAAATGGTGGGCAAGCATATCAATATGTTGCTTGAAGGCGCTGGCGCTGGAAGCTCATTTAAAGATCAAATTTTATCGGTGATTTCGAATCGATTGCAGTTTGCTTACCGCGCAGATCAGCAATCCTTTTATGATCTTCTTGAGTATGCGCCTGTCTCAGTAATGATTGTCGATAAACAAGGCAAGGTTATCTTTTTTAACCACCGGGCTGAGGAGATTTTTGGTTATTCGAAAGATGATATGATTGGCCATTCGATTGATCGTCTGGTTCCGCTCGCCCATCGTGGTTCTCACGATGGCAATCGCCATGCTTTTATGAAAGCGAATCAGTCCAAACCCATGACGCTTCGGTCGAGCTTGGAAGGGATGAGGAAAAATAATCAGCCGGTTGCGTTGCAGATTGGATTATTGATGATGGAGATGGGTCATCAAGATGTGGTGATTACCATTGCCCGTTGTGTTGCTGAAGATCCTGATTGGAGTGTGATTGAATCGACACCCTTTGGTGCACTATTTGAAGCGGATGATGATCGTTTTAAGATGGTTTATTTGCGCGATACAAAGGATCAACGCATCCCGATGACCCTTTCAGCGGCACCGCTTATGGATGGTGCTGCGGTGTTGCAAGGGGCGGTATTGATTGCCCGTGATCTCAGTAAAAAGTTGCAGCTCTTGGCTGAAAAGAGTGCGGCGGAGAAGAAGCTGGAAGAGGAGCAGCATCAGCGTCTTGAAGCATTGGGTGGAATGGCAAGTGGCGTGGCGCATGATTTTAATAATCTGTTGGTTCCGATTATGGGCAATACGGAGAATATGTTGCTCGAGGTTGATGAACATTCAAAAGTGCATGGACAATTGCAACAAGTCTTCCAGGCAGCACAACAGGCAGCGCGTTTATCGAAGCAGATGTTATTTTATGCAGGCTCTTCACCCTTTGTTCTGGTGCAAACCCATCTGGATCATCTCCTTGCTGCGATGAAGCCTTTTTTGCGTGATACGATGGCAGGCAATATTCGATTAAAAATGGATCTTGATTCGCAAACTTCTGCGGTTGATCTCGATGCTTCGGCATTTGAACAAGTTGTGTTCAATGTGGTGACCAACAGTGTAGAGGCGTTGGCTAGCCAGGGGGGGATGATCCGTATCCGACTGTTTGATCAAGTCGTTGACGCCGCCTATCTTAAGTCGCCACAGACTTATGCGGGAGATGATTCACGGAAGGGGGAGTATGTCGCCGTTGAAATTGCAGACAATGGTCACGGTATGGCGGAGGGTGTACAAAAACGGCTGTTTGATCCCTTTTTTACGACGAAGTTTACCGGGCGTGGCTTGGGTATGTCGGTGGTGCTTGGAATTGTTTATGGCCATGATGGAATCCTCCATTTACAATCTCAAGAGGGGGTAGGGACAACCGTTACGCTTTCGTTTCCCGTTAGCAAACAATGCCCGATTGAGAACGATACGCAAGGGGAAAACAGGGAGGAAAAGGGTGATGAAACGATGCCATCACGCCATGTGTTGATCATTGATGATGATGGCCTGGTTCGTATGGTGATGGGAAGTTATCTGGAGAGTATGGGGTACACTTTTATTGAAGCTGCAGATGGGCAAGAGGGCGTTGATTGCTATTTGTCACATCAACAAGAGATCGACCTGGTGATCCTCGATATGACCATGCCAATCATGGATGGCGCAGCATGTTTTAAACAACTGTATGCGATCAATCCAGCGATTCGAGTGATTATCTCTTCAGGATACGCAGCTGAAAACCTTTATGAGCAATTCCCCCAAGATGCGACCGTTCAATACTTACCCAAACCCTATACACGCATAGATGTCGAAAAGGTGTTGATGGCGGTTGAATGTAGCGATGCTGAATGAATCCGCATTGCTGCAAGGGGATCATGCGTGATGATTACTCTTGCAGCGCTTGCTGAATCTTGCTTAAAAGCTGTGCGTTGTGCGGTGCGGTATCGCTTGTGTAACTGCCGATCAATTCACCATGGCGGTTGATGAGATATTTATGAAAGTTCCAGCGTGGATAGCTTCCTGATGTTGCTGCCAGCGCTTGGTAGAAAGGGGAGGCTGCACCCTGTTTTACGGACGATTTGGAGAACATCGGAAATTCGACACCAAAGGTTAAACTACAAAAGTCGGCAATCTTCTCTTCGCTTTCAGGCTCTTGCCCAGCAAAGTCATTGGATGGAAAGCCAAGGATAACCAGACCTTGATCTTTGTATTCACGGTATAACTTCTCCAACCCCTCATACTGATGGGTATAACCACATTTACTTGCTGTATTGACGACCAGAATGACTTGGCCTTGGTACGCATCGCATAGTTTGATCGGTTGGTGTTTGGATAATGTTTCGACGGTGAAATCGAGCAAGGGGGCGCACGCTTTTGCCGCATTTTCTTCGGCAAATGCATGGGGTGTGAGCAGAATGAGCATAACAAAAAAGCGTAGCATGGTCACCTCCAGCGGGTTCAAGTTGAAGGAGTGAGCGTACCGCGGCGGAAGGGACGAACAACAATGGAAAAAATAGTGTCTTTATTTTTCTGCAACATCTGTGGGTTGATCTTGCAGAAAAGATGGCGTGACTTGGTGATTTAAGACTGGAAGGGCGAGAGCGACTTTTCCCGTTTGATCTCCCAATAGAGAGTGACAGTAAGGGTGACTGCAAAAAAGAGCGAGGCGCCGATGGTGCCAAGGGCAATGCCACCACTTTCAATCGGTTTGGTGAGAAAATCGCCAAAAGTCGCACCAAAGGGACGGGTTAAGACAAAGGCAAGCCAGAAAAGAATGATGGTGGAGATTCGGGTGGTGAAGTGAAGCAGGATTAATACGATCAGTAGCCCGCCAATGAGCGTAGCACTGGTAATAAATCCCAATTTAAGATCATCGGCTATAAAATCTCCGGCTGCGGTACCCAGGGTGTTGGCGAGTAAAAATGCCAGCCAGTAGTGCGATTCTGCGCGGGTTGTGTAGATTTTCTCAACGGAGAGCGTGCCCTCTTTCCAATACCAGTGAAGCAGTGTAAGCAGGAGCAGCAACAGTAGTAGCGCGGAGCCTACGGCATAACCGAGCCCAAGTGTGCGATCAATGAAATCGGAAATGGCGGTGCCCGCAATGGCGGTTGCGGTGAATGTGAGCCAATAGAGGGTGGGCTCGTAGCGTTTGATTTGTAATTTTAGCCATAGAAACATTAGAAATATCGATAAAAAAAGGGCGATGGTTGTGGCGTAGCCAAGGTTGAGGGTCATTGAAAACATGTCAGCCCCCGTCTCGCCCAGTGTGGTTGCGGCGATTTTAATCACCCAGTAGAGCGCGATAATGTGTGGAACGCGACTAGTCATTTGTTCGTTCATTTATATTCCCCTATGGATGTATAAATTTTGAAAATGAATTTGATGATGGGATCTGTCATTGTCAAATGACAGGAGTTGGTTCAAGGATGTTGCTACTTTGAAGTTGCTGTCAATCAAACTATAGTCGGCGCATCTTTGGATCAGGAGATTTACTTATGCCTCATTATCGTTCACGAACATCAACCCATGGTCGCAATATGGCCGGTGCCCGCTCGCTTTGGCGTGCGACGGGGATGGGGGACGATGATTTTGGCAAGCCGATTATTGCGGTGGTCAACTCCTTTACCCAATTTGTGCCAGGCCATGTGCATTTGAAAGATTTAGGACAGTTGGTGGCTCGCGAGATTGAAGCAGCAGGTGGTGTCGCCAAAGAGTTCAACACCATTGCTATTGATGATGGCATTGCCATGGGACATGGTGGCATGCTCTATTCATTGCCTAGCCGTGATCTGATTGCTGATTCGGTGGAGTATATGGTCAATGCGCATACTGCCGATGCGTTGGTCTGTATCTCCAATTGTGACAAAATCACCCCTGGCATGTTGATGGCGGCGTTACGCTTAAATATTCCTGCGATCTTTGTTTCCGGCGGGCCGATGGAGGCGGGTAAAATCACCCTCAACAATCGAGATGTTCATCTCGACTTGGTGGATGCGATGGTGATGGCGGCCAACCCCAATGAGTCCGATGAGGATGTGGCTGCCGTTGAACGCTCGGCCTGCCCAACCTGTGGTTCATGCTCGGGCATGTTTACCGCCAACTCGATGAACTGCCTGACGGAGGCGCTGGGCCTCTCGCTGCCAGGTAATGGTTCGTTGGTGGCGACCCATGCTGATCGTAAGGAGCTATTTTTACAGGCGGGTCGTACGATTGTCGATATGGCCAAAGCCTATTATGAGGGGGACGATCATACAGTGTTGCCCCGTACAATTGCCAGTTTTGAGGCATTTGAGAATGCCATGATGCTTGATATTGCCATGGGCGGGTCTTCCAATACTGTGTTGCATCTGCTTGCTTGCGCACAAGAGGCGGGCGTGAATTTTACCATGGCAGATATCGACCGACTCTCTCGTTTTGTGCCCAATTTATGCAAGGTTGCCCCGGCCGTTCAACACTATCACATGGAAGATGTCCATCGTGCCGGCGGCATTATGTCAATTCTTGCCGAGCTTGCGCGTGGTGGATTGCTGCACACAGAAGTGCCTACCGTTCATGCAAAAACATTGGGCGATGCGCTGCGTCAATGGGATATTACCGATGCTGACAATGGTGTTGCAAGGCAACGCTTTCTGGCGGCGCCAGGAGGCATTCCTACGCAAGTCGCATTTTCACAGTCCGAACGCTACAAAACACTCGATCTTGATCGATCCGAAGGCTGCATTCGAGATATGGAGCATGCTTACTCCAAAGAGGGGGGGATTGCGGTGCTTTTTGGCAATATTGCCGAACGCGGTTGTATCGTGAAAACGGCGGGTGTCGATGCCTCGATTTGGCATTTTACTGGCACAGCGCGTGTTTTTGAATCGCAAGAAGATGCGGTGACAGCGATTTTGAATGATAAAATCAACGCGGGTGATGTCGTTGTGATTCGCTATGAGGGGCCCCGTGGCGGCCCTGGAATGCAAGAGATGCTCTATCCAACCTCATACCTGAAATCAAAAGGGTTGGGGAAGGATTGCGCCTTGATTACCGATGGGCGTTTTTCAGGTGGAACTTCAGGATTGTCGATCGGCCATGCCTCCCCTGAAGCAGCAGAGGGGGGGGCTATTGGTTTGGTGCAAAATGGCGATGCCATTGAGATTGATATTCCCAATCGTACCATTCAACTGTTGGTTTCAGAGGAGGCGCTGATGGCGCGTCGCGAGGCGATGGTGGCGAAGGGTGGGCAGGCGTGGAAGCCTGTCGATCGTCAGCGTGTGGTCTCGCAAGCACTGCAAGCTTATGCTGCGATGACAACCTCGGCTGATCGCGGGGCTGTGCGCGATATTTCAAAAATTCAGCGTTAATGTTGGGTGAATTTAGGGTGCTTTTAGGAGTCAGTTGTGGATGTTGATGCGATCATTCGCGGAATAAGTATCTGGGGATTGCCGGTGTTGTTTGCGGTGATTTTGCATGAGGTGGCGCATGGGTGGGTTGCTGACCGTTTGGGTGATAATACTGCCCGTTTTATGGGGCGTTTAACACTTAATCCTTTCAAACATATTGACCCTATTGGAACCATTTTGGTGCCACTGCTGCTTGTGATCTCCAATGCCCCTTTTCTGTTTGGTTATGCCAAGCCAGTGCCTGTCGATGCTCGCAAATTGAATCACCCTAAGAAAGATATGGTGTGGGTGGCATTGGCAGGGCCGCTGATGAATGTGGTACTTGCCATTGCCTCAATGCTGATGTTGGCAGCGGCGTTGATGCTCCCCCATTCATGGATGTGGTTTACCCAGCCATTGGTGTTGATGTGTCAAGCATCAATTATGATTAATTTGGTGCTGTTTGTTTTTAATTTAATCCCTATTCCACCGCTTGATGGCGGGCGTATTGCGGTGGGGTTGTTGCCAGGGCCTTTGGCATGGCAACTTTCGCGTATTGAACCTTTTGGTTTTTTAATTATTGTAACTTTGTTATTCTTTGGCGCATTCCAAGTGACCATTGGGCCGTTGGTCATGGGACTTAGTGAGATGATGATCACTTGGGCTATTCGTTGATTTCGAATATGTTTTTATTGGCTTTCATACGAGACCATTCTCTTTTGGTGCAGAGGTAATACACATATATGGCGGATGTATTTATTGGGTTGCAATCCATTTATGATCGGGATGTAGAAATCATCGGTTATGAATTGTTATATCGATCCTCTGATATGAATGCCGCGAAATTTTTGGACGGCGATCGTGCAACCTCAACGGTTATTCATAATGCCTTTATGGAAATTGGTTTGCAGGAGTTGGTGGGCGATAAGCTCGCTTTTGCCAACTTGACTCGCTCATTTTTGCTCGGTGAAAACTATATTCCGCTGCATCAAGATCAGCTGGTGTTGGAAATTCTGGAAGATATCACCCTTGATGAAGAGTTGGTTGCAGGGTTAAAGCGACTCAACGATGCAGGCTATACCTTGGCGGCTGATGATGTGGTGAAAGAGTCGGATATTGAACCGATTATTGACTATATTCATATTGTGAAAGTTGATTTTCTAGCGATGAAACGCCATACGCTTGGGCGACAGATTAACTACTATCATCAAAAAGGTTTGAAAGTTTTGGCTGAAAAAGTCGAAACCCAAGCCGATTTTGATATGTGCCGAATGCTCGGTTGTGATTACTTTCAGGGATACTTTTTAAGCAAGCCTGCGGTGATTCGCCGTCAGCGTGTCTCAAGTAATAAGGTGACAATCTTACGGATGCTTGTCGAGTTGCAAAAAGCCTCGCTCGATTTTAAACGCTTGGCAGATATTATTTTAACTGATGTAACTTTGAGCTTCAAGTTGTTGAAACTCATGAACTCACCCTTCTATTCACGCTTGATGAAGGTCACTTCGGTACAGCATGCGCTGGTGCTTTTGGGTGTTGATCAGGTGCGTTCATGGGCCAATTTATTGCTGCTTTCAGAAGCGGATGATAAGCCCCATGCATTGATTACCTTGGCGATGGTGCGTGCACGGATGTGTGAAAATATTCATCGTAGTTCGGGTGAGAAAAACCTTGAAGAGGCGTTTACTGTTGGACTTTTTTCGGTTCTCGAAAATGTCTTGGATATGCCTTTGGCTAAAATTCTCGATCAGGTTCCTATTAGTCCCAAGGTCAAGATCGCCTTGCTGAAAGGTGGCGGTGATTTCGGAGAAATTTTACGCTGTGTCAAAGCGTATGAGTTGGCTAAATGGGATGATGTCACTTATAAAGCGTTGACGGTGAAGCAGTTGCGCGATGCTTTTGTTGAGGCGACCAAGTGGGCTGAACAGGTGAACCAGGTCATTGTTGTCGAAGAGGATGAGAATTCTGATGGTGAGGCTGATGCCGATGGCGCAAGCAACCCTTCGGATGATTCTTTGGGAAAAAATCGTCGTTAGGCGATCGCTTCTTCTTGATTTTTTTTCAGATAATGGGATGATATCCACACGAAATAAGCAACTTTGCTTTTAAACTGGCTCAACACTGATCGCCAGTCTTTGTAAATCAACGCAAGCATTCCTTCAGTGAATTGGTAATCGGCGAATGCTATGGAATTTAACATATATGACATTTGAAACATTGGGTTTATCGGCTGAAATTCTTCGGTCTGTGAACGAGCAGGGGTATGAAACACCGACCCCGGTGCAACAACAATCCATTCCTGTGGTTTTGGCTGGGCACGATATTTTGGCAGGTGCGCAGACGGGGACAGGTAAAACAGCTGGTTTTACTTTGCCAATGTTGCAATTGATGCAACAAAAACACCCAGAGCGGAAACGCAGTCATGCGGTGCGTGCGTTGGTCTTAACACCGACGCGTGAGCTTGCTGCGCAGGTAGGTGAAAGTATTTCCACTTATGGGAAGTATCTGTCGTTAAAATCCACGGTTGTCTTTGGAGGGGTAGGTATTCATCCACAGATTGATAAATTGCGCCGAGGAATCGATATTTTGGTCGCAACCCCTGGGCGTTTGCTCGACTTGCATCAGCAAGGTGCAGTTGATCTCTCCAAAGTTGAGTTTTTTGTTTTGGATGAGGCCGATCGAATGCTCGATATGGGCTTTATTCATGATATTCGTAAGGTGCTGAAGATGTTGCCTGCACAACGGCAAAATCTTCTTTTTTCTGCGACTTTTTCAGAAGAGATTAAACGGTTGGCTTCGGGGATTTTAAAGTCGCCGGTGATGGTTGAAGTGGCAAAAAATGAGGCGTCACATCAAGTTACACAAGTGGTGCATCCGGTTGGGGCATCGAAAAAGCGGGCGTTGTTGTCTCATTTGATTCGTCAAGGTGAATGGCAGCAGGTGTTGGTTTTTACCAAAACCAAGCATGGTGCTAATCGTTTGTGTAAACAGTTGGGCGAAGATGGCATTCAAGGTGCGGCAATTCATGGGAATAAAAGTCAAACAGCGCGTACGGCGGCTCTTGCAGATTTTAAATCGGGTAAAATTCGCGTGTTGGTTGCCACAGATATCGCCGCGCGCGGATTGGATATTGATCAACTTCCGCATGTGATCAATTATGAACTTCCCCATGTTGCTGAGGATTATGTGCATCGTATTGGTAGAACAGGGCGTGCAGGCAATCGTGGCGAAGCGATGTCGTTGGTCTCTCCTGATGAAGATAAATTGCTGCGTGGTATTGAGCGTTTGATCGGGCAAGATATCCCCAAGGTTGAAGTCCCTGGTTTTGAATTTACCGCGGAAGACTTTTTTGATAAACCCAAAGAAGATCGACCACCGCGGTCAGGACGGCCACATCAGCGGCATGATTCAAAATCTCCCCGTAAGCCATCCGCTGGTGGACATGCAAAACGGGCAGGAGCAGCGCATGCGTCAGGTGGAAAGCCTGCCGGTGGTCATCGCCGAGGCCGCAGCTGATTTTTAGCAATATGAGGATTATTTTTTGATTGCGATGATCTGGATGTGTAGCCCGTCGGTGACAAGCAATTGAAGATTGCGTAGATTCGGCAACAGTTAATTTTTAATGTGTTTAAGGAGTAGTTTATGGCAAGAGTGACGGTTGAAGATTGTGTAAAACATTACCCAAATCGTTTTGAAATGGTCTATTTGGCCTCACGACGCGCGCGTCAATTGATTCGTGGTATGGAGCCTATGAGTGAAAATATGGAAAAGCATAAACCTTCCGTGCAAGCATTAAAAGAGCTTGGAGAAGGTTTTGTGACATGGGATGTTTTGCACGCATTGGATGACCAAGAAAAAATGCGTATGGAAGCTGCTTCTCATTTGCAAGAGCTATAACTCACAGTGTTTGATTGATGGGCTTGTGTGGAGATGGTTGACGGATGTGAATAAATGAAACGCATTTTTGAACTGACCGAAATGGTTCTCTCGCGGAATCCTGATGCCAATATCCAGCTTATTGAGAATGCATATGTTTTTGCAGCTAGGGCGCATGGCGATCAAAAACGCAAATCGGGTGAAATGTATATTATCCACCCGATTGCGGTTGCAGAGATTTTAACTGATTTAAATATGGATGCTCCCAGTATTGCGACAGCACTGTTGCATGATACGGTTGAAGATACGCATGTTACACTTGAAATGATTGAAGAAAATTTTGGTGCTGAAATTGCCGGTCTGGTCAACGCATTGACTAAAATTGGCCAGATTCATTTTAGCTCGTCCGAGCACAAACAAGCAGAAAATTTCAGAAAAATGATCATGGCTACGGCACAAGATGTGCGCGTCTTGGTAATCAAACTCGCAGATCGTTTGCACAATATGCGTACACTTTCTTTTATGAGTGATGCGAAAAAACGCTCGATTTCTACGGAAACGATGCAGATTTATGCACCACTTGCCCATCGCTTGGGAATTCATTGGGTGAAGCAAGATCTGGATGATTTATCTTTTTCTTATTTGGAGCCCGAGGAATTTGCAACGCTCTCTAAAAAAATGCAAGAGAAACGCGCCTATCTTGAGCATGCCTGCGAGCGTGTTGAGAAGACTTTGGAAAAAGCGCTGCAACGCCATAAAATTAGTGCAAAAGTGGAAGGTCGAACCAAGCATATCTATAGCTTGTATGAGAAGATGCAGCGCAAACATGTTAGTTTTGATGGTATTTATGATCTGGTTGCTTTCCGTGTGATCGTCGAAGATACTCAACAGTGCTACCATGTTTTGGGGATGATGCATGCACTTTATCGCCCTGTGCCAGGATCCTTTAAAGATTATATTGCATTGCCAAAACCTAATGGATATCAATCACTGCATACCGCAGTGATGGGGCCTGAAAAACATCGGATTGAAATTCAGATTCGCACACAGGCGATGCATGATTATGCCAATGCAGGGGTGGCGGCGCATTGGTTGTATAAAGGTGATAGTTCGGTGCTGAAAGATGGGAAATATCAGTTGCCATGGTTGCAAAATCTGACCAAATTGTTGGAAGATAGTTCAAATCCTGACGAGTTGCTTGAAAATGTGCGTATGGATCTCTTCTTGAAAGAGGTTTATGTTTTTAGTCGCAATGGCGAACAGGTTTTTGCCCTTCCTTACGGTTCGAGTCCACTTGATTTTGCTTATGCGGTTCATAGTGATGTTGGGCATCATTGCATCGGCGCACGGGTGAATGGTGAGCAGGTTAGCTTGGGAACCTTGTTGAAAAATGGTGATCAGGTCGAGATTTTGACCGATCCTGATCAATCACCGAGTCGAAACTGGTTAAAATTTGTGAAGTCTTCACGGGCGAAGCAACATCTTCGGCAATGGATGCGGCGAAAAGAGCGTGAAATTAATGTGCAGCTTGGCACTCAGATATTGCGTGATCGTTTAAAGGTGGTGGCGGTTCCAGATTTGATTTGGCAATCCAATGGGTTTAGTAGTGTCAATGAGTTGAAAGAGCAATTGGGGCGTGGAGATATTTCCATTAAGCAAGTGGCTCAGTGGTTTGATAAGCGTTTGGATAAAACATGGGTAGAGAGTGTCGAGGCACTTCCTGTTGCCGAACAACATATTCATGCTGCCGCATGTTGCCGTC
Organism: Zetaproteobacteria bacterium; assembly: GCA_002753275.1. Lineage (GTDB taxonomy): Bacteria > Pseudomonadota > Zetaproteobacteria > Mariprofundales > Mariprofundaceae. The sequence continues at coordinate 1,350 of PEAA01000026.1, read as the reverse complement.
CAATTCCTGGTGACCGTGTTGTCGGTTGTTTTAAATCGGGAGTGGGTATTGAAGTGCACTACTGTCGTTGTGGTCGAATAGATGATGGTAAAGAGCACGATTGGCGTGAGGTGATTTGGAATGAAGAGTCTGATCGTCTGTACCCCACGGTGATTGAGATTACCAATCGCAATAAGCATGGAATGTTATCTGCTGTTTCAGGGGCGATTGCCGCCCATCATGCCAATATTGAAGATGTCCGCGTTGAGCAATCCCCAGGAGGAGTCTCTTCGCTGCGCTTTTTGATTGAGGTGAAGAGTCGTGTTCATTTGGCAGAAGTGATGCGCAATGTTCGTGCGCTTGAGCATGTGATCAGTGTGAAGCGCTGTTTGGTGGATGGTATGCAGCCATTGCCGGTCAATAAAGCCTTTGGTGAAAAATTGCGCGCAATTTTAAAACAAGGAAAACAGCGGTGGCTACAACGCCGTAAGTTAAAGCGAGGAGCAAAGTAGATGAAGTTAGAGATGGTACATAGCGATGATGCCCCCAAAGCGGTCGGACCTTACAGCCAGGCGATTCGTGTCGGCAACATGATCTACTCATCGGGGCAGATTGGGTTAAATCCGCAGACAGGTGCCATGGTGGGTGAAAGCGTCGAGGTGCAGACGCAGCAAGTGCTTGAAAATTTAGATGCTGTCTTGATGGCTGCGGGTAGTCATCGATCAAAAATTGTTAAAGCAACGATTTTTCTGCAAAACATGACTGATTTTTCAGTCATTAATGGCATCTATGCCACATGGCTTGGTGATCATCGTCCAGCCCGTGCAACGGTTGAGGTCTCCGCATTGCCGCTGGGCGCATTGATTGAAATTGATGTGATTGCGTCGGTCGATTGACCTTTTTAAAATGAATAATTTGCGGGTAGAATCCCCTCCAGTATTTTGGAGGGGAAGCCCCGTTACGATCGATTAAGCGGCAACTTTGCTGTGAAGATGCGAAGTCATGAGATTGACGGTTTGCATATCCACGATGGATGGAACGCGTTCTGTATGTCGCTTGAGTAGAAACATATTTCCACCTTTGTGTTCCAAAATAGTGCTGTTTTTGGCTTCAATACCAAAGGCTCTTTCAACAGCGGATAGATAGTTTTTGATATTATTTTCGATTGCCACAATGGCCTCCTCTTTACAAGTAATGGGCGAACAGTATCGCTTAAGTATTACAAGTTCGTGTTGTGTAAATTAGCATTGGCTAAAGAAGTGATAAGTGATTTTTAATTCAATTTTGTTTTTTTGGCATGTTTCGTGCTTTGTTTCTCTGTCAGGCTTACCACAAGATTAACGGTAGGTGGTCACTGTTTTAGGGAGAGCC
>PEAA01000050.1 GCA_002753275.1 Zetaproteobacteria bacterium | reverse complement strand
GATCAGATGCGTGCAGAAATTCGTGTGCGTCACTATAGCATCCGTACCGAAGAGGTGTATGTCGACTGGGCGCGGCGATTTATTCTGTTTCACAACAAGCGGCATCCCAAAGAGATGGGGGCTGATGAAGTTCAGGCTTTTTTGAGTTATCTGGCGGTGGAGCGCAATGTTGCTGCATCGACGCAAAATCAAGCGAAGTCGGCGTTGTTGTTTTTATACCGCGAAGTGTTGCATATTGAACTACCTTGGCTGGATGAAGTGATTGCCGCCAAAACAGCCAAGCGCCTGCCTGTGGTTTTAACCCCAACCGAGATACGCGCCTTGTTGCATGCGATGTCGGGCACGATGGGATTGGTTGCATCGTTGTTGTATGGCACAGGTATGCGGTTGTTGGAGGGTTTGCGGCTGCGGGTTAAGGATGTGGAATTTGAACGGCGCGAGATCATTGTGCGCGAGGGTAAAGGCAACAAAGATAGGATAACGGTGTTGCCCGAGAATTTGATTCTTCCTTTACAGGCGCATTTGAAAAAGGTGAAAGCGTTGCATGAGAAGGATTTGAACGAGGGGTTTGGTAAGGTTTACCTGCCCAATGCGTTGGCGGTGAAATATCCCAAAGCCGCGCGTGCTTGGGGTTGGCAATTCGTTTTTCCTTCGACGGTTCGATCTGTCGATCCGCGCTCTGGCATTGAGCGCCGCCATCATCTGTATGAGGCTAGCGTGCAGAGGGCGGTGCGTGAGGCTGTAAAATTGACCGAAATAAGTAAGCCAGTGACACCGCATGTCTTACGCCACTCTTTTGCGACCCATCTTTTACAATCGGGTTATGATATTCGAACGGTGCAAGAGCTGCTGGGGCATTCGGATGTTTCTACCACGATGATTTACACCCATGTACTGAATAAAGGTGGCAAGGGAGTGATTAGCCCTCTCGATCGGTGAGCTAAGGAAGCTCTGAATAAGTCGTTTGAATTGCTGTTGGATCAATCAGTATAAAAGATAGCCAACCAGAGGGTGGCTTGCTTGGGTGTTGTCCAAGTGACGCGGTGCTTTTGATGGGCGGGAATTTCGAGGAAGTCACCCTTGTGCAGGGTGATTTCAGCTTGGTTTTCAAATGCCAATCTCGCTTCCCCTTCAAGGAGCAAAACCCACTCATTCTCCGCTTGATCATACCATGATCCATCAAGGGGAGCGATCTGGCCGTGTGAGACAATGCGTTCAATGCGCAGGTTGTTTTTTTGCAGTAGGTTGGTGACGATCTCTTGATCCAGATGATTGGCGATGTGCGAAAAAATATTGTCCATGGTTGGATGTTTACGCCAAACCTTGGCTGGTAAGAAATGGCAGAATCAACGGCATCATCGTTTGATTGGCCTCAGGCATGGGGTGGTGAATCAGTTGCTCAATACTGACCCATGCGGGTTGTTCTGTGCAATGGTGAGGGGCGCGCTGGTCGCTGTTGATTTGGCAACGATAGATATGAAAGTGGAGGGTACGGTCTTGGTAGTCATAGCGTTGCTCACCAAGATGATGCCAGTCGTTGGATTGTAATCCTGTCTCTTCAAGCAGTTCGCGTTGGGCGGCGGTGAGAGGAGGCTCCTCTTTTTCAACCTTGCCACCAGGAAGCGACCAGAGGGCGCCGCAATGTTGCTGTTCAGCGCGCTTTAAAAGTAGCAGCTGTTGATCGGCATTGATTGCGGCAACGAGGGCAATGTCGTGGCAGGGTTTAGGTGCGATACTCGGCATTGATGGTGATGTAGTCATGGGTTAAATCACCGGTCCATACGGTTGCTGAGGCATCGCCCATGCCTAGGTCGATCGTGAGTTTGAACTCATCATTGGCAAAAATATCCATGCCTTGGGCGTCGGTGTATTCAGGATGGGGCTGGCCATTTTTCAGAATTTGCACATGGTCGGCAGCGAGAGATATATCATCTTCATGGACGGCAATGCCACTGTTGCCAATGGCTGCCAAAATGCGCCCCCAGTTGGCATCGGAGCCTGCAAAGGCGGTTTTAACCAAGGATGAGGTGGCAATGGTTCGGCCAACAATGCGTGCATCGGCTTCACTTTTGGCACCAGTCACTTCAATCGTCACAAATTTGGAGACACCTTCGCCATCGCGGACAATCAATTGGGCGAGCTCAATGCAGAGCTCCAACAGTGCGGCTTCAAACTGTTCGGTGTCGGTCATGGGCGCATGGCCTAACCCTAATCCTGATGCCATCAGGTAGAGCGAGTCATTGGTTGATGTATCACCATCGACACTGATGCTATTGAATGAGCGATCAACGACACGACTTAAAATGGTTTTGAGTTGGCTGTGATCCAGTGGGGCGTCGGTGGTGATAAACGCAAGCATGGTCGCCATGTTGGGGTGGATCATGCCCGAACCTTTGGTGATGCCGGTAATGGTGTAGGGTCCGACGGTGCGCGAGGCCCATTTGGCAAAAATGTCGGTGGTCTTGATGGCGTGCGCTGCCTCTTCCCAATGTTCATCGCCAAGGTGCTTGGCTGCTTTTTTGACCCCTTGGGTGACGCGTTCAATGGGGAAACGGGTGCCAATAACCCCGGTCGATGCCGACAATACCTGCTCGGGTTGAAGGTTGAGTGCATGAGCGGCGGCGAGGATAAATTCTTTGGCGTGTTTTACCCCTTCATCCCCCGTTGAAGCATTGGCATTGCCACTGTTGGCAACGATGGCTCGAAGATCATGCCCATGGCTTGCAAGGCTCGCTTGCGCCAAGTTGACGCATGCCGCGCGTACGCGGTTTTGTGTTAAGACACCCGCAGCCTGTGCAGGAACCGTGGCATAAATCAGTAAAATATCATCGCGGGTTCCTGCCAGTTCCGCTTTTTTCACGCCGCAACTGGCGGTGCCTAAAATAAAGCCCGCAACAGGAAGTGGATCTTTTAAGGTAGGAGCATTGACTGGCATAATGGATAGACCTCAGCGTTTACCATGACATTGTTTATATTTTTGCCCTGAACCACATGGACAGGGATCGTTGCGACCTATTTTGGCATTTTCGCGGCGATAGGTTGTGGTCGTTTCGGTTTGATCTTCGTCATCATCTTCATGGTTGTAGTGCAGCTCAGGTTGTGGCTCAGGTTTGGGCGCATCTTGAACTTCCACTTGATGGAGGCGCATCACCGTCTCTTCACGAACTTTGCCAAGCAGGGCGGAGAAGAGTTCAAAGGATTCGCGTTTGTACTCTTGTAGCGGTTGCTTTTGTGCATATCCACGCAACCCTACGCTTTGACGCAAGTGATCCATGGCGAGCAGGTGATCTTTCCAGTGGTGATCGAGAAGGTTGAGTACCAACCAGCGCTCAAAGGCGCGCATCTGATCCACACCGGCTTTGGACTCTTTGTATTGAATATGTGCCTGCATCGCTTCAAGAAGCGGGGTTGCAATATGTTCGGCATCTTGAACTTCGAGTTCGTCGACCAACTTTTGAATATTGGCTTTGATGGCCAATTTTTCACGCACCTCATCGGTGAGCCCTTCGACATCCCAATCATCAACGAGGCCTTGCAGATGGGTGTTGCAGAGGTTACGGATAAACTCTTGTTGCATATCGAGAATAATGTCCTGGATATGTTCTGCGGCCATTAATTCACGGCGTTGTGAGTAGATGACATCGCGTTGCTGGTTCATCACATCATCATACTCAAGCAGTTGTTTACGCACATCAAAGTTGCGCCCTTCAACTTTTTTCTGTGAGTTTTCAATCGCTTTAGAGACCCAGGGATGCTCAATCATCTCACCCTTTTCAAAGCCCATCTTGGTTAGCATTGCTTGCATCTTTTCGCCGCCAAAAATACGCATCAGGTCATCTTCAAGCGAAAGGTAGAAGCGCGTTGTTCCAGGATCACCTTGACGGCCGGCACGGCCACGCAACTGGTTGTCAATACGACGCGATTCATGGCGTTCGGTGCCTAAAATATACAAACCACCATTGGCAACAACCGCATCATGCTCCTCTTTGATGGTGGCTTTGATTTCAGCAACTTTCTGCGCACGATCGTTGTCACTCAATTTTGCAGGTAGCGCGGCGATCAATAGTTCGGGGTTGCCACCGAGCATGATGTCTGTACCACGGCCTGCCATGTTGGTTGCAATGGTCACTGCGCCTTTGCGACCGGCTTGGGCTACAATTTCGGCTTCGCGTTCATGATGCTTG
>PEAA01000025.1:15456-26422 GCA_002753275.1 Zetaproteobacteria bacterium | reverse complement strand
CCGCCGCCGTGAACGGGTGATTCGCATCTTCCCGAACGAGGCATCAGCCATCCGGTTGATCGGTGCCATGCTCGCTGAACAGCATGAGGTGTGGATCTCTGGCAAAAAGTATTTTGATATGCAAGAGTTCTTCGAGTGGAAGAAAAGCCAGCCTCAGGCTGCTGAGGCAAAGGTGCGTAGCATCGTCATTTGTCACTCCTCAATTTTCTTAGATTAATGTGTTATTTCGGCAACCGATTCTGCCGCTTGTCGATGATAGCTTTTATGGCGAGATAGCGTTCAGAATTGAGCAGTAGATGGTGTGTGCGTCAATAGGCGAGTCCCAAGATATACCTCCTCTGCTCTCGCTATTTCAACAAGATCAGAATGTCTCCTGCAAAGGGGACAGATTATTTCAGGATACCAATTCGAAATGCAAGCAGGGTGTAGTGATGGTTGATGTTCGATGTGTTTGTGATCGTCATTCGTTGTTCTTTGCATATTAACTCCTGTGAATGAAGCGAGAATTGAATCTGTACTGATTCTACGACAGGGCGATGTTTAGAATAATTTTATGACATGACGATCGTTCATGCTTATCTTCGGCGGGCAGCATGCTTCTAGGGTGAGGGTGGTTGATCTTAATTGCAATGTCAGATATATTTATCCGACTATTGCAGTTATATATTTATCTTATGATATTTTAATATTTGTAAGCGGTGACTTGTTGCATTGGGAAAAAAGAGTTAGAAAGTGGCACATATAGATTGTGGATGTGCGGTTTAGGAGATAAATTATGGGTAAGAATGTAGTGTTATGGTTGGTGATAGGGTTGACGATGATGAGCTTGTTTAACATGTTCAATTCGCCGATTTCCGCCAATAGAAATATGTCCTATTCGGCCTTTATGGATAAAGTAGAGCAAGGCACCATTGATGCGGTGACGATCCAAGAGAATAAAATTTCGGGTGTCTATCGCGATACCAGTGGTGAAACGACGCCGTTTTTTGTCACGGTTCCTGATGATCCAACCTTGGTGAGCAAGTTGCTTGAGAAAAAGGTGGAAGTTGATGTGAAGCCGCGTGAAGAGATGCCGGTGTTTTTGTCGATCTTGATTTCATGGTTCCCTATGTTGCTTCTGATTGGGGTATGGATCTTCTTTATGCGTCAAATGCAAGGTGGGGGTAAAGGTGGCGCTATGAGTTTTGGTAAAAGCCGTGCGAAACTTTTGACCGAGCATAAAGATCGTGTCACCTTTGATGATGTCGCAGGTTGTGATGAGGCAAAGGGCGAAGTTTCCGAGATTATTGAATTTTTGCGTGATCCTTCGAAGTTTACCCGTTTGGGCGGCAAGATTCCGAAGGGCGTGTTGTTGGTCGGCCCTCCAGGGACAGGCAAAACATTGCTGGGCCGTGCCATTGCCGGTGAAGCGGATGTGCCTTTCTACTCGATTTCAGGTTCTGATTTTGTGGAGATGTTTGTTGGCGTCGGTGCTTCGCGTGTGCGTGATATGTTTGAGCAAGCGAAAAAGCATGCGCCATGCATTCTCTTTGTCGATGAAATTGATGCGATGGGGCGTCACCGTGGAGCGGGAATTGGTGGCGGCAATGATGAACGCGAGCAAACATTGAACCAGATGTTGGTCGAGATGGATGGCTTTGAGACCAATGAGGGTGTTATCATGGTTGCGGCGACCAATCGTCCGGATGTGCTTGATCCTGCGCTTTTGCGTCCGGGCCGTTTTGACCGGCAGGTTGTCGTTGGCAATCCCGATTTGAAAGGGCGTGCTGAGATTTTAAAGGTTCACATGAAAAAAGTTCCACTTGCAGCGGATGTCGATGCGCAGGTTTTGGCACGAGGAACACCTGGGTTTTCTGGCGCAGATTTGGCCAACTTGGTAAACGAGGCTGCGCTTAATGCTGCGCGTGTTGGTCATGATAAAGTGATGGGGGGCGATTTTGAGGCGGCAAAAGACCGTGTGATGATGGGGGCTGAACGCCGTTCGATGGTGATGTCTGAGGATGAGCGTAAACTTACTGCATATCATGAAGCGGGCCATGCCTTGGTGGGAATCTATATGCCGAAGCATGATCCATTGCACAAAGTGACTATTATTCCGCGTGGTCGTGCTCTGGGCGTGACCATGAATTTGCCCGAGCGTGATCGTTTGAGTCAATCACGCATTGAACTTGAGTCGCGCTTGGCTTCACTTTTTGGTGGTCGTGTGGCGGAAGAGTTGGTTTTTGGTCTGGAGAATGTCACCACGGGTGCAGGCCATGATATTCAACAAGCTACGAAGATTTCTCGCGCCATGGTGACGGAGTATGGTTTTAGTGAAAAGCTTGGTCCTTTGCGCTTTTCTGAAAATGAAGAGGAAGTTTTTTTGGGTCGTTCAGTGACGCAAAGTAAACATATCTCTGATTCAACGGCGCAAATTATTGATGAGGAAGTTCGTCTTCTTGTTGAGGCGGGGGAAGCAACCGCGCGTCGTGTGTTGACGGAACATCGTTCGGAGCTCAATGCTATTGCTGAGGCTCTGCTTGAGTTTGAAACACTTTCGGGTGATGAGGTGCGCGGTTTGTTGCGTGGCGAACCTGTTTGCCGAGATGATGCAGGTTCGGCGCGCACATCAGCCTCTTCTGCGGATGGAGCGATCGCGGAGACTTCGGTTGATATTGGTGGCCATGAAGCGGCGGATGATCGCGCGGTGGATGGAGAGAATAGCAAGCAAGAGAGTTGATCAACCATGTCTCAAAGGTCGCGTTGGTGGCGAAATAGTGGTGAAAAGCCATGGATGATGGGGGTGCTAAATTGCACCCCTGATTCGTTTTCAGATGGTGGCAAGTTTGCGCATATTGATGCTGCCATTGCGCAAGGCATGCAAATGCGTGATGTGGGGGCGCATGTTATCGACGTTGGTGGTGAGTCAACACGGCCTGGTGCGGAGCCCGTTTCATTGACCGATGAGTTGAATCGTGTGATTCCGGTGATCGAAGTGTTGGTGCAAGAGGGATGTTATGTCTCGATTGATACCATGAAAACGGAAGTGATGCGACAAGCGATTCAAGCAGGTGCGCAGATGGTGAATGATGTCTCTGCCTTGGCCGATGTCGGGGCTGAACAGTTGCTGGCAGAAACAGGCATAGATCTCTGTTTGATGCATATGCAGGGAACGCCTAAAATGATGCAGGAGCAACCACACTACCATGATGTGGTTGCCGATGTGATGCGTTTTTTATCCATGCGTGTTGAGCAATGTCTTGCCCAAGGGATTTTGGCATCCTCGATCATGATTGACCCCGGGATCGGTTTTGGTAAATCTTTGTCAGATAATTTAGCGCTGATCCATGCGATTCCACAGTTCAGGGAGCAGTTGAATATGCCCGTATTGATGGGGGTTTCGCGCAAGTCATTTTTGGGTGCAATTACTGGTGCAACGGTGGATCAGCGAGAGTTGGAGAGTGCCGCGGCGGTGACGATTTGTGCATTTTTGGGGGCGGATATGTTACGGGTTCATGATGTGGCGATACAACAGCGCGCCGCTTGGGTGGGGGCGGCTTGTCAGTGGGCTGATCCTTCAAACGCGACGGATACCAAAAGCAAACGGGTCGAGGTTTAAGCGTGTTGCCCTATTTGAATTTGTCGTTTGGGTGGATTGATCTCCTTGATATTTTTTTGGTTGCAGGTGTTCTTTATTATGTTTTAAGATTAATTCGTGGCACTCGAGCTGAGCAGATGTTGATTGGTTTGTTGGTTGTCTTTTTGATTTATACTGCAGCACAATCGATGGGTCTTTTAACTGTCGAGTGGATATTTTCACAATTTTTCTCGGTCTTTATTGTGATTCTCGTAGTGCTTTTTCAGAGTGAAATCCGTAAAGGTTTGATGAGTGTGGCGGTGAATCCATTGATGAATAGTGAGAATGTTCATGGCGCCATGATCGATGGTTTAGTCCACTCGGCGGCGGCGCTTCGTTTGCGTGGGTGGGGTGGGTTGATTGTTATTGAGCGGGAAACAGGATTGAAACATCTCTACGACAGTGGTGTAGAGATGGATCTGCCTCTTGATGCGGATGTTGTGCAGACGCTTTTTTGCCCGGAAGCTCCACTACATGATGGCGCGCTGATTGTAAAAATGAATAGCGAAGGACAAGGGCGTATTGTTGCCGCGCGGGTGCTTTTGCCCTTGGCGCAACAGCAGAATGAAATTTTAGGCATGTATGGCACAAGGCACCGGGCAGCGGTGGGCGTAACAGAAGAGAGTGATGCGCTGGTCGTGGTGGTTTCGGAAGAGCGGAGAGATGTGCATTTGGTTGAAAATGGTCAAATGTCAGAATCATTTGTTGAAACCGGCTTGAAGTCTGCATTAACCGCACGCTTGGTGCGTAAAGAGCGTTTGAAGCGGACTTTAGGTAAAGTGGCGTGAAAAAAACTCCTTTTCGATTTGGCTTGCAATTATGGGCACTACTTATTGCGTTGGTGTTATGGCTGCAAGTGCATGGCGATGGTGTCGGTACGGTGACGATGGAAGCGTCGGTTCAGATTCAAGGCTTAGGGCGTGATTTGGTGATCGTTAATGATATGCCAGAGCGGGTGAAAGTGACCATGTCAGGTTTGCGCACACGCTTGTCCCGTTTGACAACGCAAGATCTTCAAGTACTGATTGATGTCGCTGGTGTTGATAAACCTGCGGTGATTGAATATGCACTGAACGCAGATCATGTCTCGTTGCCGGTTGGAGTTCAGGTCGAAAAAATTCAACCCGACCGTTTGCAGTTACAGATTGATCGAATTATTCGAAGAGCAATTCCTGTTGAGGCACATTTTACACTCTCATCAGATTGGGATGTGACCGATGTGATGGTTGAGCCAAGTGTGTTGCAGATTTCGGGGCCTGAGGTGTGGATTGAGACTTTAAAATCGATTCGTTCTGCGCTTGTGCAGCCCAAATTGATCCCGGGCCCTTTTGCGGTTGTTGTTGATGTAGAGAGCCCTGTAGGAAAAGCAATTCGTCTTATGGATCCTCAAGCGCGAGTAACCGTGCATGGTATTTTGCACGCGCATCCCGCCCCTGGAGAAGGTTTGCCTACAGAGGTTTTACCATTGCCAGGTCGCGGCAATGGCGTTGAAATACAAAACCCTGAAGAGGCTCTGCGGGTCAATGATGGGGTGAATGGCGAAAGCAAAGTGCCACAACTTGAGAAGAATATGAAGGAAGATGTCATGAAGGAAGAGGTGGCTCAATGAGACGATATTTTGGTACCGATGGTGTGCGTGGCACGGTCAATACCGCACCGATGACGGCGGAGTTTGCTCTGCGTTTAGGGCGTGCCGCAGGGCATGTCTTGACCAGACATCTTTCGCATCGTCCCCATATTTTGATTGGTAAAGATACCCGTTTGTCGGGATACATGATCGAGTCGGCTTTGTGTGCGGGGTTGACTGCACAAGGGATGAATGTGAAGTTGGTCGGCCCTGTGCCAACGCCTGCGGTTGCCTACTTAACGCGAAGCTTGCGCGCGGATGCTGGGGTGATGCTTTCAGCATCGCACAATCCTGCGGGCGATAATGGGATCAAGTTTTTTGGTGCGGATGGTTATAAGTTGCCCGATGAGGTGGAGTTGGAGATTGAGCATTGTTTGGATAATCTGCCACCATTGCCAGCGGCACTGGAGATTGGTAAGGCGATTCGCGTCGATGATGCCAAAGGTAGGTATATTGAGTTTTTAAAAAGTACACTTCCACGCGATCTTCGTTTGGATGGCCTGAAAGTGGTGGTCGATTGTGCCAATGGTGCCGCTTATGATGTGGCTCCGAGGATTTTAGCTGAGCTTGGGTGTGATGTGATTGCCATTCATCAGAAGCCCGATGGTTACAATATTAATCAGCATTGTGGCTCGACCTATCCTGCATCGATGTGCGAAGCGGTGCGTTTGCATCACGCCGATATTGGTATTGCACTCGATGGTGATGCGGACCGATTGATTGCGTGTGATGCCTCAGGAACAGTTGTGGATGGTGATAAGGTGATTGCCATTTTGGCCGCCTACCTTGTCAGCCATGGTCAACTCAAAGGGGATGGTGTAGTGACGACCTTGATGAGTAACATGGGGCTTGAGCGCTATTTGGCAAATATGAATTTGATTCTCTATCGTGCCGATGTTGGTGATCGCTATGTGCTTGAAATGATGCGCGAGAAGGGGTGTAATCTTGGCGGTGAACAGTCGGGACACATGATTATGCTCGACAATAATACCACGGGTGATGGCTTGATGACGGCATTGCAGTTGCTTTGTGCGATGGTGAATAAAGGTTGTGCCCTGGCGGACTTGGGGCAGGGTATGGCTCTTTTCCCGCAGAAGTTGTGGAATATCATGATGGCAAAGCGATTTGATATATTCTCCAAGCCTGAAATTGCCGCGGCCATTGTGGATGCGGAGCGTTTATTGGGGCAGAGTGGTCGGGTCAATGTGCGCATGTCTGGAACGGAGCCTAAACTACGGGTGATGGTGGAAGCAGAAGAGGAATCATTGATGGTGCAGGTTGGAGAAAGTTTGGTGCAACGCATTGAACAGTTATTGAAGGCTTAAGGAGGGTCAGAGATGTTTGGATTGGGATTGCCAGAGTTGTTGATTATTTTGGTGTTGGTGTTGGTCGTTTTTGGGGCAGGAAAATTGCCACAAGTGGGTGAGTCATTAGGCAAGGGGATTAAGAAATTTCGCTCTGCGATGGATGAAGAGAAAGATGTTCCTGCCGCACATGATAAATCGAAAGGTGCATCGTAATTTAAAACAGTCGTAGTTAGTTAAAAGGATCTTTTTTTGTTTGGTATTGGTTTTCCGGAGTTGTTGGTGATTGCCATCTTGATTATTTTGGTGGTTGGCCCTGAACAACTGCCACAAGTCATGCGTAAAAGTGTCTCGTTTATCAAAGAGGCGAAGCGCCACTTTTCAGAAATCCAAACGGCTGTAAATGACCAGTTGGAGCCCATGAAAAAGCCGCTCTCGACATTTGAATCGACGATTCAACAGGAGCTCCAACATCCTGATCAAAAAATGGCAGAGGATCGCCAACAACTGCCCACAGATCTGCAGGTTGAAACGGGTGGGTCCTCTTCAGCATCACCGCATGGGAACTCAGGGAGAATGCCATCTTGAGAGAATCTACATCGCAGCCGTTGGTCTCTCCGCTGACAGAACATTTGCGCGAGTTAAGGAGCCGATTGACGCGCTCCGTTGTGTCACTGTTGCTCTGCTTTATTGCCTGTTATCTGTTGTCTGATGCATTGGTCAATATGGTCGTAGCCCCTTTACGGGCATCGCTTGGCCCCAATATGCCGATGATTTTTATCAACTTGCCTGAGGTCTTTTTTGCCCATGTGAAAGTGGCCTTTGTCTCGGCACTCTTTTTAACCAGCCCCTATATTTTGTACCATCTTTGGAGTTTTGTCGCCCCTGGGCTTTATCGCAATGAACGGCGTCTTTTTGTCGTCTTTTTGGTCGGTTCAAGTGTGCTCTTTTTAGCGGGAGGCTATTTTGCTTATTCAATTGTGATGCCGCTCGCCTTTCAGTTTTTCTTGGGTTTTTCGGCGCCTGATTTGCAGGCTTTTCCTGCCATGCAGCAATATATTAGCCTGGTATTGAGTTTGGGCGTTGCATTTGGTATCGCTTTTGAGGTGCCGATGGTCTGTATTTTATTGGTGAAATTGGGTGCTGTGACCATTGAGAAAATGAAAAAGCAGCGCCGTTGGGTGCTGGTTGGCTCTTTTGTTCTCGGGGCGGTGCTGACTCCTCCCGATGTTATTTCGCAGGTGTTGCTGGCCATTCCTGTCTATTTACTGTTCGAACTGGGTTTGTTGGTAGCTTCATGGATGCAGGTTTCCCCCATTGAGGAGAATAGCCCTGCTGCATAGTTGAACTATGGCGTGGATTGAATTTGCTCAATGCGAATCAGAGATTGGGCATTTTGAAGTACGAACGCTTTAAAGGCCTCGGGAATGGCTGCAAACCGTTTGTTTTGTCGATGGACAAGATGCCAGTGGCGTAGAATGGGAAATGATTCGACATTGAGAATGACGAGCCGTTGCAGAGCAAGTTCCATCTCAAGGGTATGTAGTGAGACAATACCTAGTCCAAGTTCGGCCATGACAGCTTGTTTAATCGCCTCTGTACGGTTCATCTCCATGCCTGTTCTGAGTTGTAATCCATGCTGAATAAAAAATCGCTCAACGGCAATGCGTGTGCCCGAGTCGGGTTCTCGCACGATAAAGGGTTCGTCGGCAATTTCTGCAAGGGGAATCGTGTTTCGTTGCACCAGTGGGTGATCAGGGTAGGCGATAATCACCAATGGATTGTCCATAAAAGGGATGCCAATTAAGTCATGCCCTTCAGGAGGTTTGCCCATGATCGCCATGTCGGTACTGTTGGCATCAAGCGTGCGCAGCAGTCCCAATCGGTTGGTTACGGAGAGTTGTACTTGGGCATCGGGAAATTGGTGGTGAAAGGCCGCAATCAGTTGCGGTGCGAAATAGTTGGCTGTTGAAGCCATGGTCAGGTGAAGTTTGCCGCGCTTGTGTCCTTTTAACTCTTTGAGAAGCTGCCCCGCTTCATTGAGTTGCTCATGAATATGTTTGGCATAGTGGAGAAGTTCATGCCCTGCCTCGGTGAGAGAGATTGATTTACCAATGCGTTCAAAAAGAGGCAGATCAACCATCTCTTCAAGTTGCTTGATCTGCATTGATACGGCGGGTTGGGTTAAATAGAGTGATTTGGCAGCGGTGGTATAGCTACGGTGTTCTGCGACTGCGATAAATATCTGCAGTTGTTTGAGGGTAAATGATAGCATGGCAAAAATGTATAAGAAAAACTTATAGGTGTCATCATAACCTTTGATTCGACATCAAATAGGCGTAAGGTACGCTACGCACCATCGGGGCAGGAATAGAAACCGATAAAACTATCCTTTGGGAGGATCTTTCATGGATCAATCGAATCGTTACGCGAATCTTAGTCTTAAAGAAGAAGACTTGATTGCAGGTGGCAAGCACTTACTCGTTGCCTACAAATTAATACCAGCAAAAGGCTATGGCTTCCTGGAAGTTGCAGCGCATGTGGCTGCGGAATCTTCAACGGGTACCAATGTTGAAGTTTCGACGACGGATGATTTCACGCGTGGTGTCGATGCGTTGGTTTATGAAATTGATGAAACAGCTTTTGGCGATCATCCAGTAACTGGTGGTGGCTTGATGAAAATCGCTTACCCCGTTGACCTGTTTGACCCCAACTTGATCGATGGTCACTTCAATGTATCGCATATGTGGTCTTTGATTTTGGGTAACAACCAAGGTATGGGTGATCATACTGGTTTGCGCATGTTGGATTTCATGGTTCCTGAGTGCATGGTTAAATTGTTTGATGGTCCAAGTGCGGGTATCGCCGATTTGTGGGAAGTGTTGGGTCGTCCAAGAGAAAATGGTGGTTACATTGCAGGTACCATTATTAAGCCGAAGTTGGGCCTTCGTCCTGATCCATTTGCCAAAGCATGTTATGATTTCTGGTTGGGCGGTGATTTCATCAAGAATGATGAGCCACAAGCCAACCAACCATTCTGCCCAATGGAAGTTGTTATTCCAAAAGTGGCTGAAACAATGGATCGTGCGCAGCAAGAAACAGGTCAAGCGAAACTTTTCTCTGCCAATGCAACAGCTGACTTCCACGGTGAAATGATCAAGCGTGGTGAGTATATCTTGGGTGAATTTGCCAAGTATGGTAATGAAAAGCATGTCGCGTTTTTGATTGATGGTTTTGTAACCGGCCCTGCAGGTGTCACCACTGCGCGTCGTGCATTCCCTGATACATTCCTCCACTTCCACCGTGCTGGTCATGGCGCAGTAACTTCTTACAAGTCGCCAATGGGTATGGATCCACTCTGCTACATGAAGCTTGCCCGTTTGCAAGGTGCTTCAGGTATTCATACAGGCACTATGGGTTATGGTAAGATGGAAGGCCATGGTAAAGAGACTGTATTGGCATATATGCTTGAGCGTGATGAGTGCATGGGGCACTACTTCAATCAGAAGTGGTATGGTATGAAGCCAACTTGCCCAATCATTTCAGGTGGCATGAACGCACTGCGTTTGCCAGGTTTCTTCGAAAACTTGGGTCATGGCAATGTGATCAATACCTGCGGCGGCGGTGCATTCGGTCATATCGACAGCCCAGCTGCTGGTGGTATCTCTTTGGGTCAAGCCTACGAGTGCTGGAACTCGGGTACAGATCCCATTGAGTATGCGAAAACGCATCAAGAGTTTGCGCGTGCCTTTGAGTCATTCCCAGGCGATGCCAATAAATTCTTCCCAGAATGGCGTGAAAAATTGGGCGTTCATAAGTAAACGGAACGCTTGGTTGTAACACAAAAAGCCCCCGAGATATCGGGGGCTTTTTTTATGCGCTGTGGGAGTTTCGTGAGGCATAAATCCGATGTGGCGTTTATGCGATGGAGTGTAACTTACGCTTTGAATTCAGGCCGTCATAAAAGGGGAAGTCGTTTTGTCGGAAAAAAGGTTAAAGCGCGATTCCTTGTATTCGAGACTTGGCTCTGTTAAGGCTTAGTTTCGGGCGCGGTCGCTTCGCCATCCTTTGCTTCAATCTCCTGAGCCTTGTTGATATCCCCTTGGGGTGTTTCTTCCACGATTTTGGGATTGAGAATGGCTTCAATCTTTTCATTGAGTGTTTTACTGTTAAAGGGTTTAAGGATGTAATCGCGAATATTGAGTTCTGAAAAATGGGAGCGATCGATCTTGTTGTCTGATGAGATCAATACAATGGGGACATGAGACAGATTCGGCCGTTCAGCCCGTATGGTTGCTACAAAATCTGTACCATGCCCGTCGCGGAGGTATTGATCCAAAATGATGAGTAGAGGTGTCTCCTGGTCAAGGTGATCAGCAGCTTCATGGACATTGTCAACACAGACAACGCGTCGGTTGA
>PEAA01000025.1:0-14937 GCA_002753275.1 Zetaproteobacteria bacterium | reverse complement strand
CCGATGGTTGATGCGGATGTGATGGGTGAGATGGCATTGCGTGAAGTGGCCGCTATCTTGCGGTCGGATCTCTCATTGATTATCTCTCGGGTTGAGATGGCGCTGTTGCAGGAGCTTTTTTTGGTTCCCCCTTTTCAGTTGCTCTATACTCCTTATACCGTACCTTTAGAGAGTATGCGAGAGATTCGTTCCAATCCAAAACCTTTTGCAGAGCGGCAACACTTTGTCACTATCGGTAATTTTCGGCATGCGCCCAATTGGGATAGTGTGCTTTGGCTGCGTGAAGAGATATGGCCCAAAATACGCCAGCAACTTCCCCACGCTGAGATGCATGTGTATGGCGCGTATGCGCCTGCTAAAGCGCAGGCTTTACATGCGCCGAAGGTTGGGTTTTATCTGCAAGGGTGGGCTGAGGATGCGATGGAGGTCTTGCAAAAAGGGCGCGTTTGTTTAGCGCCATTGCGCTTTGGTGCGGGTATTAAAACGAAGCTGGTTGATGCGATGATGGTCGGAACGCCAAGCGTGACGACCTCGGTGGGGGCTGAATCGATGTATGAGGCGTTGCCATGGTGTGGTGTCATTGCCGATAATGTTGATGCATTGGTTATGGCTGCTGTTGATCTTTATCGGGATGAGGCGTTGTGGGAAGATGCTCAGCGGCACTGTTTTAGATTGGCCGAAGGATTTGATGATAAGGCGTGGCGTACTGATTTTGTGCAACATATCGCCTTGGCGTATCAAAATCGTGAAGCCCATCGAGAAAGGGGTTTTACGGGGCGAATGTTGCGCTACCATCACCAACGAAGTACGGAGTTTATGTCACGGTGGATTGTGGAGAAAAACCGTGGTGAATAAGTTTTTTTGATACTGTTTATAAGGATAATCAATTTTCTTATCCTTTGAATGGTTGTTAAGGTTGTCAGCGTGATCGATGTGTTACGCATAATTTAATTAAACATGGAGTGAATGATGACGGATAAAGCCCAATATGTAGTCAAGCAAGAGCCCTTTTATCAACCGCAAGCGGATGAAATTGCGCTGTATGAAGCAGCGTATGCTTCGCGTCTTCCCGTGATGGTCAAGGGGCCCACAGGTTGTGGTAAATCGCGTTTTATTGAATATATGGCTTGGAAGTTGGGTAAGCCATTGATTACGGTTGCTTGTAATGAAGATATGACCGCATCGGATCTGGTAGGGCGTTATCTTTTGGATGCCAATGGTACCCGTTGGCTTGATGGGCCGCTGACGATTGCCGCGCGAATTGGCGCGATTTGTTATCTGGATGAAGTGGTTGAAGCCCGTCAAGACACGACCGTGGTGATTCATCCATTGACCGATCACCGCCGCACCTTGCCTTTGGATAAAAAGGGTGAGTTGATTGAAGCGCATGCGGATTTTCAATTGGTGATTTCATACAATCCAGGCTATCAATCACTGATGAAAGATTTGAAACAGTCGACCAAACAGCGTTTTGCAGGGCTTGAGTTTGATTATCCCTCCGCGGAGGTTGAAGCTGAGATTGTTGCTAAAGAAACGGGTGTTTCACTTGAGTTGGCAACCAAACTGGTGAAGGTTGGCGCCGCTGCGCGTCAATTGAAGGGGCATGGTTTGGATGAAGGGATTTCAACGCGTTTGTTAACCTATGCTGCGAAATTGATCGAGGGTGGTATTGAGGAGCGTGCTGCATGTCGTATGGCACTTGTTCGCCCTATTACCGATGATGTCGATATTCGTGATACACTGGATCATGCGATTGCAACTATTTTTGCTTAAGTTATGTCTGAAATCATAGAAGAGCGGAGTGCCGCAAATATAGCATATTGGGAGCAGCTTGGTTGTCGTTTTACTGATGTCGATCGCATTTTTGATGATTGCATGGCGGAAGCAACTCGGTTATTAAGCAAAGAAGGGGTGCAACTCTATCTTGAGAATGCGCGCATGATTGGAAAAATGGGGCGTGGTTCGGAGCCGCTGCTTGTCTATTTGGAAGAGGCGCCTGTTGTGGCCTCATTGGTGGGCGAAAGTGTGCTGGTTGAGATTAAAGATTTTGCGATATTTTTGTCACAAAATACCAATTTCAAGGCGATTGTTCCTTTTCTGCAAACATTGGCAGCTGTGACCCGGCGCTTGCCGACCCTTGAGCAGTTGCGCTGCTATTTTAAATTGTTAAAACAGATGCTTGATCAGACGACAGGCTCTGTGCATGGCCATCACAAAACATTTCCTAGCCCTGGCTTGCCCGATCTTTTGAAACAAGCACCAAAGATTTTGAGCGTGTTAAGCCTTGAGGGTTTGAAGCAATGGGTTGCGTATGGGGTGAGTTATTACTCTGATCATCCTGAGCGTCAGATGGAATATTTCAGCCTACAATCGGCTGATTCGAAGGCTGTTTTACAACGGGAACGCCATGGTACATTGTTGGTGGATCATGATCGTAAGTTGGATATGTATCTGCGGGCACTGTGGCAAGAATCTGACTATCTTATCCCCTATTCGGTCGCCTTTGATGAACTGCGTAAGCCAATGCCTTATTTTGACAGCATGGGGATTCGGCTTCCCGATGTTTATGATGATTTTGAAGATGTGAAGGGGATTGACCGTTATCGTGCTGCACTTGCTCACATGGCAGCGCATCGTCGTTGGAGTCAAAAGATGGTGGTGGATAACTGGAGCCCACCACAACGCATGGCTGTAGAGACCTTTGAAGATTTGCGCGTCGAGTTGTTGGCGATTCGGCAATACCCAGGCCTAAAAAAGCTCTTTGTTGCATTGCATCCACTTCCTGATGAGCAGGGGCTCGCATTAACGGATGCCTCATTGGTTCGCTTGCGTTTGGCACTTTTGTCGCGTGCGATTCTGGATGAGAGTTTTGTGGTGCACAATGCGGTGATTGCTGATTTTGTGCAGCGCTTTTTTGCAGAGATGGCAACGGGCATTTCATCGAGTGCCAACATGGCTTCGTTGGCATTGCTTTTTATTGCCAAAACGCGTCGCCAAACGGATGCACTACCGTTCACCTATTTTGACAATACAGAGGTGAGTTATCGTGATGATAATCGCCATCTTTGGATTTATATCGAACAGGGTGATGATGAGGAAGATACCTTTGAACATTTGGCAGAACAGAAGCAAAAAGATGAGATTGAAGCGCTGCCACCGCGTCATTACCATGAGTGGGATTATGCCAATCAGAGTTATCGCCCCGATTGGGTGAGCCTTTATGAGTCGGCACATCCGCAAGCCTCCCCGCAGGCGGTTGAGAAGATTCTTGAGAAACATGCAGCTTTGGCGAAACGGCTGAAAGCAATCCTTGAAGCGCTGAAACCGCAGCAAAAAGTGAGGGTTCGTTATCAGGAAGAGGGCTCTGAACTTGATCTCGATGTGGCGATTCGATCATTGATCGATTTGAAGAGTGGTTCGCAGCCTGATATGCGCATTAATATGAGCCATAAAAATGATGGTCGTAATATTGCGGTCTCATTGGTGCTTGATCTTTCACAATCGTTGAATGAGAAGGCTGCAGGCAGTGAACAGACCATTTTGGAGCTATCACAAGAGGCCGTGACGCTGCTTGCATGGACGATTGATAAACTGGATGACAAGTTTGCCATTGCAGGATTTCATTCCAACACCCGTCATGATGTACGCTTTTTACACATGAAGGGGTATGAAGAGTCGTTCGATGCGCCTGTGAAATCGCGCATTTCTGCGATGCAAGCGGGATACTCTACGCGCATGGGGGCAGCAATGCGCCATGCTGCACACTATTTAAGTGCACAAAAGGCAGATAAAAAATTGATGTTGGTTTTAACCGATGGGGAACCTGCGGATATTGATGTGTCAGATCAGCAGCTTTTGATTCAAGATAGTCATCAAGCGGTGAAAGAGTTGGCTGCGGAGGGAATCTATAGTTATTGCATTAACCTTGATTCCAAAGCTGATGCGTATGTGGCCGATATTTTTGGTAAACAGTATACGATTATTGATCATGTGGACCGGTTGCCAGAGAAATTACCACAGATTTTTATGACGCTAACCAAGTAGTTGATGGCAAACACGGCACCTTTGCAGGCGTGGATTTGTCAATGTACTCAAGCGGTATCAGCAACGCGAGGTGCGGTGGTTCAATCACTTTGGAGTGGCTATGGCGAGATTGTGCGCTATCACCTTCAGGGTGGTGGTGCTTCTGCGAAAGGGGGAGAACAGGTTATTTTGAAGCATGTTGCTTTTCCGAGAAGGATGGACCATCCGCGTGGGTGGAGTGGCAGGCTATCACACACGCGTAAAGTGCGTTCGTATCAAGTTGAGATGTATTGGTATCAACACTATGCTCTTCAATGTGAGGGGCATGTGCGGCTTGCCCACTGCTTTGGTGTTACCACTTTGGGTGATGAGCATGCGATGTTGTTCGAAGATCTTGATGATGCGGGCTACCCATTGCGCCCTGGTGCGTTAAGCAGAGAGCAGATGCATGCTTGTTTGCGTTGGTTGGCCAATTTTCATGCTAAATTTCTACATGATCGTGGCGAAGGATTATGGAATGTGGGCTCTTACTGGCATCTGGCAACACGGCCTGATGAATGGAGCGCCATGGCGGAAGGGCCGTTGAAATTGTCGGCAAAGGCGTTAGATGCACGATTGAATGGGGCGAAGTTTCAAACCTTGGTTCATGGCGATGCGAAGGTTGAAAATTTCTGTTTTTCGCCTGCCGGTGATGTGGCGGCTGTTGATTTTCAATATGTAGGTCGCGGTGTTGGCGTTAAAGATCTTGCCTACTTTTTGGGTAGCTGTTTGACAATGGAGATGCAGATACACCACGAGTTGCAACTGCTTGATGATTACTTTTTATATTTGCGCCAAGCGTGTTTACGCATGCAGCCAGAGCTTGATTTTGATGCGCTGGCGCAGGAGTGGCGTGAACTTTATCCTGTTGCACAAGTTGATTTTTATCGTTTCTTACAAGGATGGATGCCATCCCATTGGAAACTTAATCGCCATACTGCGCGTATTATCTCATCCGTTCTAAAAGGGGATTATGATGGATCACCGTTTAACTTATAGTATTTCGTTTTCATTTAAAGGGGTTGAGCATCAACCCCGTTGCACTCTTGATTTGCATCAATGTATGTCTGCCCATGGTGAATTACCCTGTTTTTATAGCTATTTGGCAGAAGTTCACCGTATTGATATCTATTCTTACGAACACGATGTGATGACGATGGGCGAGATCTGCTTTGAATCAGCGGAAGGGTTAGCGACGCACTTTATGCAAAAAGAACATTTCGATGTTGATGGTTTTGAAGAGGCGTGGCGGGTTTATCAGCGTTTTCAGAAGTTGCAAACAATCGCGCGGGAGCATTTAGCGATTGATGACCTGGAGCAACACCGCTCGCTGGCTCTGGCGTTACAAGAGGCGTATCAGCTGGGTTTTGAGAGTCGCTTCCACACGCCTCATTATATTCCACCTTTATGATTGAAGGGTGGTTTGCATAGTCTTATCTGGTTGAAAATAAAAATCTAAGGGGTAGAGTTAAAATTCATGGGTCGTCCGTTACGCATTGAGTTTGATCACGCACTCTATCTAATCTCTTCACGCGCATTTTCTAAGCAATCACTCTTTATTGATGATGACGATCGTGAAATGTTTCTTGATCTTTTGGCCAATGTGGTCGATCGATTTGGTTGGATTTGTCACGGTTATTGCCTGTTTGATGATGAATATGATCTGTTGATAGAGACGCCAACGGCCAATTTAAGTCGTGGAATGCGGCAATTGAATGGCGTTTATACGCAGGACTTTAATCGCCGTCATCTTTTTAGTGGAGCCGTGTTTCATACGCGTTTTAAGTCAGTGGTGATTGATCGTTCACGCTATTTTGCGGAGATCAGTCGTTATCTGGTTCGCCTTCCATTGTCGCGAGGGTTGGTTGATCGTTTAGATGATTGGAGTTGGAGCAGCTATTTGGCGATGATTGGCGTATCGCCACCTCCTATTTTTTTAGAATGCCCGACGACATTGGCTTCACTTGGAGGATCATCTTCACTCCGCATGATGCAAAGCCACTATATGAATTGGGTTGCTGATGGCTGCGGGTTTGATCTTCGAGAGGTTTTACAGGGTGGTCATATCTTGGGTGATGATGACTTTAAAGAATGGTTGCTTGATCATTGTGGCTCTTCCTATAAGGGTGACCAGAAAAAGAATCATAACCGTTCTATGAAAACATTGCAGCAGTTGGCCGATGGTGCCAAAAACCGTTCGTGGATGTACACGGCTTACACAAAGTATGGCTACACTATGCAGCAGATTGCCGATGTGGCTGGTGTTCATTACTCCACCGTGAGCCGAGCGATTCGTCTTGATGATGAATGCAAACGGGCACAACGCTTGGCGGATGTATGGCGATCATGAGCTGTTTAACAAACGATGATCTATTCCTTATCTAGCCAGCAGGATAAAATCTCGATCATTTCATGTTGTTGAAAGGGTTTGGATAAAAAGTCATTCATTCCGGATGCGAAACAGCGTTGTCGATCACTGGCCTGGGCATTGGCCGTCAGTGCAATGATGGGGATCGATGATCGCATGTTTGAGTCTTCTTCAAATTTTCGCATGCGCATGGTGGTTTCAAATCCATCCATCTGTGGCATTTGGCAATCCATGAGGATGGCATCATAATGGTTGTGTTGAAACATTTCGATGGCTTCAAAGCCACTGTTGGCGACATCCATGATGAGATTGGTTTGATCTTTTAAGAGGGCTTCAACAACCATGACATTAAAGGGCGTATCTTCTACCAATAAAATGTGCCCCGATAAGCAAGGGGATGCGCTGGGTATTGTTTATGCAGCAGATTGCCGATGTGGCTGGTGTTCATTACTCCACCGTGAGCCGAGCGATTCGTCTTGATGATGAATGCAAACGGGCACAACGCTTGGCGGATGTATGGCGATCATGAGCTGTTTAACAAACGATGATCTATTCCTTATCTAGCCAGCAGGATAAAATCTCGATCATTTCATGTTGTTGAAAGGGTTTGGATAAAAAGTCATTCATTCCGGATGCGAAACAGCGTTGTCGATCACTGGCCTGGGCATTGGCCGTCAGTGCAATGATGGGGATCGATGATCGCATGTTTGAGTCTTCTTCAAATTTTCGCATGCGCATGGTGGTTTCAAATCCATCCATCTGTGGCATTTGGCAATCCATGAGGATGGCATCATAATGGTTGTGTTGAAACATTTCGATGGCTTCAAAGCCACTGTTGGCGACATCCATGATGAGATTGGTTTGATCTTTTAAGAGGGCTTCAACAACCATGACATTAAAGGGCGTATCTTCTACCAATAAAATGTGCCCCGATAAGCAAGGGGATGCGCTGGGTATTGTTGGGGATTGTTCTTCCACAAGGTTGTTGTTTGGGCGTTGTTGAAGAATGGGGAGAGCGATCTT
Organism: Zetaproteobacteria bacterium; assembly: GCA_002753275.1. Lineage (GTDB taxonomy): Bacteria > Pseudomonadota > Zetaproteobacteria > Mariprofundales > Mariprofundaceae. The sequence continues at coordinate 7,484 of PEAA01000025.1, read as the reverse complement.
AAACCAGAAGGTTGAGCCTGTACCCAATTCACTTTCAACCCCCAACTCACCGCGCATCAGTGCCACCAACTCTTTACAGATACTCAACCCCAGCCCTGTTCCGCCAAATTTACGCGAGATGGAGACATCGGCTTGATTGAATGCTTGAAATAAATTCTCAATTTGTGGCGTGGTCATTCCCAAGCCGGTATCTTCAATGGCAAAGTGCAGCCGGCAGAGAGAGGGGGGGTGATCGATTTCAGCATTCACTTTGAGCCATACATGACCATGCGCAGTAAATTTGATGGCATTGCCAATCAAGTTGAATAAAATTTGCCGAATGCGTACGGGATCCCCCATGAGTTCAAAGGGGATGTCATCACTGACTTCGGCTTGCAGTTGAACATCTTTTTCGCCAATGTTGAATTGAAGCAGGGTGATCACTTCGGTGATTAAGGTCGAGAGCTGCATCGGGTGAGGGTCAAGTGCCAGTTTGCCCGCTTCGATCTTAGAATAATCAAGAATATCGTTTAAAATAGACAGTAGCGTGGTTGCAGATTGTTGAATGACGGAAAGATATTTTTTTTGTTCACTGTCGAGTTGGGTGTTGCTAAGCGCCGTTGTCATTCCCAATACCCCATTCATGGGGGTGCGGATCTCATGGCTCATGGTTGAGAGGAAACTACTCTTGGCTTGCGTTGCGGCTTCGGCTTGGTCTTTGGCTTTTTGCAGTTCAATTTCATTGTTTTTGATATTGGTAATATCAAAATAGCTGAGTAGCGTCAGTTTTTCAGTGAGCTGTATCGCCTTAAATTTGACCCATGTACCGTTGGCTTGTCGGCGTACTCCTTCAGGGCGGTTATTACCGTCATACATCGCTTCGATGGCATGTTGAATGATCTTTTCGGGCGTTGTGGCGCTACCGTAATCACCACGGGCATGACAGAAACGGACTTGATCATCAAAGGTTAGTGGACGGCGCATCATGAATTCGATCGGGAGATCTAAAATTTTATGGTATTGCGCATTCATCATGGTGACATGACGGTTTTCATCAAAAACAACCAAGCCATTGGGGGTCGAATCAAAAATACCCTGCAGTGTTTCGCTGGCAGCATCGAGTTCGGCGGTGCGTTGGATCACGCGTGCTTCAAGCTCATCACGCATTTTTTTGATGTTTAAGGAGAGGGCATTGAGTGATTGGGTGACTTGGGCGATTTCATCGGTGCCAACAACGGGAATTTGTAAACCCAATTTTCCCGCTTCAATCTCTTTCGCACCCTGGGTCAAGATACGCATGTGACGGGTTAGGTAGTTGCCAAGCAGGAGAGCCAAGATACCAACAAGGACGATCTCAGCGATAGCGAGACCAATACCCCAATATTTTGCGGATTCAATGGTGTGTTGGAAAAAGTATTCATTGAAGCCAATTTGGACATAACCGACATTGAAATGTTCGATATTGATAGGCGCTGTGATCTGGGAGATGCTTGAAGCCGTTTCATTGGAATTACCATGAGTCGTCGATGAGAATTCAGCCAGTGGCGTTTTTTGATGATCAAAGATGCGGATAAAGGTGATATGATCACCACTGGAGATTAGTTGTTCCGCTGCAGAATGAAGCGTTTCTAAATCATGGCTAAGCACGGCATCTTTAATGGTATTGGCAAAATTGGTTGAGGTGCTTTTGGCATGGTAGATCAGTTGTTCATCGTTTAATTGCTTTAAAAAACCCAGTGAGCTGCTCACCAGAAATATGAGCAATACTGCCGTGATTGAGACAATGCCCAGAACAGTTTTGGTGCGAAACGAGAGCTGACTCAACATTAATTGCTATGCTTTTGCACATCATGGGTGCCAACTTTGACTTTGATGCCAAGGGCACGAATATCATCCCAGTCACTGTCTTTGGCGGGTTCAAACCCTTTGAAGCGTACCTCTTGAAGAAGCGCTCGCCCCTCTTCAGATTGGTTCATCGCCTGCATTGCTTGGAAAATTTTATCACGCACTTGGCTATCAAAATTTGTACGGGTTGCCATGGCATGGGGCGTGTAGGGTGGCGATTGCCACAAAATACGCAGCTTATTTTGGATGTCAGGGTCGATCATTTTAAGGGTGCGTGGAATCCCACCACCTGCGACTGTCAGCCCCATGGCGACATTGCGGTAGACAGAGTTATGCGATTTTACAATATCCTCTTTGAAAAAAATATGTTGTCGTTGCAATTCATTTTCTACAATGATGGTGGCAGCAAAGGCTGCAGGGGTTGGAAAGGCGATGATTTCGCCATTGAGATCTTTTAATACTTGTACTTTGCTATCGTTGCGTACCACTACGATACCATAAATTCTTTGATCCTGGTTACGCACGAACGCATGGTATTTTCCTTGTTCGTTGAAATAGACAAAATGGTAAGGGTTCATATAGGCAATATCATATTCGCCTTGAGCCAAACGATCTTCAAAAGTGGGGACATCGGGAGCGGTGATAAACTCGAGGGTGATCCCTGACGCTTTTGAGAGCCATGCAAGAACGGGTTGCCATTTTAAAAACAGTTCGGATGGCGCACCTTGTGGAACAATACCCACGCGTACCACATGAGCTGGCAATGGAAATGTATCGAGCGCGGTAGCATGAGCTGTAGGGGTTAGACAGAATAGTGTCATAAAAAGCACCAGCAAGCGGCGCCTGGTGGTGTTCATGAAAGTGGGGCGCATTTGCTTGTTTGATGCATTGTTTCGCCTTGGTTAGAGATTTTGCGAGTTAAGGTACTCTTCATAAGTACCATGATAATCGACGATACCTTCAGGTGTTAACTCAATAATTCGTGTGGCCAATGAGGATACAAATTCACGATCATGGCTGACAAAAATGAGCGTGCCTGTGTAGTGCTCAAGGGCGGTGTTGAGCGATTCAATAAACTCCATATCCATGTGATTGGTGGGCTCATCAAGTAGCATGATATTGGGGTTTTGAAACATGAATTTACCAAAGAGCATACGCCCCTTTTCCCCGCCGGAGAGTTTTTTCACTGACTTGGTAATATCATTTTGTGAAAAGAGCATGCGCCCCAAGTTGCCGCGAATCTCCTGCTCACCAAACTCGGGCTTTTTCCATTGGCTCATCCAATCAAAGAGGGTGACATCTTCGGCAAAATCGGCGGTATGATCCTGCGCATAGTATGCAATATTGGCATTCTCTGACCATTTTATGGTACCACTGTCTGCTTCTAAATCCCCCGCCAGGCAACGCAGTAGTGTGGTTTTACCAATGCCATTGGCACCGATAACGGCGACCCGTTCACCGACAGGAACGGTAAGGTTAAAGTTGCTAAAGAGTGGTTTCTCACCGCCAAATCCTTTGCTAAGTTTTTTTAGTTCAAGTACAACACGGAATAGTTTCTTATCTTCAGTGAAGCGCATGAATGGATTCACACGGCTTGAGGGCTTGACCTCTTCCAGTTGAATCTTATCAATCTGTTTGGCACGAGAGGTGGCCTGGGTCGATTTGGAAGCGTTGGCTGAGAAACGGCTGACGAAGGTTTGTAACTCGGCAATTTTCTCTTTTTTCTTGGCGTTGTCAGTCAAAAGTCGTTCGCGTGCTTGTGTCGATGCGGTCATATAGGCATCATAATTTCCAGGATAGATACGAATCTCACCATAATCGACATCAGCCATGTGGGTGCAGACGCTGTTAAGGAAGTGACGATCATGCGAGATGATAATCATGGTGCTCTCGCGTGCATTGATGATCCCTTCCAACCAGCGAATGGCGTTGATGTCCAAGTTGTTGGTTGGCTCATCGAGAAGAATGATATCAGGGTCACCAAAGAGCGCCTGAGCCAAAAGAACGCGCAGTTTCCAGCCTGGAGCGATCGACTTCATCAAGCCATTGTGGCATTCAATAGGGACATTCATGCTGAGCAATAGATCGCCCGCATTGGATTCGGCACTGTAGCCATCAAGATCGGCAAAGCGGCTCTCCAATTCACCGGCGCGCATGCCATCTTCATCGGTAAATTCAGCTTTTGAATAGATGAAATCGCGCTCCTCTTTAATCTTCCAGAGCTCTTCGTGCCCCATCATCACGGTATCGAGGACGGTACAATCTTCAAAAGCGAAGTGATCTTGACGCAGTTTGCCGACGCGCTCGTTGCGATCGATGTTGACGCTGCCTGAGGTTGGCTCTAGATCGCCGCCTAGAATTTTCATGAAGGTTGATTTTCCGCAGCCATTGGCGCCAATCAGACCGTAGCGGTTGCCGTCACCAAATTTAACGGTGACATTTTCAAAGAGGGGTTTGTCCCCAAACTGCATGGTAATTCCAGATGTAAATAGCAAAATAGTATCTCGTAGGTAAATGTAGTGGTGTGACGCAATAACTTTTGATGGCGTATGGTAGTTTCACAGGGGCAATACACAAGGTTACATCCTGATCTGCGGGAGTGGGATGGGATTATTTTTTCTTCCGCTTTTTCTTGTTTGCGCCTTGGGTCCACTCGCTGTCGGCCTCCACCAATGCTTGCAGGCTCAGTTGTTCGTACGAATGGGCTTGAATGATCGTTTTGTAATCACCTTTGCTGATTGCAATCTCATCAATGGGCTTTTGTAGGAATGTTTGAATGGCATGCAGGGTGTCGCGTTCCTCTGTGGCACAAAATGAGATCGCTTCACCTTTGTTGATGCCGCGTCCTGTTCGACCAACACGGTGCACATAGTTTTCAGGCTTCTCGGGAAGGTCGTAGTTGATGACAAAATCGATATCTGCAATGTCAATGCCACGGGCGGAGACATCGGTGGCAATTAAGATATTCAATTCACCTTGTCGAAACTGTTTCATGGCGGCACTACGCTGTGGCTGATCTTTATCGCCGTGGATGGTGAGGGTGCTGATGCCGACACGAGCCATCGCTTTTTCAATGCGCTCGACGCGCACTTTGGTGCGGGCAAAGACGATGATTTTGCGATCGGGATGATCTTTGATGAACTGCTCAAGAAAGAAGCGTTTATCATCCATTTCAATGAACATGACGAAGTGGCGAATGTTTTTGGAGACTTTGTCTTTGGGGTCAATTTGAATACGAATGGCGGCACTTTTCACTTGTGAATAGGCAAGTTTACGGATTTCATCGTTGAAGGTTGCCGAGAAAAAGAGCGTTTGATGTTTGAATTTTAACATTTTCTTGATGTATTCAATATCGTCAATAAAACCGAGGTCCAGCATGTGATCCGCTTCATCGAGAATCAATGTTGAAACGGCTTCAAGGCGTAAAAAACCTTGGTTGATCAGATCAAACATGCGCCCTGGCGTGGCGATCAAAATATCGATGCCATCTTGCAGTTTGGTCACTTGATGCTCTTGTTCAACCCCGCCAAACAGTGCAAAGGTTTTGACGCGGGTATGTGCTGAAAGTTGAGTGAATACATGGCCGATCTGTTGTACCAGTTCGCGGGTGGGGGCAAGGACAATACATTTGATGCCGTAGCTGCGTTTGCTTGATTTGAAACGATGAATTTTATCAATGGTGGGGATGGCGAATGCGGCGGTTTTTCCGGTACCCGTTTGCGCAACGGCCAGTACATCTTCACCCTGCAAAATAGAGCCAATCGCTTTGAATTGAATATCGGTAGGTCGAATAAAACCAAGTTTGGTCAGGTTCTTTTTTAGGTCATCTGAGATGTGATAGTCGTTAAATTTCATGTTGAGTCATGCTCCGCTACGGTATCGATAAATGGCGAGACTACATGATTTGCACTTGGCTCACACCTTAAAAGTAGAGGCTGTCGGAGCCTTGTCTCCAGGTTCACTCATGCCGGAATATATTCAAACATGTGGCCAATTTTGATAATCATTGGGAAGTGCTTGTGCTCTTGAAAGAGAAAGCCATCGGAGATGTCAACACCATTCGGGTGCTCGATGATTTGAACGATCGTGTGGTAGGAGAAGTGGTGGGTGTAGCCATGGATGTTGTCGAGAATCGAGAAATGTGTATCTGTTGCGGCAACAATGGTCGCCGTTTCAATATGAAAGGGCTTTTCGAGATTGATGCCGATCTCTTGGTTAAAATATCTTTCCAGAATTGATTTCATGTGCAGCCTCTCGCGGTTCGAAGTGAGCATTGGTGGAGATTAAGATCATGAGAATTGAGCAGCGAACGCGTATTGTCAACCGTCATCGGGATAGTTTGAAACGCCATGGCTATCATGCCAACGCCCTTTATTGGAGCAGCAAGGCGGTGCAGGAGAGTCGTTTTGAGGTGCTTGCCCGAATTGGCATGGCGCCTGGGGAGTCGCTATTGGATGTGGGCTGCGGCTTTGCTGATTTTTATGGTTGGTCGAAGAAACATTTGGGTGGTGCGTTACATTATACAGGCGTTGACCTTTCTCCCGATCTGTTGGATGTGGCGAAAAAACATCATCCAGATCTCGCGCTGCATTGTGGTGAATTGGCCGATTTTGTCTGGCCTCCGCATGCGTTTGATTGGGTGGTGATGTCAGGAAGTTTGAGCGAAGCGCTGGGCGATCAAGGCGAAAATGGGCGCAATACGGTAGCGGAAGCGTTCGTGTTAAGTCAAAAAGGGGTCGCGTTTAATATGTTAAGTATTCATGACCCTTACATGGCTGCAGCCTCGGATCTGCAAGCGTATGATCCGCATGAGATGGTCACATATTGTCAAAGCATGTGCGATGATGTGGTGTTGATTGATGATTATTTGAGTTGTGATTTCACCATTTTTATGCGTCGTCAATAAGGGGGCAGCGATGGAGTATTCATTGGTTGCTGCGTGGTTAATGGGTTTTTTGGGGAGTCTGCATTGTGTTGGGATGTGTGGTGGTTTGGTTGGGGCGTTAAATATGCAGCGCGCAACTACATGGTGGCCCGGCTTGTGGGCGTATCAATGTGGACGCATCGTTGTTTATAGCTCGCTGGGGATGTTGGTTGCACTTTTGGGTGTTGGTTTAAAATCACTGCCATTTTTTGCGCAGATTCAGACGGGGGTGATGGTTTTTGCAGGGCTGATGATGATCGCTTTCGCCCTCAATCTTGGCGGTTGGATGGCGGACCCTTTTGCGCAGCTTGCCAGCAAGTTGATGGTGCGGCTTGGTTTTGGGCGTTTGATGGCAGCTGTCTCTAAGGGGAAAGGTGTGCGCCCATGGTTTGCTATTGGGTTGATGAATGGTCTGTTGCCATGTGGATTGGTCTATGCGGCGCTGAGTGCGACTTTGATGGCGCCATCGCTTTGGCATGCAGGCTTGTGGATGACATTTTTTGGCTTGGGAACGGTGCCCGCGATGATGTTTGTGCCTGCGCTCTTACGAAAAATGACTGGGCAGCAACGCGGTTTTCTGTTGAAAGGCGCAGCGATTTTGATTGTCGCAATGGGGCTGTTGATGATGTTTCGTGGTACGGCGTGGGTGCAGTTGATGATGCACGGCAGCCATGGTATGGAGATGGATCACAGTGGGGATATGAATCACAGTGGGATGGGGCATCCCCCCCTTTAG
>PEAA01000024.1 GCA_002753275.1 Zetaproteobacteria bacterium | reverse complement strand
GCCTCTTGTGCTGCGGCCTCTTGTGCTGCGGCCTCTTGTGCTGCGGCCTCTTGTGCTGCGGCCTCTTGTGCTGCGGCTTCTGGCGCAGCAGATGCCGCTACTGCTGTATTCGATGGAGAAGATGCCGTTGCAGATGGAGCTGTGGGTGGCATCTCTGTATGACCCGATTGCACCATCGCATCAATCAATCGTGTTGCAACAGCCAATCGCTTCACCAATGCTGAATGATCTTGCTCGGGCTCTTTATGATGTTCGCCAATATATGCAACCATCTGTTTAATCGCATCCATCCCAGACAACAGTAACGAGACCAACTCTCCATCAACCTTAAAACCTGTTGAACGAATTTTACCCAAAAGGTTCTCTGCAGAGTGACTAAGTGCCTCCAAACGATCAAAGCTCAAGAAGCCACAAGTTCCCTTAATCGTATGAACAGCACGAAATACTGCATTTAACAATTCACTGTCACCAGGATTGGCTTCCAGCGTTAAAAGTTGCTGTTCAATATCTTCAAGCAGCTCACTGCTTTCTAATATAAACTCTTCCAGCAGTTCAAGATCCATCTCATCCATGGTTATCTCCTTCACCACGACCTTTCAAGTTCACCCCTTGCATCACTTCGCGCAATACCAAATGCTCCTGAGGCATCACAAACTTTCCAGTCATATAACCTGCCCACCCGGAATCTTTCCCTTCAGGCATCACTGCTTCACTCGCCCAAGCATCAAGGATTTTACGAACATTATCCAATCGTTGCATCACCCGATCAATATGCTGCAAATCTTCAACGGCCTTGGTCACATTTGAAACAAACTCATCATCGGAATGGGTCTCCATAATAATCGACAAACGATCAAGCGCATCCTCAACACTACAATGTAAATCTTGCAATGATCCCGAAACTTGACGCGTCAACACTTCAACAACTCGACCGTCTTCAACGGCAGGCCATAATGCTTTATCTTCGCTCATTTCATCTCCCATTTTACTGAATACCGCAATCTGCAAATGTTTTTTCCAACTGGGCATACGCCACACTATAACGACCATTAGATGACAATGCTTTCATCACATGATCATGATTTCCTTGCAACGCCTCTTCAAGCACCGCTCCAGCACATGCGTGGTACTGACGATGCAAGCGATCCGCTTCAGCATACTGCTCACCATGTTTGGTCTCAAGCTCAACCGCAAGCCATTTTCCCAAAGCACAAAACTCCACTTTAGCAACATCTGATGGATTAAACACACTGTCACGCGTTTGCAACGCGCTTTCAATACGCCCTTTCCAATCTTGATGGGACAACAACATAGCAACAACCCCATCCTTGCGCAAAACCTTTAATGAAACCTGAAGATCATCCTCAAGAAGTGTCACATCCCGCTTAGCCTCATCGCTCGCTGTCAACATGGTCGTAGAGAGCCTTGCCGCCTCCACCGATGCCGATTCAACATCACGAATTCCCTCTTGAACATGGCGCATCTCCGCATCACTTTTTTGCGCAGCTTCAGCAATTTCCATGGTTGCTGTCGTCTGCTCTTGCATCGAAGCCGCCACACCCTTCACATACTCATTTACCCGCACAATGGTTTCTGCAATTTGATGCAAGGCATCTGTTGCTGTTTGTGTCTGCTGTTGGATCTCTTGAATCCGCCGCTCAATATCTCCCGTGGCGCGTGCTGTCTGCTCGGCAAGACTCTTCACCTCACCGGCAACTACTGCAAAACCTTTACCCGCATCGCCTGCATGCTGGGCTTCGATGCTTGCATTCAAAGCCAACAGATTGGTTTGACGGGCAATATCGCGAATATCAACCAACACCGAGCCTATTTCTTGCGAAGCGGCCCCCAATTTTCGCACCGTCTCATTCACGGCATTGGCATCAACCACCGCTTGCTCTGTAACCCGTTGCACCTCTTGCGCATGGGTTGTCAAATCACCAATAGTGGCGCTCATCTCTTCTGCCGCTGCCGCAGTCACCGAAGCATGATCCAAACTTTGACTCACTCCATACGCAGCCATCTCCGACTGGCGAGAAAGTTGCTCACTGATTGCTGAGAGAGCTTCTGAAACTTCGCCCAATGAATCCATTTTTTTTTCAACACTTTCCAATGAAGACTCGACTTTCGCATCAATTTCATTGGCCGTTTCAAACTTTAAGCGCGCGGCCATCCCTTTCTGACGAGCATGAAAATCTTTGGTTTCCAATTCCAATTGTGCTGTCGACCCCTGCTCACAAGCCAATCGATATTGCAACGCTTGCGCAACCGTAAAGACTTCAGCCAGCTCATCATCACGCAGCACACGCAAATCGGCACTATATTCGCCACGCATAATGGCAGCCAAACTTTTACTTAATCGTTTAAACGAAGAACCAGTGACACGCCACACAGCCATCAACAATACAAAAGGCAACAACGCCAAGGCAAAACGCACAATATTCTCATAAGGGAAAGAGGAAAGAACACCCATGCCTTGTAAAAAGTTCAAGATAATGGGAACAAGTAACATCAGAGAGATTAATGCAAGCCCATGATTAAGACTGATTCGATTCAGTAGCGAAAAAGATAATGTCGATTTTAAAGAATGTTTTCCAGCACGAACATCAGCATAGCATCGCTCGGCCTCAGCAACCTCTTTTGGCGTAGGGCGCGTACGCACAGAGATAAAACCAATCACTCGGTGCTGCAGATCATATTCAGGGGACACATTGGCACGCACCCAATAATAGCGACCATTCTTGGTTTTATTCTTAACCAACCCCGTCCAACAACGCTCTTTTTCCAAAGTATTCCACAAATCTTTGAAAGCTTGTGCTGGCATATCTGGATGCCGTACCAAGTTGTGCGGCTTACCGATCAACTCTTCTTGAGTATAACCCGATGTTTCACAAAAGGCTTTGTTAGCAAAAGTGATGACTCCGCGTCGATCTGTTCTTGAAACAAGAACCTTTGCCCCATCAAAAAAAACTTCGCCGGCTATTTGTTTCTGCATCCACTCCCCCCATTTCAATCAAGGAAAGAGCAGGTCGCAACGACTTACGATGCTTTATCTACGCTGATCATCCCTAAATTTCGAATACGCTCCCGTTCAACAGCCACAACGGTTTGCAATTCAGAATCCCCAACTGCCGAAGTTGCAGCTTTTTCAACCAATTTGTCAAGAATTTTCAACGCTGCATTCACATCTGAACCCCCATGAGTCAACTCTTTCTCAACAGCAGCAAGATCATTCAACACATCTTCGATCAACTCCATTTTTTCTTCCCGGCCTTGATGCTTTTGCGATGGCATCGACGACTCTTGAAAAGCCCCACTGCCATCATCGACTCCAGCATCGGCGACATCCAACTGATGCCTGCTTAACAATGCTTTAAATGCTTGACCCGAAGATGTCGATTTACCTTTGTTCACTTGCGAAGATTGCCCTACAGGAATGCCTTGGCCTACTTTCATCAAACACCTCCATCAAGCATCTGATCCATGCTCAATCATTATTTTCCAAAAATTTCTTACGCCGAACCATTTCGCGTTGACGCTGAAAAACATACGCACCATAAAGATCATCTTCTGCCGAATCCCTAAAAAGCAACGAAAGCGTAACAGTGGATGAATCAATCGCAACAATCTCAGCAACCAAGTCCATCAAAACAGGAGGAAACAATGGCAACATAAAAAGCAAACGAACCTTGTCACCCCGATGAATACCACCAACAGGAAGCTGATGCTCGACAACTTTCAAATAGTGCATAGCCATAAAAAGGTGGCGTTCTTTCAAGTCGTACACGCTCAAATCAGCATCTACCTGCCGCTGAATAAGTAGATTCAATTTGGCATCGAGATAATTCAGACGATCAACAATCGCCCCATCAACTTCAACATTGGCATCGCCTTTCGGTGTATGACGCAAATTTTGGCGTAAGCGGGCTTGAAAACAGGGAGCCAACATCAAACGATGCAACGCCTCTTGATCAAGGGGTTGCAACTTTAACGGCAAAATATCTTCAACCAAAAATTGCATTTTCCCCCCTACAATCAGATGTAGTTAATGAGGCTGAGTTTATCCAAACGACCAACCAATGAGTAGATAATTTGTAAGTTGGTTGAAGATTGTTGCAACGCCGCATTGGCCGAAACCAAATCAGCGCCTTCAAAATTATCCATCGCGCTCTTGGTACTGTTTTCAGCCTCTTGAAAAATCTGTAACTGCGCATCGGCAGCGCGCAACTTACCGGCAAGATTAGAATTTAATGATGATAAGCCATCCGATGCTGTCGCAATCATTGCCGCAGATGACTGCATAAAAGCATCCCCATTGGTAACATCGCCTGCAATAAAATGATCCAATCCACGCACAAATTGCTCAATCGAAGCAAAAGTATCAGCAAATGCAGCAGCATCACCCCGCACATTGGCACTCATCGTTTGCGTCGATGAGAGGACCAATACACGATCGATTGCATTTCCCGCATAAGGCACATTGACCACATTACGCATAAGCCCCGTTGTAGGGTCAGCAGCCATTCCAGCAGAAACTTCAGTAAAGGGTAGTTTTGTGATCTCCGTTCCTGAAAAAACCGAATCTCCACGCCACTGCGTATTGGCCAGTTTCACCAAATTTGCACGCAAAGTCTCCACCTCGGTCTTCGCCCCTTGAAAGTCGCCCAAGTTTGCCCCCGGAGCCAAGCCCACACGAATCGTATCAATGCGTTGCATAATGGTAATCATCTGCGTTAATGCCGCTGTGGCACTCTTAATTCGGCCTTGTGCCTCTGTCGCTGCAAGCGTGTTATCTTGCGCGGCTTTCAACAGGTGACGAAAATTTAATGATGTCTTATAATCCAAAGGATTCTCACCCACGCTTCCCACTTTACGCCCCGAGGCAATCTCGCTATTGCGTTGTGTCTGGATCGTCATCTGATTTTGCGCGCCCAAGGTTAAGTTATTAAAAATACTGTTTGAACTAATCATCGTACTAACCCCATTAAAGAGTCCAACATCTTTTCAGTGGTGGACACTAATTTTGCAGCCGCTTGATATGAGCGCTGAAACTCCATGATCTTAATCATTTGATCATCCACATTGACCGCAGAAACTTCATCGCGACGCGCTTGAATAACCGTAGCTTCAGCTTTATGAAAAGTTAACCGCGTGTTGGCATCGTTAAGATCACGGCCGAACGAACTTACCAACCCTTCAACGCGAGCATTTAATGTCAGCGCATTTCCCCCGGTAATGGTGTTTGCCACATCCTTCATCTGCACCATCTGCACCGCAATATCATTGTTTCCGACTGCAAAAGCTGAAGTTAAAGGGTCCGCGTTACCGACAGAAAGACGGCTTGGATCATTAATCAATGCACTATCAACCTGCAAATTGCTGGCAACACTGCCATGAAACATGGTGTTCATTTCATAGGCCGCCAAAAAGTTTGAACTATCTTGGCCAAAAATCACACGGTTTGTTCCACCATTCAGCAGATCAGGATCACCATTGATCGTTAACTGACCATTGGCAGATGCGGCAGCTGTTACGCCACCGCCAGCTGCCGTTGCTTGCGCATTGATATCTGCAGCAATCGTTGCCATGGTTGAAACACCTGGTGTAATCGTGATATTAAAAGGAGAACCCGCAACAGGTACTCCCAAGGAGTCAAGCACATGGATATTAAAGGTTCCCGCCTGGATTTGACTCGCAAAAGGAACCGCAACAGCACTATCCACGAATGCGGTATTCAATCCTGAGAGCTGCCCCGATGCATAACTTGTAATCGAAGTATTTCCCGCCCCACTGGCGGTCAATTTATTCACCTCAAACACCATATTGGAAACCAAATTGTTTAACTGTGTTAGGTAATCTTTTGACTTCATATCAAGCAGGGCACCAATCTTCCCCCCCCCCGTAAAACCAATCGTCTGTGCACCCGTTAAATCAAACCCAATCACCGGCTGTGTATTACCTGTGATTTTGGAAGTCATGCTAAGTTGTGTACCATCCCATGAAAGTGACTTCGCAAAATCGGTTCCACCCACCAACGCCACACTCGCCAAACCGACACTACCATTGCTGGGAGGATTCAGATTAATGGTCACACTTCCATCCGTTGCCGGCACAACGGTAATAGGTAGCACCTGTGAAATTTTTCGAATCAAATTATCGCGAAGATCCATTGCATCATTGGCTTGAAACTGTTGATTTTGTGTATTCATTGCCGAAACAATCTTCTGATTAAGCGTAACTATTTGATCCAGTTGCAAATTCACATCCGTAAGCATGGAATTGACCTGCCCATCAATTGAGCTCATCACATTATCAATCGATTGCCCCATCCGGCTCACTTGCATTTGAATATTTTGTGCTGCAGCCACAACACCACTCTGCGCCACAGGATCGGCAGGACTATGGCTCAAGCTTTGCCATGCTGCAAAAAAATCATCCATCGCCTGCGTGGTTGCGGTTGCATCCAAGGTTCCCATTGATCCTTCAATGGATTTCAAACTGTTTTGCATTTGCGTAAAATAGGCAACATTGCCATCACTGGCGACCAGCCCTTTAAATATATTCTCATCATAGGCGCGGGTAATACTGCCCATCTGTACACCACGCCCGAAAGCCATACCATAAACATTGTCCGCAGGCGCCGTTGCCACCGCAGCTGTTTGCACCGAATAACCCGCTGTATTGGCATTTGAGATATTATGTGAAGTCACATCAATGGCTCGCTGAAAAGTTGTCAACGAACTTGATGCGATATGTAGTCCTGCAAAAGCACTCATGCCCTACCTCCTCGACCTGCCATACCCCAAACGCCCATAAGTCGTCTTCTCTTGTTGCAAGCCAGTACCTTCTAGCAAGGATTGTACCGCACTTTGTGTTGCTTGGATAACTACACGGTTTTCATTATTGGCCAACATCGCATTTTGCAGTCGAATGAAGACGCTTAAGCGCAAGTCTTCCAACGATTCCAACCCCTCGCGCTGTAAAAAATCAGAGAGTGAAAACGCCTCTGTGACCGATGTTAACGCAAGTAACTGTTGTTGCAATCGTGTCAATTCAGAGAGTATTTTCTGCCGTTCAACGGCAATTTCTGCCGTCACTTCGGCATTCAAGGTCACCACCTCTTGCTGCTCTTTTTGCGTTAACAAAAGCAAGGCGTCCGCTTGCATGCCGATCTGTTGCAGCAAAGTGCGTAGCTCAGATTCGTTTACCATACACCACGCTCTAGCGACGCTGCGCCCACAATACGAATCGAAAGGTCTCGTGCCGGGACATGATATTCTCCTCGCTCTAACGCATTTTTAATCTCATCAAGTCGCTCGGCACGCCCCGCCTCCGATGTTTTGACCATGCCAGCCGCCATCTGACGCAACTGTTCCAAACCTGCAACATTGACACGATCCGCCGACGATTCACTCGCCCCCGAAGTTTTTTTCCCGCCCGATCCACTACTTTTTCGCACACTCACAGGTGTATTACTGGAAATTTTCATACTTGATTGCCCTCTATTTCTCTACTGTCTTTTTAAGGATGCTCTTACCCTTATCGACAGCCACAGCCGATTCTTGAGCTTGATGACCTGACAATTGACGATAAAGCACCTCCGCAAGGCTACCATTGCCATGCTTCGCAATCACATCCGCCATATAACCATCCATCATACTCTGATGGGTTTCAGTGGCAAAATTACTCGGACTCAAATCACTTTTGGGCATACTTTTACGCATCTCCGCCAACAACTGACGGTACATAATCGCCTCAAAGTCTTGCGTCACTTTACGCAATTTTGCATCTTCTACCTGAGTGGGTGTTGGCTTTACCCCATGATTCAAGGCAACCCCTTTGATATTCATATCCATCACATCACCTTCAGCTCAGCATGCAGCGCGCCGGCAACACGAATCGCTTCAAGAACCGCAATCAAATCCGAGGGTGTTGCCCCTACGGCATTCAGTGCATCCACCAAATCTGACAATGTAGGCTTCGCATCTACAACCACCAGCTGCGCTCGATCTTCCGCTACCGAAACATTGGTGTTACTGGTCGTTGCTGTCGTTCCTCCTTGTGAAAAAGCTCCTGGCTGCGAGACATCTTCTGATTTTGTAATGGAAACACTGATATTACCATGGGCAACGGCAATCGTATCAATGCGCACATCTTGACCAATAATAATTGTCCCCGTCCGTTCATCGATCACCACTGTAGCTTTATGATCTGAAGCGACCTTCACATGCTCAATCTGTGCGATCAAGGCAATGGCATCACCGATCCTGTTTTGCACTTTGACCACGCTGCTATTTTCGGCATAGGCAACGGGTTCGTTGTAATAATCATTGATTGCCGCTTCAATATTTTTCGCCGTCGTGAAATCGGGATTACGCAGCGTCAACACAATCATGGGTTGCGAAGGAGTCAATCCCCCCGGTGCAGCGCGCTCCACCCGTGCCCCTTCGGGAATACGCCCCGAGGTTGGGTGCCCTTTGCTTTGCGACCCCTTATCATCCCCAAACGAGTAACCGCCAATCACAACGCCACCCTGAGCCACCGAGTAGACCTGCCCATCTCCGCCCAAAAGAGGTGTCGCAAGCAGTTGCCCCCCCCGCAAACTTTTGGCATCGCCAATACTTGAAACGGTGACATCGATGGTTTGACCTGGTCGTGCAAAGGCAGGAAGTTCTGCTGTAACCATCACCGCCGCAACATTCTGCATTTTCAAAGAGGCGAGTTGATCTCGGGTGCTTTGTCCAAAACGCTCAAGCATTGCCGCCATCGCATTGGTGGTAAAAGGGGAGGATTTGGCACTGTCACCCGTTTTATTCAAACCTACAACCAAGCCATAGCCGACCAAATAGTTGCTACGCACCCCCTGCACATCAACCAACTCTTTCAAGCGCATTCCAGCGACTCGAGAAACACCTTCATCACCGGCAGCGCTACTCAACAACGGCGTCAACAAAAGCGCTATAAAAATCACCGGTAAAAAGTTCCACATATAGCTTCTTAAAAGGGCCATATCTCCTCCAAGGTCTGTGCGACCCACCCTTCATGCACAGAGCGTGCCAACTGCCCACCGCTACCGTAATCGATGCGTGCCTGCGCCACCTTGGATGATGGAACGCTGTTATCTGAGATAATATCTTGCGGGCGAACAATGCCCGAAAAGGTAATTTTTTGCGGTTGATGGTTAATCACCAACAGTTTTTTTCCTTTGATACGGAGGTTCCCATTGGGATAAACCTCCACAACCACTGCAGACAAACTTGCGGTCAAGGTATCAGAGTTACTGGTGCTGCCATTGCCTTTAAACGATCTGCTATTGCTCACATCAAAAGCTGTACCAGGGGTGATGTTGGAGTTAATCAATGCTTGATTCATCCCAAGTGTCGCATTTAACCCTGTTTGTGCGGAAGAGCTCTTATTCGTCGCTGAATCGAGCTGCCGTTTCGCCGATGCGGCTTCATTGATCGTAATGGTAAGCAAATCCCCCTTACGATGCGCGATGCTTGAAAAAAGATCTCGGCCGCCATCAGACCAAAGTGAGGCATTTGACTCGCGCATCTCATGCGTCACACCCGAACTCTCAAAAGCCTCCTGCTCCTCTTTGTTCTCTTCAAAATCATTCACAACGGTTGTCGCTTGAGGCATACAGGCGGAGAGCCCCCCCAACAACATAAGCGATAACAATATATTAAACATCATATTCATCACATCCCCCGACCCAAAATAAGAACCTCGTCAGCGCTGAGAACCCGTGCTTGAACGACCTTGCCACTGCGGCTGTTTTTTACATCGACACGATCACCTTTTTGCGCATTACGCATCACCACGCCCGTGGCACGAACCTCTAACCCACCTATTTTCATAATGATCGACACTTGATCGCCTCGCTTCAAAAGCGGCGGACGCGTGGTGTTACGGGTCGTAATTAAATCGCCTTCGCCCAAAGGCGTCGTTAAGCGCAAATTTTCAACATCCTCGATACGCGTCCAAAAATCACCTTGATGGTCTGTCACATCAACATTTTTCGCCAAAACCACATCTTGCGTCGTCACAAAAGTGTGTGCCGACAAACGGTGGGAGGCCACAACGACATCGGCACTCCAACGCAAACGCACCGACATAAACCAACGCGAACCATCATTGGCGGTGCCAACCATACTCACCCGAGAGGGGTGACCACGAAAATAGGGAAACTCCCATCGTAATGCTTTGTTTGTTGTTGGGAGTTGATAGATCTCTTCCAGATGGGCAAGAACGCCATCTTGCTCCATTCCTGCATCAAAGGCAGATTGAATTGATAAAGCCTGAGGGTGAATTGTGATTGCCGCCAATGCCGCGTAAGGGGAAAACAGCACCATCCATAAACCAAATACATAGTTTCGCAACATCAACACACTCCTTAGGCTTTCAAATTTAACATTTAAAGCCTAGGCTAACAAACCTATCGTTTCAAACCATTCACAGATTGCATCATCTCATCTGCAGCCGTGACCGCTTTTGAATTCATCTCATAAGCCCGTTGCGCAGCAATCAAGCCTACCATCTCTTCCACTGCATTCACATTAGAAGTTTCCAGCATACCTTGGGCGATTGAACCAATCCCATTGGCCGCAGGTGCACCAACCACAGCCGCCCCACTCGCCAAAGTCTCTTGAAAGATCGAATGCCCCATCGCCATCAATCCCCCAGAATTGGTAAAGTTCGCAAGGGTAATCTGACCGACAACCGTATTTAATCCCCCGGCTTGTTGCACTGAAACAGAACCATCCGCAGCGACATTAACAGCCGTTGCATCTGCAGGAATATTAATTGCAGGCTGAAGAGGGTATCCATCTTGGGTCACCAATTGCCCATTGCCATCCAAGCTGAATGTTCCGGAGCGTGTATAGCCCATCGTTCCATCAGGCATTTGCACTTGAAAGAAACCTTTCCCTTCAATCGCCAAATCAAAATCATTGTTGGTATTTTGATAACTTCCTTGGGTAAACACCTTCTCAACACCCGCTGTTTTTACACCAAGCCCCACTTGAATACCCGTTGGCGTTTGATTACCGGCACCATCTTGAGATCCCACCAATTTCATCTGCATATACATTAAATCTTGGAAGTGAGCCCGGCTACGCTTAAAGCCTGTGGTATTGGCATTGGCCAAGTTGTTTGAGATGACATCAACATTGGTAGCTTGTGCCGCCATACCAGTTGAAGCTGTCCATAATGATTGAATCATAATCGTCCCCTTACGCGCAAATCTTTTTTAGCAGCTTAACTTGGCCAGAACTTCGGAAACCTGTTTCATCTGTTCGGCATAAATTTCCATCGTTTTGATCACACCTTGGTAACTTACGCTAAGCGCACTTTCATTAAGCATGCTTTGTGCCAAGTCCCCACTATTTGCGCCTCTCGCCATCAAATTTCTCGCCATTCCATCAACAACATTGATCATCGCCATCTCCTTTTAAGCAGATAAAAGTTAAGCCCCGCCTACAGTTCCCACCTTATCTGAGAGTGATTTAATCTGCTCACTGTACTGCTCCATTGTCTTTAACATCTGTTGATAACTGCGCGTTAAAGAGATTAATGAGGTCATCACCTCAACGGCATTCACATTTGAGCTCTCCAACGAGCCCTGCAACACGGAAAATTTTTCCTCACCCGTGGTCGTATTTGCCGCATCGGTCTTCACCATACTTCCAGCGATACGCTCAACTTGCCCCGCATCCTTAATGGCAACGATCCCCAATGAAGTTAAAGGTTTACCATCGACATTGATTTTACCTTGCTCATCAATCACGACATTGCCTGTTTTAATCGTAATAGGGGCGCCATTGTCATCCAAAACGGGCAATTCATTCATATTCAACAGCGTTCCTTGGCCATCAATATGAAAATGGCCAGCACGACTATAAGCCTCACCACCCTCAGGCAGCTGCAAACGAAAATAAGCATTGCCACGCAAGGCGACATCCAACTCGCCACCAGTAGGTTGAACCAACCCTTCACGCAAATTAACTTGCTGCTCAACATTATAAGGAACTTCTGTCAATTCCCCATTACTCCCGGCTGTTTCACGCAAAACAGATGAAAACGAAACGCGATCTTCACGGTAACCGGATGTATTCACATTGGCCATGTTGTGGCTCAATGTCTGCATTTGCATCTCATACATCTTTCCTGCGCGGGCCGTAACAAAATAACTTGCGTTCATATTCACTCCTCATTTGACCATTGTTGAAACAAAAACGATGGAACTAAGGAGTTAAAGCAAGGGATATGCCATGATTTTCACGGTAAAAAACAATAAAATCGACAACAAAGATGTTTTAAGGGAATTTATTTCCGTTAAAGGAGGTTCTTTTTTGCCGCCAGCCGTTGATCGGTAAAATATAGAAATGATAAAAGCTCAGCGACAACAGCAAAAGCCTCTTCGGGAATTTCAGTCCCAGGTGGAACCTTGGCAAGCAGCGCAGCCAAATCAGCATCTTCGTGCATCACCAAATCATGTTCGTCGGCCAATTCCATGATTTTTTTGGCCACCGAACCATAACCTGCAGCCAACACCCGTGGAGCCTCCGCTTCATTGGGATCATAACTAAGTGCAACCGCAATTTCACGATCTTGCATCATCAACGCACATACCCAGATTGACCATAGCCACTACGCCCTTCCGTAGCGCTCAAACAGCGCCCTTCGCAATCATGGACAGCAAGCCATTGTTGAAATTCCTGCCCCATCACGCTTCGCATCGCAGCCATCACGCGCAAATCAACGCGTGGTTGAACCCCGCGCGCCCCCAGCAAGGAAAATTGCACACGCCCTAGGTTTTCCAAATCAAGTCGCCCTTGAATTTGATAAGAATCGCCATCTTGTTCGGCTTGCAGCATCCCCTTGAGATGTTCATCATCTTTGGACCACATCTGCCACCCCTCAGATGTTGGAAGCAACTGAAAAGGCTGATCTGGCTGATTCAACGGCTGAGGGACTTGTGCATGTTGTTGCAACTGTTGTGGAGTATTATGTTTTTGCTGTTGTGCCTGCTCGCCTTGCTGCATCTGCGGTTTAAAGAGATCCATCAACTTCTGTTCAAAATATTTTTGCGCCTGTTCCGGTGTTAACAATTTCATCTGATAGGGCATGGCCGTCTTCTGCATCTGCACCCACACCCGACCAGGGTTGGCCCCCTTGGGAATTTCAACGGGAATTTTCAGATTGCCAAGTTGCAGCATCCCATGGCTTTTATCATTCAATTTATCTTGGCTTTGCCCGGTCTGTTTCTCTTGAGTGGCAGACTCGCTCAAAGTCCCGCGCACCACCGCTCCTTGCGGCAAAGGAAGCTGCACGGGCAATTTATTCATGGGCATGGTTCCAGCCATTTTCAGCATTGCTTGCCCAGAAAGTTTGGGTGGAATCACTTAAAAGCCTTCCAATATCACAATTCTCACCCTTTGGCCAAATGGACTTTGATCATTAAATCAACTTCTTCAAGGGAAAGGCCCAACTGCGAAGCAATATCTACCGATGAAAATCCTCGACGGTGCAAATGCAATACTTGCGCCAATCCATTACCGCCATGGGTAGCTGAACGCACCGATTGCCCTTGTTGAGAGCCATTCAAGGCGGCACCCTCGCTCTCCATCGATGATTCAAACATTGCGACCGTTGGCATCTCAGAAGATTTGCCTTTCACAAAACCTACAGACTGCTTGGCATACGCGGCAGCAGAAGCGGTCGGGCGAATTTTTGCGGCTTTCGATGGAGATGGTACCGTTGAATGTGCTGCAGAACTTTGCCCATTTTTTTGTTCGTCGGCTTGCATCATCTTTTGGATATGTGCCATCGAAGCAGCCATCAACTGACTTGCTTGATGCAATTGATTCGTTGCCTCTTGTAACTTTCGTTCGATATCACGCTGCTGTTGTGATGTTCGGCGCCACAGAAAAAAACCACCAAAAATGCACAAAAACATAATAAAGTCGAAAGCAAAGGAGACCCCTTCTGCTGTTTGCAGCCATGCAAGCATCAGCGATCTGCCAAGCCTAAAATCTGGCGGATACGAATCACCATCTGCCCATGAAGCTGTGAAATCCGCGACTCAGTCCGCCCCATCACCTCCGCAATCTCTTTCATGCTCAACTCTTCATAATAATAGAGCGTCAAAATAATCCGCTCATTCATCGGCAACTTTTCAATCGCACCGGCCAATTGATCAATAAATTGCATCATCGCAATTTGATTCTCCGCACTACCTAACCCATCTTCTAAAATGGCATAAGACATCGCATCATCATTGCTATCATCATCGGCGCCAGGAAGTTCATCAAAATAGATCACCGAACAATCACGGACATTTTGCAAACGCTCGCGATACTCTTGTAATGAAATCCCCAATTCAGCGGCGATATCTTCCTCTTCGGCAATGCGCCCCGTGCGCTGCTCAACAGCAATCAAAGCATCCTTAATTTGTGAAGAAGACTCTCGAACAGAACGGGGTAACCAGTCGCATGAACGAAGGTAATCGATCATCGCACCACGGATACGCAGCCCTACAAATGTAGCAAGTTTCACCCCTCGACTCTCATCAAATCGCTGAATTGCATCCATCAAGCCCAGCAATCCAGATTGAACCAAATCGTCATACTCGACCACAGTATTGCCGGTCCGACTGCGTAATTGATTGGCAAAATAGTGTACTGCCGGCAAATGCTCGCGAATCAACGCATCATGGGAGTTTTTTGAAGCAGACTTTCCAGTTCGACTATACACGCTAACCTTGCCCCCTAATCATCAAATGAATGCACCAAAAAATGTAACAACAGTGCAAGAACCCCACAAGCAATAAACCATACGACAATTCTGGATAGTGCCACCGCCAAACTCAATTCAAGTAGCATCGCGATAAAGACACCAATAAAAACACCTATACCACCACCTAAAAAAAAGGCATTTAACCAGGGCATCTTAGCCTGCATCCCAAGACATTCCTTTCATCACTCTCATACACTTATGCCTCATCCAAACCTTGCTGCAAGCTCCGTTCCCAGAAGAGCTGCATCCCCCCCCGATTCCACTTCTCAATCGGACGATTTAAAATTTTATCATAGGTAACACCCAAGCGCTTTGAAAACTCCGAAGTGGCAGGGATTAATTGTTGGCTACGGATATAACGCAAAACAACTTCATCACGCGGAATCGCACCAACATAATCGAGTGAAACATTCAAATAACGATCGGTCACCGCCTCTAACCGTTTATAAACCAGCTGTGCTGAAATTTCATCTGCTTGATTCATCAACACCATAAAATGTTTCATACCGCGCTTTAAAGAGAGCGTTTTAATTAACGCATAGGCATCGGTTAACGAGGTTGGCTCCGGGTTAATCACCACAATGGGCGCCTGTGCTGAAGAGACAAAAAATAGTACATTGTCTCCAATACCTGCCCCTGCATCAATCACGATCAAATCATAACGGTGCCCCAACGCTTCAAGTTCCCCCATCAACTGCAACTGCTGCTGTCCATCCAGGTTAGACAATTCTGAGAGACCACTCCCCCCAGGCAACACATCAAGGTTTTCTTGCGCTTGGCAAATCACATCATCAAAAGAGGCATGCCCCAAGAGGACATCGCCCATGCTCCCTTTACTCATCAACCCAAGGGCAACATCGATATTGGCCAATCCTAAATCCGCATCGAGCAAGAGTGTCTTCATCCCCTTGCGCGCAGCATGTGCCCCCAGATGTGAGGCGATCATCGTTTTACCCACTCCGCCCTTGCCACTGGCGATTGCCAAGACTTTTGGTGCTTTTCGCGTTGTCATCCCTTCGTCTCCATTCATCATTCAGCCTCTTTTTTACACATTTTTTCGCAACAACGACATCAATGAACGCGGCGACAACCATCCCAGATGATCGGCCACATCAACACCAAAACCACAATACGACAACGGTAACTTCGTTGCAGCAGCGATGTTAATCATATTACCAATACGCACGGATTCATCAATCTTCGTAAATACCAAGTCCGTAGGCTTCATTCCAGCCAAAGCTTTGGCGACAGCCATCGCATTCGCACCTTCCATATGTGCAGGCAAAACCAACATGCATCGTGTCGTTGCAAAGAATGCCACCCGTTTTTGCACTTCTGCAATGGAGATTTTCTTACGCACATTGACCCCTTGCGTGTCAACAAGCAAGAGCTGTGCCTGAGACTGTTTTTTCACCATCACGACATCATTGGCATCGCTCACCGTAAAATGAGGAACGCCTAAAATATCTGCATACGCGCGCAAAACACGCCCGGATGCAACACGGTCACTGTCCAAAGAGACCATCGCGACATCAACACCTTTCATCATAAAATGCGTGGCCAATTTGGCCGCAAGCAATGTTTTCCCCACACCACTTGGACCAATCATCGCAACGACTTCTTTTCGTTCACTTGGCACAAGTTTATCTGCCCAAACCAAGCTATTGCTCGCAACAGGCCCATTCACAGCCATCGCCACCGCCAAATCTTTGGCCAAATGTGGTGATGTCCCTATTTCAACCAAACTGTCAAACGCTCGCTGTTCACCGGCACTGTTAAGCCCTGCCCGAATCGCAGCGACATCTCGCCGAGCAATGCCATCGACTAACGACTCCAATGTTTGCACAATATTCTCAAGCTGCTGGCTCTTTTGCTCATACAATCGAGGTGCTTCATCAACAGCGGCATACACCTTCCATAAAGTTTCCCCACTGCTGGAAACCGTAGATTGCCGATCCATAATAACCGCGTCATCACCCAGAGCATCGGTCGCCTTCTGCATCGCCAATGGTAAGGTTCCTGCCTCAAAGGTACGAAATTGCATTAACTAAATCCAATCGTAGCGATATTACGAATTTGGGTATTGCCAGAGACCTCAGGAACTGAAAGCACCGCGATTCTTCCCAGCGACTGCGCAAATCGTTCGGCCAAAAAGGGGCGTAAAAAAGGGGCTGTAAGCAGCACGGGCGTCTCGATACCATTGACACGAATCACCTCCGCCATGTTGGAGATCAAACGCTGCCAACGGGCAATATCCAACAATAGCGGAGAGTTAATATCTTCGCTCAACCGCTCAAGCATCTGCCGTTCAACATCGGGACTTAAAGTAAGCACTTCCAACTCACCGGCTTCGTTAACATAGGGTTGAATAATACTCCGTTTTAACCGCTCACGCACGGCCTCTGTCATCTGCATCAAATTGCCTTTGGCCGCAGGCTCAAGGTCAGCAAGTGTTTCGATAATCATCAGCAAGTCTCGAATCGGCACCCACTCTTTTAACAAACTTTGCAGAACCCGATGCAACATACTCGCCGAAACGGCTGATGGCATCAGCTCTTCAATCACCTTCGGATGGCGCTCGCTCAAGGCATCCAACATCGCGCGCACTTGTGTTCGGTCAAGAATTTCATGGCCGTAAAGTCGAATCAACTCTTGAACATGCGTTGCGATCACGGTCGGCATATCAACCACCGTATAACCTTTAAGCTCCGCCTCATGCTTCTTATTTTCGTGAATCCACACTGCCGGCAAACCAAACGCGGGGTCTTGTGTCGGTGTGCCTTGAATAGCGCCACCAAAGGAGCCTTCTCCAATCGCCAAAAAGAGTTTCGGCTGCACATCGGAGCGCGCCACCTCTGCACCGCGCATCATCACCCGATACTCACCCACACCCAGCTGTAAATTATCTTTAATATGAATCGGTGGTACCATAAAACCAATATCTTGTGCCACCTGTCGCCGAATCGACTGAAAGCGCTCAATCAATCCACCGCTCTCACTGTGCTCAACGATGTCTAACAACCCATAGCCCAACTCCACACGAATAGGGTCAATCTTTAACATCTCCGGCAAGGTAGGAGCCGCGACTTGATGCTTAGGAATCTCCACCTCTTCTGGCTCTTCCTCAACATTTTCAAGCGTCTCCCCTTCATTGGGATTCAATAGAAACCAACCAATCAAGCCTGTCCCAACCGACATCAACATGAAGGGGATAAAGGGAAGCCCCGGAACCAACGACAACAGACCCAAAGCCCCTGAGGCGACAATAAAGACTTGTGGATAAGCGGTAAACTGACGCGTTACCTCAACCGTTAATGTGACATTGGACGCCGCTCGCGTCACAATAATACCGGCAGCAACGGAGATCATCAGCGCAGGAATCTGCGAAATCAAACCATCACCCACCGTCAAAATACTATAAGTCGCCGCAGCATCACCAACCGCCATGCCGCCTTGCAACACCCCAATGATCAATCCACCAATCAAATTGATGAAGGTCATGATCAAACCCGCAACAGCATCGCCCCGCACAAATTTACTCGCACCATCCATCGCACCATAAAAATCGGCATTTCGTGCCACATCCTCACGCCGCGCACGCGCTACTTTTTCATCAATAATTCCCGCATTGAGATCGGCATCTATCGCCATCTGTTTACCCGGCATGGAGTCCAAGGTGAATCGTGCCGCAACTTCAGCAATACGGGTAGATCCTTTGGTAATCACCATAAAGTTGATCATCACCAAAATCAAAAAGATCACCAAACCCACGACAAAGTTACCGCCGACCACAAATTGGCCAAAGGCACGAATCACATCGCCCGCCGCCTCTGGCCCTTCATTGCCGTGCAAAAGAATCAGCCGTGTAGTGGCGACATTCAGTGCCAAACGAAACAGCGTCGTCAACAACAACAGCGAAGGAAACACCGAGAAATCAAGGGGACGCAAAAGATAAACCGCGATTAACAAAATCAATACCGAGACGGTGATATTCATGGCCAACAGAATATCAACCAGCGCTGCGGGCATCGGAATAATCATCAACATCACCACAACCAACACGCCGATCGCAAGCAACGCGCCACGGGCACGGATCAACATTTCACCTACTGGTACACCTAAAACTTGCACAATCAATATCCCCTGGATGCGCGTTGATTCATCACTTCGGCAAGAATCATAGCAACCGCTTCAAAAAGATGCTCAGGTATTTCATCTCCCAAGTTGACAAGCTTAAACATACTTCGTGCCAATGGCTTGTTTTCACGCATTGGCACATCGTTCTCTCTGGCAATTTCACGAATCTTGGCCGCGATCATCCCTTTCCCCTTGGCCACCACAACTGGAGCCCCGCCGCTTGCCGCATCATATTTCAATGCGATGGCGATATGGGTTGGGTTGGTAATCACCACATCAGCTTTGGGCACATCTTGCATCATGCGTTTTTGCGCTTGTTCATGCTGAAGTTGGCGAATTCTTCCCTTCAAATGAGGATCGCCCTCTGACTCTTTGTTCTCATCTTTAATATCTTTTAACGACATTTTTTGTGACTTGGTAAACTCATACTTCTGATAGACAATATCAGCCATCGCCAAAAAAACAAAGAAGAGCGCAACCAACAACACAATTTCAGCCACTCCCTTTACAGCCATTTGAGCGGTTTGATCAACAGAGAGCAAAATCATTCCTGGAATCATCGGCCAGAGATCTAAAATCACGAAATAGGCAACCGTTGAAATAATCACCATTTTCAAAACAGATTTAATAAATTCCGCCAACGACTTCATTGAAAACAGCCGTGCAAACCCCTTCATTGGGCTGACCTTCTCAAACTTAGGCTGCAACGATTCTAACGAAAACACAGGCCCGGAAATAATCATATTGATTAACACGCTGATCAATATCGCAGGAACACTCACCAACAACACAATCAATGCGATACTTTTCGCCTCGGTAAATAATACCTCTTGCAACCCTTCTGGCGTAAACTCAACATTGATGTAACCGCCCAAGTAGCCCTTCATCACCTGCTCAAGAACGCCATAGATGTAACCACCCAGCCCCGTGGTCAGAATCAACCCCAGCACAAAATAGGTTGCGACAACACTTGGTTCTTTACTTGACGCGACTTGTCCTTTGTTCTTGGCATCGGAAAGTCGCTTCTCGGTGGGGTCTTCGGTCTTATCGGCCTTATCTTGATCATCAGCCATCGACTATTTCCCTAACAGCTGAAAAAGTGGTGTATACAACAGTAACAATTGCCCAAAACGCTCAGACATTACTGAATAAATCGCAGGAAGCGCCAATGAAAAAACCAAAATCCCTAGCCCCAACCCCAAAGGTAAACCGACGAAAAAGACTTGAATTTGCGGAACCGCTCGCCCCAAAACCCCCAAGGCAGCATTGACAAAGAGCATCAACAAAAGAATCGGTGCGGAAAGCTTAAGTGCTGTCAAAAACATATATCCCATTGCTTCAGAGAGCCCTGGCCAACCTGCTGTCACCCCCCATTCACCACCAATAGGCAGCCATGTAAAGGAGTCGATCAAGGCTCCCAACATCATGTGATGGGCACCTGACATCAGCCACGCCATAAAAGCCAGCATATTAATCATCTGCCCTGTCACTGAAACACTGCTCCCCATGGTAGGGTCAACGGTTGTCGCCATACTCAAGCCCATGTTAATACTCATCAATTGCCCTGCAAAGTGGGCTGTTGCAAAAACAATACTGGCCATTAACCCCACCAACGCACCAAGCAGCACCTCTTTCACCACAATCAAGCCCAAATAGACAGGGTCAAATTCAGCAAGCTCAACTGTACGCGGTGCGATGGGCACAACAATGATTGTCAGCAATGCAATGAGCCCTAGCTTCACCGGCGCAGGAACCAATTTATGCCCCATCACCGGAAACATCAAAACCATCACGCTGATACGCAAAAAGACACCCAAAGCAAATAAAATTGTCTGCGCGTCTAAAAATTGATTGAGGATAAACAAATGGCCAACCCGCTAAGAGTTAAGGTTTGGAAAACTAAGAAAAATATTACGCGTAAAAGTGATCAATTTTTCTGCCATCCACGGCGTTAAATAGGCAAGCGCCGCAAATACGGCAATCATTTTAGGCACAAAGGTCAAGGTCATCTCTTGAATTTGCGTCACAGCCTGAAAAAGTGAGATCATCACTCCAAGCACCAATCCAAGCGCCAACAATGGAAAAGAGAGCAGTAAAACCAAACCCAACGCCTGTTGCGCGATACCAATAGCACTATCTGCGGTCATTCTTCCCTCCCCAACACACCGAGCATGGTGTTAAAAATTTAAGCACATTCCAAAGATTGCATTGCGCATGAAACACTATCGCATCATACCCACAAAACACACAACTGTTTATTGTTGCAAACATTTGTCCATAATTGCCACTATGCAAAAACTGAGCCAACTTGATGTCGAGCGCCTACTCAAACGCGCCACCTACGCCTCAACCGGTGTTGTAATTGTTTTAATTACCATCAAAACCTTTGCATGGCTCTGGACCGACTCCATCAGCATCCTCGCCTCGCTTGTTGATTCATGCCTTGATGCGGCCGCTTCTCTATTGAATCTATTGGCCATTCGCCAAGCGCTCATGCCCGCAGACAAACACTACCGCTTTGGATACGGAAAATTGGAATCTCTCGCAGGGCTTGGTCAGGCCGTGTTTATCACCACCTCTGCAATCTTCTTGCTTTTTGAGGCATACCACCGTTTCACCCACCCACAACCCATACAAGCAATTGGCATCGGTTTAGGTGTCACTGTTATCTCCATCATTTTAACTCTGGCACTGGTCGCATTTCAAAAGCATGTGATAAACAAGACACAATCCACCGCCATTGGCGCCGATGCCCTTCATTATCAAAGTGATCTTTTAATGAACATCTCCGTCATCATCGCACTAGGATTGAGCGTTTGGGGATGGCAAGGGTTTGATGCTATTTTTGGTTTTGCCATCGGCCTCTATATTTTATTTAGTGCTTATCAAATCATTCGTCATGCCATGCACGACTTGATGGACAAAGAGCTCTCATTCAACGATCGAGAAAGGATCAAAGCGACCGCACTTTCACACCCCAAAGTTCTTGGCGTCCATGATTTACGCACACGAAAATCAGGAATCACCTGCTTCATTCAATTGCACATTGAAATTGATGACCAAAAGAGTCTTTTTGAAGCACATCAGATTTCAGATGAAGTGGAAGCAATAATAGCTGAACTTTTTCCTTCAACTGAAATCATTATTCACCAAGACCCTGCGCACCTGATCGAATCACACCCTAACCACGCTGTGGATGAGTAAATATTTAACGATTCAAACGGTACCACTTTGACTGTTCATTAAGCCAAAATAGGCGATATTCATCAGCTGTCACTTGTCCATCTTGATTTGCATCCATCGCAGCATAACGCTTAACCATGCGTGCTTGCACCATACGCGAATATTCATCCAATGAAACGGCGGCATTACCATCCAAATCAAGCGTCAAAAATTTTTGCACCACTTTATCTGTCGATGTTCGTGGCTGCGTGACATCCGCTGCCATTGCAACAGCGGAAACCAAACACAATGCGCTTAAAGCCAACCCCTTCATTTTCATGTTAATGCCCCTAAGCTTTCCAATTTCAAAACGGTGTAATTTCTGTACCATTGGCAAAATCATACCCAATAGCGATAAATGATGCGAGGACTAACACCATGCAACCCTATTTACAATTGATGCAACATGTTCTTGATCATGGCTGTTACAAAGCGGATCGTACTGGCACTGGCACGACATCACTCTTTGGCTACCAAATGCGTTTCGACCTTAACCAAGGCTTTCCATTGGTCACTACCAAAAAGTTACACCTTCGCTCCATCATTCATGAGTTACTCTGGTTTTTAAAAGGGGATTCGAACATTGCCTACCTTAAAGAAAACCAAGTACGCATCTGGGATGAGTGGGCGGATGAAGCGGGCAACCTGGGCCCCGTCTATGGTGTGCAATGGCGATCTTGGCCAACGGCAGATGGCCGCCACATTGATCAAATTTCCAATCTGATTACACAGATAAAAAACAACCCGGACTCGCGTCGTCTTATTGTCTCTGCCTGGAATGTCGGTGATATTGAACAGATGGCGCTACCACCATGCCACGCATTTTTTCAATTTTATGTCGCCGATGGCAAGCTTTCATGCCAACTCTATCAACGCAGTGCCGATATTTTTCTTGGGGTTCCTTTCAACATTGCATCCTATGCGCTGCTCACCATGATGATTGCGCAGGTATGTAACCTCAAGGTTGGCGAATTCATTCACACCCTTGGTGATGCACACCTCTATTCAAACCACATGGAACAGGTTCGCACACAACTCCAACGCCACCCTTTTCCGCTGCCAACCATGGAATTAAACCCAAACATCGACAATCTTTTTGACTTCACATTTACAGACTTTGAATTAAAAAACTACCACTGCCATGAACATATCAAAGCACAAGTGGCCGTATAAGAGCATGTGCAACTTATCTATTGGCATAAGCGACTAAAAACTGTTCGTTTTCACGCATGAGCGCACGCAAGCCCTGAATATAATCAACACCGCGCTCAGAGTAATCCTCCATGCCGGCAACCAACACCTCGGCATCGATCTTCATTCCTCGGCGCTGCATCGCATAACGAATACGACGCAACTTCTCATAAGCGTCACCCGTATTTAAATTATGAATATAGCTTTGCACAGATGATGCAGGCGAATCAAATTTCGCCACCTCATGATGCGCCCCTTTTTCACGACGCAAGGGAACCATGCCACACCCTTGCTCATAACACCATTGACCAAAAAGATTATTACCGTTACGCGCAAAACGAGATGTTCCCCACGCTGACTCATTGGCTGCCTGAACCAAAGCCAAACGCATAGGAATCATATTCACACGCAAGAGCAGCGCATTTTTGAGATCGTTAAGATCATCGACCTCAAGGTCATACTCTTTTTTCAATGATGCAAAAAGAAGATTATCTTGTTCTGTCATTTTTTTGACATTGACCAACTTCACCTGCTTACGCAACGCAATCAACCGCCTATTTTCTTCTTGAACATAGGGTGCCAACCATGCGAAAAACGCCTCTTTCCGTCCCGAGATATCATCAATTGCATTAAAATCGGGCACCAACGAATTCCGCTCTACACCGTCTACTTTTGCCGCCTTTTTTTGTGACTTGGATCCATCTTTTTTTGCCAACGCATGCACATTTTCAACCTTCACAACATGGCGTTTATCCAAAGCATCGGGCAAACATGCGCTGCATATTAGCAACACCGCCCCAAGCGAAAGCGCCAACCGAACCATCACTGGGAGTCCTTTTCCCTACCAATAGCAGCGGGAGATTCCTTCAGATATTTAGATACATATAAGCTTTGTAAAATAACAAAAGCAAAGGTCGCCCCCATCAAGCCAAACATCTTAAAGTTGACCCAAGTGCTAGTATCAAAATGAAAGGCAACATACAAATTGGCAACGCCAAGCACCACAAAGAAAAGCGCCCAGGCAAGATTTAATTGATCCCAAACCATTGCTGGCAAAGGCATTTTTTCACCCAACATACTGGCAATAATGTTCTTCTTAAAGATCACTTGGCTGCCAATCAATACAATGGCAAAGATCCAATTAATCACCGTAGGCTTCCATTTAATAAAGGTTTCATCATGAAAAATCAGGGTTGCCCCGCCAAAAACAGACACCAAAATCAGCGTAATGAGATGGGTCTTATCAAACATGCCATGCTGCAAACGGTGGATCACCGTCTGAACCAGGGAAGCAATGATCAACACGGCTGTGGCCACATAAATATCATACATTTGATACGCTGCAAAAAAGGCAACGATGGGAAACATGCTCACAAAAGTATTCAAGCCAAAACTCCTTCTATCACGAAACCATTAACACAATGCATCATTGATCCGAACCTAACAAATTCTGACAAATCGCAATGGTGGCTTCCGATCGATTCAATGTATAAAAATGAAAATCATTCACCCCTCCGGCAATCAATGCAGCACATTGCTCAGTCGCCAACTCAATCCCCATCGATTTAACGCGCTCTAAATCGTCAGCAACAGGCGTCATTTTCGCATGCAACCAATCAGGAATGGTTGCGCCACACATGGCTGAAAAACGCACGATTTGCGCATAGTTACCAATGGGCATCATTCCGGGAATCAATGGAATTGTCACGCCAGCGTTGACCGCCGCATCTCGAAAACGAAAAAAGCTATCGTTATCAAAGAAATACTGGGTAATCGCTGC
The DNA here is from genome assembly GCA_002753275.1 of Zetaproteobacteria bacterium. Taxonomy (GTDB): domain Bacteria; phylum Pseudomonadota; class Zetaproteobacteria; order Mariprofundales; family Mariprofundaceae. The sequence goes on along the minus strand of PEAA01000024.1, from coordinate 2,736 downwards.
ATCGGCTCCCGCATCCTGCTTCAACTTAAGATAACGGATATCATCCTCAACGCCACCTTTCGACTCAGGATGCCCCTCGGGATAAGTGGCGACTGCGGTTGAAAAGCCACCATGATCTCGAATAAATGAAGTCAAATCTGAAGCATAAGCAAATCCTCCATCCATCGCTTCAAACGACCCCACCCCTTCAGGAGCATCCCCTCGAAGTGCCAAAATATTCTCAATTCCCGATGTCTGATATTGATCCAACAATCGTTGCAAATCCTCGCGCGTTGAGCCCACACAGGTTAAATGCGCAACAGGACTTAAATCTGTTTCTGTACGGATCCGCTCAACAATACGCCGCGTGCGATCCTGTGTTGAACCACCAGCACCATAGGTCACCGACACATAGGCGGGATTAATCACGCGCAACTCTTGCAAACAATCCCAAAGATTGGCCTCTCCCTGATCACTTTTAGGAGGAAAAAACTCGCACGAAAAGGCGACACCTTGATGCTTAAGTAAATCTCTCAACAACATTTTACAACCTCGGGACGGTTACACCCGTCTGCCCCTGATATTTTCCACTGCGATCTGCATACGATGTTTCACACAACTCATCCGACTCAAAAAATAAAAATTGGGCCACCCCTTCACCCGCATAAATCTTCGCAGGTAGCGGGGTCGTATTAGAGAACTCCAGAGTAACATGCCCTTCCCATTCGGGTTCAAGCGGGGTCACATTGACAATAATACCGCAACGAGCGTAAGTGGACTTACCCAAACAGATCGTAAGTGTACTTCTGGGAATACGCAGGTATTCAACCGTACGCGCCAAAGCAAAAGAGTTGGGGGGGATGATGCAAACATCACCCGTAAAATCGACAAAGGAAGAGGGACAAAAATTCTTAGGATCAACCACGGCAGAGTTAATATTGGTAAAAATCTTAAACTCATTAGCACAGCGAACATCATAGCCGTATGATGACAAACCATACGAGATCGCCCCCTCTGCTGCTGCGTTCTGCTTCACCTGCCCATCCACAAAAGGCTCGATCATACCATGATCGTGTGCCATGCGACGAATCCACTTATCAGATTTAATTGCCATTCCAGCTCCATTTCTCAACAATCTAGTTATTGTGCATAACACTAACCAAAATCAGACGGATTAAAACAAGAAGGCAAGTATTCACCGAAAAGAAGCAATGCAAAACCTCTCACAAAAAAACATTCGCTTGCATTCGCCACACAAAAGATTTAGAAATCGCACCGCTTTGAAACAAAGGCCAGATAGCTCAGTCGGTAGAGCAAGGGACTGAAAATCCCTGTGTCCCTGGTTCGATTCCAGGTCTGGCCACCACTTAAAATTATACATGTTATCATTGTCGCAAGATTACGACAATCAACATTGCAAGAAACATTCTCACATCCATTTTAATTCAGCCGCATAGGCTACTCTCTGTCGTTTCAGACGGAAAGATGTATAAAACCTACTGAATATGGTAAAGAACTATGCCAAGCTTTCGTAAGCTCTTGAACTCACCCTGAGTTTTCACACCTTTTGCAATGATCTCTATGCCCAAATCAAGGCAAACTTGAGAAATGGCGCGCACAATAGATAACTTGGCACCATTCGTATCCACATCCGTCAATAGCATCCCATGAACACGAACAAAGTCAGGTATAATATTGGCCAACAAGTTCAGCCCCGCATACCCTGCACCAAAGTCATCAATCGCAACCTTCACGCCATGACGGCGAAAATCATTTAACAACACCATCAACAGTGCCGCATCGTAAATCAAATCACCCTCATTGATCTCAATCACCAGTTTTTTCAGGTTGAAGCCAATTGTTTTTGCATGATCTAACAACTCAAACACATAACGACCATTTTCAAACACAATAGCTTGTGGTGAAAACTGCATATTGATCGAGCCCTCAAGCTTCATATTCACAGCCACTGACAATGCCCGTTTACGATACTCTTGATCGATTTCAGAGGTGTTTTTACCATGCCCATCACCCACCCCTTCTTTAAACTGAATCTCATAGGCGACATTCTTCCCCAATTCAATATTAAAAATGGGCTGCAACGCATGAAAATAATCTGAATAATGATCGCTCTGAATTGAAGTCTCCGTCATATCCACCTCTGAAATAAAATTTGTTATTGTGTGATATTAGCTCAAACGCCAACGCCCCTGTGCAAAGGCATGCAACAGTCGATTTGCACGACCGGCATCAATGCTCTCAAGGCACCCCTTCTGTGTAAAAAAATCGTTTATTCCAACAACTTGAGAAATTTCATCATCGGACAAGCTCGCATAACCCATCGTCCAATCGGCAAAGCTTCTATGGCCGATTGACTCTGAAACAATACGCACAATGGAGTTGTGCCGTGCATCTTCTGAAATCTTTTCAAAAAGATCACGAATCTCAAATTCATCACCCTCTAAAACTTGAAAAAAGACCCCATTATCATACAACAGCATTCCGGTAATATTATGCTCACCGTTAAATGCGCGCGCCTCACACAACAATGCTTCAATTTCAGATTCAGAGAAATGCACAGATTCTTTACTGGTATAAATAATATGACTTAAACTTTTCATTGTTAATAGCCCCTCCACAACAATGTCATCATCAGACAACAACTCGCCGTTAAAAGCCACACTCTCATCGCACAGCGGCAATTTAAAAGCATGCACAATCATAATAACCTGGCTGTTCACAATGCAACAAATAAAC
>PEAA01000003.1 GCA_002753275.1 Zetaproteobacteria bacterium | reverse complement strand
CGATCCAGAAAAGCAGCAATAGAAGTTTGTTCCTTTAAGGGAGGGTAAAACACAACCGAACGCTTCAGCTGTGGCCAATAAAGATTGCGCTGTATGGTTCCGACACCCTTTGAACATACCAAGTATTGGCTAACCATAATGCCATCTCTAAACAGGTAATTGGCGAATCCAGCATCAAAATCGCCTGACATTTTCAGCACCAAATATGCGGGGCTAACAATTCCTTCATAACTTGATACACCAACTGATCCTCTCCAAGCCTGTTGATTGTTAAGGACAAAGTCACCGGGAGAAACCAGCTGATATTTAGATAAATCTTGGCTGGTGGCATTGGTTCTCTTTTCATCGACATCACTAAAACGAATAACTCCTTCATACAGATAGACTGAAAGCAGCTCTTTATCTTGCACATTGGAGATCGAAACAATTGATGCAACGGCACACATTGGCTTTGTAAACCAATGTGTAGGAATATCACCAAGCCAAGCCAAGCCTGAGTCTTTGTAAGACTCGTATTTCGGCATGGCCGAGGTAATGCTACTCATCACCAACCCCAGAAACTTGCTCAACCTCGATACCGAGGATTTCGGCGATGAGTCCTTCAGCCTGTTGCTCCAGGGTGACGATGTCGGCGGCAACCGTTTCCATGCTGCGCAGTGGCTTGTGACGGTAGAAGTATTTATTGAAGCTGATTTCGTAGCCGATTTTCACCGAATCGAGATTGATCCATGCCTCTGCCACATGCGGTTTCACTTCGGCGAGGAAGTAGCGGTGGATATCATCATTCAGCGGCACGGACTCGCTGTCGCGAAGATCGGTGCTGGCTTCATAGGTGATGAACTCACCCTTATTGCCGGAGGGATAGTAGCCGAAATCGGGCAGCATCTCTTCGCTGCAATCCAGATGTTCAAGCAGTGCAGCCAGTTTATCGCCCGTGAGCTTCTGAACTTTTTTCACCACCTTCGCGGCGGATTCATCATACCAGCTTACAGCATTGAGAATGGCATTCTTCTCGCTGGCCGAGAGCTTGATTTTGCGAGCCTTCAATTCGGCATCAACCAGTTCCTTGAAACGATTGAAATCAGAGTGCTCATCGCTGCCAATCGCATCCATCAACGCCATGCCGTTGTTCATCAGATCACGCAATGAAGTCCAGGTATCAAGGCTGAGCAGTTTCTTGCGATTCTTTGCATTGAGGTTCAGGTCGTTGTCTTCACACCAGTTAAGGATGGCTTTCTCGTGCTCCTTGAGTGTGCCTTTTTCGTAAACGGCATCGCCCCATTCTGCATAGACCCACTGCATGACATCGCTCAAAGACTTGTCGAAGCGCAGCGGCTCAATTCGCTCAGTGCTGAACTGAGCCTTGCGACGATCCGGGCGTTCGATGTTGACCTTGTGATAACCAAAATCGGCATTGTCGAACAGCTGTGCAGCAATACCTTCCTTATCAACCGGACGATCCACTTCGGCCATCTCCAAATAGGTCGAGACAATCGCTTCGATATGCTCAGGAGCAAACTCGCAATTCTTGTTGCCAAGATTCTTGCGCAGCTTGCGGAAAAGCTGGCTTCCATCGATCAGCTGCACCTTACCTCTGCGATGCTCCGCTTTGTGGTTCGAGAGCAGCCAGATATAGGTGGTGATGCCGGTATTGTAGAAGAGGTTGTTGGGCATCTGGACAATCGCTTCGAGCAGGTCGTTCTCGATAATGTGGCGGCGGATATTGCTCTCGCCACTACCTGCATCGCCTGTGAACAGACTGGAACCATTATGAACCGATGCCACGCGTGAACCCATAGGGCTGGAAACCTGCCCTTTCATTTTGCTCACCATCTCCATCAGGAAGAGCAGCTGGCCATCGCTGGAGCGAGGGCATGCATCGGCTGGCTCCTCATTGCCCCAGTAATCTTTCAGGCGCACCTGAAAGCGCGGGTCGATCACATCCTTGCCATCCCTGATATTCTTTTGCTCACTGGCCCAGCTTTTACCATAAGGCGGGTTGGAGAGCATGAAATCGAAACGGGTGCCCGCAAACTCATCGGTAGAGAGGGTTGAGCCGACACGGATATTTGAGGGGTTATTACCCTTAATCATCATATCGGATTTACAGATGGCGTAAGTTTCGTCGTTGATCTCCTTGCCGTAGAGATAAACATCTCCGGTAGCACGAATAGCACCTGCTTCGTCTTTAATGAAGTTCTGAGATTCAGTGAGCATACCGCCTGAGCCACAGGCGGGGTCATAAATAGTCATCACCGGTGGCAGATTCTCTTTTACCGGGTCGAAGACCAGATGAGTCATTAACTCAATCACTTCACGCGGCGTGAAATGCTCACCTGCCTCTTCGTTATTATCTTCGTTGAACTTGCGAATAAGCTCTTCGAAGACATAGCCCATGCCGAGGTTCGTGAGGGCAGGCATTCGATTGCCATCAGGGTCTTTCCGATCCACCGGTGTCAGATTGATATAGGGGGAAGTGAACTTCTCCAGCACATCGAGCAGCACATCCTTGGCTGCCATATGCCGAGCCTGAGACTTCAGCTTGAACTTATCGATAATCTCTTTGACATTGGTACTGAAGCCGCCCAGATACTCTTCGACATTCGCCAGCAATATCTGCTGATTGTTGGTAGCGGTTTCATTGAGCTTGCGCAGCGTCCACTTGCTGGTGTTGTAAAAGACATAGCCCGAGGCCTCTTTCAGACCGCTATCGTCCAGCTCGGTAAAACCCATCTCTTTGCGCTGGAACTCCACCTCTTCGAGCACCTGTTCTTTGGTCGGCTCAAGCAGGGTATCAAGCCTGCGAAGCACCACCATCGGCAGGATGACATCGCGATATTTTCCGCGCACATAGACATCCCGCAGACAGTCATCGGCAATCGACCAGATGAAAGATACCAGTTTATTGTGAACAGCGTGGTTCATCAAACCTCCCGATTAACATAGAAAAGGGAGGAATCATCCCCTCAACCTCTCGCGTAGCGTAGGCCATGTTCCCTAATTCCGCAATTTTGCTAAAAGAAAAAGGGGCCAAACGGCCCCTTCAATCATCAAAAGATGAGCATCCCCATCATGCGTTTAGCTGGAATATCAAATGGGTCATCCTTCTCATCCTCAACATCATCGTTCTTAGCCCCGGAAACCTTCTCGAAAGCATCACTCTGTGGTTCAACATCGTCGTTAGCTGCCCAATTCACATCCAGCCTCAGATTCACAAACCGCTTCACCTTTTCTGATCATTGAAATCAATCCACACATTTATCCGTAACAGCACACCCTTTCTCGATGCAACCACTTTGCATCAAGCCCATTCACACCGTCAGGGTTGATCTGAATAACAATTCCCTGTGGTTATTCAGAGTATCCGTGCACGCCCACATCACTATAGACATAAATATGGGCAGGATCATTCCACTGTGCCATCTGCCGTAATGGTGCTGTTTTTGCATTCATCTCATCAAAAATCATCCATAAAAATGAACCTTGCACCCGCTCCACGCCAAGAAAAATAGCCGCCTCTCCAAGCAGATCTTCAAACAACATATCGATCCATGCCTCCTTGGGTTCAATACGAATGACTTCATAATCTTCAGCCAAATCGGCCCGTTTGGCGGCTGAGGCAATCGCATCGGGAAGATCACCCAACGCATCGACCAATCCCAACCGTTTGGCATCGACGCCGCTCCAAACATGACCTTGTGCCAAGCTATCCACTTGTGCAACATCCATATTCCGCCCCTCAGCAACCAGATGGATAAATGATTGATAGACATCATCAACCCCCATCTGAATCACCTGCGCCATCTCCGCACGCAACGGGAGATCACTACGCAGCGTGCCGGCAATGGTGGTGGTGCCAAGTCCATCAGTATGCACCCCCACGCGGTTCAAGGCACGATCCACATTCATCATCACGCCAAAAACCCCAATGGAGCCGGTAATGGTCGAGGGTTGCGCCCAAATCTCATCTGCCGAAGCTGAAATCCAGTAGCCGCCCGATGCCGCCACACTCCCCATGGAGACCACAATCGGTTTACCTGCCGCACGCAAGCGAACCACCTCTTGCCGAATCACTTCTGAAGCCAGCGCACTTCCCCCCGGTGAATCGACCCGCAACACCACCGCTTTCACAGCATCATCAAGGCGCGCCTCGCGCAACAATCCTGCCAGCGTATCTGCGCCAATAGTGCCTGCTGGCTGCTCTCCACCAACGATTTGACCACTTCCCGTAATCACCGCCACTTGATTCTCACCCTTCACCATGGCTGAATCATCGTCCGCAAGTGCCAAATAGGTTAGATAATCGACCTGCTCAATTTCAGAAGTCGCGACATTAAAATAGCCTGCCATCTGCTCTTTCATGAACTGTTCCGATTGATACACATCCATCAAATCATCCACCAACCCTTCGGCTTGCAACATCCGCGCAACACTTCCCTGATAAGGAAGCAAATGCGTGGCAGGGGCATCAAGCACCTCCTGAATACGCCGCGCATCCACGCCGCGCATCATGGCAATATCTTCACGATAAATGTCCCAAAGCGTGTTGAGCCACGCAGCACTCGCCATGCGATCTGCCGCAGACATATCATTGCGTACCAACGGTTCTGCGGCTGATTTATACTCACCCGCACGAAAAAGCTGCACATCAAGATGCAGCGTATCCAACAACGCTTTAAAATAATTTCGATAGAGACTGAATCCCGTCAATGAAACCATGCCCATCGGATGTAAAAAGAGCTTATCGGCCGAAGCCGCCAGATAGTATTGGCTCTGCGAATAGCTATTGGCCGAGGCCACCACCAACTTTCCACTCGCTTTAAAATCTTCGATCGCCCCATGCAAACTCTGCAACTTGGCCAGTGAAGTATCATCCAATCCTTCAAGATCCAGACGAACCATGCCAATGGTTGGATCATCTTTTGCCAGATCAAGCGCATGGATCAGATCATCCAGCACCGCCTGATGCGATGAGGTCGAGAGCGGCAACGCATCGGCATTCGGGTGGCTACGCTGCTCAAGAAGTGCTCCCTGCGGATTCAACTGTAAAATTCCATAATGCGGCAACTTCGGTTGATGCATCACCACAGCCACAATGCCGACAAACAGCAATAGAAATATCAGATTCACAACCGTATGGCGCACAATCTCCAGCCATGAAATCATCCGTCTCAACACATTCATCATACGCTACACTCTCTCTTTATCGTTATTTTCATGCTACGCTTTGCAACCAAAATAGAGCAAAACCAACGGCTCATCGCCATCATTAACAATGGCATGTGCCTCTCCTGCTGCCACGGCGACCATCATCTGCGGCTGCATCGGAAACCGTTCACCCTCTATCTCAATCACGCCCAAACCTGACTCAACCCAAAAAACTTCATCCATATCGCGATGGATATGTGCGGCAACCTCGGCACCTGCTGGAAACACGGCCCGCGCCATTTGCAGAATGCTTGTCAACACCCCCGCCCGCAACATCACCTGTTTGCCAATCACCCCATTGTGTGAGACGGGCTCAGAGGGGAGATCATGCAGATGGGCGATGTTCAAACCATGCTCTCTTTGTGCAACAACAGGTGAATGTAACGACCCAAACGGATATACGCCGCTTCACCACCGTAGCGCATTTCAAGTTTCAACACCTCTTCAAAGGGGCGTGATTCCCGCAAGGCTCGCTCCATATAGTCATACAACACCCGCACCCCCATGCGCCCTCGCACAGCCACATTCAGCCCCGATTGCCGCACAATATCTTCCACTTCATCGAGAGAGAGTGGATGGTGCGGTGTCAATCCACCAGGGTCTCCTTGCAAGGTTGCCTGTTCAAGTTTCCGCCAATTTCCCCGAAGCAGATTGCGATAAACCAACGCATCGCGATTGTAAAACATCAACGACAACTTCGCATCGACAGCCATACTGGATAAAATGTAGTGAAGCGTTGGCTGCGGCGAGGCCAACCACTCCAACACAGCATGAAAAATGATCAAATCAAATGCGCCAATCTCATCTGCTGTGAATGTTTGTATCGATTGATGCTTCAATTGAGGCACAACCTCAGGCAACTGCGCAGCAAATAATGCCGAAGTTTTATCGAGCATATTTTGAGAAATATCGGCAAGCACCACTTCATGCCCCATCTGCGCCAAACGCACCCCCATCTGCCCCAGGCCACACCCCGCATCCAAAATGCGCAACGGTTGCCCCGCACTTAATTGCGGCATCGTTTGCAGAAGATGCGCCCACACCACCGCCAAGCGCAACTCCCCTTTGGCACTGCCATAAATATTGCGCTCAAATCGATGGGTTAAATCATCAAAATTTCGGTCATGGATTATCATTGCCGCAATGCTAACAGAAATTATTCATTGCACACTTAAGCAAGCGCGGATCAATGGCGGCTCGCTTTTGCCCGGCTTCTTATTGAAGACCTCAGATGCGCCATCGATCAACTGCTTCTTCCAGGTGTTGATTTGAGTGCTGTGAACACCATATTCTGATGATAGCTCAGCAACCCTCTTCTGCCCTTTATCCTGAAAAGGTGGCAATTGCATGGAGAAATGCATCGCCAAAGCGTTCCAGTTTCACCTCACCAACGCCATTGACCTGGAGCATTTGCGATCGATTCTTTGGCTGCAATTTTGCCATGTGAACCAAGGTTGCATCGCTAAAGATGATGTAGGGGGGAAGCTCCAGTTGATCGGCCAGCTGTTTTCTTAATGCCCGCAAGGATGCGAAGAGATTTGGGTCGCAATCGATGCGTTGCTCTGTTTTACGGCTATTGTTTCGGGGGGAGTTTTTTTCATTGAAGCGTGGTTTGGCCAATGAGAGTTTGATCTCACCTGTAAGGAGCGGGCGTGATTTTTCCGTTAAACGAAGGACCGAATAGTTGGCCATATCTTGTAGGAGAAATCCTTGATGGATCAATTGACGAAAGATGTTTGACCACGCTTTTTCGCTCAGATCGGCACCAATGCCATAGGTTGAGAGTTGATTGTGGTTGAGCGATTGGATGCGTTCAGCTTTTGATCCGCGCAAAACATCAATCACATATTTGACGCCAAAGTTTTGCTGCAATCGGTAGACGCATGACAACGCTTTTTGCGCCAGCACGGTGGCATCGAAACATTCGGGCGGGTTGAGGCAAATATCACAATTCATACAAGGCGCCAGCAAATGCTCGCCAAAATAGTTTAACAACACCCCTCTGCGACAGTTCATCGCCTCAGAAAAATCAATCATCGCATTCAGTTTTTGAATCTCAACGCTCTTTTGGCGCTCATTTTGCCCCTGTTCAATTAAGCTTCGGGCGAGAACAATATCTTGCCCACCGACGAACAATAGCGCCTCTGCAGGTAAACCATCTCGGCCTGCGCGTCCAGTCTCTTGATAGTAGCCTTCGATGTTTTTGGGTAAATCATAATGGACAACGAATCGAACATTGGGTTTATCAATGCCCATACCAAAGGCGACAGTTGCCACGACGATTTGCAGTTGGTCTTTGATGAAATGCTCCTGCACTTCAGCCCTGACATCAAGGGGAAGCCCCGCATGGTAGGCTGCGGCTTTGAATCCTTGCGATTGCAATTTTTCACTGATCTGTTCCACCCGCTTTCGACTTAAAGCGTAAATAATTCCCGATTTATCGCCTTTTTGAGCGAGGAAGTGGGCAAGTTGTTTCAGCGGATCATCTTTGGCGATCACCGTATAGCGAATATTTGGACGATCAAAGCTGCTGATATGGGTTGTGGCGTGATTCAACCCCAAGACATTGAGGATATCCGCACGCGTTTGCGCATCTGCCGTTGCGGTGAGTGCGATGAGGGGGACTTTGGGGAAGCGTGTTCGCAATGTTTGCAGCTTGGTATATTCGGGGCGGAAATCATGCCCCCATTGTGAGACGCAATGGGCTTCATCAATGGCAAAAAGCGCAAGATTGATTTGATCCAAACGCGACAAAAAATCATCGGCCATCAACCGTTCGGGGGCGATATATAAAAGCTTCAACGCACCGGCGTAGAGTTTGGCGAGGGTCTGTTTGGCTTCGCCGGAAGTTAAGGTTGAGTTGTAAAAGGCGGCATCAATCCCATTGCTTTTTAAGGCATCGACCTGATCTTTCATCAATGAGATCAATGGAGAGACGACAATGGTGACACCGCTGCGAATCAGGGCGGGAATTTGGTAACATAATGATTTTCCACCCCCTGTGGGCATCAAGACAAAGGCATCGCGCCCTGCGATTAAATCATCAATCACCTCAGCTTGATTTAGACGAAATTGCGCATAGCCAAATTTTTTTTGTAGAATTTCTAAGGGATGATTGCTGTTGTGCTGAAGGATCAAAGACTACCTCATGATGTTTCTTAATTGATCATTGGGTTTATTGAAGGTGATGTCAATGAAACCATGCCGATCGTGGATTTATCAACGCCAATCTGTTTTGCTTCCGTTGGAATCACAGGTTGATCTGATTGAATAAGCGGCACGCAACCGCAGGAGTATCGAATGATAAAAAGTAGCGGGCAGTTCATTTCGGAACAGAAGATTGGCGATGCAATTAACGAGTTGGCGAGTCGTATGGAGTTTGCGACTGATGAAACATACAACGATTCAAAACTCTTCTTTGAGAAGCGTTGAAAATGCGAGAGGAAATCCGTGGTCACGCCGCCGATCTCTTCGAGCGCAACCAATACAGCTGCAACGATCTGGCTTGGCGGTGATATGCCAGTGATATCGTTGGATGAGCCGATACGCCAATCTAGCGGTGATTTTTGACATATTCCTCAAGGGTGTGACTTAGGCGCGTTTGCCAGCCTTTCCCACCTTTTTTGAAGTAGTCGATCACATTTTCAGGCAGGCGGAGTGTCACTTGTTGCTTGACTGGGGTTCTCTGTTTTCCGCGAACCGCATGAACAATGGATTGAGTGTCGGCTGTTCCTGCTTTTACAGCGCAGGCGAAGAATGACTCATCCAGCTCAAAGGTGTCTGGATCGTCTGCGATGCCCTGATTGATCAGGGCTTCCTCTTCAGTGGTCGATAGGTCTTTATTTTTTGCCAGCATAGAATACCTCCTCTCGCTTGTTCGCTTTGCGTAGGCTGATGATGCGTTTTTGGTCTCCCCGAGGTGTCCACACCATAACATGCAGCCGTTCGTCTATCGTTGATATGGAGACAAATCTTTCCTCGCCGTAGTCTGTACGCTCATCGAGAAGAGTTAGCGCACGCCTCCACTCAAAACCACTTGCATCTGAAAAGCTTACTCCATGTTTTTTAGAATTGATCATGTTCTTGGCTTCATCCCACAAACAGTCCATGTCTAATTGTACCTACAATTAAAGGTTTATGCAAACCGTTTATCGAGGACTTCAGCGCGGGGGGTGATGAGCGTGGGCACACCATCGATCTCTTTGAAAACAACCTTTACGGCTGCAACGATCTGGCTTGGCGGTGGTTTCTTTGCCGGAAAAGCATGGGGGCTTAAACTGGGCTTAGGCCTGGGTGGATTGGGCGGCCCGATCGTGATGGCGGCGCTTGTGGGTGCGGGAATCTATGCACTGTATCGATCGATCAAACGGCACAAATAATCGTTGCAAAATGTGAGGAGGCGTGATGCATATTCGTTCAGCAATTTCGTTGTCTGCCAATCTTGTTGAGATCATTTCAGGCACCATGGTGATGATCAATTTTTTTCAAAAAAGGCAAAAGATATTGCCCTATAAAATATACAACAGCCAAGAAGTCGCCGCACTCTTGGGCATTGAGCGCGTTGCCGTGGTGAAGATGATTCATGATGGGAGATTGCAGGGCACGATGATCAAGAAAAACTATGCGATTGTCGGGCAGCGTGTGATTGATTTTTTGAGTGAGAAAAAAGCCGATTAAATTTGGATGGACTGCATGCGTTCAGCGGACATTTTGGCATCTTGCATCTGCAGTTCCAATCGTGTCAGTTGTACAATAATGGTGGTGCTGGCGCTGTTTAATTGTTGGTAGGCGACCTCGGCATATTTAGCATCTTGACGCCGTAATGCCCGTTCAATCTTTGCGGCAAGATCATGAAATGCGGCATGGGTCTCTTCCAAAATGTTGAAATTTTCACTGTTGCCAAAAGCCTTCTTTCCCAAGGTATGTATCCAAATGCCAAGATCACAATCATCAGCCCCTTGGACATGCTCACCTTTTCTAAATTTTGCAAATCGGGTTTGCAGGTTTTGGGTCCATAAAAGATGATTTAAGCGCGCCGCATTAATATCAAACATGGAGGCAAGATGTGCGACCCGTTTTTTGCGAAAGGCGTACCACGGCAGCGCTTGATCGCGTAGATACATTGGAAATGGCTGCATGGTCTCACTCTGACCGAGAAAGTGATGTAACTTTTTCCATGAGCCTGCATGGTGGTTTTTCTTTCGTGCAATGGAGAGCTCAAGGCTGGTGAGTAACACAATAATTTTATTGCTAAATTGGCGCAGTTTGATCAGCAAGGGTTGTGCATTTTCATGGGGGCTGTTTGCTTGAAAATCGAGGATTTTATCTGCGATTTCATGAAAGTGGTGGTGGGCATTTTTTAGGGCAATGGTTTCGGGGAGATCACCATATTTGCGTAAACCTCGGGCATATATCCATGCACCCAAGGCACAGTTGTCATGGCCTTTTAATTCGGGAAAAGTGGCGCCATCGTTGACCATTTTTTCCAATTTATTTTCCCACTCAATATGCGCTAGCCGCGCGACATTGACATCCAGTGTGATATCCAACTCCATTGTATCCCCCAACGCATGTTGCAAATTGCCGTGCGGCTAAAATTAAGGTATGTCCTCGCCTGTGTAAATAATTATATTCTAATATATGTTGTTTGTTATCTCAGCAGGAAAGGGTTGAACCTATGCAAGCAGATGGTTAAATCAGCCGCTGCACAAGGTTGAGTGGAGGTTACGCGCATGGTGGAAAAGATATCACGCTTATTGCCCAAACGGGAGCTTGCGATGGCGTCGTTGATCGAGGGTGTGGATGCATTGGTGCTTGAACCGATGGTTGAAATCCCCCTGTTGGGCTCTATTGCTGCGGGGAAGCCGCTCGACTGTTTTGTGAGTGATGAGCGTACCCAAGTGCCTGCGGCAATGGTGAGTAAACGCAATGGCACTTATGCGTTGCGCGTGAAGGGAAATTCGATGATTGAAGAGCGGCATACGGCTGAAAATGATCAGTCGGTGGTTGCATTGATTGATGACCATCGCGTAACGCTGAAACGGTTCTTTATTGAAAAAAATTGTATCCGTTTACAACCCGCCAACCATGAGATGATTGAGTCACAAACCTGCTGTAAATTCGCTTACCGTCAGTTCGGGCATCGTCATTTGATGCTACGCACCTTTGCCTCAGAAGCCTGAGGCTGGCTTTTCTTCCACCCATCCTGAATTTACAGCAGGTTTGTGACTCAACCCTTTGTCGCGTTTTTTGCACCTCACTGTCCCACCAGTGGACAACTGGGCAAAAAAAAGGGCCAGACTGTTAAGTCTGACCCTTCGTTTTTATTGCTATTACTAGCTTTTTTATGGTGGCGCTTCAGGGATTCGAACCCCGGACACATGGATTATGATTCCACCGCTCTAACCGGCTGAGCTAAAGCGCCAATCGCTTGAAGCCCGCATGATATAAATTTGATCCTTGGCGTCAATCTTTTCGTTACATCACTTCTCTCAAAATTGCTTTTCACGCTCTATCTGACATCATCCACGCAGCGAAGAGAGTGCTGATCAATTCTGCACTTGCCCAAACACTTCCCCCAAACGAGAGGAGCCAACTTTGACTGAACCCACACTCACCCCAACATCGCGTATTTTATCAGGCATGCGTCCAACAGGAAGTTTGCATTTGGGACACATGAAAGGGGTCTTGGATAACTGGCTCAACTTGCAAAACCAACATCAGTGCTTCTTTTTTGCGGCAGATTGGCATGCGCTCACCACCGATTATGCCAATCCAGGCATCGTCAAAGAGACCATTTGGGATATGTTGATCGACTGGCTTGCCGTTGGCATTGACCCTGAAAAGAGTACGCTGTTCATTCAGTCGGAAGTTCCCGAACATGCTGAACTGCACCTGCTCTTTTCATTCATGACCCCCTTGGCATGGCTGGAGCGCGTACCGACCTACAAAGATCAAATTGCGCAACTGCGTGAAAAAGATTTGGGAACCTATGGCTTCCTTGGCTACCCGCTGCTGCAAGCGGCAGATATTTTAATCTATCGCGCCGATGCGGTGCCTGTCGGTGAAGACCAGGTTCCCCATGTGGAACTCACCCGTGAAGTTGCGCGCCGATTCAATCACCTCTACCGCACTCCATCTCAACCCCTCTTTGCCGAACCGGCAGCGCTGTTGATGCCAACTTCAAAGATGCCAGGGCTTGATGGGCGTAAAATGTCGAAATCGTATGGCAACACCATCTCCCTCTCCGAATCGTGGAAAGAGACAGAAAAAAAGGTCAAGCAGATGCCAACCGACCCTGCCCGTGTACGGCGAGAGGATCCCGGTTCACCTGAGAAATGCCCCGTTTGGGACTTTCATAAAATCTACTCCACCGAAGATGAACGCTGTGAACTCACCGCAGGCTGCACCTCGGCATCGATTGGCTGCATCGATTGTAAAAAGGTGTTGCTCAGCCATCTGGAAGATGAGTTGCAACCGATTCGCACACGGCGATTGGATATCGCTTCACGCCCCGATGATGTGCGCGATATTGTCAAAAGTGGCAATGAACGCGCACGATTAGAAGCATCACGAACCATGGATAAAGTTCGAAAATCACTCAAAATGGGGTACCGTGTTTAATGTCACGCCAATCAAAACCAAGCACCAAACCAAGCACAAAACGCCAGTCAAAAACGGCCAGCTCAACCCATAAACCACGCAATGCCCCCCCCTCGGGTAAGCCTGGCGTGAAACCCGCACGCCAAAAAAGCGTGCCGTCCAGCAAACAACCGCAAGCCATGGCGAGCCAGCCCCGCAATGAAAAAAAGAGCCCCGAACGCGACATGAACATTCCCGAAGTTGGCGAACGGATCAACCGCTATTTGGCGCAGTGTGGCATCTGCTCCCGCCGTGAAGCCGATCGTCTCATTGAGGCAGGAAAAGTTACCCTCAACGGCACCATCATCACCACACCCGGCGTTCGCATTATGCCCAAAGATAAGGTGTGCGTAGAGGGTGAACTGATTACACTGGATGAAAGCCACACCTACATTCTCTATTATAAACCACGCGGTTTGATGTGCTCACGCAGCGATGCCAAAGGCCGGCCGCTGATTTATGATCAGATGGATGTTGCGGCCAATGTGCAATCAGTAGGCCGCTTGGATATGGACTCGGAAGGGCTACTCATTCTTACCAATGATGGAAAATTGGCGCAAGTGTTAACCCACCCCTCTTCAAAAATTCCACGCCAATACCGCGTCCGTATTGCGGGCATTCTATCACTCGAAAACATGGAAAAATTACGCCATGGTGGCATCGACATGGGCGATGGCGATCTGAGTGAACCCTGGGAATTTCGTGTCGATGCCGAGACGCGTGGCCACTGTTGGATTACGGTGACCATTCACCAAGGACGCTGGCGTGAAATCCGCCGCACCTTGGATGCATGTGGCCACCCGGTTCGCCGCCTGATTCGCACCAGTTTTGGCCCGATCAAACTCGATGAAGGGATGCCATCGGGGGCACGCCGCCCCTTGAACAGTGCGGAACTACGCAAACTGCAAGCGTTGATTCAATAGCCCCTATTCTCCGCGACCTCATCTCAAATGTTGCTACAACTGTTTGATCGACTCAATGAACACTACGATGTGCAAGCCCCTTGGTGGCCCGCTCAATCGGCTTTTGAGATGATGGTTGGCGCTGTATTAACCCAAAACACCCGCTGGGAAAATGTGCAAATGGCACTTAACAACTTGCGCAACTTGGCGCTTCTTGCACCTGCCACAATGCTTGCCAGCGAAAATGAAACGCTTCAAATGGCCATTCGCCCTACTGGTTTTTTCAAACAAAAATCGGCCACACTCCATCGCCTTTGCGCCCATCTTTTGCACACAGAGGGCGAGAATTTTGATCGCCCGCTCGCCCAAAAGCGCCAGGAGTGGTTATCGATCAAAGGCATTGGCCCCGAAACGGCCGACTCCATTCTTTTGTATGGTTATCAGCAACCAATCTTTGTCATTGATGCCTATACGCTGCGTATATTCAAGCGGTTAGGGCGCTTCGAGCCAAGCGTTCGATATGCGCAGGCACAAGCATGGATGATGCAACAACTGCCCAATGAAGTCGCACTGTTCCAATGTTTTCATGGCCTCATTGTCGAACATGCCAAAGCCCATTGTCGCAAACAACCTTGCTGCCAAGGCTGCCCACTGCAATCGGAGTGTGCCTATGTGGATTGAGCCCCCCATTCAGTTAAGAGAGCTTCCGACAGAACCCGGTGTCTATCGCATGCTCGATAGCAAACGCAAAGTGCTCTATATTGGCAAAGCGCGTAATCTGAAAAAACGGGTCTCAAGCTACTTTCAGCGCGAACCGGATACTTCACGCATTCGCGTCATGGTGACAAAAATCTGTGATATCAGCGTCACCGTCACTCAGTCTGAAGTGGAAGCGTTGGTCGTTGAACACAACTTGATCAAACAACTCAAACCGCGTTACAATGTATTGCTCAAAGATTCTAAATCGTACCCCTACATCCTATTAACCCGTGAAGATTACCCCAAGCTACGCAGTTACCGTGGCAGCCGCAAAGAGGCTGGCGAATACTTTGGCCCCTTCCCCAATAGTCGAGCTGTTCACGCTACTATCCATAAGTTGCAACAAATTTTCAAGGTGCGTGACTGTGATGAATCGACATTTCGCAACCGAACACGCCCCTGTATGCAACACCAGATTGGCCGCTGCTCCGCCCCCTGTTGCCACATCACTTCCCCAATAGAATACCAAAAACAAATTGAACAGCTTCGCCAATTTCTACGCGGTGAAAACAGTGAAATTCTCGCGGCATGGGAAGCGGAGATGCAACACGCTTCAACACGCATGCACTTTGAAAAAGCAGCGCAACTTCGTGATCAAATTCGTGACTTCCGCACCATTCTTGCAGGATCAGGACAATCCGATCTCCCCTACAGTGCCGATTGCATCGTCGTCTTACGCGATTATCAGCATGTCTCCATCACCATCGGCGTACGCCGCTCAGGGCAAGATCTCGGCACCCACACCATCCGCGTGCAGCAAGCCCATGAAGCACCTGACCTTGAGATCTTGCAATCACTTTTTCTTGAGCGCTATCAACACGAAGCGTGGCCCAGCGAAATTCTTTTGGCCACCGATGATGCCACAGCAACGCAATTACAAACGATGTGCAAATGGCTACAACCCGCTGCTGTCCAGCCCTGCAAAATCAAAACCCCAAAACGCGGATCGCGCCACACCTGGTTACAACAAGTCAGCTATTCCGGCACACAAACCATGAGCACGCAAATTCATGAGAGCCAAAAAATGCAGTCGGCATTTGAAGCCGTTGCCACACTGCTCAAACTGAACACAACACCCAAATTGATTGCCGCCGTCGATAATGCCCACCTTGGCGGACAACAAACAGTCGCCGCCATCACCTATCTGGGCTGGCAAGGCCCTGATAAGAACCTTTACCGCCGATACAAACTCGATCATGTTCCTGCGGGAGATGATTATGCCGCAATGGCTCAGGTGCTCACCCGATTTTTTCAAAGTATTCAATCAGGGGAAACCACCGCACCCGATATTTTATTCGTTGATGGAGGCAAAGGGCAATTGAGTGTCGCCATGACAATTGCCGCATCACTAAATCTTGCGCACCTTGCCATGGTTGGGGTTGCCAAAGGGGCTGCACGCAAAGTGGGCAATGAAACCTTATGGCCCTCGTGGGATGTTGCGGGGGCAAGAGATGGCCTTACGCCAGGTTACGACTCTGCGGCGCTGTTGCTGATTGCCAGGGTGCGTGATGAAGCGCATCGCTTTGCCGGTCAATATATGCGCAAACGGAAAAATCAGAGCATGTTCACCTCAACGCTAGATCAAATCCCTGGAATCGGTGATAAAAAGAGGCTGGCATTGTTGCAACACTTTGGCGGCATCGAAGGGGTTAAAAAAGCCTCGCGCGATCAACTGATGGCAACAGATGGCATCTCATTGGCTTTGGCTGAACGCATTTTTGAGGCACTACATCAATAAACTGAGCTGAAGCCTTGCGCAACCCCTGGCCTCTCAAAAAAAGAGAAACTGTTCGCTACGCCTTTACTCGTGATTGCTGCTGGACCTCTTGCAAAACGAGAAAAAGATCATTGATACCAAAGGGTTTAGAGAGGAAACCGTCCATACCCATTTCAAGACATGTCTTCATCTGCTCCACCATCGCATCAGCCGTTAAGGCATAAATCTTGGGCTGCGCAATGGCCTCACCCATTGCACGAATGGTTTGGGTTGCTTCACAACCATTCATAATCGGCATGTGCATATCCATCAAAATAATATCAAACGATTGCGTCAAACAGATATCCACGGCCTCTTTGCCACTTCCAACCAAGGTTGTCTCAATGCCAAATTTCTTGAGTACATGGGTCACCACCATCTGATTCACAGCATTATCCTCTGCAACCAACACGCGCATTTGACTCAAATCGCTCTTTTCGATCTGCTCTTGAATCGTCTCTTGTTCGCTCTGTTTTGCCACTTCAACGGGTACGGTAATGGTAAAGGTTGAGCCTTGACCCAAAACACTCTCCACTTCAATACCTCCATGCATCAGCTCAATCAAACTCCGACAAATGGTTAAACCCAACCCTGTGCCGCCAAACTCTCTGGCAATAAAAGCATTATCTTGCGTAAAACTTTCCCAAATTTTATCAACATTGGCGATACCTACGCCTGTATCAATAATCCGAAAAACAAGCTCAATCGCACCATTTGCAGCGATGGGGGCAGGCTCTTTTGCAACCTCCAACCGCACCGAACCCTGCATGGTAAATTTAATGGCATTGGACAAAAGGTTCATCAAAACTTGCCGTAAACGATGACCATCAATAACCACATGGGTTGGAACATCATCATCCACATGCACTTCAAAGGCCAAATGCTTTTTATGCACATGTTCTTGAAACAATTCATTCACATATTGAATCACCGAGCGTATTTCAAAGGCTTCTGAAACAATCGAGAGCTTACCCGCTTCAATTTTAGAGTAGTCAAGAATGTCATTGATCAAGGTAAGCAACCCTTGCCCTGATTCTAAAATCACCTCAACATAACGCTGTTGTTGTGGATCAAGGTTGCCATCCTGTAACAGTTGTGCCACGCCCAAAACACCATTCAGGGGCGTGCGAATTTCATGGGACATATTGGCAAGAAATTGACTCTTGGCCTTTGAGGCCTCTAGCGCCAACACCTCTGCCTCTTTTTGCCAACTGATATCGGTATGAGTTCCTGTAAAACGGATAGGATTCCCCTGTGCATCCCACTCCATAATCTTGCCACGATCCAAGATATAGACCCAATGACCATCTTTATGGCGCATACGGTGTACATTCTCAAAGAACGCTGTTTTTCCCTCAATATGAGCTTGAATATCGGCGTAGACAGAAGCCAAGTCATCGGGATGGACCCGCGACTCCCACGCCTGTAAATTTGCATCGATCTCTTCAATATTATAACCGAGCATCTCAGCCCAAATATCATTAAAAATGACCTCATTGGTCTGTGGATTCCAGTCCCACATACCAAGATGGGTTCCTTCGATCACCAGCTCCAAGCGTTTGAGTTGCTGATCTGGTGAGAGAATATTGACTTTCATGCACCATACTGTTTAACAGTGGTTGAATATTGTCAACCCATTTTTTGCAAAAAAGAAAAGAAAAAAAGACCCTCATCAAGAGGGTCTTTTTACAATCTACTGGCTAAGATTGGCTTGCGTTAAAAAACATCATGGAGCATCTGCTCATACTCTGACATCGATTGCTCAAAGGCCGGGCGTGCAAAGAGGCGATCCATATAAGCTTCAAGATGTGGCCACTCTGTAGTCGCAATTCCATTGGGCGCCAAACGCCACAAAATAGGGGCGATGGTAACATCTGCCAACGAATACTGCTCACCGACAAAATACTCTTGACGACTCATATAATTATTAATGGTATCAAGATACGATTTAATCTTTTTGACCTGTTCTGTCTTCTTTTTCACCTTAATCAGACTGAAATAAAGCGGGTACAACTCATCTTCCAAATGCATCACAGCCAAACGCATCTGTGCACGCTCTGACGGTGAACCTGGTTTTAACGGCGGGTGTGGATAACGCTCATCGAGATACTCATTCACGATTGAGGGTTCAAAAAAGACAACATCACGATCAACAATCGTGGGCAATTTACCATAAGGATTCAGCTTCAAAAAATCCTTCGGCAAATTTTCAGGCTCAACCTCCTCAATCTCAACCGGCAACTCTTTTTCCGCCAAAACAATTCGAATACGATGTGAATTAGGACAGTGAGAATCCGAATACAGTTTAATCATTAGTTAACAACCTCCGCTGTTGGTCTTTCATAAAAGGGTGCGCACTCTACGCATCGCGTTGAGAAAAAGAAAGATAACAAATAGTTAGATTTCTCAAGCAAACTTATCGTTATGCAAAAAGTTTTTGTGCAACTTCAACCACATGTGCACCATAACTACGCGCACCGACTTGTTGCGTCGCACTGAGTTCTTTGGGCATCCCTTCATGGGTAGCGCAACGGGCATATGCCCCCCACTGCAAACCACCATCGGCATAACCAGGCAATGATTTCGGGAACCCAACAACCATCATGCCATGCTCAAGAAAGTTGGCATGCAAGCCAATCATGGTGGTTTCGACACCACCGCCTGCATCACCAAAACCACCACCCGTCACAAAAACACCGCCAACCTTGCCCTCAAGACGGTTTTCCATCCACAGCTTAGCCCCTTGATCAACCAACTTTTTCATCGACCAGGCCATGCTACCCATGTGCACAGGGGTGCCAAAAAAGAGCACATCGGCATGCTCAAGATCTTCGTTACTCGTCTGCTCCGCAATCTGCAAGACAATCTCACTCTCTGGTGCAACCGCTTTTGCCCCAGCTGCAATCGACTCAGCCATCGATTTGGTATGCCCGTAATCCGATTGAAAAACGATCAAAATTCTCATATTACTCTCCTTAAGAGTGGCCCACCTCAGATGAGAGGTGCATTTTCTCAATACCCAAACTTTGTGCTGTCAGCTGCCACTGAAACCGTGGATCCGCATAAAAAACAAGTGACGGCGAACTCGGAATCACCAACCACGCATTCTCCGCAAGCTCTTGCTCCAACTGCCCTGCACCCCAACCCGCATAACCAAGAATCAAGCGGTAGTGCTGCGGCCCTTCACCGCGCCCAATCTCTTCCAGCACATCACGCGACGATGTAAGATGAACTTCATCACTCACCTTCATGGTCGATTCATAAATGTTCCAACTGTCATGCAAGACAAACCCGCGAAACGGATCAACAGGCCCCCCACTATAACTAGCAACACCTTGCAAAGCCTCACAACTTTGTGCGGCCATAGCACCATCGCTCTCAATCAATTTCAAATCTTGCAACACATCCAATACTGCAATCTTTTGCGGTTTATTTAAAATGAGCCCCATACTTCCTTCAGCATCATGCTGACAAATCAGCACCACACTGTTGGCAAAAGGCTCACCTTTTAATCGGGGCATAGATAAAAGCAGATGCCCTACAAAACTTTGCACCATTGGCTCGTCAACATAGGCTTTACCCATCGGAATCCATCCTTTGTGCCATCTCAATCGCAGCAACCAAACTTGAATAGGATATCTCTCCCGTACCTGCGCGTGTTAAGGCTGTACCATGATCGACACTGGTACGAATGATCGGCAACCCCAAGGTGACATTCACAGCCTCACCAAAACTAAGTGTTTTAATAGGAATGAGCGCCTGATCATGGTAACAACACACGATCACATCAAAATGCTGACGCATCGATTGTGCAAATAAGGTATCGGCCGAAATGGGCCCTTGCAGATCAATCCCTTGCTGCTGTAACTCCGCTACCACCGGTTGCAAGAGTGTCATCTCTTCATCACCAAAATGGCCCTGTTCCCCGGCATGGGGATTAAGTGCACACAGGGCAATGCGTGGTTTTTTCAGACCAAAGCGTCGCTTCATATCCTCTGCCACGATTTGAATCACCTCAGTCGTACGCGCTTTGGATAGAGATGCGGGAACATCGCGTAAGGCGATATGGGTGGTCAGGAGCGCAACACGCAATTGATTGGAGGCCAACATCATCACTTCGGAGTGGCAAGCACAAATCGCCGCCAAAAACTCGGTATGCCCAGGAAATTCAAACCCACTACTTTTCAATATCGCTTTCTCAATGGGTGCGGTAACTAAGGCATGGGCCTCACCTTGCAGACATTTTCGCGCGGCATATTCAATGCAATCGATCACCGCTTGCGCCGTGGTTGCAATGGGAACGCCCACCTGCACAGGCGTTTGCGCAAGCATTTGCCGTTGCGCAGCACCCAATGGATTCCAGCAGCGCAATGCGTGTTTAGGCAACTGTTTAACCGCATCCCAATCCAGCGTTTCAACAATGGCAAGATCAAGCCCCAACAGCAGCGCGCGATCATGCAGCCAAATGGCAGGGGCACAAATCACCACCGAATCAAAAAGCGAAGCATTGGCTTGATAAGCAAGCAACACCGCATCAGGACCAATCCCTGCAGGTTCACCCAGCGTTAATAGCGAATCCATCACCGCGTCATCCAGCGAATCAGTGGCAAACTTTTTGCTCAATGGTCGCCTTCGCTTTTAACCCATCCATCCAACGGGTCACTTGCCCCTGCATCTCGCCATTGATCAAAATTTCTTGAATATTATCACGATTGGCTTCAAACGAGTTGGGGTCGATATGGCGTGTATTGACCAAATAAATAATGTGTAAACCAAAGGGTGATTCTACCACGCCACTGGTCGTATTAGGCGCCATTGCAAAGGCCGCTTGCTCAAATTCAGGGATCATTTGCCCATGTTGAAACCAACCTAAATCGCCACCACGCTCTGCGCTTGGGCCTTGCGAGATCTCTTTGGCACGAGCGGAAAACGCATCCTCATTCACCCCTTGCAATTCACGCGCAAGGGTATCGGCCTGGAGGCGAATTTTAGCCCGCTCCACCTCATCGGCTGAAGATGGGATTTTAATCAAGATATGCCGTGCATGCACCTCATCATAACTCTCTCCAAGTTTGGGCTCATGCATCCGTTCATCCGTAACTTTTAAAATATGGAAACCGCCTGGCGAGCGAATAATGGAAGATAACTCACCCACCTTCAGATCAAACACCTGATTAAATTGTTGCGCAATTCCTCCAGGTAAAAACCACCCCATATCGCCACCTTGACTGGTATCAGGAACATCCGAAGCAATCGTCACCAACTGCGCAAAGGAAGCTCCTTGTTGCAGTTGGTGCAACAGCCCTTCCGCTTTTTTCTGCGCCTTCTCTACTTGATCCACACCACTATCTGATGGGGTAACCACAAAAATCTGTGCCAACTTCACCTCGCGAATCGGCTTCGGATTTTGCAAATATTTACGATAATATTCACGCATTGACTCTTCTGAAACATTCAACTTGGAGCGCACCACCAAATTGATCAGCTTATTGCTAAGCAACTGCTCTTTTAAACCTTGACGATAACGGGCCATATCCAACCCTTGTGCATGCAAAATTTCCGCCATTTGACCTTCTGGTAAATTATTGCGTTTTTCAATTTCAGCAATGGCTGCATCAACATCGCTGTCACTGATTTCAATATCAAGACGCTTGGCCTCTTGCGCTTGTAGCGATTTAAAGATTCGCGTATCAACTGCACGCGATGCTAATAGCGCACGATTTTTTTCACCCTCGCCTGCTGCACCTCCCATTTGCAACTGAAGTGTTTGCTGTTCATTGGAAACTTCCGAGCATGTAATCGCCTCACCATTAACCACAACAGCCACACCATCGAGCTCTTCTGCCGCCATCCCATTGGCAATCCCCCCCTGAATCCAAGGTGAAACCATCAAGCCCAACATCATCAACCACTGTTTATTCATTCATGCCTCTCATCAACTATTTATCAATTCACTTCACACGCAATACTTGGATCAAGAGCCCAAGCCACCCAACCCTTTTAAACCCAACATAAAGCGCACACCGATATTACTTAACCCCGTAGAACCGACGACATTCTGACGAAACCCCTCAACCTTTGCATCCCAACAAGGGTGAATATAGTCCATCGCCACACTCGACTGCTGCGTAAAACGGTGTTGCAGATCATAATTCCACAAACCCTCCGCTTGCCAACGCGCGCCCATCATCCACTGCAACTGAGCGGTCACCAACTCGGAAGCCGCTGCATAACGCCGATCCGTTTTGCTCCAATGGAGGGCGATATTATCATGATCATCAGAAGATAGCGAAACTCCCGCATAGCTGGTCGCAAAATAGCGTTCAAAAGGATTATACTGTGTTCCTGCCATCCACTGCATCCCAAGCATCGGTTGCAAACTTGCATCCGCCACCAAGGATGACAACGCATGCAAGGGTGCCACTTTGGCCTGATCCACACTTTGTCGCAAAAAATCATAGGCCGCACCAATACGCAGCTTCCCGACTTGATGCGCCGGCTGATCAGGTTCACTTTTGTGTTGCCAACTGTTATCAATCAACAACGAGAGCCGCTGCATCCGTTCAATACGATCCAAACCACTGTAACGATTTCCCATCAACAAATTATTGATACTCAACTGACCAAAACCCGAATCAAAATTAGGCAACTGCGTTTGATTGGGGGCGTAAGAGGCATCGTAGCGCACAATAGGCGTTAGTGCATGACGCCACACTTTTTCATCACTGATATGCTCAAGTTCAAAGCGCGTTTCCAGGCTTGCACCGACACTGTTACGAATCAATGTCTGGCCATTGGCAAAATTCCGCATCCAGTAACGGGTATGTTGGCTGGAAAATTTTGCAGTGGTTTGAATGGCTGGCATCCAATGCCACTGCTTCTCCAATGAAGGTTGTACAAAGAGACGCGCACCCTCATAACCCTGCTGACGGACAAATTGAGTTGTCTGATGATCAAGCCGAAACAGCGCATCAATGGCCTGAATATTGATCGTCGTCTGGGTCTGCAAACGGGGCAGAATTTGCAATGTATTGGCATTGCCTTGCGCCAACAAACGCTGTTGATGTAATCCCGTGACACGCCATAAGGTTGTAGGAACTGTCCCACTTAACTCCATGTGACTCTGGGTAAAAATACCATAGGGGCGATCCAATTGCGTGCCCATATCAGCAAAATAGAAACCATCACTCAAATGATCGCTCTTGGCCGAAAAGTGCATTCCCGCCAACCACTTCTGATCGACATCCGCAACGATACGATAGCGCGAACGCCCCATCCGCGGATCGTGCACAGATTCATACTGCATCATTTCGCGGCCAAAGGTTGAGGCATGGCGAAGCTCAAGATCGCTTTTCAATCCAAGCGCAGTCGTCCAATGTGGCGTCAAGGTCGCATCCCAATGGCTTGCTGGGGCAAGATAGAGAGGAAGCGCCCAATCACTTCCCCGATAAGCACTGGTTGTAAACGAAGGAATCATCATTCCCGAGCCTCTTCGCAATGCTTGCCGCCAATAGGGGACATAGACGATAGGCATATCCAGCACTTCAAAACGCATATGTTTGGCGATCAACACCCCTTCATCTTGATCGACATCGGCACGGGCAGCATGCAATTTCCACGGAGCATCATCGCTAGGGCAGTAGGTCAAGTAGAGATCATCTCCTGAAAAACGGTAATGATCCAACTGCTCAATGGTTTCTGCCTCGATATATTGACCACCTCGCAACTGCGCCTGCACATGCTTAAATTGCGCCGTTTCATTGCGTTCCAGCTGCGCAGAATCGGCATGAATCACATCTTGATCGCGCACAATGGTGACATGGTGATTGGCAATCATTCTCTCATCGTCGGGAAAATAGATCACCTCATCGGCGTGCAACTGCTGCGCAGGCTGATCAACAACCACACCGCCAGTCGCCGTAATCACCCCATCGGCATTACGCAGCAAACGATCCGCCTCAAGTGTCACCTCATTGGCATTAACCTCTCGAACAGCATGAGAAGAAAACAATATCAATGGCGAGAGCAATGCGAACAGCAAGCGCCCCGCGCGATTATTGCGCATGATCAATCAATTGCCTTAATCGCCATACCCAAATAGTTCACCGACAAATCTTGTGAAAGGAAAAAAGTTCCTTGAAGAAAGTCATACGAAACACCCTGCATATCCACCACTTGCAGATCGGCTTGGCGCAACGCATAAACCATCTCAGAGGGGCGGATGAATTGATCATAACGATGGGTCTTCTTCGGCAACCAGCCCAAGAGGTATTCCGCACCAAGAATCGCATGCAGATACGATTTCGGCGTGCGATTCAGTGTGGCAAAAAAGAGCTTACCGCCAGGCTTTAACATCGTTTGACACGCTTGTAAGGTTCGCACCACATCAGGAACATGCTCAAGCACTTCAAGGCAGGTGATCACATCGTAAGACACTGCATAGGTTTGCGCCCATGTCTCTGCATCGGAGCAATGGTATGTCAGGTTCAAACCAGCACTCCGATCGGCATGCGCTTGTGCAACTGCAAGCGCTTTTTCAGAACGATCGACGCCTGTTACGCACGCGCCACGCAACGCCATATTTTCAGCAAGCAAGCCGCCACCACACCCTACATCTAAAATAGAGAGATCATCAGCTTCCATCGTGCCATCCACAATACGCTCAAAGATATAATCCAAGCGCAAGGGGTTTAACTGATGCAAAGGCTTAAACTTCCCCGTAGGGCTCCACCACTCATCGGCCATCGCCTCAAATTTTTCAATCTCTTCTGGGTCAAAATGGGTTATTTCCATAGGCGCAGAATGCGGATCAGCCAGACAAATGGCAAGCATCGACACGATGAGACAAAAAAAGCACACATCATAATCATGGAATTCATAATTTTTTAATCTTCATCAATAATGCTGCGCCGCCATTGCTTGAATCATATTCAATTCGCACTGGAGCGTGTATGCAACCTTCAACATCGAGCCATGAAATCCTTGTCTGGGATTTAGGTGTGCGCATTTTTCACTGGGGCTTAGTGCTTTGCTTTGCGCTGGCTTATCTCACTGCCAACTTCGCCGGCTTTGATGAAGTTCATACATGCATTGGCTATGCCATCATCGCCTTGCTCATTTTTCGCATCGTTTGGGGATTTTTTGGTTCTCACTACGCTAGATTTCGCAACTTCATATTCACACCCAAAGAGATTCTCTCCGATATAATCGAGGTCTCCCAAAACCGCGCCAAACGACATATCGGCCATACGCCCCCCGGTTCTGCGATGATTTTCACGCTGCTGATTGTCCTCCTTTCGATCGCAGGAACCGGGCTTATCCTTGAAGCGTGGGGCGAATTTTCAGGCCCACTATGGGCGATGCAAATTTCTATCTCTGATACTGTTGGCGCTCTTGCCAAAGAGCTACATGAAGAGATTGTTGACATCATCTTAATCCTCATTGCGTTGCATATTTTGGGCGTCATTGTTGCCTCAATTCAACATAAAGAGAGCCTCGTAAAAGCGATGATTACTGGAAAAAAACGAAGCAAATAGAACATCCAACCATCAAGGAGCAACCCATGAAAAAATTATTTATTGCCACAACCTTGGCCTCCATTGCCGGAATCCAGATTGCCCATGCTGCAGATACAGCAGCAGTTACAGAGCGCCTTAACGAATATCAAACACAGGGCGCAGCTGATTTTTCAGCCGAGCGCGGTGATCAAATGTGGCACCAAAACTTCCCTGATCCCGAAGGTGGCCCCGCACAAAACTGCACCACATGCCACGGCACCGATCTTAACCTGCAAGGCAAACATGCCCGCACCGGAAAAATCATTGAACCGATGGCACGCTCGGTCAACCCTGAGCGTTTAACCGATGGTAAAAAAATCGAAAAATGGTTTTTACGCAACTGCAAATCGGTACTTAATCGTGAGTGCACACCGCAAGAAAAAGGTGATTTTCTACGCTATTTAAGCAGCAAATAACTGCGCCCTTTGATCGCCACATTCCCACTTAACTTAGGAGTCTCAATGAAAAAACACTACGCTTTAATCGTTCCACTTGTTTGTTCCACGCTACTTTGTACGCCCGCATTTGCCGATGATGATGGTCATCATGAGGGTGAAGAAGGGATCTTTAATATTTTTTCCTCGCGCGGTGGCGTACAAGCATTTGATAATGCCCTCTACACAAGCAACTGCGCCGAGTGCCATTTTGCCTACCAACCAGGACTATTGCCAGCACGCTCATGGAAACGATTGATGGATCCGAAAGCGCTCGCCGACCATTTTGGTGAGAATGCCGAACTCGATGAAGCCGACCGCGCTGAGATCGAGCAGATGTTGGTCGACAATGCTGCCGACCAATCGCACTACAACCGTTCGATTAAAATTATGCGTTCATTGTCAGCCAATGAAGCACCGCTTCGCATCACCGAAACACCCTACTTTAAACGCAAACACAATGAAATTCCTGCACGGGCTGTCAAAGAGAACAAAGATGTTCGTTCTTTTAGCTACTGCAACAAATGCCATACGCAAGCAGCGCGCGGTTCATTTGACGAACATGAAGTCAAAATCCCCAATTTTGGCCGCTGGGAAGATTAGCGAATATCAATGAAGTGCTGATCTACGCATGGGTTAATCATTTCGAGCACTTCGTCACGGCTTGCTACTATTGGAGCTTGCTGAAGTGATGCCGTGGAAACCCGTCAATGCATCGCACTTCATTACCTTTTCTGCACTTGTCGGCATCATTCTCATTGCCGAACTGCGTTCTCCGCCAGGATGGGTGCCGTTGCTCGATGGAGCTAATCTGCTCTTCCATGAAGCTGGCCACCCCATTTTTGGCATCTTCGGAGAGACGATGGGGCTCTACGGCGGCACGCTGGGTCAACTCGCATTTCCTTTAGTTGTCATCGTCGAATTCTGGCGTCAGCGCGCAACGCTCTCATTTGCTGTTGGCGGACTGTGGCTCTTCGAAAACTTTTTCAATATTGCCCGCTATGCAGCGGATGCACGCGCGCAGCAACTTCCTCTGGTGGGAGGCGGAGAGCATGACTGGTGGAACATTCTCTCTCGCTGGGGCATGCTGGAGCACGACATTGGTATTGCGCTTACCCTTACTTGCATCGGTGCTTTAGGAATCGCGCTAACCTGGGTATGGCTCGGGTGGCGCTGTCTTTGATCCTGTTAGTTTTCGGGGGGATTACCAACTCGCAGGCCCTTACAAGAGCCGTATGCTTGTTTATTGAATAAAGAACTTCTGGAAACGCAGGTCTTTCACCACTGCAATACCCCTCACCGTCTCATTGATCGCATCTTTGAGCTCATCTTTCAACCGATCCCGCGACTCCGATGAATTTAATCCATACGACATCTTCGAAGATAAAATGGTGATCACGGTATCTTTCACAGCAGCTTCGTAACCAATTAACCGCGCCAAGTCTGCATCTTTATTCACATCCACAGCAATCACAACAATTAACACCTTAGAAACGGCTTTGTTAGCTAAACTCACAGCCATCTCTTTCAAGACAATCTCTTGCACATCAGAATCAACCGCTTTGGCTTCCACTTGCAAAGGCTTCTCAGCCACAACTGGCTCACCAACACGATCTTGCACACCCCATAACTGCGTCAAGGCATAGATGCTCACAACCAATGAGATCACCACCATACTCGCCATCGTGACCAGCGCCGGGAAAACCCACTTGGCCTCTTGCCAAGGCTGTGTTTCTGCTACCGTCGCAGCTTCTTCAGGCGCACCTTCTGCAACGGGTGCTTCCGCAGCCAAAAGGCCCTCATCACTATCCAACAAACCTTTTTCTGTCATCGATTACAACTCCCTAAGCGCGTCATCATTTGATTGCATGATCAAGACATGAATCGATCAGCGCGCCTAATGGTCTTTACCACTTTTGTGTGTGAAATAGAGCGCCAACGAAACCAACAAAATCCCCGCGCCCATATATAAAATATTTAACGGATCATTAAAGTTGACATGCAGCACATTCTTAAAGAATGCCACCACCAGAATCATCAACACCACTTTACCCAGGCGATCTTTCAAATCATCCAGGCTCTTAATCATCAAAATGCTGTCCGAGCCCTCTTCAAGCACCTTGGCATCAATTTTACCAATAAACAACTCATAGAGACCTACAGCAAAAATAAGCAACACCGTCGCCAATAAAAAGTCATCGACCGCTGTAATAATGTAACTGACCGCTTCAATATGAAAATTCTCATGTTCAATGCCCATAAAGGTCACTTCAATATATTGCCAGGCCAAGTGTGCAATATCGCCCGTTGCCAATAAGAACAGAATCAACATCCCGACTAACGATGAAATCACCGCCAACAACACCAAATAGCGACAATTGACTAAAAGTTTCTCAAAAATACCCATTTTGCTCCCTCGATCTCTTTATCTTTCACACCTGCCGATCCAATCGACTCAATCGTTCCAAGAGCCTGCGCCCAAGCGCACAACTTCAGGCTCACCATTACATAAATCAACAACGGTTGTAGGCTCTATTCCTAACCATCCACAATCAAGAAATATCGCATCATGGTGCTGCATGCGCTCATGAATGGCATCATTATCCATGGCAATCTCATCATCGTTGGCAAATTGTAGCGAGGTCGCCAACAGTGGCGAATCCAAATGTTCGAGCAACATCATGCAGACTGGATGCTCCGAGATTCTCACGCCCACATCACGCCGTTTGCCAAACAACCGTTTAGGCAATGAAGCACATGCCGGTAAAATAAAAGTATAGGGGCCGGGAAGATGACGCTTTAACAGGCGATGGGCGCCATTGTCCATGCTGACAAAGCGTGAGGCTTGCGATAAATCGCTACACATCAACGACCAAAGGTGCTTTGCATCCAACTGGCGTAGTTTCAAGATTGCCGCCTGTGCATCAAACGCACTGGGAAGCACCATCAACGCGTAGGTTGTCTCTGTTGGCACCACCAGGAAACCACCCTGCTCCAAACATCGGGCCGCTTTGGCAATATGATGATGGTTGGGACGCTCTGGATCGATACGCAAACGATCATAACTCATGGTTCACCTCATTATCACTCTGCATTGGCGGGGCAGACTAGAGATAAGCCTTTCAAAAGAAACCCTTGATCAGTTTCTTCGTTTCAGTCAATCACCAAGCGGACTATTTTTCAGACAAAATATTCATCGCATGAGCGCGTTGAATCGCTTGCACATTGAAATGAACATCCATGGGTACGCTATTTTCCCCATTCATGCTGACATGGTTACAACACTGCTAAACTCTGCTGACAAAGCGCTCTATCGAGCCAAAAGCGAGGGGCGCATTGTGTCCGCAGGCGACCACTTCGATTGATTAAGCTGTTGCGTATCGCTTGATTACTTTTGAAACAATCCACCCAAGCCCTTTTGCAAGGCATCTTTCACGCCCAAAGCACCGCCACCAAGAACACCACCAACATTTTCAAGGAGTGTTCCACTATCCGCCTCTGGCGTGACCTTTGGCGCCGTTACGGGGCCCTGCACCCGCAATGGAATCGACAACCCTTTACGCACCTGAACCGTATCTCCTTTGCCAAAAAGCGAGCCCACCAAACGCGGTTTTAAAAGATAGTTCATAGTCAAACTATTTAAATCGATACTTCCTGCGCCGGTAAGGCGAAGTTCAGGGGATTGTAAAAAGAGATCATTATTATGCATCTCTCCGTTCTCAACATGAAAAGTCCCAGAAAGAAGTTCAAATGCCGTCATATCATCCTTGGATGCAGGCTCTTTGCGTAACAATTGTCGCAACTCTTTAATCATATCCAAGCCAACAAATTTTCCATCGCGAAGTGTCACATTACTATCAGCAACCATCGATTTTAATAAACTCGCGCGTTGCAAACCAACCCCGTTCGCTTTCATGTCTAAATCCAGTGCCCCACTTAACAGATGCAATCCAGCAAAAGAGGAGAGAAGAGGCTCAACAGCGATTGAACGAATAATCATTCGCTTTCCCCAAACAATTGGATATTGGCGCACATCCATATTCACATGAATCTCCGCACGACCCTCTGCGCCGCTCTCAAAGGCCAATGGAGATAAAAACCACTCACCATTCTGACCATCAACAGCCCCTCGCAACTGCTTCAACTGTAAATCTTTATACCACAAATGATCGACCTTTACACGCAGGTGAAGCTGTAAATCTTTTAAAATGCGCAGATCAACTTCTGCAACAGCATCTCCCTCTTCCCCATTTAACGCACCATTGGCAGCATTCGAAGAAGCTCCCACTACCGCCGCATCTCCATTGGCAGCGACCACTTTAAGTGCCGAAGATTCACTGACAGGTGTGACTTCTTGCTCCACGGCGACAGGTGCCGGCGATGCATCGACAACGGCAATAGGAATCCAAGGATCAAGATGAAGGGTTGGCGCATAAATTTGCATCCGCACATTCGCAGCATCTGCCATCGAAATATCGCCATCGAGCATCATACGCTCTTGATCAAACAACGCTTGCCCATTTTTCAAATGGACGCTCTGATGATCCCCTGCAATCTGCCCGCCAAATGAAAATGTCTGCCAAGCTTGATCACTGTTTGGATAGATCGATTGCCAAAGAGGAGATTGTTCCACCAACCACGCCCGTTGCAAGGTTTCGGTTTCAACACGCAAATCAAAGGTAGGTTGAGCAGCAAGTGTAACCACACCGCGCAGATGTGCGATGGCTTTCCCTGCAAATGTCCAGCTTACATCTTGCAACTGCACCCCTTGTTCATCGGGCATATTGAGCGACCATGAACAGCGCTGCTGCTCCCAGAAAACTTCGCCTGTGCTTAAACGCAAACCGCTCGGCCGCTGCTCGAGATTCGCTTTCAACTGCAAGGATTGGGGAAAATTTGTCGTATCAACCACCAATGAAGGGTTAAAAATTTGTGCAATCTTGAGATATGCTTGTGGGTGAATATCGGCCACTTGTAAATCCGCTTGCAACGGCAGTGTCGATAAATTTAAATGGGATAAATCTTCAATCGCAGCAACCTTGGCCTCAGCCTCCCAACTACTGCCATTCAACATAAAAGATAGCACAACATCCATAGGCTGCGTCTTCGATAACAGATGGTTGACTGTAAAATTAAGATGTTCAAGTGAAGCTTCCTGACCAAGCCCAGCATCACGCCACTGCAATCGACCATCCTCAATATCAAGCTGCTCCGCCATCAAGTAAGAGAGCGGTGAAGGTGCGCTATCCGTTTCAACCGTTACGGTAGAAACTTGGCGATTACCCGAACCCTCAGCGCTATTCACACTAACAACAGCGGCACGATCTTCGGCTGAGCTCACAACCGTTTGCGTCGCACGATGTCCCAAAAGATCGGACCAATTGTTCATCATCGCACGCTGTTCCACATAAATCTCGGGTTTACGCAGACGAAAATGTTGCACCTGCAACTTGCCAGACAACAGCGGCCATGGTTCAACCTGAACATCCAAGGCTTGCATCGAGGCTAAGGTTTGCCCGCTAAACTCGCCCATTCCCTGCAATGAAACCTGGCTCAATTTTAATTCAACACGCGGAATAAGTGAAAGCTTCATATCCCCAATCACCAATTTATGCCCCGTTGCATCTTCAACAGAATCGGTAATCATCGATTTATAATTATTCATATCGACAAATGATGGCAATACCAACAACCCCACCACCAAGAGTGGAATCAACAACGCCATCATCAATAATCCCCGTTTCATCATCACACTACCTCTCACTTTTGATTCTCTTTCTAACATCAATATTTTTTTTCGACATACTGCAACACGCTGGTAAAATGGTCGATCACATGCCGAGCTCCCGCTTGATAGAGTTCATCTGCGCTGGCCACACCAAATGAGACACCCAAAGCCTCTGCCCCTGCGGCTCGCGCCATCGTCACATCAAAAATCGAGTCCCCCACCACCAGCGTCTCTTGCGCAGTAACATTGCATGCCGCCATCGCTTCCAAAACCATTGCTGGGTGCGGCTTCGACGGGCAGCAATCGGCACTTCGTACCACGGAAAAATAACGCCACAAGGCAAATCTATCCATCACCCGAAACATTCCCGCTTTTGATTTCCCCGTCACCACGCCCATGTGATAACCCGAAGCGTTCAAACATTCGAGGGTCTCAATCACCCCGTCAAAGAGTTGAACCTCTTGTTCCAGTTCTTTGTAAATTTTTTTATAATGGTTAGCAATGGCATCATTCAACCCATCAGGGGCCTGCAAGCGATGCACAGCATCATCCAACGAAAGGCCGATAATCGATGCAACCTCAGCATCCTTCGGCACCGGCAATGATGCTGCCGTAAAAGCGTACTGCATTGCACGCACAATCGTTGACAACGAGTCCGTCAGGGTTCCGTCACAATCAAAGAGAAGGCATGTTTTGTTCATCAACAGATCACTCCATCACTATTTTCACCCTTCAATAAAAAAAGGGCTGCCAAAGCAACCCTTTTTCAAAAAGCTCAACGGCGATATCAACTAGGCGCGTGCAATAAACAACGCATTGTTAATATTTTCAAGGGTTAAGACGCCCACTTGTTTGTTGCCTTCAACCACAGGAATACGACGCAAATTGCGAAGCCCCATGAAAGAGGCCGCTTTCAATACGGAGTCTGTGGGTTCAACGCTGACAGGATTGGATGTCATAATCGAGCCAACGCTCTTCTTCATCACTTCATCATACCCCTCTTCCATCATTTCAAAATCACGCGCATGCAAAGTATCATGCACATAATCGCCTTGACCAGGATAGAGTGGAAGCATGACATCGCGCACAGTAACCACACCAATCAATGCGCCTGCATCATCCATTACACTCACTTGACTCACATTGTGAACCACCATTTTTGCAACCAATGACTTCACACTGTCATCTTGCTTTACGGCTACTATTTCCGTACTCATCGCTTCACAAACTTTCATACTTCCTCCACCAAAAAATCCAAAAATCTTGCCGTAAAGTAACCCTCACCGCAGAAAAAAGCCACTCTTTCTATTTCAAAAAAATGCGATCAATCGCGAAAATTGGTAAAACTCAAGGGACGATCGACATCCATTCCGCGTAAAAGCGCCATCACCTCTTGCAAATCATCGCGTTTTTTACCCGTGACACGCACCTGATCACCCTGAATAGCGGCTTGGACTTTCATTTTCTCATCCTTAATCCGTTTGACAATCTTCTTTGCCAACTCGCTATCAATACCTTTTTTAATGGTCACCTTTTGCCGTTTGGTTCCCCCACTCGCCCCTTCCATATCACCATACTCCAGTGATTTCGGCTCCAGGTTGCGCCGCACCATTTTGGCACGCAAAATCTCGGTAATCACATCAATTTTATTGTTATCCGGCCCGGCAATATCAATCGAATGATCATCGGCAATTTCAATCGAAGCATGGGTATTCTTAAAATCAAAACGGGTGGTAATCTCTTTTTTCACCTGATTGACCGCATTGTCCACCTCTTGCATATCTATTTCACAAACCACATCAAAACTTGGCATTATTTTAACACCTCCTCAATTATCTACTCATCTTATCGGTCACAGTGCTACATCTTGGCATTTATCATGAATATACGCGTTGATAAATTGGCATCGCAAACTGCGCCGCCGTCTTCAACAATTTCAGCAGATCTGTTGCCGTCCTTTCATTGCAGCCCCTACATTGCCGGAATGTCCTTACAACGCTTTCAATTTTTCAGCCGAAGCCACCAGTTCCGCACGCTTCTGCTGCTCCAGTGCCAGAGCATCACGCACCTTCGCCACCACATCCAGCGGCGCACTATCAACAAACTTCGGATTATTCAGTTTACTGGTTAACTTCTCCATATCTTTGTCGAGCTTCGCCATCGCTTTATCCAAACGCGCCAACTCCTCTTCCACATCAACCAGACCCGCCAGCGGCAGATAAATGGTCATCCCCTCAAGAGGAGCAACCGCTGAACCATCAAGCACCGCATCACTCTCCATCCAATCAAGTGAACCCAACTTCGCCAGATTCTTCAACAATCCTTCCTGTGACTGCAACGAATCACGCACCACATCCGATGCTGCGATTTTGGCATCAATGCGTTTCCCTGGCGCCACATTCATCTCACCTCGAATCGAACGAATCGCCGAAACCATCGCCATCACCTGCTGCATGCGTGTCACTGCGGCATCATCCAGCCCTTCCACAGGCGCATAAGTCGATTCTGAAACCAGTCGGGCCTCATCACCATGCAGGGTCTGCCAGAGTGATTCGGTAATGAATGGACAGATCGGATGCAGCAGACGCAACCAGCCATCCAGCGCGGTCAGCATCACCACCTGTGTCTCCTGCTTCGCCGCTCCATCATCACCGTAGAGAGCCACCTTGGCGGCCTCGACATACCAGTCGCAATAGGTGCCCCAGATGAAGTGGTAGAGCGCATCGGCCGCGTCATTGAAGTGGTAGGTGGTCAACGCATCATCCACCGCTTTGGCGCAGGCATTGAGTTCAGCCAACACCCACTGATTGACATCCTGTGTCGGTATCAGTGTTGCATCGGGTTTGGCATCGCCACGATTCATGAAGACAAAACGGGAAGCATTCCACACCTTGTTCATGAAGTTGCGGTTCGACTCAATACGCGTCTCATCCAGCTTGATGTCACGCCCCGGTGTCGCCATGTGTGCCAGCGTAAAACGCAGCGCATCCGAGCCGTACTGATCGGCAATAACCAGAGGATCGATCACATTGCCCTTCGATTTGGACATTTTCTGACCCTTCGCATCACGCACCAGCGCATGAATATAGACATCATGAAACGGAACCTGACCCGTAAACTTGATGCCCATCATGATCATTCGTGCCACCCAGAAAAAGATAATATCAAAACCCGTAACCAACACATTGGTCGGATAGAAGGCATCCATCTCCGGCGTTTTCTCCGGCCAGCCCAGCGTAGAGAATGGCCATAATCCCGATGAGAACCAAGTATCCAGTACATCCTCATCTTGACGAACATCACGACTGCCACACTTGCCACAGCAGGTCACATCTTCACGCGCCACGGTGATATGGCCGCAATCACAATACCATGCGGGGATACGATGCCCCCACCAGAGTTGACGCGAAATGCACCAATCCTGAATGTTGTTCATCCACTCAAAATAGGTCTTCTCCCAGTGCTGCGGCACAAAACGAATATCGCCATCCTGCACCGCTTTAATCGCAGGTTCAGCCAACGGCTTAATGTCCACATACCACTGATCAGTCAGATAGGGCTCAAGCACCGCATGCGAGCGATCGCCACGCCCCACCTGATGCACATGCTCATCCACCTTCACCAGCAGACCTTCCGCTTCCAGATCCTTCACCATGTGTTCACGCGCTTCATAGCGCTCCATGCCGCGATACTTCTCCGGCACGATGGCATCAT
This sequence comes from Zetaproteobacteria bacterium, assembly GCA_002753275.1. GTDB lineage: Bacteria > Pseudomonadota > Zetaproteobacteria > Mariprofundales > Mariprofundaceae. The sequence goes on along the minus strand of PEAA01000003.1, from coordinate 70,453 downwards.
CGATCAGGTGCGCTCGCGGAGTCAGGATATTGATCAGTGGCAGATCATGGCGTTTACCCACTTCGTAGTCGTTGAAGTCATGCGCAGGTGTGATTTTCACACAACCCGTTCCAAATTCAGGATCAACATACGCATCGGCAATGACTGGAATGGTGCGATCGGTCAGTGGCAGCAACAGTTTTTTGCCAATCAAGTGTTGGTAGCGCACATCGTCCGGATGCACGGCAACAGCAGCATCGCCGAGCAGCGTCTCGGGACGGGTCGTCGCCACAATCACAGCCTCATCAGGATGATCCGCCAGCGGATAACGCATATGCCAGAAGTGACCATTCTCCTCTTCATGCACCACTTCCAGATCGGAAACCGCCGTTTCAAGAACAGGGTCCCAGTTGACCAAGCGTTTACCGCGATAAATCAAGCCTTCTTCATACAAACGCACAAACACTTCACGCACCGCATCGGACAACCCCTCATCGAGCGTAAAGCGTTCACGACTCCAATCACACGATGCACCAAGGCGTTTGAGCTGACGCACGATGTTACCACCAGACTCCTCTTTCCACTGCCAAACGCGCTCTAAAAATGGCTCACGCCCCATATCACGACGATGCACACCCTCTTTATCCAGCAGCCGTTCCACCACCATCTGCGTCGCAATGCCGGCATGATCCGTTCCTGGTTGCCAAAGGGTTTTCTTTCCCTTCATGCGCTGCCAGCGAATCAAGGTATCTTGCAGCGTAAAGGTAAAGGCGTGTCCCATGTGCAGGTTGCCGGTCACATTGGGTGGCGGAATCACAATGCTATACGCCTCTTCGCTCACGCCGGCAGGCTTGAATGCATCCGAATTCAACCACTGCTCGGAAATCGTGCCCTCAAATGCACTCGGATCATAAACCTTCGCGGGTTCCTTCTGTTCAATACTCATATTGTTCCCTTTTCTATATTGTGGTTCAGACGCCATTGCAACAGACCGCGTCAACACACTTATTCTCTCAACTATTTTTTCTTTGCGCCCAGATATTGGGGATTCATGCCCATCTGTTGATAAGTCTTCCAGCGCACCCTCGCAGCCTCTTTAAATGAATCATCCCAACCATCAACAAAATCGACAATATGGGCAAAACCTGTCACATCAATCGGCACCTCAAGCGAACCATTGATCAACACTTCCGCGCCATTACCACGATGAATCGAGGTCGCAAGCAAGATAGGTTGCATCGCATTCACTTCATCATCCGCACCTGCAATGGCATGCGCCAAAAAAGATTCTGGGGTAATGGTCCACAACCGTTCATCAAGCTGCATCATAAAACGCTCATCGGGGCAAAAAACCAGCACATGCGGCTGCAAACGCTTGCGTCGCAGCAGCAAGCGTGCAATGCCCTCAACCCGATCCTGCTTCTCAAGCAGTTCAAAATGAATCTTTGTTTCCAATGCGTCCCTTCCATGCCTGCATCAAGACCATCAACGATACCACGGGTAAAACCATCACCAACGGTACTGCCGTTGCCGGCTGAATACGATAACCAAGCCCCAAGACTGCAGCCTCAATGATTAAAATAATTCCTGGAATTTTCCAGGCCCACTCCGAGGCCAACCAATGCGCCTGAATCCACCCGCTTGATGCACGCCAGCAGAATACCATCGAAAGGGTGCCAAGAAGAAGACCTACCGCAACATCCAACGGAAAATGAACCCCGCCATAAATACGACCATAGGCCGCCAAAGCAAAGAGCGCAGCTGCCCCTCTTGCCCACCACGAATCACGCCCCCAAAGCAAAAAGGCCAACACCATCATCACCCCGCAAGAGGTGGCATGCCCCGAAGGAAAACTGTGCGTGGTCAGCACATGACCGAGCACATGGACATCATCAAACAGTGCCGCAGGCCTTGGCATATCAAACAACCGTTTCAAGATCTGCGCCAACAAACCAGAAAGTAAAAATGCAGCCAAGCCCGCCACACCCAAGCGCAGATGAAACAGCATCACCATCGAGAGCAGCAATGCCACAACCAAACCATCACCCAAACCACTCACCACACCCATGATGGCATCCGCCCAAGGCGCATGCCATCCATTGATTAAATGAAAGAGATCAGGGGAATTCAACGCATCAAAGCCTTAACTGCTATCAAACGGTTATTGCTTTGCTTTACGAATCAAATAATCGCTAATCAAACGCACGCCTGCACCGGTTGCCCCTTTGGCGGCAAGATCACTGCCTTTCATGTTCCATGCTGTTCCGGCAATATCAAGATGGGCCCAAGGGGTATCGCCAACAAAGTGCGACAAGAAACAGGCTGCGGTAATTGTTCCCGCTTCACGGCCACCCACATTCTTCAAATCAGCAATCTCAGATTTGATCTGCTCCTGGTACTCATCAAAAAGTGGCAACTCCCAAACGCGGTCGTGGGTATAATCCCCCGACTTTTTCAAACCATCTTTGACCTTTTTACTGCTACCGAGCAATCCAGAGGCTTGCGAACCCAAGGCGATTACGCACGCGCCTGTTAAGGTGGCAAAGTCAATAATTTCAGCAGGTTTTTGTTCCGCGGCATATGCAAGTGCATCGGATAAAATAATACGCCCTTCGGCATCCGTATTGATCACTTCAATGGTTGTACCATTATAAGCACGGATCACATCACCCGGCTTGTAGGCTGAGCCACCCAGCAAGTTTTCAGTTGATGCGATAACCCCCAACAGATTGATCGGAAGATTCATCTCCGTCACCGCTTTAAAAACCCCTAAAACAGTCGCCGCACCGCACATATCAAACTTCATCTCATCCATTGCAGCGGCAGGTTTGATACAAATACCGCCGGCATCAAAGGTTAACCCCTTGCCCACCAACGCAACAGGCGCCTCATCTTCTGCACCGCCGCAATAACCCATCACAATAAAACGCGCCTCTTTATCCGAACCCTGATTGACCGCCAACAGCGCCGTAAACCCTGCCTCTTCAATCGCTTTTTGATCCATCACCGTCACTTTTAACTTCTCATGCTGCAAACTTTCAGCTTGCTGACCCAAAAATTCCGGCGTACAAACATTGCCCGGCTCATTGGCTAAATCACGGGCAAAATTGGTTCCCATCGCGATCGCCTGACCACGCATCACCGCTTGCGCAGCCGCTTCCTGATCATCCTTGGCACCAATCATCACCTGCCACGACTGCACCTCGGACTTCACCTTTTCAGGGCGTTTTTTATATTTATCAAAGGTATAAGCACCCATAAGTGCTCCCTCTGTCACGACCTGAATCTTCTCAGCCATGGAGGCACCACGCACATTGAGTTCACTCAAATAGACCGATGCGCTCTGAACGCCTGTTCCTTGCAATTGCCGCAACGCCTTCGCCGACAAGATGCGCAAGCTATGAAGCGTCAACCCCTTCTCATCCCCCCCATCGACAAACAAAATGCGTGTCGCCTTGATACCATCGACATGGTAAAGGGTGTGCATGCCACCAAACTCGCCCAATGAGGCACATGATTGAATAAAACCATCCATGCTCTTTTTGGCCTTTTTCTGTGCATCACGCCCTGACAAGGTCAACTTATTCCCTGCAACAATCGGTAACACCAACACATCAACCATCTGGGCATGGCTTACACCCGTTGCTAATTCAACTTTCATCATTATCTAATATTCTCCGTAAAAGGTATCCATCATGTTTGTAAAAATTCGAATGCTGCAATGCTAGCCATCAGCACCACAAATGAAAATGGACAGATGGCCCTGCCCCAACACAAAAAAGCGTTTTATCGCCAAGCAACCCGCTGAGAGACCACATCACCAATCACCACAATGGTTGGCGATTGCACAGCCATATTCCCTTGCGCCGCCGTTTCTAAATCGGCCTGACTATAATGCTCTTCAGGAAGCGTGGCTGCATAAATGGCCGCAACAGGCGTTGCCGCCGAAAGTCCCGCATTGCGCAACTCCCTTGCCACTTTCGACAAATTCTTTGCCGCCATATATAAAACCAACACGGGAAAAGCCTCGACCAACGCTTTCCAATCGATACGACTCTTCGCATCAACCTCATGCCCTGTCAAAAAGGCCAGGCTTGCATTGACCTCTCGATCTGTCACAGAAATTCCCGCCATTGCCGGCGCCGCGACACCGCTGGTCACGCCTGGAATGACCCGAAATTTGATCCCCGCAGCCGCCAATGCACGCACCTCTTCGCCCCCACGACCAAAAACAAATGAATCGCCCCCTTTAAGCCGCACCACCCGCTTCCCCGCACGGGCCATTTCAATCATCAACGCTGAAATATCCGACTGCGCCGTTGAAGCCCGCCCACCGCGTTTACCGGCAAAAATTAACGCAGCGGCAGGAGATGCCATCTGCAGCACCCCATCGGAAACCAGTGCATCATGAACCACCACATCACATGCGGCAAGCAATCGCGCTGCGGCCAAAGTGAGCAGATCCGCTGCACCAGGGCCTGCCCCCACCAATGCCACCTCGCCATGTTCAAGCGGTGCGCTTAACGATAGTAAAGGGGCGCGATCTTTGCCGTCGATGTCAGAATAGCTGTTCAAAACTCCACCCCTTGTGTCGCATCGATACCATTCTCATAGGCGTGTTTGATCATCTTCATCTCGGTGACGGTATCGGCAATGGCAACCACGGCATCAGAAGCTCCACGCCCCGTTAACACCATGTGCATCCATTTCGGCCGATGCGTCTCTATAAATTTTGCCACCTCTTCTCCTTCAATCCAACCATAACTGGTGACATAATTAATCTCATCAAGCAGAATAAAATCGTACGCTTCGGAGATGATTTTCTCTTGGCACAGCATCCAGATCGCTTGGCTGGTCTGAATATCTTGCGCAGGGTTCTTCGTATCCCAGGTAAAACCATCACCCAAGGCATGCCACTCAATATTATCAAAACGCTCCGCCGCTTTCTGCTCGCCCGTTTTCCATTTTCCCTTGATAAACTGAATCACACAAACCCGCATCCCCCATGCGGCTGCGCGAAAGACCATGCCGAAAGCCGAGGATGATTTTCCTTTCCCATCACCCGTATGGACCAACATAATCCCTTGTCGTTTATCTCGTGCTTTCATCCTCAGACTCCATCATTGATCTCATTTCCGAACCATAATCGGGCAGCAAACAGTGCCCTCCATGCGCATCACGCCAATGATGCAGCGTTGTTTGATACAATGGCTCCATGCGCGCACGCGTAAGCCATTTCTCCGCAGATCCATGCTCAACCCTTGAGTGCGTTGGCGAAAATAACAACACCTGATCGGCAAGGGCTTGTGCCTGTTGCAGATCATGCAACACGCAAACAATGGTTTTTCCTGCAGCCGCTTGACGCCGCAACAGCGCAAGCAACACGACCTGATACTTTAAATCCAGATGGGTCGCAGGTTCATCAAGCAACCAGATGGGGCAATCACGCACCACCATCGCTGCAATCTCAATGCGTTGCCGCTCCCCGCTAGAGAGTTGAGCCAAATCTCGATCCAGCAACCCATGCAACTCCAAAAGATGCAACGGCTCTTCAGGCAACCCTTGCCCATTGTTTAAGGGTAAACATGCCAACTGCAAACGCTGGCGAACCGTTAAACCAAAAGCGACATCAGGCATCGCACCCTGCCACGCCATCCGATGACAAATCTCTTGCCGTGACCAACGCTGCAACGAACGACCTTGTAAAAAAACATCCCCAGACTTCATAGGTTGCAAACCGATCAAACTCTGCAAAAGCGTCGACTTTCCGGCACCATTAGGCCCCAACAACACCGAAACACTCCCCACTGGAAAGTCGAAACTCAGTGACTCAACGACGCTTCGACTTCCATGGCATACCGTTAACTGCTCAATGCGAAGCATCTGCATCCCGGCGTAACAGTAAAAAAAGGAAAAGCGGAACACCCATCAAGGCTGTAATCACACCCACAGGGATCTCCGCAGGCGCCACCAGCGTGCGTGCCACCGTATCGGCCACCATTAACAATACACCTCCACCCACCGCCGAAGCGATCAACATCGTTCGGTGCATGGCGCCAAACATCAACCGCATCAAGTGCGGCACAACCAGCCCAATAAAACCGACCGTACCCGCGGCTGTGACCGCCACGGCCGTAACCATCGATGCCAACAAAAGCAAGCGCTGCTGCAACACCGGTAGATCAACACCCAAAGCCTGTGCATGCGCACTCCCCAACAGCAACGCATCCAATGCATGGGATAGATAGAGGCCACATGCCAATGCCACCACCCAGGCGATCATCACATAATCGGGAGAAATCCATGATGAGGAGAGATCGCCCATCATCCACGCCAGCGCAGAAGCCACGCCACGCTCGGGCATGATCGAAAGCAACAGGGCAATCATCGCCCCCCAAAATGCCGCCAAGACGACCCCTGCAAGCAATAACCGATTTGCCCCCAAATAGGCAAAACGCAGCACCAAGACAATCCCCACCCATGCGCCCACCCATGCGCCCATCGACATCACCCAAGCCACATCCGGCCAAAACATCATCGCCACAATGGCCCCAACCGCACTGCTTCCCGCAACACCCAGGACATAGGGTTCCGCCAATGGATTGCCCAACAACACCTGAAACCAAGCCCCTGCCAATGCCAGCAGACCACCAACGGCAAATGCGAGCAATACACGGGGAAAACGAATATCCCAGAGAATCATCGCATCCAAGGCAGAGACTGGAGAAAATGGGTTAATCCATTGCTCACCTACACCAATGGAACCCAGAAAAAATACGACGCCAATCGCAATCAAACCGATTATTTTCAACATAAATCTCTCAATGAACGCCCTGCACACCGGTCATGACTCTCTCCATTCTTTTTCACCCTCTTCACAGATTCAACCCTCATCACAACCGCAACCGTCATTGCCAGCTTGACCCGCAATCCAGAAATGCCATGCAACTATTCATGCAGTTGCAGCCGATACTGCCGTTGAAACATTTGCTGCAACTGCTCCAAACCATCCAGCAACCTTGGCCCTGGTCGATGCAACAGATCGGCATCCACCGCCACAAACAGCACCGTTTTATCAACAAAATAGTGCCGCCAAAATTGTTCGCGCGCCGCCAATGCACGCTGCTCAAGGGGAATAATAATCAGCTTAGGTGCGGCCCGAACCACCGATTCCACATTGATCCGCACACTCTCCCGCATTTCCTGGGCAAAAACATTGACGCCACCGGCAGCTTCAATCATATCTTCAAGAAAACCTTCCCCCCCCACCGCCAACAAAGGGTCGGACCATAACTCATAAAAGATAGGCAGATTCAGACGGGGCTGCGCTCGCACTTGCGCCAACCGTTGCCGCCAACGGGCCACCAAGGATTCGGCCTGGATTTCGCAACCGGCCACAACGCCAAGGCGAAGCATATCCGCAAACATCTCCTCAAAAGAGTGCGGATTGGAGACCAGCACTTGAATACCTTGCTGCTCCAATATCTCCAAACCCGCCACGGTTCGATTCATCACCACCACCACCGTAGGATGAAGGCGAAGCGCTGCCTCAAGATGAATACGCGCATGGCTTGCGACCCGTGGCACCCCTCTAGCCGCAGCAGGGTAATCACAATAATCACCGACACCCACCAATTGATCATCTGCACCCATGGCGAAAAACATCTCACATGCGTGCGGCGTCAACGCCAAAATACGCGCACCACCTGCCCATGACTGCGTAGAAAGCAACAGCAAACAGAGCAAAAAGAGTGTACGAGACAGACTCATAGTTGCCGAAATTGTAATCGAAATTGATAGGCACCGGCGCATGGATAGAAGGGTTGTGCGCGTGTCACGGTCGCCAATGCCGCTTGATCCAACACCGCATAACCCGATCCTGTGAGCACCAATAACTCCTCGGCAAATCCCGCATCATTCAAACGAAAACCGACCTCAACATCGCCGCCAATGCCCCGCCGCCGCGCACTGGCAGGGTAAAACTTTGCCGATTCCAGTTGGGCACGAATCATGGAACGCGCCTGCTCCACCTCACTTGGCGCTGCATGGACGATGGTAAGATGGTGCTGATCTTCATGGGATAGAGGCTCCTCCGTCTCATAGATGGAAGAGCCATTAACTTTAGCACGATTCAAAACGGAGGAAATCAGTGGCGCGTTCACCGACTCAGGGAGAACTTGAACAGGAGACATCGTCTCAACAACACCCTTGGCAGCCATTGGCGCCCCGATATCACCTTCATATTTTTCACCATCCATGGGCGGCGCTAGCGGCAAATGCCCGGGTGAAGGCGTCTCTTGCACGGGAGAGTTATTCTGACGATCAAGCGAACGCTCCCCCCTTAGATCGGCCGATGGCATAGCTATTGAAACCCTCGCTACCTGCATCACGGGAGGTGGCGAGGGCACAACATCACTCGCTGGCTTCGCAACAAGTGCAAACCATGTATAAAAAAGCCCTGCATGCATTGCGACACTGAGCGCCACACCATACAGAACTCTTCGTTGTTGATTAGAAGGAATAACCAACGCCTGCACGGGCGGTGAAGGTGGCCGCAGGGTAATAATTCACACCATAGGCACTATAACTGCTATATTTTTTATTGGTCACATTATCCAAATTGACAAACAATTTTGCGCCTTGCCAATGGTACTGCGCCGACAAATCAACCAGAGTATAGGCTGGCAATTTTGCCAACACATTGGCCTGATCACTTATCGATCGCGAGGATCCCGTCCATGCTACATTGCCGCCTAGAGCGAGCCCTTGCATCACCTCCCAATCGATATGCAGGTTCGCCTTTTGACGCGCTACGCCAGGAATTTCATTGCCCGAATAGAGGCCGCCCAGAAACTTGGCTTGCGTATAGGTGTAATTGGCAGCGATACGCAAGCTCTCGGTAATGTTGATACGATTTTGCCACATCATCGCATCATGACGGGTGGCTGATTGATAATTCTGATTGGCAAATGCCGTTGGATCATAATAGATCTCATCGGTTAAATCTGCACGCTGCCATGACAGTTGCGTTGAAAAAAGATCATTTTCATACCCCATCAATGCATTAAAATGTTTACCTGCTTGATTAAGAAGCGTGTTGTTCCAATTGCTCGTCATCCAATTATAACGCTCATCCAACAACGGATTGCGCACACTGGTACTATGGCCCAACGCAACACGATAGCCCATATGCGCGCCATTGATGCCAAGGTTATAGATCAACTTTTTATTTTTTATCGATGCATGGGGCGTTTGCGTCAATTGATCTTGATTGGTGACTGATCGAAATCCACCCACCACACTCAAACGCTGCGTTTCATCAGAAAAGCGCAGCAAATGATACATATCTGTCGCAACCCGTTTGGCGACAATTCCTCCAAAATCACCCTCCGTTCGTTGTAAATCAGCGCCAACAACCACATGCGTCACAATCGAACCGATATGGGTATTCAACTCCATTTTCGGACGCGTTTCATAGATACGCATATTGCTTGGCACAGCAAACCCGCCATAGACAGCTTGTGCACTCCGTGTACGCACACTCACCGGAAGATCAACATCAATTGCCGCCAGTGACGATTGCACGCCCACATTAAAAAAATCATCCGTTGCCGTCGCATAATCGTTGGGGGTATTGGTTTGACGCGGATTCGCCGACATCTGCATCAGGGTTAGTGACCCGGGCATGCCCGAGCGATCGGTGTGATGATTGCCACTAAAATAGAGCAAGCTCTCTGCGGGAAGATCGACCTCTCCGCGCAAGCCACTGTCATAGCGTTCAAACTGTCCATTCTGACGATAACCGTCGGTTTTATTGCCAGACGCATGCAACGCCAAGCGCACCTTATCCGTGCCCGCACCGGTATAGATCTTTTCTGCAACCCCACCATAACTTCCCACAGACGCTTCAACACCAAAGCCCTGCTCAGGTATTTTGGTAACAATATTGATCGCCCCGCCAACAGCGCCCTGGCCATACGCAACCGCTGCGCCGCCATGGATAATCTCAATACGCTCAATTTGATCCAATGGAATCTGCGTCCAATCGACACCGCTCAAATCAGGCGCATTGACGCGGCGCCCATCCACCAACACCACACTGTTTGCCGCTGCAGATTCACCGAATCCACCCAGATCTACTTGTGATTTCGCCACAATACCCGAGGTGTCCCGCACGGTAACATTGGCAACAGACTTAAAAAGATCGACCACATTTTGTGCGCCACTCGTCTCAATCGCAACACGATCAATCACCGTTGAACTCTGCGCCACTGCCGACTTCACACTGCTGACGGAATGGCCACTTTGCACCGAAATATCACCGAGATTTTGTGCATAACTGTTTTGGATGGATAGAGGTATTGCAAGGAGCATCGCTGAAACCACCGAGCCCAAGATATATGTTTTATTCATTGTTCCTTTTTTGCGCCCGCCGCGCTTGATCATCTGATAACAAAGAGTAGATAAAAAAGGAGTCAAAGGTTGTGCAAACCAGGCGCGCACCATCACAATGAGCCAAGCGCGTGGCCAACGACAAACCAGCCTCCCTCCGAGACCTATTCCGTTTCGAGCCCGGCACAAATGCGCCATCACTCTTGCTTGTAGGCCGGTCTCCTGGCTTGTCCTCACCCTTGTGGTTGTCACCTTCCCAGTTTCCCAGTGGCCTATCAACCCTTCGTCAGACTTACAGTAGCGGGGGCTGCGCCGGAATAAGTGTTAAACACTGCACCGGACTTCCCGTTTCACCTCTTGGTTCATTTCACCATCAAGGCACCTAAAGCGCGGCGAACTTTACGCAAAGAGGGCAAAATAGCAATTGGCGAAACAGACAAACAGCAGCCGTGCACACTTACCAAACAGCGGCGTCCCTATCGCCAACCCATTCACGGCAATGCCCGAACATCAATGAGCCGATTGATATCAAAGCCTCGCGCCTGCGACATCTGCAGAAATTTTTCCATCACGGCAGGCTCAACGGATGGTGTTCGTGCGAGTAACCACAGATAGTCGTTATTGGGCCCAGATACAAAGGCATAACTGTAATGGTCCCGATCCAACGCAAAGACCACATAGGAGCCGTAAAAAGGGCCAAAAAACGAGACTTTAAGATAAGCCTCCGTTGGACCATTGACAAAGTAAGCTCGACCTTCCGCCTCTTGCCATTCATTTGTCTCCCTGGAATATCCACGATTCACAACCGCGACCCCACCATCGTCTCGCATACGATACTCGGCTGTAACCTGACTTAAGCCCCGTTCAAATGAATGATCAAGCCGGGCGACCTCATACCATTTGCCCAAATAGTTCTTCAGCTCAAACCCCGAAACAGGCTTCACGGAAGCGGGCATACCCAAGCATCCAGACAATACAACCACACAAAATATCCATAATATCAATCGCATAATACCTCCAAAAAAGGTTTACATCGTTACGGTATTCGCCCCGCAATTAGAACGCGGAATAGAGCTTGGCAGGCTGAGACGGATCTAACAGTCGCTTGGCGCTTTCCGCGCCCACAACAGGCAACCCCGTGGGATCAAGCAGTCCCAACTGCACCAACACCGTGGCTTGGTCCCAATAGATATGTTCATGGGTCACTTTTCCCTCATCAAAGCCGACAATCACCACAAAGCCAACCGAAACATATTTCCCCGTCGGTGCAATTTTCGGCAACATCCACTCCACCTCAACGGTATGGGTATAACTGATCACCAACTCTTCAATCACCTGCGTATCACCTACGGTCAATGAGATCCGTTCCATGGTCACATCCGGTGGAAAAAATTTACCCACCAGATTGTTTTTGTAGAATGACTTCACCCCTTCGTAACCCACGCCACCCATCATATTGGCAACATTGTGCAGATGGGGTTCGGCCGTCATGGTGGCCATCGTCGTTTCCAAATCTCCCGCGAGCTCTGCGCTAACATGTTTTTCCAAGGCATTCGCCATTACTTGCTGTTTTTCTGACAACATAGTGCCCCCTTCCTCAAAATTATAAATCGTGCCATTGGGCAAACATCGCCGCTTGACCAAGATAACGGCCCGCACCATCCAGCACATTCCACACAACCGCCTGCTCAATGCGAAAACGGCGACCATTGGCGGCAATCCTTATACCTGAATAATCTGTGATACAACCTTTTTGCGTCACCCGTGCCATCAACGCATCACGCTCGACTTGCCTAACCGCCTCCGCCGTCAAGCGCGAAGGCATTTGAATCAATGACTCCCACGCAATGGCAAACAGTGATTGCCCTGTTTGATTGCCATAGTTCAACACTGGATCCGCTTCAATCCCATGAGAGAGCAGTGCAAAAGGGGCATAGTAGAGCCGTTTTGCCGCATCCACAGCGGTCTCGCCTTTATCAATCAATCCTTTTCCCGTCCAGCGATACAAACTATCGCTCAGGCAACCAATATGGTGCGCATGGTATTGATTCAATGCACTCGGCCGCGTCAACATCACGCACCCGCCCTTGCGACATCATCCGCCACACCATCATGATTGGGTTGCATCCCTTCAGATTGCAACAATGCCAACAGCGTCAATTCGCCAATACCATTCCTTGCATCACTTAACTGCGTCATCACCGAATCAACCGCAATTTGTTCAGGCATCAACCATGATGCATCGGTTGAAGATTCACCTTGCGCTTCATAGATCACCTGCAAAATATCCCTCACCCTCAATGAAGACAGATCGCGTGCCGGAACATAGGGCGATGTCGAATCCTCCGTCGCCACAACGACGCCACCGCGTTGCAATTGCTGCAGTGTCAATTCAACCACATACACGGGCATGCCCAAATCTTCAGCCAAATCATCTATTTTCCACCCTGAATTGGCATGGTAAAAATGTCGTCCAACATAGAGCATAATCAACAGTGCCAGATGATCGTTATGCTTCGGACTGATCTGCAACGCTTCGCGTTTCAAATAAAAACGCTCCGGATTTTGCACATAATAGGCAACACTTGCCCCCAACAGCAAAATCATCCAGCTGACAAAGAGCCAGATCAAAAAGACGATTACCACCGCGAATCCTGAGTAGATCGCAGCATAACTGCCTGAACCCGCGACAAAAAGACCAAACGCCCAACCCGCCGTCTGCCAGGTCGCTCCAGCCACCACCCCGCCACACGCAGCAGGCAACAAACGCACGCGGGTATTGGGCATAAACATATAGACAAAAGTAAAGGCCGAAATCACCAACACATACGGGATTAATTTACCAATGTGCACCACCACCACACCCATGACAGGCCAGAGCATCATCGACTGCACCATTGCCGAATTCATCATTGACGCCGTCAAGCCAAGTGCAGAAAAAATCAGCAACGGCCCGACCATCAACACACTAAGATATTCACTAAAACGCTGCGCCAAAGTACGCGGCTCCTTCACTTGCCAGATGTAATTGAAAGTCAACTCCACTTTATGAAGCAACGCCACAACCGTATAAACAAGTAGCCCCATCCCAACAGTGCCCAACACGCCAACCTTAATGTTTTCAACAAAGCCAAGAATGCGTTGGGTAATCTCAACGCCCTGGTCACCAAGTGCCGCTAAACTGTTAAGCAAAATAGGCTCAAGTTGATTATGAACCCCCAGCCCTTTGAGCACCGAAAAGGTAAGCGCAAGCAGCGGCACCAACGAGAGCAGTGTAGTATAGACCAAACTCATCGCCCTCAGCGTGATCTGCCCATCGACAAAATCACGCACCAAGGCGATCAAAACCCGTACAATTCGTACAAAAAAAGCCATCGCCACAGGCATCTTATGCAATCGCGCATACCACAACTGCTGTTGCCAGTCACGCCACCATGATCTATTCACATTAAACATCGATACGCCTTACACTCATCGCATCTTCGTCAACTGTTTCGCCCGTTCCGCATAGGCATGGGTGAAACAGTAGATCGATCTAAACTCCGCATAGGCGCCACCGCCCACCTGAGCATAGGGTTGGCAAGAAGCATTGATACCAAGATCCCACAACGGCTGCTCTTCCAGCAACCGTTGCTGTTTCTTCTCAGAAATCCGGACCATTGCCTCATCATAGCCATCCTGCATCGCCTCTTTTTGCACCCCATATTCGCGCTGAATGCAGAGCAATAACAACCCTGCTTTCTGCTCGCTCGCCTGCACACAGCGGTTATAATCATCACTAAGCAGTTTATCATTAAAGTTTTGCGCATGGGCGACAAAAGAGCAGAGAGAAACGATCAACAACCCGACAAAACGCATTAATCAATCCCCAACCCATGCCACATCGCATCAACACGGTTCTTAATCTCATCACTCATCTGAATCGGTGTCCCCCACTCGCGATCGGTCTCCGCCCCCCACTTGTTGGTCGCATCAATACCAACCTTCGAACCCAGCCCCGCGATCGGCGACGCAAAATCGAGATAATCAATCGGCGTACGATCCGCCATGGTAAAATCACGCACTGGATCACAACGGGTGGTAATCGCCCAAATCACCTCTTTCCAGTCACGGCAATCAATATCATCATCAACCACAATGATAAATTTGGTGTACATAAATTGGCGCAAATAGGACCAAACCCCAAACATCACCCGTTTGGCGTGCCCCGCGTACCCTTTTTTGATCGACACCACCGCCATACGGTAAGAGCACCCCTCCATGGGCAGATAAAAATCGACAATTTCTGGAAACTGTTTTTTCAAAATCGGCACAAACACTTCATTAAATGCGACACCAAGAATCGCAGGCTCATCAGGCGGTTTACCAGTATAGGTGGAGTGATAGATCGCATCCGGGCGCATCGCCATGCTCTCAACCGTAAAAACAGGAAACGAATCAACCTCATTGTAATAGCCGGTATGATCGCCAAAGGGACCTTCAGGGGCATACTCATCAAAAGAGATATAGCCCTCAAGCACAATCTCCGCCGAAACCGGCAACTGCAACGGCACCGTCAAACCATCGGTTAGCTGCGTTTTTTCACCACGAAGCAATCCTGCAAACTGATATTCAGAGAGGGTGTCTGGAATAGGCGTGACCGCCCCCAAGATGGTCGCGGGATCTGCACCAATCACCACAGCACAAGGAAACTTCGCGGCACCATTCACCCCCGCTTCACGAAAATCTTGCGCGCCACCACGATGTTTCAACCAACGCATAATCAATTTATTTTTTGCCAACTTCTGTTGACGATAAATACCAAGGTTTTGCCGCGCTTTGCCAGGACCTTGGGTCACCACCAATCCCCAAGTCAGCAACGGCCCCACATCGCCTGGCCAACAGGTTTGAATGGGCAACATACCCAAATCAACCTCATCGCCACGGTAAACCACCTCTTTCCAGGGGGCCTTCTTCACCACCTTCGGCGACATATTTAATACCTGCTTAAGCATGGGAAGTTTATCCCACGCATCTTTCAACCCTTTGGGGGGCTCAGGCTCTTTGAGGTAGGCGAGCAACTCGCCAATGCTTCGCAGTTCATCGGCAGACTCTTTGCCCATACCAAGCGCAATACGCTCTTCCGTACCAAACAAGTTCGCCAAAACCGGCATGGAACTTCCCGTCACATTTTCAAAAAGCAACGCGGGGCCTTTCGCACGCAACACACGATCGGCAATTTCTGTCATTTCAAGAACGGGATTCACTTCACAGCTGATGCGTTTCAACAAGCCTTTGCCCTCAAGCAGTTGAATAAACGCTCTCATATCATTACACGCCATCAGTAAGACTCGATCTCAAACAGTTGTTCAACCTTGGCCAACTCAAATTGATCATGAACCTCTCTGCCTACACCGCGCAATACAAAACGGCACGCAGGCGATGCACCCCAACGCGCCCCCTCAACAAGCACTGCAACCCCTGCGGAATCCATGCCCGCAACCTGCGTTAAATCAACGACAATGGTCGCTGACTTGGATTTCATGAGTGGTTTTAATTGATTCAAAAGTTGCTGCGCATGGTGCCAATCAAGCATCCCCGACACCGCAAGCAGCTGCACACCCGCACGATCACTTGATTGAACAATCTCCAATTTATCACCCATTCACAACCTCCAGTCCCATCTTTTTTCCCCAAACAAGCACGCTGACATGATCAGACGCAGCATGCCAATTGTGCCTGCATCTTGCTAGAAAAATGCGTCTTGGCTAGTCTCGGCCAACAATTGAATAGGATTTCACCTCGCAGATTTTGCCAAATTTCTCTCTGCGACACCTTATCACCACGGAGTTTACATGCTTGAATCGATGCGCAAACACGCCAAATCCTGGGTTGCCAAAGTGATGCTCATCGGCATCGCGCTCTCCTTTGCTCTATGGGGGGTCGGCGATTACTTTCTTGGTGATCATGTCGAGTATGTCGCTGAGGTCGATGGAAAACCGATCAGCGATGGTGAGTTTCAAACCGCCTACCAACGCCAGGTGAACAGCTACCGCAACATGCTTGGAAAGAACTTCTCCAAAGAGATTATCGATCAACTGGGCTTGAAAGATGCGACACTGCAAACACTGATCAATCGGAAACTGATGCTTGAAGAGGCGAACCGTTTGGGGTTAAGCGCGCCTGAAGATGCTCTTCTGCTGCGTGTACAAAGCAATCCAGCCTTCCAATCTGCCGATGGCTTTGACCCTGAGCGCTACCGTATTTTAACACGCAACATGGGCTTCTTATCCACCCGGGATTATGAAAATGACCTCCGCCTCAACATGATCATTGATGCGTTACAACAATCAATCATGGCAGGCACCACAACCAGTGACGCTGAAGTTCGGCAACGCTTTGCGAGCAACTTTGAACAACGCATCCTTTCAGCCATCATAGTGCAAACAGAATCACTTAAAAAAGAGATCACCATCGATGATGCTGCCGCGCGCGCCTATTACGATGAACATCCCGACCGTTATCAATCGATGTTACAAATTAACATGCATGCGGTTGAAATTGACCCTGATGCACTGGCGCTCAACATCAGTGTCAATGATGCTGATATTTTGGCAGCCTTTGAAGAACGCAAAGCCGAGTTTAGTGAACCTGAACAGCGCCATGCCCGCCATATTCTGGCAAAATTCAATGGCGACAGTGATGCGGATCGTATTCAGGCCCGTGATCGAATCGAAACAGCCAAAGCGCGACTCAATCAAGGGGAGTCATTCAGTGATATCGCCAAAGCACTCTCCGATGATACTGCCACTGCAGCCAACGGCGGCGACCTTGGATTCTCCCCCAAAGGCGCAATGATTCCCGCCTTTGATGAGGCCATCTTTGCCATGGAAGCAGGGCAAGTCAGTGAAATTGTTGAGACCCAATTTGGCTACCACCTCATTCTACTGGAAGAGATCAAACCCGCCAAAGAGGCAACCCTTGCTGCCGTTTATGACACACTGGGACAAACCCTGCGCAACGAAAAAGCCCGCGAAGAGGCTTACCAACTTTCACAAGATCTCGACAATGCACTCGGCATGGAAGGATCATTGGAGAAAGCTGCTGCGAGCGTCGACTTAGCCGTGCAAAACATTGGCCCAGTTGATTTCAACAGCGCACTTGGCAATGCCATTTTAAACCACAAAGATGTACGCTCCAAAGCCTTCGCAACCCAAGTCGGCAGCAATGTTGATGTGATGGAACTTGATGATGGCCGTTTTGTTGCCTTTGAAGTGATTGAACGCATCGAGCCTCATCTGCTCGATTTCTCGACTGTTGCAAGCAAAGTCTATGAAGATGCCAAACATGATGCTGCTGAGAAAAAGGCTGCTAGCCTCGCTGAGGAAATTTTAACAGCAAGTGCAACGCAAGCCATTGATCAATTGGCACAAAACTTCGGCCAACCCAAATACATTTCCAAAGCCCTACGCTCCAACGGTGAAGGTGATCGTGCCGAGTGGATCACGGGTGATGTACTCGCGCAAGCGTTTGCCCTACCACCACAAGCGTGGTTGAAACAAAGCATTCGTACAAACCAAGGATGGGCGGTCATCGAGGTCAGCGGGGTGATTGCTGCCGATGAAACACGCTTTGCAAATGAAGAGGCGAAGATTCGCCAAGAGGTTGATCAATCCAAAGGGGCTGTTCGCTTTGCACGCTGGATGGCATCGGTGCGTGATCGTCATGAGATCACCCTGCATAACCGCATCTTAGAACGATTTTAATTCAACAACGCCAGTGCGGCACTTGAGCCGCAATCGAAAGAAACGAGCCGCAACCTTGCCCATCATGCAAAATCAAGTTTACGATGATGGGCGCGTATAGGTTGCGGCTTTGTCGCGCTTTAAAGACTATACACTTGCAACCAATTCACACGCATTGCGAATTCAACAAATCTTGATCGGTACGCAAAGTTGATAGCCATAGTTGCGTACACACTGAATGGCCCCCATGGTAAGCCCTATCTGATCCAACTTATGGCGTAAACGCAAAATTTTCACACCCAACAACGAACGATCTGGCAAATCATCGCCACCTGCAGAAATCAACTCCAACATCTGCCAATATTCCAAACGATGATCATTGGCGCGCGCCAATGCCACCATATAAATCAACTCATCGTGATTAAGTTTGACGATCCCCAGCTCTGATTCCAACTGCATGCGTTCAACATAGAGTTTTACACTGGTCACCTGCTCCAGCGCACTCTGCCTATCCGCCACGATTCGGCGCCCTAGGCTTTTTACAGCGGCTTGCAGCTCCACCAAATCAAACGGTTTACTCAAATAGACATCGGCCCCTCGTTCATAGCCAAGCACACGATGTTGGGTCTGATTGCGCACGGTCATCATGATCACACCCAACGATGGTTGCAGACGACGCATGCGTTGCACAAGCTCCAAACCATCTTCACCGGGCAAATTAAGATCCGTAATCAAGATATCAATTTTATGCAATGATGGCTCTTCAACCAACGCTTCTGCACAGTCAACACCAACCACCTGATAGCCATCTTGTTCGAGCGCATGGACAACGATTTCACGCAATCCATCATGATCCTCAACAACTACGATGTGCAAGCTGGAATCCATAAAACAAACCTCACGACTTTTTCATTGGGAACATATTGCAATTCAATGCCCAAACGGTAACAAATTTGGGTGGCCAAATATAGACCAAGTCCTGAACCCGACTTACGCCGAGCCCCTTTGTGCCGATAATACTTTATAAAAACCAATTCAGGATCGGGAAAACCAGCCATGCCCGGTTCATTCTCGACCTCAAACACAACCCCTTTACGCCCCTCTCTCACCTCTTCACGGACATAAAGGTGTACATCACTTTCAATGCGCGCATATTTCAAGCCATTATCGAGCAAGTTTCTCAATACAATACGACACTGCTGCAATTCGGTATAAACATCGACAAGATCTGACGCAAGGTGGATCTGCACCCGCCGTTCATCTTCAGAGACCATTCCCAATGAATCAAGCAGCGTCGCTACCGAAACCCTCTCATTGGATAGAACAAATCGATGGTTATGATCTTCCAATCGCCCTGCCAATGCGCAGTGTTCAATAATATGATTCATATCATTCACCGAACGCTCTGCCAACGATATCGAATGGGCATTCATTGTTGGCATGGATAATAACAACTTTAAAGAGCTCAGTGGCGTGCGTAATTCATGGGTCAGCATATCTAAAAAGCTAATCTTTTCATGGTGAAACTTCCGTTCTTGCGCTACCTCTTCACGGGATGCAGCCAACTGCATCAACAGCTCTTCCCGCTGCTTACCCATCGAATAGGAACGGTATTGCATCATCAGCACCATCCCCAATCCAGACAAGACTGAAGCAATGGAGGGGATGTAATAGGAGATCTCGCTCCCTGGATATAATCCAATGAAAGGCACCATATAGAGCAGTAAGACGCCCCATAAGAAAAGATAAAAGAAGCGTAATAATGCGCGTGAAAGTGGTAACATTGTCTTTGGGTTTTCCTTCACAGACCATGCAGCCAACAGATTAACGATGGGCAAAACAAACACCACCACCACATTGACAACCATCGCCAAACGGGTTTCTCCAAGAAAAATCAGCAACAACTCAAGAGGAAAAGCAAGCAGCAGCAGAAGAAGTATTTTCACCCATAGCGATGAAGCGCCCAAACCACGCAGAAACACCATATGAAAAGCGACCGCTGAAGCCAAGGTGCTCACCACGATTACATTGGCAATGAAATCAATCCAAACAGGTTCGATCTCGCTCACCAAGATAAAACGAACATAACCAAAATTGACCATCATATAAGCCAGACTCATCCATTGATTGAGAAACAATAAAAAAAGAGCCCAATCACGCACTACCAAAAATTGAATCAACGCCCATCCAAGCGCAAACATGCATAGCCCCACAAACATTGCTGTAAGAAGATGCTGTTGAGTATTGATCTTCAGCGCCCCATTCACCGTTGTCACATCAAAACTGACCATTTGCGCACTTGTCGTGTCAATGCGCAGCCAAATATCACGCGGCACTTCCCCCCTCGGAATAACGAAATTATAGGATAACAACGAAATTTCGTGATCACTCCAATGCTGTTTATCCCCAGTCCTTGCCACCATGCCCTTCTCGTAAGTCGGATCAAAAAGGGTAATATCATCTAGATAAGTGGGGCGAATCAATACCATCAACTCGTTTTCACCCGCGGCAGTGATTAAATCAACACGCGGATCAATACGAATCTTCACCCACAATACCGATTCCGAATAGCCTTGATTCAACGCCCCTTGATAGGGGGTAAATGCGATTGAGGTCACATCTTCGATATTCATTTTCATGGTGGAATCAGAAAAGTAGGATTGCTCTGCCACAAACGAAGTGGCCATCAACACGGGAGATGTTATCAACAGCAATGCCATGCTCAAAAAAGTGGATAGCCCTATCGTACGCAACCAGATCATTGTGATAAAATACCATGTTTAAATTGATTCACCAACAAAAAGTCGATAAGGACATCTTTTCGAAGATAGATCTAAGGATACTCTGAATAAGTCAGAGTATCGGTGCAGCCCATGGACGGTCTGAAATCATCGCCAATTGACACATTTATCTCATTGCGATTCAATCAGCACTTTTTTTAAGGGTTACTGATTCAATTCGAGCATCATGTTTGAATAGATTAACGATTCCTTGAACATTACGACAATGAAGGAGTGCGTAAATGTGCATGAAAAAAGAGGGCTACACCGCACGGAAAACATTTGTATTTCCACTTTTATTCACATCGTTAATCTTGTTATTCTCAGGTTGCATCAACGGCGGCAACCAATCATCTGCGGAACAGTGGCAAGCCTGGGTCACTAAACTGACGGGAAATGGTTACACGGTTACGAATGGAAGCGCTTTTTTGGTTGATAGCGCAGGTTGTACTAATTTTATCAATGTATTCGGCACATGTTGGGGAAACAATCCAGCCGCCCCCTACATCGTTCCACTCCCTCCCGTAGATAACAGCTATATCAATCCCATTTACGGGACACCCTTTAACACCATCACAACCAATGGCAATACCGTCAATCTATTTTACCGTCTGGCTGATACGGATGCCCTTGTCACCGTTGTATCATTGCCTCCACGCGCTGCTTACATGGGCTATCAAAGTTATATTTTCACACGCGAAACAAGTAGTTATCCATTTCCAGCACTTCCTGCCAATGCCACCCCCGATCCTGCACGCGTACAAATCTTTGGAAGTGTGGGTAACAACATCAATAGCGCTAGTTTGGCCTCGCAAAATTCTATGAATTGGGGAAATGGTGCAGCTGTATTCATCACGACCCCCAATCAAACGCTTGCCTCTGCATTGATTACCAATGCAATCCAGTCCGGTATGAATTCTAACAACATCTTTGTTGAACCCTTGGGTTCACAACTGGTAACAGGACGCGATGCGCTTGCTGATGATTTTATTAGCCTTATTCGCTATGCTCTACCAGAAAACACAACAGCGGCTGATGCGTGGAGATCTGCCGTTGCCCAAAATGTTCGCGTTTATCGCGTTTCATTACCAACCATTGCAGCACAACCATACCCACAACCTGCCTACACAACACGGCAAAGCCTCGATGAAAGTGGTTACCAACCTGCACTCAATGAACTCTCGACACTACTTTCAAACTGGCTTGCAACGCAGCAACTACAAGCTGTCACCATCACGGATATGATTCCCAGTGTTCAGGTTGATCCAGCAGGAAACCTGCAAGGTCTGGTAGGGTCGCTCTGTTTAACCAACGGCACCTCTTGTCTAGGTGATAATCAAGATACCGATTCATATCGCTTTGGCGTTATCGGCTTATTGGCAGGAAACAAAACTTCCATCATCGCTGGGGTCAATCACACGGTCACCAATGCTGCAACCTATATTAGCTTGGCTATTAACGATCAAACGACGGTCAAAGGTGTCGCGAGCCTTTCACAAACAAACCCAGGAGCTGCTGGTTTCTCAAGTGGTTCACTCACTGGATCGGCGGCAACAGCGTTGACAGATTTAGGTCTCATCAATAGCGCATCTCCCAACCTCATCGCTAACCTGCCAAATCTTTATGTCGCCTTTGTTTCGCGCAACTGCACCCCTGGTCAAACCTATTGTGCACAAGTCAATACAGCGGATGTACCTCTCCTCAATCCCATATCAATCATCCAACGCGCCTATCTGAAACCGGGCTCCACAGCCGGTGCCAACCCCAATTTATTGTTAACGCCAAAAATTATTCAGTAGAAAATTCCCCATGTTAAGAAAACCTGATCGGCTCTTGCCTTCCATTGCCAAAATAGGGCACAAAAACAGAAAACAAAAACTCAATCATTGTACAATGAAGAATAGCTTCGTTGTCATCAATATAAGGCCCGTATCATGCTGATCGGATTTGTCATTGCCTATCTGTTGATATCCATAGCGCTTGGCATCTATGCCGCAACCCAAGTTCATAATGCCCGTGATTACATCACCACCAATCGAAGAATGCCTTTGTTCATTGTCACCTCAATGGTTTTTGCGACCTGGTTTGGCGCGGAGACCGTGTTAGGAATTCCTGCGACTTTTTTGGATGAAGGGCTGTCAGGGCTTATTTCCGATCCTTTGGGTGCGTCACTCTGCCTCATTCTCTTCGGTCTGTTTTTCGCCCGTAAACTCTATCGACTGAACCTTATGACCATTGTCGATTTTTATCGGCAACGCTTTGATCGCCGTGTCGAACTCATCACCGGCGTTGCCATTACCCTCTCCTACCTTGGCTGGGTTTCGGCACAAATCACCGCGCTTGGTCTGGTTTTCAATATTCTTTCCGATGGCAGCATCAGCCAAACAGAGGGAATCATTATTGGCGCAACCATTGTGCTGATCTACACCCTCTTTGGCGGCATGTGGGCGGTTGCACTCACGACAAGCTTTCAAATGGTGATGATTGTTACAGGTCTCTTCTACATTGCATGGTTAATTGCCGATCAAGTCGGTGGCCTTGCCCCTGTCATTGAACACGCAGCCGAGCAGCAAAAATTCAACTTCTGGCCTGAAATGAATGGAATTGCCATCATTGCCTTTATATCGGCACTGCTCACCATGGGCTTTGGCTCTATCCCCCAGCAGGATGTATTCCAACGCGCCAATGCCAGTAAAAGTGCGACGATTGCCGTGTGGGGAACCGTATTGGGTGGTATTGCCTATCTCCTGTTTGCTGCTGTACCGATCTACCTCGCCTACTCCGCACATCTCATGGATGCGGAAATGGTTGCCCACTGGCTCAATGAAGATGCGCAGAAAATCTTACCGACACTGGTAATGGACCATCTGCCCCTGTTCGCACAAGTGATCTTTTTTGGTGCACTACTCTCAGTCATCATGAGTACCGCATCGAGTACACTGCTTGCGCCTTCAGTTACGCTCTCTGAAAATGTTCTCAAAGGCTGGCTTATTCACAATGCCACAGATGACCAACACTTTCTTAAAATCACCCGTAGCATCGTGGCAAGCTTCGCCTTGCTCGTGACCATCTATGCGCTGTGGGCGCTCGACAGTGATATGGGCATTCACCAAATGGTTGAGAATGCCTACAAGGTTACTTTGGTTGTCGCATTCGTTCCGCTCGTGGCTGGGCTTTACTGGTCGCGCGCAAGCACGATGGGGGCTTACTGCGCTATTTGTTTCGGGCTCATCACATGGATCCCCCTTGAATTGATCGCGCCAGAAGGTGAAGGGGTGATTCCCCCACAATTTGCAGGATTTCTCATGGCTATCATCGGCATGTCCCTTGGCTCATGGCTGAAACCACATGCGACACCAACCCGCGAAAACAGCGTACCATTAAAAATTTAAAAACGATCCATGCTCTTTCAACCACTGGGTTGAAGCTTTATAATCAGGAGAGACTGTTGCAACCAAAGCCCAAAAATCTTTGGAGTGGTTCATATGTTGTAAATGGGCAAGTTCATGCACAATGACATCATCAACAACCCAGGCAGGCGCCATCATCAAGCCCCAGTGAAAAAAGATCCGCCCATCTTCATAACAGACACCCCAGCGACTCTTGTAGTGTTTCACGCCCACAAAGCTTGGTGAAGGAACACCCAAACAGGGGGAAAAATAGGCTATGCGCTGCGTCATATACGCCTGGGCACGATGGTAATACCAATGCAGCAAGCGCTGACGCACCCCTTGCGGTTCATCATTAGTGGTGACAACCTTGATCATATTACCCACCAATGCGACATCCTCGCTGCCCAATTCAACCTGCAAACCATAGCGTTCTCCCAAGTAGGAAAACTGATCGCCCTCTTGAAAAGTGAACGCGGGTGTCTGCGCTTTTTTCTCTAATTGCCAGGCCAACTTTTCTTCCACCCAACCCCGCTTTTCCTGGATGAAGGCCAATGCTTGCTTGGCGCTCATTTTCGCAGGAATCGCCACCACCACTTTCCCATCCGCAATGGTAATCGCCAATCGCTTACGCCGCGCACTTCGTTTTAATGTATAGGGAAAAGGGAGTTTCATTGTACCCAGCTGATAATATGCGATTCCAGATCATCCACATCTGATTCGCGCACCACCCGACCCGCAATCGTCATCCCAGCGTTCGCAACTGAAGTCGCATTCCCCGAGCGCAGCGGATGCCAAAGCGGGAGTGTTTTCCCCTCAGATAACAGGCGGTAAGCGCAGCTCTCTGGCAACCAACGAAACTGTTTGTGATCAAGCTGTTGTAAACGCAAACAATCACGCACCAATGTCTGACGCGCTTGATAATCACCGCAACCACGACCGTCATGGGCATAAAGCCTGCACACCACATTCGTGTAGTGAATCGTTTCCTGTTCATCTTCAAACTTATGCAGACAACATCGACCGCAGTGATCACACAGGGATTCCCACTCCTTTTCATCCATCTCCATCATTGTTTTCTGCTGCCAAAAGGGTTGACTCAGATCCGCCACTTTATGCTCCTGCGAGATCGGCTTGTTTCTGCTCCAAGATCTCCCAACGGTCATAACAATGCAACAATGATTCCTCAATCACTTGCAGGCGTACTTGATCGTTGCGAAAGCCACTGGCATCTGTTTGAAAATAGTCAGCAACGCAAAAACGCTGCTCAATCGCAGATTTCTCCGTTTCGAGCTGTTCAATTTGATTGGGCAAGCCATCCAATTCACGCTGTTCATGGTAGGAAAGTTTTTGTGCTACCCGTTTCTCAACAACTTTCGATGGCGTTATGGCAGCTTTACGCACCTTCACCTGCTCCTCTTGTTGACGAACCTTCCATGCCAAATAGTCCGAGTAGCCCCCCTCAATCGAGACCACCTGCCCCCCCCCCTCAAAAGCCAACACCCGTGAAGCGACCCGATCAATAAAGGCACGGTCATGGCTCACAATCAATATGGTGCCATCATATTTGGCCAAGGCATTTTCCAGCACGCTTAAAGTACCAATATCAAGATCATTGGTTGGCTCATCAAGCACCAATAAATTGGCGGGTTCAAGCAGCAGGCGCGCGAGCATCAAGCGCCCTCGCTCACCGCCAGAAAGAGCCCCAACCGGCATAAACATTCGATCAGAATCAAACAAAAAATCTTGCAGATAACTGGCAATATGCTTCGGTTCCACCCCTGCGATATGCACAAAGTTGCCACCATTGGGCAGCAAGACATCTTTCATCTTAACGGTCGGATCAAGTTCACGCAGTTGGGTTAAAAAGGCGGGCTCAAGTTTGGCTCCCAGTTTAATTTTCCCCGAGTCCGCTTTTAATTTCCCAAGCAACATATTCAAAAGCGTCGTTTTGCCAATGCCATTGGGGCCAATTAAGCCAATACGCTCCCCTGCCATCATGCGGCTATTGAACCCTTTGAGAATCACTTTAGAACCAAAGGCGTGAGAGACATCCACCATATCCACCAAAATTTTCCCCGGCTTAATGCCGCTGGCAACGCGCAAATTGACATCGTTACCACGCAAACGGCGCCCCGTACGCTGCTGACGCAGATCTTCAAGCCGTCGCACCCGCCCCTCATCACGGGTGCGACGGGCGGGAATTCCACGCCGAATCCAACGCTCCTCTTCGGCCAAAAAACGGTCGAACTTCTTATGCTGTCGATCCTCTTGCGCAAGCAACTCCGCTTTTTTATCAAGATACTCGGCATAGTCACAAACAAAATGGCGCAAACGCCCACGATCCAGTTCAATAATCTCCTCGGCGACAGCATCGAGAAAATAACGATCATGGGTAATAAAAACCACGGCCCCAGGATAACCCGCCACAAACTCTTCCAACCACTCAATCGAAGCCACATCAAGATGGTTGGTCGGTTCATCCAGCAAGAGAAGGTCTGGATCCGTCACAATGGCCCGCGCCAAGGCAACCCGTCGAAGCCAACCGCCCGAAAGTTCGCCGACATCTTGATGCGGTTGCAATTGCAGCTTCGAGATGACCGCCTCAACCTTGGTTTTGTATTGCCAAGCCTCACATCGCTCAAGTTCCGATTGCAGATGGGCCACATGCTTTAAGGCAGTCTCCGAACTATCATGTTCCAACGCCACAACCGCGGCATCATACGCACTCAACACATCGGCAACATCACCCAACGCATGCGCGACCACAGAAAAAACCGACTCACCCGCACAAAATCCAGGATCTTGTGGCAGATAGGCGACCACACTTCCAGAGCGCCAATTGATCTCACCCTGATCAGGCTCCTCAAACCCCGCAATAATCTTCAACAAGGTTGATTTACCTTCACCGTTACGCCCAATCAAACCAACGCGAGCCCCGCGTTTCAAGGTAAGTGATAAATCGTCCAGCACCACTTGCGGACCAAAAGCTTTGTAAATGTTTTTAAGATTAAGTAAAGGCATGCCGCATCATAACAAGATGAAAAAATAAAATCCGCAAGCGTGTCGATATCAAGACACCTTGCAAAATCTCTTCTAGTGTGTGACGCAAAAAATGGCTATGCTGCGCATTCAATCCATTGGACTTGGCGACCTTTCAATCGCCATCCTTTGTATATCTTCAATGAGACAAGGAAACCACCATGATCAATCAACCGCTTAAATATGCTATCACACTGGTTGCTGCAAGCTTCTTCGCAACACCTGCCATGGCCAACGATACCGATGCTGGCGCTACGCTTTTCAAAAAGAATTGCAGCATGTGCCATGCTGTCGACAAAAAGAAGACAGGGCCCGCGCTGAAAGATATGAGCCAAGACCCCGCGCGTTTAACCGATGTTATTACCAATGGCAGCAAACCACCAATGAAAGCCTTTGGCAAAAAATTCTCAGCTGAAGAGATTGATACTTTGGTTGCCTATATTCGCTCCGAGCAAAAATAGACGACGCGTTTCATGATTGCAGCCTCGCTGATCATTGCGAGGCTGCACTTGCAACCGCATTGATCCATGTCCAACCCTAGCCTCTCAACAGCCCTCCGCCTTATTGTTTGCAGCACGCTTTGGCTCTGCATGCTTCTCCCTGCGCATCTCTTTGCAGCAGCTAACCTTGCGAAACTCACGACCACATCCGAGCAAGAGCTCATTACGGTCACCTTGAAGGAATTTACGATTCCTGAAGATGTCCGTTTAGCATTGCAAGAAGGAACCCCCGTCTCCTTCACATGGAGCGTCTCTATCGAACAGGTCAATCCCTACTGGATCAATGAACCGATCGGTGAAATCATTGTGACTCGCGAAGTGATTCCCAACCTTATTTCAAAGAGTTGGATGCTGATCGATAGTGCAACGGGATCCATTACACGCAACACCTCATCTCTTAACACTGCGCTCAATTTTTTAACCCCTTTAAATAATTTTCCACTACTTGACCGTGCACTCTTATCTGAATCTGAGCACTACGCATTAAACTGCAAATTGCTTATTTTCAAAGGTGAGCGCGATGAAAGCTGGTGGAGCGCATATTTTCATTTTGCCAAAACGGTGGCGCAAGGCTCATTTCAACAACCATGAAATTAATGGCCCGCATCCCCCCCCTTGCTTTGACCCTAACACTGTGGGGAGTGACAGGCATCGTGTGGGGCGATATCACGGTGCCAGAAACCTCTCTGATTGCCTTGATCAACATTGGAATCATGGGCATCCTCAGTCTGTTTTTTCTTCTTTACAGCGTTCGCTCCCTGCAAAACAAGCCGATGCGTGCAGGCTCCCCCCTACGCTCAAAACTGGTCATCGCCTTTATGGGTATTTTACTTCTTCCAACCATGATTATTCAAACATCTTCCCACCAAGTGGTCGAAAAAGGATTAAACATCTGGTTTGATGTGCGCGTTGATAAGGTCATGGATCAGGCTCTCCATCTCGCCCAAGGTTTTTACAGCCGCGTAGATCACGAACTTAAACAAGGGTTGATTAGCGTCACCTCAGACCAAGTATTACTAAATCGCTTTTCCATGATGCCTGAGCAATTTTCCCCCCTCCATCTACGGCTTTCAGAATTGATGCAACAACATAACTGGCAAAGCATTCGTATTTATGATCTCAATGAACACCTTGTCGCCAATGTTCGCATGACTGGGCTTGCTGAACTCACCCCTCCCCCCTTAAGCGAACAAGCAAAACTGGCACTAAAAATTGGGCACACCT
The DNA here is from genome assembly GCA_002753275.1 of Zetaproteobacteria bacterium. GTDB lineage: Bacteria > Pseudomonadota > Zetaproteobacteria > Mariprofundales > Mariprofundaceae. The sequence goes on along the minus strand of PEAA01000003.1, from coordinate 41,423 downwards.
CTACAGAGCTTGCCGTCATTGATGGCAGTGAAATGGCCGTTGGCTACGCCCCTTTGCGTTACAATCAAAAAATCATTGGTGTCTTACAAGCAGAAATAACCCTACCCGAAGGAATTGTCAATGATGCCAAAAACATTGAAGACAATTACCGATCCTACCGCGAACTGGAGCGAAACCGTCAAGCCATTGGCTCACTGTTTACACATATTATGCTCTTCATCACCCTCTCCATCGTATTGATTGCTGGGCTGATTGCCATTTTCTTTTCACGCAAACTCACTGCCCCTATCGATCAACTCGCCTCTGCCGTCCACCGTATTACTGAAGGCGATCTCAATGTCATTATTCCAGCATCGCCTCAAGATGAACTTGGTGCACTGGTTGAATCATTCAACCAAATGGCAACCCGCTTAAAACAGAACATGCAAGCGCTTGACATTGCTCAAGACCACCTCAAACAATCACTCAATGACAGTCAGCAACGGCAATATATCTTAGAACGGCTTCTTGCCAACATGCAGAGCGGTGCACTCCTGCTTAGCGACCAAGGTCATATTCGCTTGGTCAATCAAGCGTTCCAACAACTCTCTTCCAACCATGATGACTGGGTCATTGGCAATGATATTCACAACTTAAAACAGCACCCACAACTTAATTTTATTCTTAAGTTCTTTGATGAAATGAAGGATCAACAAACGCAATATCTCCAGCAAGAAGTTGAAATCATGATGGGCAAAAAATCGCAAATCATGCTATTGCGAGGCACATGTCTTCATGATCAACACACCCCCCTAAGTAAACTCTCAGGCTACCTTATCCTCATGGATAACATTACCGATTTAGCCGAAGCGCAGCGCCATAAAGCGTGGTCCGAAGTCGCTCAACGCCTTGCACATGAGATCAAAAACCCGCTCACCCCCATAAAATTGGCCGCAGAACGGTTACAACGCCGTTTTCGTACCCAAGTGGATGATCAAAAAGTATTTGATCATTGTACCCATGCCATCATTAACCAAACCGATCGATTACAACGCCTTGTCGGTGATTTCTCATCCTTAGCGCGCATTCCTAAACCACGCATGGACAACTGCACCGTTGCTGCCATTTTCACCTCGATGCAAGAGCTTTACGAAACCTACAGTCGTGTACACATCGATTTTCCCGAGCATGAGTTACCCCTCTATTGTGACTTCGATCAGATACGCCAAATTATCATTAATTTGATGAACAATGCCTTGGCTGCAACCGAAGAGAACCTGGCGCCGATCAACCTTTACGCCACCTTCAATCATCACAGCATCAACCTCCATATTCTCGATGAAGGTGACGGCATTCCTGAAACACTCGCCGGCAAAATTTTTGAGGCTTATATCTCAACAAAAGCAGATGGATCAGGGCTTGGGCTTGCTATTGCCAAACGAATTGCTGAGGATCACCAAGGTCAGTTACAACTGCTCTCGCACGCCAAACCGACACACTTCTGCCTATCCCTGCCAATGCAGACCCAGCAAATGGAGATACCATTGTGACCATGCATGTAATGATTGTAGATGATGAAGCTGCGATTCGTGACTCGCTACAGGGACTTTTTGAAGATGAAGGTTTTCTTGTTTCCAGCGCAGCTTCAGGTGAAGAGGCCATTGTTCGCCTGCGCACACAGCGTGTCGATTGCATTTTATTGGATATCTGGATGCCCGGAATTGATGGGCTCGAAACCCTTGAGCGCATCCATCACATTTACCCGCAACTACCCGTGATTATGATGTCGGGGCATGCCACCATTGACACCGCTGTGCGTGCAACACGGCAAGGCGCCTATGACTTTGTTGAAAAACCGCTCTCATCAGAAAAGATGTTAATCTTAGTACGCAATGCTCTCGCCAAACGAAAACTTGAACAAGAAAACAACATGCTCAAATCAAAGGTACAAGAGCAGACAGACTTCGACTTGGTGGGTCATAGTCCTGAAATCAAAACCATTCGTAACACCATTCATCGAATCGCCAAAAGCAACGCACATCTATTAATTCTGGGAGAACATGGCACCGGAAAAAATATTGTTGCCAACATGATCCATCAACAATCGATGCGTGCCCAAGCTCCATTCCTTAACCTCAACATTGCCAGCTTTGCACCTGAACAGCTTGATACCGAGCTTTTTGGTTCCGATCACGCCGCATTTCCAGGGGCAACCAGCATGCTGCGCGGCCGCTTTGAGACGCACCATGGCGGCACGGCATTCCTCGATGAAATTGCCGATATTCCTTTGGGAACACAAGCCAAGTTATTACGCATCATGCTTGAGAAAAAATATCAAATTCAAGGGCGGAACCAATCGATCCCTATGGATATCCGTTTGATCGGTGCGAGTACCTACCCTCCCGAAAAAATGCTAGAAGAAAAACGGCTGCGTGAAGATTTTTACTACCGCATCAATGTTGTCACGCTGCACATGCCCCCTCTGCGCGAACGCATTGGGGACCTTCCACTGCTGATCGAATCACTTTCAGCACAATATGTACGCGAGAATGGTGCCGCAGCGATCGAATTTACCGATGCGGCCATTGCCCGTATGCAAGACTACGATTGGCATGGTAATGTACGAGAGCTACGCAATTATATTGAACGCTGTCACATCCTTCTGCCCGACACTTGTATTGGCGTTGATAAAATGCCCACCATGGATGCAAGCCTTTCAGCGCCACCACAGGTACCCTCTGCAGATGAAAACCTGCGTCACTTTGATCTTTCTGTGCCACAAACATTTAGTGATGCCAAACACTCTTTTGAGCGGCAATTTCTACTCGAAAGCCTCAATCGTCATGACTGGAACATTAGCCGAACAGCCAATGAAATTGGCGTCGAGCGCACCCAGTTACACCGGAAAATCAAAAGCTTTGGCTTAATACGCGAGGGAAATGGGCAATGAATGTTCTAATTTTAGGGGCGGGCGAAGTTGGTTTCCATATTGCGCAAAGGCTCTCGGCGGAAGGTAATGATGTCGCCGTCATTGACAATGATCCCCTCCGTCTTCAACGCGTCTCCGAAACAATGGATGTACGCACAGTCTTAGGGCACGCTTCCCATCCAAGCATTCTTGAGCAAGCGGGAGCCAAAAATGCTGACCTATTGATTGCAGCCACGACCAATGATGAAACCAACATGCTTGCCTGCCAAATTGCCCACTCGCTCTTCAAAGTCACCACCAAAATGGCCCGTGTGCGTGAGCCAGACTACATGGATTATGAAGGGTTATTGGGTCGCGATGATCTTCCTATTGATTTGGTCATCTCACCTGAACGCGAAGCTGCCTACTCCATTGTCAAGCGCTTTCAAATCTCATCGTCTGTTGATGTACAGGAATTTGCAGATGGAAAAGTTCGGCTCATCGGCATTCGTATTCAACCCAAAAGCCTCTTGGCGGGTGTGTCTGTTAAAGAGCTTGGCGATGTCACAGAGGCACTGCGTATCTGCATCACAGCCCATGAACACAACAAGGTATGGAAGGTTCCTTGTTCCAGTACGGTTCTACTGGCAGGTGATAGTGTTTATGTTGCCCTCTCGTCCAATGATGTGGATGCATTCTTAGCTCTTATGGGCTATGAACGCAAAACACACACACAGCGAAATGTACTCATTACTGGCGGCGGTAATGTTGGTTATGTGGTCGCACAGCAACTCGAAAGCATGGGTTTTTCACCCAAACTGATTGAGTTTGATCGCCAGCGTGCCGAGTGGCTGGCCGAGAAACTCTCCAAAAGCGTGGTTATTTGTGGCGATGCACTCGATCAACAGCTTCTTGAAGAGGAGTCCATCGAAAAAATGGATGATTTTCTTGCTCTGACCAACGATGATGAAACCAACATTTTAGGAAGTTTGATCGCCAAAAAATATAATGTCCCACACATTATTACGCTGGTCAATCGAGCCATGTATACCGACCTGGTGCGTCAAATTGGACTCAACATCACCATATCCCCCCGCTATACCACCGCATCGGCCATTTTAAGGCATGTGCGCAAGGGGAAAATCTTAAACATGTCAACGCTGGGAGCTGGCGCCCTGGAGGTTTTAGAAGCAGAAGCCTTGCAGACATCGCGTATTTTAAATACCCCTCTCGCCGAGATTGCCTTCCCCAAACAGACGCTTATTGCAGCAATCGTGCGTAAAAATCAAGTGATCATCCCTGATGGTGCAAGCATGGTTCAACCTGGTGATCATGTTATCATCGTGACGCGCAGCAAAGATCTACGCGCCGTTGAAAAACTATTTGAAGTCAACCTGGAGTTTTTTTAAACCATGCATATTCATGGTATTGTCTGGACACTGGGAATTTTGGGGGCGCTATTTGGGCTTGGCATGACTCTCCCCCTGCTGATCTCTTGGTATTACCAAGATGGTCATACACTCGACTTTATTTTATCAACCCTCATTACCATCAGCATCGGGCTGATGATGATGCGATGGGGTCAAGAAGCACCCAAACGATTAAGCCACAAAGATGGTTTTCTCATCGTTGCCTTCGCTTGGGTATTGCTCTCATCCTTAGGGGCGATCCCCTTTTTAACCACGGGGAGTTGCGACCATATTATTGACGCTCTATTTGAATCGACCTCAGGATTAACCACCACGGGTGCGACCATTCTTTCAGGGCTAGACCAAATGCCACGCTCAATCCTCTTTTGGCGCTCTATGCAAGAGTGGCTTGGTGGCATGGGGATTATCGTTTTGGCTGTCGCTGTGATGCCTCTTCTTGGCATTGGTGGCATGCAACTCTTTCGCGCAGAAACACCAGGCCCCTCAAAAGACAAACTGACGGCTCGCGTGACTGAAACAGCAAAAGTGCTTTGGCTCATCTACTTAGCCATGACTGCTTTTACCTCATTTAGCCTTTGGCTTGCGGGCATGAGTTGGTTTGATGCCGTCAATCACGCCATGTGTACTATCGCCATTGGTGGATTCTCCACCCACGATGCCAGCATTGGTTACTTTAATTCCAACATCATGGAAATCGTCATCATGATTTTCATGCTGCTCGCAGGAATTAACTTCACCCTCCACTTTGCCTCCATTCGCCATGGATTTTCCCTCTCCGCCTACTGGAAAGATGATGAGTTTCGTACCTACTTAAAGTGGCTCGCAGTCTTGATCATCTTCATCAGTTTACTTACCCACACGACCATGAATGTTCCATGGCATGAGGTCTTTTTTAACACCATTTCCATTGCCACAACCACAGGATTTGCCATCAGCGATTATGCACTCTGGCCACCTGGAACGACGATGCTGCTACTCACTTCGATGTTTATTGGTGCATGCGCCGGCTCAACAGGTGGGGGGATGAAGGTCGTTCGTGCAACTCTGCTCTTTCGTCAAGGCATTCGTGAAATTCGCAAACTGATCCACCCCCATGGCATCATGCAGGTTAAAATCAGCAACCACCGCGTCGATGAGACCTCCATGCAAGCTCTGTGGGGATTTTTTGTACTCTATATTGTCTGCTTTGGCTGTATCAGTTTATTGGTCGCTTGCACAGGGGTCGATGTGCTTACCGCAATCTCTGCCTCTGCGGCGTGCATCACCAATACAGGCCCAGGGTTTGGAGAGGTCGGCCCAAGTACGACCTATGCTAACCTGCCCGATGGCGCCAAAGCGATACTCATGTTCGGCATGGTTTTGGGACGATTGGAGATTTTCACCTTCTTCGTTTTGCTCATCCCTGAATTTTGGCGCAAATAGATAAAAACGATCATTGAATATTTCTGATAACATGCCACCATTTGTTTCATCTTATCAAAATAAAACTGATAGAAAAATATACAAACGATCTTGATTCGAATAAGAAAAAGAGGTATTCATGCATAACATTTCTCTATCCAAGCGACTATTATTGCTCATTATTCTTCCTGCAATCGGATTGCTCTTTTATGCTGGAATTTACATTAAAGAAAAACATGATGCCGCAACATCCGTTGAAACCATTGCCACTAAATATACCCATTTCAATCAATATGCGGCGGACTTGGTCCATGAACTGCAAAAAGAACGCGGCATGAGTGCAGGGTACATCGGTTCAACAGGGCAAAAGTTTGCGGATACGCTACCCAAGCAACAACAACTGGTTGATAAAAATATGGCAATCTTTGCGCAACACATTGAAACATACAGTCAACAACACGACTTCTTCAATGTTCCCGAACTCGATGCAAAACTTGCCCATATTATGCAACAGCTCGATCAATTGCGTGCAACGCGTCAATCAATTGCAGACTTAACAATGACAGTTCAACAAGAGGTTGGTTATTTTAGCGCATTGATTGCAGACATTCGTGAAATCCCTGCGCTGCTTGCAAAAATCTTAGCGGGTCCAGAAGCGTATTCCGGCATCGATATTGTGGTGAGCAATGCCAAGCTCTCTCTTATGATGGAAGCTTATGCGCAATATACCGGGATTAAAGAAAATGCAGGCATTGAGCGCGCAGTACTCTCCAATGTTTTTGCCAAGGGCTCTTTTTCAGATGCCCTCTTTGAAAAATTTATCACATTGGTGGCCAATCAGAACCAAGCGGAAAACACCTTTAAAAATATTGCCAGTCAAGAAGCATGGCAGATGTATCAGCAAGGATTGGACAAAGAGACCATTGATACCGCCCTGCATTACCGCCAACAGGCACAAAACAAACAGGTTTACAATGTCGATGCAACGGCCTGGTTTAATGCCGCCACAGCACGAATCAACCTATTTCGCAACATTGAAAACAATCTATTAGAAGATATGGAAGCTACGGCAGATACAATGGTTAATGAAGCTGTTATGCTACGCAATCTCACTATCATTATCACCCTTGTGCTGCTGATCGGAGGCATTTTTGTTTCGATTCTTATTGCCAAATCTCTCATCAACCCGATTCATGTGGCCGTTGCCGCCAGTGAAAAAATTGCGCAAGGCGAACTTGACACCCCCATTGTCACCCATCTTCATGATGAGATGGGGCATTTACTCAAAGCATTAGAAAAAATGCGTATGGGGCTCAAACTGGCACTGCAAGAACGAGAAGCACATCAACTGCAAGAGCGTAAAATCATGCAACAACAGCTTGATGAACAAGCCAAAGAGAGCGAAATCATTCGTGAGTTTGAGCGTGAAATCAGCCAATTTGTCTCCCATGTTGACAGCAGTTCTCAGCAGGTGAACACTGCTGCTGAAGCGCTTGCCTCGATGTCTGAAGAGCTCACGGCTCAAGCAGAATCAGCTTCAGGAGGGACAGAACAAGGAATCATCCATGTTTCTGCCACAGCCGCGGCAACCGAAGAGATGAGTGCAACCATCCAAGAGGTGACCCACCGCGTTCAAAATGCATTGCAAATTGCCGAGCAAGCCGCTGCGGAAGCAATCCAAACCAATGCGATCATGGACCGTTTATCCCAGGCTTCATCTGATATCGGTCATGTCGTCAATACCATTCATGATATTGCTGAACAAACCAATCTACTGGCACTGAATGCTTCGATTGAAGCGGCCCGTGCAGGTGATGCCGGACGGGGCTTTGCTGTTGTGGCCAACGAAGTGAAAGATCTCGCGCAACAAACAGGCCAGGCAACCAAAGAGATCGACAGCCAAATTGCCAGCATGCAACACGAAAGTGCTTCTGCAGTCACGGCACTGCAAGCCATTTCACGCATCATTGAAGAGATCAATGAACACACCATGACCATCTCTTCGGCCATGGAAGAGCAATCGGTCACCGTCAGTGATATCTCTCAAGGCGCACAGCTATCGAAAGATGGAATGGAAGAGATTGGTCGAAGTATTCAAGATGTAACCTTGGCATCGGAGGAGTCTTCACGCATGTCACAAGAGCTGCTTCAATCCGCTCGCAGTCTGCACCAAACATCGGGAGAACAAAAAGCCGCTGTTGACCGCTTCTTGATGGAGTTAAATCAAACACGGCACCTCAAATAAGATTCCACCATCAATCACCGCTATTTTTTCTTCCCTATAGCGTTTGCACAAATTTTATTTTTCTCTTTTAAAAGGAGCTTCCATGCTATCTACAAGCCAATCGGCTATCGACTTTGAACAAGCCAAAAAAATCATCCCTGGCGGTGTTAACTCTCCTGTACGCGCATTCAAATCCGTCGGTGGAACCCCTCGGTTTATCGCCAAAGCACACGGTGCTTACATTGAAGATGTCGATGGTAACCGTTATATTGACTATGTTGGTTCATGGGGGCCGATGATTTTAGGTCACAGCCATCCTGATGTGCTCAAGGGCATCCAAGATACAGCCCAATCGGGCGTCTCTTTTGGCGCGCCATGTGAACTTGAAATTGCCCTCGCACAACAAGTGATTGCGATGGTACCCTCAATAGAAGTGATACGGTTTGTCAATTCAGGTACGGAAGCGACCATGAGTGCCCTGCGTCTTGCACGCGGCTTTACCGGACGCGATAAATTTATCAAATTTGAGGGTGGCTACCATGGTCATGCCGATGGTTTTTTGGTGAAAGCTGGCTCTGGCGCATCCACTTTTGGAGAGCCTGACTCTGCAGGTGTTCCCAACGATTATGCCAAACTCACCCTCACAGCCCCTTTTAATGATCTTGATGCCGTGAAGCGACTTTTTGCTGAAAACCCCGGTGAAATCGCCTGCATTATTGTCGAGCCTGTTCCTGGCAACACCGGCGTGATGCTGTTAAATGAGAATGGTTTTTTGCAAGCACTGCGTGATCTCTGCGATGCCGAAGGGGCGCTGCTCATTTTTGATGAAGTGATGTGTGGATTTCGTGTTGCAGCAGGTGGAGCGCAAGCGCGTTTTGGCATTACGCCTGACCTCACTTGCCTTGGTAAGATTATCGGTGGAGGGCTTCCTGTCGGTGCCTATGGTGGCCGTGAAGATATTATGCGTAAAATTTCGCCAGATGGCCCTGTCTATCAAGCGGGCACACTTTCAGGCAATCCACTGGCCATGCGTGCAGGGCTTGAGACCTTAAAACATCTGCAAAATCCTGCGATATATGCTGATCTTGAAACCAAATCCAAACGACTCTTCGAAGGATTGCTCGCAGGCTGTCAAGAGGCGGGCGTTGCCGCCAGTGGTAACCGTGTCGGTTCGATGTTCACCATCTTTTTCACACAACTTGACCAAGTAACTTGTTGCAGCGATGTAAGCAACCATTGTGATTTAGCATTTTTTGGAAAATTCTTTAACGCTATGCTTGAAGAGGGTATTTACCTCGCACCAAGTCAATATGAGGCCGCGTTTGTTTCAGCTGCCCATAGCGATGCCGATATTGATGCCACCCTCGAAGCAGCCAAACGCGCCTTGGCAACCCTAACAGCATGAGCATCTTCGCACAGATCAAATTTAATGCCGATGGACTCGTTCCCGCCATTGCACAAGAGCGCAAGAGTGGTGAAGTGTTGATGATGGCGTGGATGAACCGTGAAGCGGTCAATCAAACCATCGCAACAGGTTATGCCCACTACTACAGCCGCTCACGCCAATCGCAATGGAAAAAAGGCGAACGCAGTGGCCATGTGCAAAAAATATGCAACATCCAACTCGATTGCGATGGTGACACACTGCTACTTACCATTGAACAAACCGGTGCGGCGTGTCACACCAACAACCGAACCTGCTTCTATCGCCATTATGAAGATGAGGCATGGGTCAACAATAAGGATGCCTTATGAATCAATATGACATTCTCAACGAATTGACCCGTATCTTAGAGGATCGCAAACAACAATCAGCGAAGAGCTCCTATGTTGCTTCACTCTACCACAAGGGCGAAGATAAAATTCTAGAAAAAGTCGGAGAAGAGGCGATAGAAACTATCTTAGCAAGCAAAACGGGCAACCGTGAAAAGATCATTTATGAGACGGCCGATCTATGGTTTCACTCGATGATCATGCTTGCACATCATAATTTAAGCGCCGATGATATTTTGCAAGAGCTGGCGCGCCGTTTCGGCGTCTCCGGCCATGATGAAAAAGCATCACGCTAACCATCAATCTATTCATCGATCTGGGAGTCACAATGTCTAACTGCCTATTTTGTCGTATTGCCACAGGTGAAATCCCTGCGCAAAAAGTATTTGAAGATGAAACCATGCTCGCCTTTCGTGATATCCACCCCAAAGCCCCCACCCATATCCTGCTGATTCCAAAACAGCATATTGCGACGCTGGCCGATGCCGACGACCCAGCACTTCTTGGCAACATGATGCAACGCGTGCGTTTAATTGCTGAGAATGAAGGCATTGCCGAGGCGGGGTACCGAGTTGTCATCAATGTCAAAGAGGGTGGTGGGCAAGAGATTTTCCACCTGCACATCCATCTACTCGGTGGCAAACGGCTTCCCTTTTAAATCCCGTTATTGCCCAACATGAAGCAACCCAAACGACCTCGATCACAACTTCTGGATGCGCAAGATCATTTTGCCAATATCTTAGGAGAACAACGCTTTCAGACCCTATCAATGTTGGCACGCATTCGCCGTGATTGGCCCGGAATTGTCGGAACCATGTTGGCTTCACATAGCGAGCCCGTTTTTTTTGAATATGCAGAAGATCACAGTTACACCCTCATCATTGGCATCACCCACCCCAACATGGCGCAACAAATTCGTTTCTTGCACGAACAGATCATCTCCGCCTGCCAAGATCGGGCGGGACTGCGCAATCTTCGTGATTTACGCACGCGCATTCAAAGCCATGCGGGGATTTCCCCAGCAAAAAAAAGTATAGTAAAAAGCTCCCCTTTACCGCTCACGATACGAAAAAAGATTGCACTTTCATTGCCAAACATCAACAATCACCCCTTACGCTTGGCGATGTTTCAAGCGCAAGTGGCACATATTCAGTTTTTAGGAGATCAACACCCATGACCAGCCTTATGAAGAATTTATTAAAATCATTCGCGCTCATCTTTACCCTCGCCTGCATTGTTCCCTATGGCGCCGTCGATGCTGAGGCCAAACGCTTTGGTGGCGGCAAAAGCTTTGGACAACAACGCATGGCATCACCGGCACAAAAAAGTCCTGCCATGCAAAACAATGCCTCAAGTTCAACCGCAAAAAAAAGTGGTTTCATGAGCGGTGGTCTGATGGGAGGACTAGCAGGTCTTGCCATGGGCGGATTGCTAGGAGCGATGCTCTTTGGCGGTGCATTTGAGGGCATTAACTTTGTCGATATCCTGCTCTTTGCAGGCGTTGCCTTTTTGCTCTATATGGTCTTCAAACGCAAAGGACAGCAACCTGCCAACCGAACTGCCTATGCAGGCCATCCTACTCCCCCAATGGATCAACAAAACAGCTTGGATGCGGAACCGATGCAGCGCCAAAGCCAAGCGATGGGATCAAGCCAACCTGAAAGTACAGCCATCAAGTCCAATCTTGATCTCGACTTTTTCACCCAGGCTTCACGCGATATTTTTGTACGCATGCAAAAGGCGTGGGATGCAAAAGATATCCATGATATTCGCAGCTTTTGCACCCCTGAAATCAGCGAGCGCATTGCTCAAGAGATGGAACAGTCGGGCGATGTTCAGCATCAAACAGAAGCCGTGACACTGGCCGCAGAGGTGTTAAGCAGCTGGCATGAAACCGATCTTGACTGGGTTGCCGTTCACTTTACCGCGATGATGCGTGAAAGTACGCTGGATGCCGGTGGCAAAGTCCTCGAAAGCAGTAATTCAGAAGTCAATGAAACATGGATTTTCCAACACAACCCTACATCAGAAGATCCAACCTGGTACCTTGCAGGTATTCAACAAGCTTAATTTTTGAAAATCATGCGCCTGAGGTCACATCACTCAGGCGCTATTTCATCGCCCTGTGAAACCGTCTCTTACGGTATATTGAAAGTACGAGGATCCTTATGACGCACACGCCTTCGACGACCTCATCTCCGATTCACACCACGCGTCATATTGAACGCATCGTTCATGGAATCGCCACCCAAGATGGTGCAGGCGTACAACTGACCCGTATGATTGGCACCCCCTCTCTGCCCATGCTTGACCCTTTTTTAATGCTCGATGCTTTTCGCTCCGATCAACCGGATGACTACATTGCTGGATTTCCGCCCCACCCTCACCGTGGTTTTGAAACCGTCACCTACCTCCTTGCCGGGCGTATGCGTCACAAAGACAACGCCGGCCATGAAGGGATCATTGAAGCAGGTGGAATTCAATGGATGAGCGCAGCCCGTGGCATCATTCACTCTGAAATGCCCGAACAGCAAGATGGTCTGCTTGAAGGCTTTCAACTCTGGGTCAATTTACCGGCCCAACACAAAATGGATTTCCCCAGTTATCAAGAGTACCCTGCTGATAAAATTCCCATACAAACCGAGTCCAACGGCACCATCGTACGGGTGATTGCTGGCACCACCGACCAAGGTACCCAAGGAGTCATTCAACAACCTCTTACCGAACCTTTGTATCTCGACATTCATTTACCCGCACAACACACCTTTACACAATCACTGCCAATCGAACATCACGCCTTTCTCTATGTCATTATGGGTGAAATCACGCTCGATGATCAAGAGGGGCAATCAAAACTGCTGCATCGTGATGATTTGGCCGTACTCTCCCTCGGCGCCACCATTCAACTGCAGGCCAACGAAACTGACTGCCGCCTGTTGCTCATCGCCGCGAAACCGATTCATGAACCCGTGGCGCGCGGGGGGCCGTTTGTAATGAACACCAAAGCGGAAGTTCGCCAAGCCTTTTACGATTTTGAACAAGGATTGTTCTAAGACCCATTCTCCGTATAAAAATTTAGTTGCATACCGCAACTAATTAACTAAGCTCGCTGCCTATGAGCGATACGCAAGATCATTTTCCCCCCTTCAAATTGGAACATGCGCTTGGATTTCAAATCAATCAAGTTGCAGCCTTGATGACCCATGCCATTGCCGAAGATTTTTCAGCATCAGGCTACGCTTGTAATGCTCAAGACTTTGGCATTCTCTATCGCATTCATGAACAAAAAGTGATGGGGCAACGCGATATTGTCGCCATGATGCTGCGTGATAAAGCAACGGTCACCCGACGACTGGATGGCTTGGTTAAGCAAGGTTTTCTCCACCGCTCCGTCGCCCCCTGTGATCGCCGCTGCTACCAATTTTCACTCACCGACAAAGGAGTGGAGGCACTTCAAACAATGCAAAATGCCGTACAATCCTTCCAAGAGAGCCTATTGGCGGGGTTTCCAAAAGCGCAGCGAACGCAATTATTTTCCGCATTGAACACCTTAAAGCACTTACTTATCGAGAAAAAATCAACCTATGGAGCAAACCCATGAAATTCACAACCCTCCTTCCACTCTCGCTCATATCGTTCACCCTATTGGCCATTCCAACCTATAGCCAAGCAGAGACGCCAGTGGAAAACCCAACGGGGCTCTCCATTATGCAAGCGGTGGATCAGCGGGATGATGGCGAGGATCTTATTCAAAAGATTGACCAAAAGTTGATTGATAAACGCGGCGGTGTACGCGAGCGCCACATGATCGCCTTTCGCAAAGATTATGGTGCCGACAGTAAATCAATCTCTTACTTTCTAAAACCTGCCAATATTTTAGATACAGCCCTGCTCACCTACGACTACGATGGTGTGGCAAGAGATGATGACCAATGGCTTTATCTTCCCGCATTGAAAAAAGTTCGTAGAATTTCCTCATCCGACCGAGGTGACTATTTTATGGGGACCGATTTCACCTTTGAAGACATCAAGCAGACACCCGAACTCGAAGATTATAACTGGACCCTATTAGGCTCTGAAATCATCGACAACCATGATTGCTGGAAAATTTCTGCAACACCCAAAACGGAAGATCTGCAAAAAAATCTCGGCTACACAAAAACGATCAGCTATATCCGCAAAGATATCCTTATCGCCGTACGCATCGACTATTGGGACCGTAAAGCGCAGCACCTCAAAACCCTGATTGTAGATAAGGTTGAAGCGATCGATGGCATCTGGAGTGTGCGACACATGGTGATGAAAAATATTCAAAGTCAACACATTACGGAACTCTCGTTCAGTGAACAACAATACAACAGCAACCTGTCAGATCGGCTCTTCTCTGAACGGATGCTCAAAATGGGTTACCGTGCCAATTAATGTTCATCGCCAAAAATGATCATGCTGTAACAATCCACCCATCTCTCATCACACCAAGGGGATAACACACGATGTCTTCAATTTTCCAACGCATTCTTGCCCATCCTAAAACTGTTTTACTGCTACTGTTTCTCCTCACCGCACTGGCTATTGGGCAAATACGCCATCTCACCATGGAAACGGATCTTGATGCCATGCTTCCCAAGCAAAGCGATGCCTATATCAACACCAAGGTCTTAGAAGAACGGTTCGGCAGCACAGACATGGTGATTATTGGACTGATGAACAATAGCCCCAGTGGAATCTACAATGCAGCAACCCTCAACCTCGTTCAAGAACTCACCGATTGGCTATCTACAGAGCCCCTTTTCCGTACATTAGCACTCAATGACCTACTCTCTCTTGCTACCATTAAAGATATTCAGGGCTCAGAAGATGGCATGAGCGTCTTACCCTTTCTGAATGACTTTCTAGATATCGACGCCAACAATTCGGAAGCGGTCACCCAAGCCATTGAACATCTAAAAACACGCATGCACGATTTTGGCATCTATGAAGATGTCATTGCTTCAGCCGATGGCCATGGCACCCTTTTTATCGTACGCCCCCAGCCCAATGCCCGCCATACCTATGCCGCCATCTACGACCTGCTGCAAACAAAGGTCACATCGCTCGAAGCCGAGCATCCAGAGGTACAATTCTTTATTGCAGGTCGCCCTGTCATTGAGGGCGTCTTTGGCCAATACATGCCGCAGGAGATGAAACGGATGCAACCTCTGGTCATGGGCGTGTTGATTTTATTGTTATTTCTCTCATTTCGCACCCCGCGCGGCGTGGGTCTACCAATGTTGGTCGTTCTCATGGCAGAGATATGGACGCTTGGAACAATGGCTGCGCTAAAAGCACCAATGTACACCATCACGACTATGCTCCCTATTCTCATTCTTGCCATTGGCATTGCCGATGCGGTCCATTTTCTTAGCCGTGAACGGCTGCTCGCCCATTACCAAGCCTATGCCCATCGCAAAGAACGAATCACCGAGGTCATGCATGAACTCTGGAAACCGATGTTGCTCACCTCCGTGACAACAGGCGCTGGCTTTTTATCGATGATGGCATCCGAGCTTCCACCCATACGAGATTTTGGTCTTTTTGCTACCCTTGGTATCGCCTATGCTCTGCTTATCACCATGCTGCTACTCCCGTCAGCACTGATACTTCTACCAGAAAAATCAAGTCATGCCGAACGGAAACCACTCTTTTCTGGCTATGTTCAATGGCTTGGCAATACGGTGTTAAATTATCCCAAACGCATTACGATACTCTTCGCACTCCTCATCATGGTCGCATTCATAGGGGTGGTCAAACTGCAAGTCAATGCCTCATTGGTTGAACAATTCAAACCCGGTGACCCTCTTCGCGCCGCCGACACCTTTTTAAATGCTCATTTTTCAGGAACCACAACGCTCGACATTATGATCGACACAGGGCGTGAGAATGGCTTATTGGAACCTGTTTTTTTACAACACCTTGCGCAGCTACAACAGCAGTTAGAACAACAACCGATGGTGGGAGATACCGCATCTATTGCTGAGTTTCTGAGCACCATGAACCAAGCCTTACACAATGATGATCCAGCGTGGCGCAAGGTTCCAGACAACAGTGAGCTTGCGGCACAATACCTGCTGCTCTACTCTTTTTCAGGGGCGCCTGATGATTTTGAAACCTTTATTACCGGTGACTATCAACAAGCCCATCTTCGCATCAATCTCAAAACCGATGCGACCAATACCGTGCAAGCGATTATCGCCAACATTGATACAGCACTCCAAAACTATTTCCCAGCAGAGCAAGGATTCAAAGTGGCATGGGCAGGGACAGGCTTTACGGTCTCCCGATTGGCGGATATGATTATCAATGGTCAAATTGCCTCGCTCATCGTCTCGGTTATCGCCATATTTTTACTCTGCTGGTGGATTTTTGGTCGAGTGAGCATGGCAGGAATTGCCATGATTCCCGTGGCGCTCGCCGTCACCGTCAATTATGGCATGATGGGCAACTTTGGCATTCCCCTTGATATTGCCACAGCCCTCACTGGAGCCATGGCAATGGGCATTGGGGTTGATTTTGCCATTCACTACCTCCACCGCTACCATGAACTGAAAGCAAGTGGAAAAGATTACCCTTCCTGCGTGCGTGAAACCAACAGCACCGTGGGTCATGCCATACTCTTTAACAGTTTTGTCGTTGTCGGTGGTTTTTTAGTTTTACTCTCAGCAGCCCTCTATCCACAAATGAAACTGGGTGCACTCATTGCCGCCACCATGGTAATCTGCTATTTGGCAACCTGCTACCTCTTCCCTGTTTTGTTACGCTTACAAAAACATTGAGCGCCATGAATATCCATCAACAAAGCGTTATCCAGCTCATTTTTATTCCCTTGCTCGCGATAATCGGTTGCAACGAGGCTTATGCGCTCGATATGACACTACACGGCAGCTTCAAAAATGAGACAGCCTATTTCATCAGCGGCACCCATCATCTGGATAAAATGCAAAATCGACTTGATCTCAAACCCGAAGGAACCCTGGGCAATGATTGGGAATTTCGCAGCCGTTTTCTCAATCTCTACGATGCCGCCATGGATCTCAATACGACCAACAGCAGCGATCTAACCCAAGCCATCAAACGACATTATCGCACCCAAACCGAAGCCAAAGAGGCTTATTTGCTCTACCATGCCAATGATTATGATCTACGCATTGGTATGCAGCAGATTATTTGGGGGAAAACCGATGGCTTACGCATGCTCGATGTCGTTAATCCTCTGGATATGCGTGAGTTTGTGTTGGATGATTTTCTCGATTCACGCATTGGAGTATGGGCCATTCGCATTAACTACTACGCCTATTTGGGTGACAACGAGCATGAATTTGAGTTCATCGCCACCCCAGATGCAAAGCCTGCAAAAATGGCACCTATCGGCTCGCGCTGGAGCATTCATCCCCCTACTCCTGCCGGCATGCAAAGCATTATCAGATCGGGAACCACACGCCCCAACTGGTCACTGAAAAACAGTGAATATGGTGCCGCATGGCGTAGCAACCTTGCCGGATGGGATCTCTCACTCAATTGGTACTACGGTTGGAACGATACGCCAGTGATGCAAAAAGCGCTCCTCAACCCAACCACTCTCACCCTTACCCCCTGGTATCATCAAATGCATACCGTCGGAAGCTCATTCTCCAACGCCTTTGGCGCATGGGTGTTACGCGCTGAAATGGCGGCACGCATTCAAGAGCCGATCAACTTAACAGGCATCACTCCCAACAGTTCAACAGCACAACATACCACCTACAACGCAGCCATTGGCATCGATTACACCGCCAATAACTGGCGCATCTCACCGCAATATTTCCAACGCTTCATTCCCAATTGGCAGGCCAACATCGCCGAGCCCGCATCATCCGGCTTTGTGAGCATGATGATCTCCACCGATTATATGAATGAGAAGCTCAAACCCGAAATGATTACCATGATGGAGTGGAATACAGGAAGTTGGATGGTACGCCCCAAAGTAAACTATGAGTGGAGTGATCAACTGATCAGCCGCATCGGCTTCGATCTCTTCGGTGGCAAACGCGGTTTCTTTGCCAATTTTAACAACAACCATCGTCTCTACGGTGAAATTGAATATAGTTTTTAATACGCGATCTTTACCTGAGTAAAATGGTTGACTATAGTTGATCGATAAGGAGGTGACCGTAATGATGCCAAGATACTGGCAATGCATTGCCATATTCTCCCTTTTTCTATCTTCCATTCCATCCGATGCACAGGAGCGATCCGTGAATACATTCAACCCACTCACGCCCGAAGAGAAGCGCATTATCCTTCACAAAGGGACGGAACGCCCCTTCAGCGGTGCGTTCGATCAGTTCTTTGAACAAGGAACTTACCAATGCAAACGCTGCAATACCCCCCTTTACCAATCGGACAGTAAATTTGCATCAAGCTGCGGCTGGCCAAGTTTTGATGATGAAATCCCTGGAGCAGTGCTCAGAAAACCCGATAGCGATGGAGAGCGCACTGAAATCGTATGCGCACGCTGCGGCGCCCATTTGGGTCATATATTCAAAGGCGAAAGATTAACACCTAAAAACACCCGCCACTGCGTCAACTCACTTTCACTCACCTTTATTGCCGACTCACAACCAAACACACTCAACGCATCGCCCCCTCAGCAGGCCAACGCCTATTTTGCGGGTGGATGCTTCTGGGGCATTGAATATCTTTTTGAACACAAGGCCGGCGTCATTGCCGCCACATCGGGTTATATGGGGGGCAGTGTGAAAAATCCCACCTACCACGATGTCTCCGATGGGAAAACAGGCCATTTAGAAACCGTCGAGGTCACCTATGACCCCAGCCGTATCAGCTACACCGAACTGGCGAAATTTTTCTTTGAAATTCACGACCCCACCCAAGCCAATGGTCAAGGTCCTGATATTGGCAGCCAATATTTATCTGCAGTTTTTTACAACAATGAGCAGGAGAAACGCATTGCGGCGTCTCTCATTGAACAGTTAAAAAAACGCAACTACGCCGTTGTCACGCATCTAATACAAGCACACAAGTTTTGGCCTGCCGAAGCTTATCACCAAAATTACTACGACCAAAACCACAAGCAGCCCTACTGCCACGCCTACACCAAGCGCTTTGATTAGCAAAATAGTGTCTTAAGCCGATACAGAATAATACCTCGCATTAAAAATGCGCCTCGGCACAAAGTTCGTAACCGACATTGGCAAAGCTCTTTTGCCACCGTTTTGGAAAAGGAGCGCGTACATCGAGAAGAGCACCCGTACGCGGGTGTTTAATTTTCAAACGCCATGCATGCAGTGCCAACGCCTTGCAACCCAACACTTTCTTGGCGGACTTTTGCGCCTCTTGCGTCGCATATTTACCATCTGCCAAAATCGCATGGCCTTGCACTTGCATCTGCACACGAAGCTGATGCGTACGACCACTGTGCGGCGTTAAAGCAACCATCGCATAATCAAGCCCCTCTTTTTCAGCCAACAAAATCACTTGGTAATCGGTCACCGACTCTTGCCCCTCATCATTCGAGACCACCATCCGTTCGCCCCCACGAACCACCCCTTTACTCAAATGTGAAGTGATGCGTGCGGCATAAGGATAAGGGTGCCCCTCAACCCAAGCGAGATAAGTTTTTTGCACATCGCGCACACGAAAGTCGGCCGTGAGCTCACGCAAGGTTAACAGATTTTTCGCCAACAACAGGCAACCACTGGTGTCACGATCCAGACGATGCGCCAAACGAAGCTCATCCAATCCCAACTGTTTTTTTAACGACTCAATCAACCCCGCATCGTGTCCACTTCCACCATGCACAACCACCCCTTCAGGCTTGTTGAGAATCAATAAATCATCATCTTCATAAAGTCGTTCAATGCTATTGAGGATATGTTGGGGAATAGTGTGTTCTTCCTGCGCTCTCTTTGTCGATGAAGGCTCGCCGCTACGAAGAGAGAGGGGTAAAAAGATCGTATCGCCCAAATTCAACCGACCTTCCGGCTTCATCCGTTTGCCATTCACGCGCACATTGCCTTTACGAATCAAGCGCAAAACCAACGAACGATCGATACCGTTCAATCGGCGCAATAAAAACCGATCCAGCCGCGATCCCGCTTCATTCTCATCCACCAAACAGTTTGATTCATCGATGTTACTTGCCAAAACACTCTCCTACTCGCTAGTATGCCCATTGATAAAGATGCTCCACAAAGCGTCGGTTGGCTTTAACCTGCAGCTTCAAATAAGCGCAGAGAGTATACAGATTCCCAGTACATTGATAATACAATATACCAAGGAACAGAAAACAGCCTCCCCTGTGTCGAGCCTTTATACAAAAAAATCATCTATTGTTTGTTTACTATCCACTTGGTTTTTTTATTAAATCCAAATGGGTAAAGAAAGACTGTTAGAAAAGAGCCTCGCCGCATCCACGGATTGCGCGTATGTTCACTCCAACTTTCACTTAAACCATAGATGGCAAAGGAATGCTATCATGAAAAAATTGATGCTAATCAACGCATCACACGAGGAAGAGAGTCGTGTCGCGGTCATAGAAGATGACTACTTACAAGAACTTAATATCGAATCAGCACAAAAAGCAGTCACCAAAGGAAACATTTATCGCGGCACCATCACCAAGGTAGAAGCCAGTTTACAAGCCGCCTTTGTTGAATATGGCTCAGCCCGCCAAGGTTTCTTACCACTCAACGAAATTCATCCTGACTACTGGAAAGCAAGCGCCGACAAAACCGCAGACTCCAGAAAGATGAACATTCAAGACTTAGTTGATAACAAACAGCAAATTCTTGTGCAAGTGGTCAAAGAAGAACGGGGCAACAAAGGCGCCGCACTGACCACTCAAATATCCCTTGCAGGCCGATATCTGGTATTAAGCCCCAACACCAACCGTGGTGGAATCTCACGCAAATTAAGTGATGATGACCGCAAAGCAATGAAGGCGATCCTCACCCAACTTGATGTTCCTGAATCGATGGGCTTGATCGTCCGTACGGCTGGAAAAGATCAAAAACTGGAATCGCTTGAGCGCGATTACATGTATTTGCGTCGCCTGTGGGATGAAATTCGTATCAAAGGGGATACCGCCCCCGCGCCAGCTTTGATCTACCTTGAAGGTGATCTCGCCACCCGCGCCATCCGCGACCATTTCACCGAAGATATCGAAGAGATCTGGGTTGATAACCACGAAACCTATACCCGCACCAAACAGTTTGTTCACGCTGTCATTCCCGGGAAAGAGAAGATTGTCAAACTTTACCGTGGCAAAAAACCGCTGTTTCGTCACTACAATATTGAAGGCCAATGCGAAGATATCCACGAACGCGAAGTGCGACTACCCTCAGGTGGTTCGATCGTATTCGATCCA
This sequence comes from Zetaproteobacteria bacterium, assembly GCA_002753275.1. GTDB lineage: Bacteria > Pseudomonadota > Zetaproteobacteria > Mariprofundales > Mariprofundaceae. The sequence continues at coordinate 20,304 of PEAA01000003.1, read as the reverse complement.
ACGGAAGCCTTAACCTCGGTCGATATCAACTCCTCACGCTCCACTCGCGGCAAACATATTGATGATACAGCGCTGCAAACCAATATCGAAGCGGCGCGTGAAATCGCACGCCAACTGCGCATTCGAGATATTGGTGGCCTGATTGTCATTGACTTCATCGATATGGCCTCGCGAAAACATGCACAGCAAGTAGAAGAGGAGTTGCGTAACGCCACCGCTTACGACAAAGCGCGGGTGCAAGTAACGAGAATTTCACGCTTTGGCCTATTGGAAATGTCTCGCCAACGCCTCCACCCAAGCGTGCGTGAAACAACCACGGAAGAGTGCCCACGCTGCCAGGGGAAAGGGTCAATCCGTACGGTTGAAAGCATGGCACTGCAAATGCTCACACGCATCGAAGATCTTGCCGCAGCAGGCAAAAAACCAACACTGGTTGTTCAGATTCCATCTGAAACGGGCGAATATCTGATGAACAACAAACGCGACTCCATTGCACGCATTGAAGAGATGTACGAAGTTCAAGTCTCCATTCAAATTCGCCCCGAACTTGATATCCCACACTACCGTATCGAACGCCACTGGAATGAAGAGAACCAAAAACGCATGGAGGTCTTGGAAGATACTGGGAAAAACAAGAAACCCATTCGTCCAGGTCGCAAATTAAAGGCATTGAAACCGGTGGTAGGTGTGCCTGAAATCCCTGAAATCACGCAGCCAACTACACCTGCAGTCATCAAAAAAAGTTGGTGGACATTGCTGCTTGAAACCTTATTTGGTCGCAAGGAGCCTAAGGTGGAAGAGAGCTCTGTAGAGGAAAACACCCCAACGCCCCCCCCACAGGCGCGCAAACCTCGCTCTACTAGAAACAATGAAAACCGCAGTGAAAACAGAAACAATCGCAATAGAAACCGTCGCGCTTCAACGCCGAAAGCAGAGGACGAAGATACCCCCCCTTCTTCCAAAAATGATGAAAATTTGATCAGCGAGAACTTAGAAAACAACCCCGCGCTTGCAGAAGGTGAAGCACCAGCCCGTCGTCGTCGTCGCCGTCGTCGGCCAAACAAATCGCGCGAAACCAATGGCGAGACAACCACTGATGAAAACAGCACTGCCAACAACAGTGACGAGATCTCCCCTGAAAAAACAACGGTAACCCAAGCCGCTATAACGACAGTAACAGAACCGAACGCTCCCTCATCGAATGTCGCCAGTGAAGAGTCATCAGGCGAACAAACTTCAGAAGAGGGAAGCAAACGCAAACGCCCGCGTCGCCGTCGTCGTCCGCGTCATAAAGGCAATGATGACGCTTCTGATAACAACCGTGAAATAGGTGAGTCTGCAGACAACCCTGCACCTCAAATACAGAAGGAGCATTCTGCCAATGCATCCACTGCCAACGACACATCGGATGGTGCATCAACAACGGCTCCCAAAAAATCCGCTGCGCAAAATGGAAACACGCCATCAACGACACCTACAGCCATCCCTTCTGCAAATGAAGTGAAACATTCAGGTGATGAAAACAACGCGTGATTCCTCAAGCAGACTTTCGCTGACCATTCCAGAACCCTTGAATGGTCAGCGTTTGGATGCAGCCTTGGCAACCCTTACGGATTTCTCACGCAGTAAAGTTCAAGCACTGATTAAAGAGGGTCACCTCTACTCAGAGCATGGTGTTCGACCTTCTCAAAAAGTTTATGAAGGCGATCTATTCCAACTGACCATCCCTTCAACAGTTCCACTTGACCTTCAACCAGAAGCGATCCCTCTCGATATTCTCTTTGAAGATGAACACCTTTTGGTGATCAACAAACCCGCGCACATGGTGGTTCATCCCAGCGCAGGGCACGATTCGGGAACGCTGGTCCATGCCCTACTTCACCATTGTCAAACGCTTCCTGGCATCAATGGTGTTGAACGACCTGGGATTGTCCATCGCCTGGATAAAGGGACTTCAGGAAGTTTGGTGGTTGCCAAGTCAGAGGCTGCGCATACGGGGTTATCCAAACTTTTTGCAACACATGATATTGATCGACAATACATCGCGTGGTCGCGCGGGAGTGTGTCATGGCAACAACAACGCATTGAACAACCCATTGGCCGCCATCCACAAAACCGTCAAAAAATGGCGATCAATCCCCAAGGAAAGATGGCCATTACCGATATCGCAATCGAACAAAACTTTGCACAACGCTTTTGCCGCATTCGTTTAACACTGCAAACAGGACGAACCCATCAAATCCGCGTCCATCTCACTCACATGCAACTCCCCATTCTTGGTGATGCCACCTATGGGCGCCACTTTAACCCTGGCAAACAAATTTCACCTGAAGTCTCTGCCGCGATTCAAAGCTTAAATCATCAAGCTCTGCATGCAGAAGTACTCGGATTCCAACATCCTATCAGTAATGAATACATCCACTGTATCGCCCCTCTCCCCCATGATTTAACCCAACTGGATTTAGCCTTACGGCAGCACTATTCATAAAAGAGGCACCTATCTCGATGAAAAAACCGCTCATTCAATCACGCATATTACAATCCGAACTCTTTAACAAACATGGTTTTATGGCAATTTTTAGCACCCGTCGTGGCGGCATCAGCCCCAAGCCATTCAATAGTTTAAACTTTTCAACAGAAGTGGGTGATGATCCCTACAATCTGCAATACAATCTTCTACAGTTGATGCGTTGGTCATCATTACCCACCCAGCCCCATCAAGCCAAACAGGTACATGACACCCATTCACTTTGGTGCGAAGGCCCAGGTGAATATCACAATATCCCTGCCGATATCTTATTAAGTCAACACGAAGATACCCCACTAGCGATCCGCACGGCCGACTGTCTTCCCATTATGCTCGCTGATGTGCAGCGCGGCATCATCGCCGCTGTTCATGCAGGCTGGAAAGGCACCGCCAATCAAATTGTTAAAGTTGCCGTTGATGAGATGCTTGCCAATGGATGCACTGCTGAAAATATCATTGCCAGCTTTGGACCTTGTATTGAAGCATGTTGTTTTGAAGTGAATCTCCCTATTGCCAATCAACTTTATAAAACATGCGACCTCCCCTTACCACTCATACAGCCACTTCGTGCCGATTTAAAAGAGATCAACCAACATCAACTGCTTGATATAGGCGTTCTCAATGAGCATATTGAAATCATTTCAGGCTGCACCCATTGCCAACCCGAGCTCTATTTTTCACATCGTCGTGATCAGTTTGATGCAGGGCGCCACCTTTCGATTGTAGCCAAGCACACTCTCATCTAAGATATCGCCATGCAATTTTCAATACCATCCATTCTGACCCTCTGCATGATGACCTTGTTACTTTTTTCATGCAGCACAAAAAACATTCCCCCCTCTGAATCGGCAAAACTTGATTACCTCAAAGCCAAAGAGTTGATCGCCAGCAACAACTTTTCACGAGCCAACCTTTTTCTTGCCGACTTCTCCGCCAAACATCCCTACAGTCAATACACCATCTCAGCAGAACTGCTACGGATTTATGCTGCGTATGAGGGTGGTGAACATATTTTAAGTGAAACACTGGCCACACAATTTATTAGTAATCACCCTTACCACTCGCAAAAAGATTATGCGCAATACATGCTGGCGATGAGCCATCAAAAGCAAACCAATCCATCAACCAACGATCAGGAACCAACCCAGAAAGCCATTGAAGCTTTTGAGCAACTGCTTAAAGACTTTCCCCAGAGTGAATATGCTCTCGATGCCAAAAAACGATTACAGCATCTCTACAATCAGCTTGCTGAACATGAACTCATTATTGGCAAGTTTTACTTTGACCACAAAGAGTACATTGCTGCAATCAACCACTTCCAAACCGTACTTGAAAACTATCAAACAACGCCCTCGATTGAAGAGGCGCTTTTTTTGCTCGCAACCGCTTATGACAATCTCGGCGTACATAGCTGTGCGCGTGACACCGCTATCTTATTGATCCACAACTACCCCAATGGAAATTGGAGTAAACAAGCGGCTCAATTTCAATAAATCGCAGGAGCAACCATGATCGCCCTATCAAAACGAATCCAGCAAATTAAACCCTCAGCAACCTTAACCATCACGGCGAAAGCTGCTGAATTGAGAGCACAAGGGCGCGATATCATTTCCCTCTCTGTGGGTGAACCCGACTTCGATACCCCCGTGCATGCAGCAAAAGCAGCAATCACTGCTATTGAAGATGGTTTTACGCGCTACACGGCTGTGAATGGCATCCCTGAGCTTCGGCAAGCGATTGTTAATAAATTCAAAACCGATCACCATCTCGATTATGATATCAATGATATTCTGGTATCAAGTGGTGGCAAACAGTGTATTTACAACCTTTTGGTTGCCATCATCAATACAGGCGATGAAGTGATCATCCCCGCGCCTTACTGGGTATCATACCCAGACATGGTGCAACTGGTTGAAGGGGTTCCTGTGATTGTGCCAACCTCGGCCGAAGATCAATTCAAACTCTCCGCTGCACAATTAAAAAATTCCCTGACCGAGCGCACACGCTTGGTCATTATCAACTCGCCATCGAACCCAACCGGAATGGCTTACAGCGAGCATGAGCTACGCGCACTTGGCGAAGTGTTACGCGATTATCCTAATGTAGCCATCGCCACCGATGATATGTATGAGAAAATTCTCTTTGATGGCAAAGCATTTTTCACCTTTGCACAAGTAAACCCTGACCTAAAAGAGCGAACCATCACCCTCAATGGTGTTTCAAAAGCCTATTGCATGACAGGCTGGCGCATCGGTTATTGTGCGGGACCGCGCCATCTCATTCAATCAATGGCCAAAGCGCAAAGTCAAAGCACATCAAACCCATGTTCTATCTCACAAAAAGCAGCACTTGCCGCACTCACAGGCCCTACGGATGCCCTTGATGCAATGGTTCACACTTACGAAACACGGCGCACTTGGTTGGTTCATCGCCTCAATCAAATTAAAGGTGTCAACTGCATGGTGCCTGATGGTGCCTTCTACCTCTTTCCATCGATCGCCGCATGGCTTGGTAAAAAATGCAGCAACGGTCTCTCGCTAAACAGTGATATTGATGTCTGTGCATGGTTGCTTGAAGAGGCGGGCGTCGCCTTGGTTCCTGGCACTGAGTTTGGCGCACCTGGTCACTTACGAATCTCCTATGCTGTTGCGCAAGAAACCATCGAAGATGCGATGGATCGCATTGATCTTGCTGTCCGATCACTTATCGATTAAAACCTCATTAAATTAGCAGTTTAATTTTATTCTCAGATTGTTAAAGTCTCGATCAATTTCGCGTTAAGGAGCAAAACATGGCATTTCAACTTGGACCTTTTTTAGCATCATCAACAACGGGCATGGGGGCCTTGGGTGCGATTGTTGGTGGATCTGCGGCAGCTGCAAAAAATTATAAAGATTTCCGTAATGGCAAGGTTACACTTGAAGAAGCGGGTAAAGATGTAGGTAAAGAAGCAGCTGGAGCTGGAATCGCGACAGCCATCAGCGCTGCTGCTGTCGGCGTGGTTGGTGGTGGTTTAACGATCTCTGTAATTACAGCCTTGGCTGCGGCTGCAGGGGCAAAATATGCATGGGATTATGCCATGGATATGATCCCTACTGAAGAAGAGCCTGAAGAAGAGAATCACTTAGAAACAGTTGAAGGGCTTGCCGATGCAATGATTGATGCCCATGATGAACACCCGCATGTTGCAACACCTTCTGCTGCATAAGCAACAGATTTAAAGCATCGAACCCCATTTTAAAAACCGCGCTATACCAATATAGTGCGGTTTTTTTATTGAGACTTTACAAAGTCAGTGCACGATCTAACAACAACTGTTGCTCCATGGCATGTCGTTTTGATGAGCCCGATGCTGGGGCAGCAAGCGCAGCGCGACTGATATGGTACAATTTCTGCGTCGGCAGCAGCGAGCGCTTGAGATGGTGCTTGATTTGATACCACGCTCCTTGATTCTCAGGCTCTTCTTGCACCCATAAGACCTTGGTTGTGGCATGATATTTCGCCATCTCTTGAATCAACATCGTTTTTGGAAACGGGTAGAGCGATTCAATGCGAACAATCGCAACTTCATAGCGTTTCAATATTTCACGCGCCTCAAAAAGATCATAATAGACCTTCCCTGAACAGAGCAATACCCGCTGCACATTGGCAACAACGACAGCGGGCAAGCTTTCCGCAAGCAATGGCTGAAAACCGCCCGAGGTTAAATCAACCAATGATGAGAAGGTCAACCGCTTTCGTAACAAACTTTTAGGTGAAAAGAGAATTAATGGCTTGCGGGTTTTGATCAGATATTGCCGACGCAGCAGATGGAACAATTGCGCTGGCGTGGTTGGATTAACAACTTGAATATTATCTTCTGCGGCCAGCTGTAAAAAACGCTCCAATCGCGCTGAAGAGTGCTCCCCCCCTTGCCCCTCATAACCATGCGGCAGCCACAAAACGAGCCCCGACATCCTACGCCATTTCGACTCTCCTGAAGTAATAAACTGATCGATAATCACCTGTGCATTGTTGGCAAAATCACCAAACTGCGCTTCCCAAATAACCAAGGCCCTTGGCTCTGCAATTGAATAACCGTATTCAAAAGCCATCACTGCCGCTTCTGAAAGCATGCTATCAATGACGATAAAGTGTGATAATGGTCCATTTTCCACCTTACGAATGGGCATTAACCCCCGTCCCGTCTTTTGATCATAAACAATGGCATGACGATGGGCAAAAGTCCCTCGGCCACTATCTTGCCCCGAAATGCGCACCCAGCCCCCTTCCTGCACCAAAGAAGCGTACGCCATCGCTTCCGCACATCCCCAGTCAATCTCCGTATCTCCCCGCATCATCTCAATCCGCTGCATGAAAATTTTCGACACCTGACGCGAGAGTGTGAACCCCTCGGGAAAGGTATAAACCTGCTCTGCCAGTGACTGCAAAGTATCCGCTGCAACCGTCGTCGTCGGCTCCTCTGCTCCGATATGGGTAAAGCCATGCCAGCGGCCACGCAGGCTATTGGGTCTCGATGGAGATTTTCCACTCTGTTCTTCTTTCATACGCGTCATACATAGACGATACTGTGCAACGGCCTCATCCACCTCCGCATCGGTTACAACCCCTTGCTTCAGCAAGTTATCACGATAGAGCTGATAGAGTGTAGGATGGAGGGCAATTGTTTGATACATGAGCGGCTGAGTAATTTCTGGGGCATCCGCCTCATTATGCCCATGACGGCGATAACAGACGAGATCAATCACCACATCCGAGCGAAAACGAATCCGATACTCCATCGCCAGATCCATAGCCAAACAACACGCTTCAGGATCATCACCATTGACATGCAAGATCGGTGCTTGCACCATTTTAGCAATATCGGTGCAATAAAGTGTGGAGCGTGCATTGTATGGATTGGTGGTAAAACCGATCTGATTATTAATGACCACATGAATCGTGCCACCCGTTTTGTAACCTGACAGCTCACTTAAATTGAGTGATTCGGCAACAATTCCCTGCCCTGCGAAAGCGGCATCACCATGCAGCAGTACCCCCATCACCTTGCGTCTCGCTTTATCTTTACGACGACACTGCCGCGCACGAATACTACCAAGAATCACTGGCGTAATCGCCTCAAGATGCGAAGGATTAAAGGCCAATGAGAGATGAATATTTCCTGTTCGGGTCACCACATCGGTTGAACAACCCAAATGGTATTTCACATCACCAGCACCTTCACTTGCATCGGAGTAGTAGATCCCCTCAAACTCTGCAAAGATATCCGAGATAGGTTTGCCCATAATATTAGCAAGAACATTCAAACGACCGCGATGAGCCATCCCAAAAATAAGCTCTTCGACCCCCTTTTCAGCCGCTTCATCAATCAAGTGATCGAGCATTGGGATGACGCTCTCTCCCCCCTCAAGGGAAAATCGTTTTTGCCCAGCGTAGCGGGTATGCAAAAAACGCTCAAACTCTTCCGCCTTCATAATTTTTTCTAAAATCTTCTTCTTTTTATCTGCAGAAAAATTTGCTTTGGAGCGCACAGATTCCAACTTTTCTTGCAACCAAACCCGACGCGCTGTATCTGAAATATGCATCAATTCGGGGGCTATATGACCACAATAGGTCTCTTGTAAAATGGACAAGATATCACGCAATGGCATTTGCGGCGGTGCATGTAAATCCCCTGTCGGGAAAATACGACCCAAATCATCGTCTGTCAGCCCATAGTAACGCAGTGCCAAATCGGCCACGATCGAGCGATCATTACTGCTTAATTTCAATGGATCAAGGTCGGCATGCCTATGCCCATGCATACGGTAGGCATGGATCAGATAGAGAACTCGCGAAGGATACTCGACATTGGCGATAACATGATCATTAGAGGATGCAATCTCACTTTGATCATGGCGACAAGACTCTCTCCCCATCCTGAACTGTCGACGCATAAGTTGTTGCATTTCTGCATGGCGATGGAGCAAGGCTCCATCGGAATCCTCTTGCTCAAATGGTACATCACCACATCCACTGGCATCGGCACCATAAAGTTCCAGCCATTGCATCTGGGCCAACGAGATCATCCCATCATCCATTGAAAAAGTCCTTAACCGTTACACCTGCTCATCTACTTGATGCAATCCTAGCAAAAATTGATCGACAACTTTACGCTGATCCATCACCACAGTCTGTAACGCCTCCGAAGCATTTAACATTTCACCAGACATGCGCGAAGTCTCCTTTGCTGCCGAAGAGACATCGCCAATCGCTTCTTGCACTTCGCCCATCCCTTGGCTCGCCAACTGCGCCCCATGTGAAATCTCAGCAACAGCCTCCGCTTGTTGATCCATCGCGAAGGCAACATTTTTGGTATGCTCATTGATGCGTGAAATAATTTCGGCAACACGCTCCAGCGCTTGAATAGCAGACTTACTCTCCGACTGCATTCCATTCACTTGCCCCTCAATTTCACTCGTAGCCTTGGCTGTTTGCGTTGCCAAATCCTTCACTTCATTGGCAACCACCGCAAATCCTCGTCCAGCATCACCTGCCCGCGCGGCTTCAATAGAAGCATTGAGCGCCAATAAATTGGTCTGCTCAGCAATCTCATTGATGGTATTGACCACGGTGCCAATTTCTTGTGACACACGCCCCAAGCGCCCTACAATTTCATTGGTTCGATTGGCCTCTTGCACTGCTTCATCGGCAATTCTCAACGCATCTTGCACACGCTGCGTCACATCACCAATGGTCGCACTCATCTCTTCCGTTGCTGCTGCCGTCGATTCAACATGAGCAACGCCGCGCTCTGTCCCTTCCGATGCCGACTCTGATTGATGGGTCAACTCTTCTGAAGTGGCCGCCAATGTTGATGCTGACTCCTTCACATATTCCGCTGAATTTGAAACCGTATCGACCAAATTTCCAATACCCGATTCAAACACAGAAATCAGTTGATTCTTGCGCTTTTGCAACCCCTGCTGCCGCTCCCACTCGGTGCGCTCTTTGAGCGCCCTCGCCTCGCGCTCTTGATTGCCCTGATGAATGGCAATGCGCATTTTTTCCATGGCTGTTGAGAGCTCTCCCAATTCATCACGCCGTTTCAAATTGGCAGAGAAACTCATATCCCCATTGGCAATCTGCTGTGCCATCTGCCCCAATTTCAAAAGCGCGTTAATAACCATTTTTTGCGTCATCGTTAAAAAGATAATCATACCGATAAAAAACATCGTGATTGAAAGCAAAATGGTTTTTGTTTGATCAGCTGCCAACTGTTTATCAAGCATCTCCATCGAGTAACTGATCCGCACAGCACCCATAATGGTACCGCTTTCCACATCATGACAATTCAAACAATTAACCCCTCGGGTATCTTCACTGGCACGAAAAGGTTTGATAATCGTATAGATACGATCGCCATCAACCACCTCTATCTGTTGAACCACATGGCCATCACGCAAAACCTGAGCATCCCAACTGTCCATCGCGGCTTCATCCGAATGGCCAGGCCCATATTGTTGATTCACGGCATCACCACGAATCACGCGCACATCTTTTACAGCTGGATCTTGACGCAACTTGGTCTTTAAAATTTCCCGTTCATCCATTGCCCCTGTGAGCATCATGGTATTCACGCCATCAAAATAGAAATTGGCCATGTTGTCGATATTCTCTTCCACCCGTTCGAGTACACGATCTTGCTGCGTTGTATACGAATAGATCGAACTTCCTCCCAAAGCGATAATAAAGACCAAAATTACAATCAACGCCATCTGCCCTGCCAGCGTCAAGACAACACCCTGACGATCTTTTTTCATCAACATTGTCTACTCCTACCGTGGCTCACAACGAGCGTTAAAATCATCGTTTCGACTCAAATATTTCATTCCACACACTGAATATCAAGTCCTTTCTTACTCAGATTCGGCCAATCTTGGCTTAAGCATCACCAATACACCTTCAACCAACACCCATAAAGCCAAAAGCAAAATAGAACCTCCCACTAAGACCACCGTCCATTGTGATGAGGCATAGGCATCCATCACGCCCATGACCATTCCCGCAATCGTCGTCCCTAACACCAACAACATCGGTAACATGGTATATAAAATTGGTTTCCGTTTACGGTAGAGATAGATCGAAACGGTCAACAAAGTTAATCCCGCCAAGACCTGATTGGTCGTTCCAAAAAGCGTCCATAAAAAAAGTCCAGCGGGTTTGCCATTCACTTCAAAAAAGGCAAAGAAACCGATTGCTGCCACCGCTACCGTGGTTGAAATATAGCGATTTTCTAACAACTTCACACCAAGGGTCTGTCCAATCTCTTGAATATTATAACGAAGTAGGCGAGCTCCTGTATCAACAGAGGTCATGGCAAAACCGACGACAACCACACTAATAAATGCCGCCGCATAATCTAAAGGGATACCCAATTGATGGATAAAATTGGCATTACCTTGAATAAATACACCCAGCTTCTGATGCAACCCCACCGCATGATCCCATGACGCATAAAAATGTTCCCATTCACCACGGTTACTAAAAGCGCCAGCAGTTGTCGCCAATACCGCCAGAAGTGCCAAAAGGGATTCACCGATCATGCCCACATAGCCAACAAAAGGGGCATCACTCTCTTTATCCAACTGTTTCGCCGTCGTTCCCGACGCCACAATGCCATGGAAACCCGAAACTGCGCCACACGCAATGACAATAAAGAGGAACGGTAAAATGGGAGGGGCCCCTTCAGGATGGGCATTAACCGCAGGTGCTGCCCAATCAGGGGAGAGCATAAAAAAACCAATCAACATCATCATCAGTGCCAAATAAAGCAACAGTGAATTAAGAAAATCTCGCGGTTGCAACAGCAACCAAACAGGTAACACCGAAGCAATAAAGGCATAAATCAATAATGACCAAGTCCAATCGGAAGCGGCAAAACCAGTGATGGGCATATCGAGCCCCATCCAGGTGGTGATCAACATCAAGACAAAACCAATGCCAATCATTAGCCAAACCGGATAATTCTTTTTATAGACAAAAAATCCAATCACCATCGCGATCAACATTAATGAATAGGTAGGGAAAATTGCCTCCGGATGGGCTGTTGCAGGAATATTGGCGGCATCCGGCGCCGCAAACAACCCCGAAATGACCAACACAAAAACACCCATCGCCAAGGCAACCAAAAAGAAAATAACCAACAAAAAAAGCAAGCGTGTCCGCGGTCCAATCACATCACTGGCAATCGAGCCCATACTCTTACCACCGTTGCGCGCAGAAAGAATCAGTGCTGTAAAATCATGAACAGCGCCTATTAACAAGGTACCAAACACCACCCACAACAGCGCAGGAACCCAGCCCCAAATGACCGCAATGGCAGGCCCAAGCATCGGTGCAAGTCCGGCGATCGAAGCATAGTGATGACCAAAAAGGATATATTTATTGGTCGGAAGATAATCAATATCATCACGCATGTGGTGCGCCGCTGTTGGCTCGGCATCATTGATCTGAAAAACTTTTCGTGCCAAAAGACCTTTAGCATAAAAACGAAAAAAAAGGAAATAGCAACAAAGCACCAAAATTGTCATCATCACCGGTGTCATATTCTTTCCTCTCAATAAAAATGCGTTAGGCTAGCGCAATGAATGTTCATATCCAACAACATGCAGTCATAATGATTGGCTTAACCATGATCCTTTCAGCATGTGAACCAGAACCCTACTCAGCTACGCATGTCTCCGATAGTGCTATCATCGCCCAGACCGATCACCATACCTTCTACGAGGAAGATCTTGTGGCTGAAATCCACTCACTCCCCCCTTCCTTGCAATACCTTGCAGAAGACCCAGAAGTACGCGCAAAAATTTTACATGCGATGATACGAAGATCGATCATTAGCGAACAAGCCATTCGCCTGGAGATGGATGCTGATCCACAACTTCAACATCAAATCCAACAGGCCAAAGACCAACTTCTTATCGAACATCTACAACAATGGCGGCGTAACTGGATGCCCAAAATAACGCCCGAAGATGTTGAGGCGTACTATCAACACCACCTCCAGGATTTCATACTCCCTGAACAACGACATGTTCGGCACATCCTATTTAAGGATAAAAAGAGCGCGCTAAAGGTGCTACAAATGCTGCAACGGGGGGGGCGAAACTTTGAAGAGATGGTTGCCGAATATTCCGTTGATTATCCAACCAAAGAGAATGGCGGTAATCTCAATTGGTTTACACGCGGAGTCATGGTCAAGCCTTTTGAAGAAGCAGTCTTTCAACTTAAAAATATCGGTGAACGCGCAGGCCCCTTCAAAACCAAATATGGCTGGCATATTGTTGAAATGCTTGGTGAACGCCCCGAAACGATCAAACCTCTCGCCGATGTTCAAGAAGAGATTATCGCTCTCTTGCAACAGCAAAGCCTCGATAGCTGGATGGATAGCATCGTCAATAACAGTGAAGTGATCATTTATAAAAAGGAGTACGAACTTTCTTCAGTCACGCCTACATCGGAAGATCAAGAGGCTGTATCAAGCCATGAAAGTGATGACACGAATCCATCGAGCACTGTCGCACCTCAATAGATTCGTTTCCCACCCTTCATTTTTCCAGCGCATGATACCCTCAGGTTGATCTGAACCGATCACTTGCAGTTTATAATTTTGGCAGGACTCCATGACCTGCACGGATACTCTGACTTATTCAGAGTATCCCTAAAAAAGCCACTGCCATTGCGGGCTTGACCCGCAATTCAGAGATCAATATGACACCCATAAAGTAGGCATGACGAACGATCAGTATCCAGTGAATCAGTCTATCTCTAGTGTTGCATCGACAGCCAGCGCTCAACATCAAGCGCCGCTTTGCACCCTTCACCGGCAGAAGTCACTGCCTGACGGTAAACAGGATCAGCAACATCACCGGCAGCAAAAACACCCTCAACGGAAGTTTGGGTACTCTTACCCTGAGTGACGATATAACCCGCACTATCACATGCCAACTGACCATTAAAGAAACCAGTGTTCGGCTGGTGACCAATCGCAATAAAAACGCCATGCACCGCAAGTTCAACCGTGGATTGATCAACCGTTGAGCGAAGACGAACACCTGTTACGCCACTCTCGTCACCAAGCACTTCATCCAGCGTACTGTTCCAACGCACTTCGACATTTTCCATACCAAACAACTTATCTTGCATAATCTTTTCCGCACGGAAGGTCTCCCGACGATGGACAACCGTCACCTTTTTACACAAGTGTGCCAAATAGATTGCCTCTTCAACCGCGGTGTCACCACCACCGACAACCACCACCTCTTTGCCTCGGTAAAAGAAACCATCACATGTTGCACATGCTGAAACACCACGACCTGCAAAAGCTTCCTCAGAGGGAATGCCTAAATATTTTGCAGAGGCACCTGTTGCAACAATCAAAGCATCGCAGGTATAGGTCGCATCATCACCAACCAGGGTAAACGGACGCAACGACAGATCGGCAGATGAAATATGATCCGTGATCAAACGGGTACCAAAGCGCTCTGCTTGCGCCTGAAAATCTTCCATCATCTCCGGCCCCATCACGCCATCTTTATAACCAGGATAGTTATCCACATCGGTCGTGGTAGTTAATTGACCACCAGGCTGGATGCCTTGGATAATCACAGGCTCTAAATTGGCACGCGCTGCATAAATCGCAGCACTGTAGCCCGCAGGCCCTGAGCCTAAAATAATTAAGGGGTGGTGTTGTTTATCTGCCATAAAACGCTCCAAATTTACATCTTTCTACAATCTATTGTTCTCTTTTCAAATGCAAAAACCACGGCGCTTTTTCACACACGCCATCACAACAGGTAAAGGGTTGCTAAACCAAGAAACACTGAAAAACCAACCACATCTGTTACCGTCGTCAAAATCGTCCCCGAAGCAAGTGCCGGGTCAATATTGATCCGTTTAAGGGTAAGTGGAATCCATGCCCCCGCCAACCCTGCCATACAAAGATTGACCATCATTGCCACGCCAATAACAGCACCAAGTTTCATGCCTAATTCTGGAAACCAAATCGAGGCAACCACGCCGATCACCAAAGCAAAAAACAGGCCTGTGACCATACTAACCGAAACCTCTTTAATCAATGCACGCTTGGCATTATCAAAGGTGACACGGCCAAGCGCAATACTGCGCACAATCACTGTCAAGGTTTGCGTGCCGGCGATCCCCCCCATGCTCGCTACAATTGGCATCAATACTGCCAACGCCACGATCTGTGAAATGGTCGCTTCAAATTGTGCCACAACAGTCGAAGCTAAAACGGCTGTGACCAAATTCACCGCCAACCACACCCCCCGCCGCCATGCCGTAACAGAGACCGTATCTGCCAAATCATCCTCATTGGACAATGCCGCCAAACGGTACATATCTTCGGTCGCCTCTTCATGCAGCACATCGAGAATATCATCGGCGGTGATTCGCCCTACCAAAACCCCCGACTCGTCCAAAACAGGAAGCACCAAAATATCGTATTTATCAAAAATATGGGCGACCTCTTCTTGGTCTTGCCCTGCACGAGCTGAGATAAAATCAAGTTGCGCAACACCCAAAATAATCGAATCAGGTTCGCAAAAAAGTAGTTCTGTGATGGGTAGGATGCCCGTTAAATGATCTTCATCATCCACAGCATATACATAATTAAGGTTATCAATTTCACGCCCCCAACGGCGCAATACGGTCAGCACTTTCGCCACCGTCCAGTAATCACGCACCTTAAAAAGCTCCGTCTGCATCAAGCCGCCGGCAGACTCTTCATCATGCGCCATCAACGGCTCGAGTTCGCGGCGTTCATCAGGCTCTAACCGACTAATAATCTCATCGGCAACGCGTTTATCCGCAGCTTGCAAAATATCTGCGATATCATCGGAATCAAGATGCTCAACGACATCTTCAATATGTTCGATGCGCAACTGCGACATTAGCTCTTGTTGCAAGGATTCAGGCAACTCCAGAATCGCAACGCCAAGAAGCGCATGAGGAATGTAGGAAACCAGATGGATTCGCTCTTGGTTATCACGGCAAGAGAGAAGCAGATCTGCCAGTTGACTGGTGTGCATGGCTTCTAAAAGATCACGCAACTGCTCTGGGGCAATGTCAGCCAGCTGCAACGCCATAGCCGATGTCAACTCTTGAGGTATTTCTACTGCATCTGACATATCCCCCCCCTCTCAGCGAACATCGTAAACGCGGCGAACTCTACGCACGATACAGGAAAATTCCTATCCTATTTTGGTTTGGTTATCTGCTCCAACATCGTCTCGATACGCGTCAAACGCGCCTCCATCTCACGGGTGTGCTCTTTAATCCAATGCACCTCACCCGCTTCGCCAGTGCCCTCTTCACGGCTCATTTTTTCATGTTCTGCTTGCATCACTTCCAGAATGATCCCGATCATCATATTCATAAAGACAAAGGTGGTCAGAAAGATAAAGGTAAGATAAAAAGTCCAACTCATAGGATAAACAGCCATCGTTTCGTACATCACATCGGTCCAATCCTCAAAGGTCGAAACCCGAAACAGCGTTAACATCGAGATGCTCACA
The DNA here is from genome assembly GCA_002753275.1 of Zetaproteobacteria bacterium. Classification (GTDB taxonomy): domain Bacteria; phylum Pseudomonadota; class Zetaproteobacteria; order Mariprofundales; family Mariprofundaceae. The sequence goes on along the minus strand of PEAA01000003.1, from coordinate 4,200 downwards.
TCGCCCCACAGCACAGGATTAATGGACTCAAATAGAAAACTGCCCATAGCCCCATAGATGTAGAAAATAATAAACATCAACACCAACACATACCCCATGCGTGGAATCGCTTTCAGTAATGCATCCATCAACACCCGCAATTCGGGCACAATGGAGATCAACCGCAGGACACGAAAAATTCGTAACAAGCGAGCCAAAAGCACCATGTCGGTATCATCAATTGGCACCAAACTGACCGTAACAATCAGGAAATCAAAAACATTCCAACCCTGCTTAAAGAAATCCAAGATGTGTTTTTCTGCAGCCATCCGAATCGCAATTTCAATCAAGAAAAAGATGGTAATAGCATGATCAAGCACTTGGATCGCTTGCAACCAACGAGAATCAATGTCATAGGTGGTGGCGCCAATGACCAAGGCTGAGATCAAGATGATCGCAATCACCAACATTTCAAAACTCTTATTGTTACGAACGGCTAAAAAACCATCACGCCATGATGATAGCGAAGCTTGCATCTTAGAACCCTTCAACAGCCAAGGCGACAAACAGAAAATAAAGTAAAATATTCACGCTAATATATGCGGGTTTAAGTAAGTTTAGCAATTTCAAGACCCACAACCAAAAACAGCCAAGCAGCGCAAAGCCAACAGACCATGCCGCACCTGCTTCCGTTAAATTCCAAGGCAAAATCAAAATACCGATGGCAGGAATAACCGTTCCTTGAAAGACCATCGCTCCAGTAATATTACCAAAAGCCAGGGTATCACGGCGTTTACGAATCCATAAAATCGAATTGACCTTCTCTGGCAACTCCGTCGCAATCGGCACAATCAACATCGAAACCAATAGAGGAGAGACATGCAATAAACCGCTGGCCAACTCCACACCATGAACAAAAATCATCGCCCCCCAAACAAGCATCGCCAGTCCCACAAGCAACTGCAAGACCACAATCACAATCGAGTTCCCTAACAATCTTGAAAAATAGAGTGCATTATCCGCTTCGGTACCATGGCCATCTTCCACCAATCCTTTGCTGGCACGAATCGTCATCAACAGATACATAAAATAGGTGATAAACAATACAAATGCGATAACCATTTTAACATTTGCCATCGAAGCAGGTAATATTCCTGCAATCACGGCAAGCCCAAACCCAAACAGAAATACATTAATATCACGGCTCAATCCTGTCCGTTCAGGGTGAAATGAATCCCCCCATCCACGCTTAAAACCTGCAAAAACAGCCATTAAACCTAATCCCATAGTCGCAAGCATAAAAGGTGCGCCCAAAATCGCCCCCATACCGACCGCATGATTAACCGCCTCAGCTGCGCCACCCGCTACAATTGCCACAATGGGAACAATGGTCTCTGGCATCGCCGTACCAACCGCAGCAAAAACAGATCCGGTCACCCCTTCAGAGACACCAATCCGCTCCCCTATAATCTCAAGGGCATTGGTAAAGAGTTCAGCGGCAATAAACACCAGCACCAACGCTCCAAGAAGATCAAATAAAATTTCAAACATACACGCTCCTAAAAGCAGCAAAGCCATTCAAAAACAGCATTCACTGGAAGAAATTGACAAATCCTGTTGCAATACGCTCATGAGCCATGCAACAACTACGCAATCCCCTTTAAAACCACCTTCACGATGGCGGCAGCACTTTACACTTGATTTGCCGCCAGCACAAAAGAAGCGCTGCATTTGGGTGCACGCCTGCTCAATGGGCGAGGTCGCATCGATCATACCATTGATCGAATATCTACTTGAACGCAACCATTCCATCCACTTAACGGTCGTGACCCACACAGGCATGGCGCTGGCACAAAAACATTTTCACAAGCGTATTGGCATCTCTTTTTTACCTTGGGATCTACCATTTTTACCCAACCGATTGATTCGACGCATTCAACCGCAACTACTGCTTCTCACCGAAACAGAGTTCTGGCCACGCATGCTTAAGAATTGCCAACGACGCAACATCCCTATCATCGGCATCAACACGCGCATCTCTGATCGCTCCTTTCCGCGTTATCTGGCCACACGCTACATCTGGAAGCATTGGCTCAAACCGGTTCAACTCTTTTTAGCACAGAGCGCTCAAGATGCGGAGCGCCTTACCACCATTGGCATCGATCCTGAAAAAATCCGCACCCTTGGTAATCTCAAATATGTCCTCGAAGCGCCAAACATTGATGTTGCAGCGCTTCGAAAACGCATCGATCCCTCACAAACACGCCCGCTTCTCCTCCTCGCCAGTTCCCACGAAGGAGAAGAGAGCGCAATCCTCAACATGATCACCTCATGGAAAAGCATTGTCCCCAATCTATTATTGATCATTGCACCGAGGCATCCCGAACGCTTTGATCGTGTGGGCTCATTGATTGAACAGCAAGGTTACACCCTCTCTCAATGGTCAAACGAAATTGATTTGGGGCATTATCCCGATGTTTTCTTGCTCGATGCGATGGGTGTTTTACGGCAACTGTTCACCATTGCCGATGTGGCGATCATTGGTGGAAGTTTGCTTCCGATTGGCGGCCATAATCCCCTTGAAGCCGCAATATGTGGTCGTGGCGTCATCACAGGCCCTTATGTAGAAAATTTTCGAGAAATTATGCAAACCATGCAGAAGAAGCAGGCTGCCATTGTTTGCAATAGCCAAGAAGAGCTTCAACAGTGTGTGCAACAACTTCTGGCGCACCCCGACACCTTACAAACATTGCATGGAAATGCAGTGCTTATGATGCAACCGCAACACCATCTTCTTGATGACTACTACAATGAAATTCAACCATTTATTCAATCAACGCATTGAACGGCTGTGGTGGCATGAACAGCCACCCCGATTCCTCAAAAAATGTGCGCAAATCTATCAATTTTTCAATGCACACAATTTAACGCAACGCCGCAACTGTGCCACGACACCGCAAATTCCGCTTATTTCTGTTGGCAACATCACAGTCGGCGGCAGCAGCAAAACTCCTTTTGTCATTTGGTTGGCAAAAGAATTAAAGAAACGAGACTATACCCCTGTCATTTTATGCCGCGCACAAGGGAGTACAGCCGAAACACCTGTGATCATTTCATCACAAACCACCCCACAAGATGTAGGCGATGAAGCCATCCTGCTTTTCAAGCAAACAGGCTCCCCGGTTATCGCAGGACGCGATCGTGTTTTGGGTGCCAAGATCGGTGCAACACTTGGCAATGTATTGATTCTTGATGATGGCTTTCAATACCTGCAACTGCAAGCAACCTGCCACATCGTCCTGATTCCCAACGAGGGAGTGGGAAATGGGCATCTCATTCCTGCAGGCCCCTTGCGCGAGCCTATCCAAGCATTAACACGGGCCGATATCATTGTCAGAACTGGGGAAGGCGCCATCCAACCGGTCGCTGGAACCGAACTTCCCCATAACTACAACTGGAGCATTGAGACCTCCCATCTGCACAACCTCAATGAAAGCGTAGAGGCATCACCGCCCCACCAACAAGTCCAACTTGTTGCCGCGATCGCAAGACCCGAGCGTCTATTGAAAAGCCTCAATAAACTCAACCTTTCATCCAACACGCGCTACTTCTATTCTGACCACTACAATTATAGCACCACGGATATTCGACAGTGGTTACAATCAACATCACCCGTTGTGACCACCCACAAAGATGCCGTGAAAATTTTACCGATGTGGCCCAAAAAAGAGCCACTCTGGGTGATTGAACAGCGCATCATCACCAACCACACCTTGGTTGATCACATTGAAAAAATCATCGCTCAAGCGCTGCAATCAAAACCCTGACTCGCGCATCAACCATAACGCAGAACTACGCAAAAATTGATCAATTATTGCCTCCGCCTTACCAATAATCATCACATCACCCCGCTTACTTCGCTCAAAATTGAATCGGTCGCCACTATCTTCCATCAATGACAACGCAACGCGATACAGAGCTTGCTCAGGTATTAAGCGCCCCCCCAGCTCACGCACTGGAAACATTCCTCCTCGCACCGTAAGCGATCAAGGAACCACACCTTGAATTATGAGATGAGAAGTTTCCTGTCAAATCGTTGTGGTGCGCTGGCAGCGGCACCATTGGCACTGTCACAAAACAGCCAATTTTTTCGACCAATTACAAACGGCTTGATAGCTCGTTCGGCAGCATTGTTATCAATTTCGATGGCACCATCTTCGA
>PEAA01000023.1:19458-29692 GCA_002753275.1 Zetaproteobacteria bacterium | reverse complement strand
GACCCGTTAAAACTGGTGATTGTGCAATCCATGTGGCTCACAGGTTTTGATGCTCCACCACTGCACACGCTCTATATTGATAAGAAGATGCAGGGTGCTGCATTGATGCAGGCTATCGCCAGGGTGAATCGCGTCTATAAAGATAAACCCGGTGGCTTGATTGTGGATTATATCGGCATCGGGCAAGATCTACGCAAAGCCATGCAGATCTATGTTGAGAGTGGCGGTCAGGGTGAAGTTGCACCTGATATTAAAGAAGTGATTGCAGGCATGCTGAGTAAGTTTGAAGTCGTGCAGCAGATGTTTCATGGCTTTGATTATCAGGCTTACTTTCAAGCGGAGACAGGTGAGAAGCTGAAGATTCTGCTCGCTGCCCAAAACTTCATTCTTGCAGATGAAAAACTCAAAGAGCGTTTCCTTGCAGAAGTGACAGCGCTTTCCAAACTGTATGTGATGGCAGTGCCAAGTTATGAAGCTGAAAAAATCAAAGATGATGTGGCGCTCTTTCAGGCGATTAAATCAAGAATCAATAAGTTTACCCCTTCTGGTGGTAAAACCGATGCTCAGGTGGACTCAGCGATTCGGCAGATTGTCGATGATGCCTTAGCCAGTGATGGCGTGGTGGATATTTTTGAGGCGGCGGGTGTGGCTGCTCCTTCACTGGATATTTTGTCGGAAGAGTTCCTGCTTGAAGTGAAAAATATGGCACATAAAAACCTTGCCTTTGAGCTGCTGCGCAAACTGCTCAATGATGAGGTGAAGCTGCGCAAGCAGAAGAATATGATGCAGGGCAAGAAATTCTCTGAAATGCTCTCCAATGTGGTGAAGCGCTACCACAACAATCAGATTGATACGGCTCAGGTGATTCAGGAGCTGTCGGAAATCGCCAGAGATATGAAGCTGGAAGACAGCAAAGCGCACGAGCTTGGCTTAACGGCTGAAGAGTATGCTTTCTATTCTATCCTTGCTCAGAATGACTCCACATCATTCCTGGAAGACCACAAGATGAAGGAGCTGATTCATCTGATTGTCGATATCATCCGCAAGAATGCCACTGTCGATTGGAACAGGCGCGATGATGTCAAAGCCAAGCTGCGCCTGTTGGTGAAGAAGGTGTTGATGCGTTACGGCTATCCACCTGATCTGGCGAAAATCGAAGCAGACCGCGTGCTTGAGCAGAGTGATTTATTGGCGAAGGAGCTTGCCCCTTGAACGAACTTGAACTGATCCAAACATCCTACCAATGGAACCTATCAGACTCTGAGCAGATTCTCAGCCTGATCGGGTCATTGTTGATCCTCATCGCCTATGGGTTAATGGTCGCGCGGCCGGAAAAGAAATATACCTACTTCTCGATTAGCATGGTCGGTGGGGCATTGCTGCTGGCTGTTGCGCTCATCTATCACAATATCGGCTTTCTATTTTTAGAGACAGCGTGGCTAATGATCAACGCCTGGGGACTATGGAAATGCTGGCAAGAGGGCAACAATGCAAGCCATTGAACAAGCGATTATTTTAGCGGCAGGGCGGGGAACACGCCTCAAGTGGCTCACTGAAAAGCATCCGAAACCGTTAATGAAGATACGCGATGACTATGCCATTGTGCATGTCATTCGTGCGTTGGTTGCCCAAGGCGTGAAAGACATTGCCATCAATGTTCATCATCACGGTCAGCAGATCATTGATGCGCTTGGAAATGGTGACCATTTTGGCGTGCGTCTCCACTATAGCATCGAACAACAACTCTTGGATTCAGGTGGTGGGGTGCGCACGGCACTGGCACAACTTCCTCATCATCATGGCGATATTTTGGTGCACAATGCCGATATTTTAACGCATATTGATCTTCGATTTATGCAAAAAATAGCTGTCGACACGGATGCTGTTCTTGCCATGGTGCCCAATCCTCCGCATCACACAAAGGGTGATTTTACTGTGGTTGAAGATAGGGTGGAACACGCGGGTGAGCCAACCTTCACCTTTTCCGGAATCTCCATTTGGCAGCGTGCGTGGGTACAACAATGGCCACTGCAGCAAAACTTTTCATTGGTAGAAAAAATGCGAGAGGCGATGCAAAAGGGACGGTGTGGCGGGTTCATTCACCATGGCGTATGGTTGGATATTGGTCGCCCTAAGGATTTGATGCGCGCCAATCAATACCGTCAAACCAAGAGATAACAAGTCGCGGGGGAGGAACCATGTCACGCATGATTTCAAGCAAATTCAAAGCAAAAGAGGGTGACAAACGGGAGTTCCCGCTGCTTTTCGCAATGATTATTGCCATCGTTTCGGGTGGTGCTTCAGGCTATATCTGGGGCGAAGCGATGATCGTGGTGGCGTGGATCGGCGAGTTCTTTCTTACCGCATTAAAGATGCTCATCGTACCGTTGGTGGTTGCCAGCATCATTACGGGAGTGGCAGCGCTTGGTGATGTACGAAAATTGGGACGACTGGGCGGCATCAGCGTTGCCTATTACGCTTCGACCACCCTCATTGCCGTAACCATTGGCTTGATCATGGCCAACCTTTTCCAACCAGGTGTTGGCGTTTCGCTGGGCGATCTGCAGGCACCTACACCCAAAGCGGGCGATGTCGGCATCACAGATTTGGTACTCTCCTTGGTGCACCCCAACATCATTGCGGCTGCGGCAGAGATGAAGCTGCTGCCTATCATCGTTTTTTGTATCGCCTTTGCGGCCGCGCTCTCAACCTTGGGTGAGCAGGGCAAACCCGTAGTCAATTTTTTTGAAGGCTTGAATCATGCCATGATGCAGTTGGTGCATTGGTTGATGCTTTTAGCCCCCTTAGGTGTCTTTGCCTTGATCGCCTCGCGTCTTGGCATGGCAGGTGGCGGCGATGCTTTTATCGCACAACTCTCAGGGCTGGCGAGCTATGTTTTAACGGTCATTTCAGGGTTGCTGACGCATGCGGTCGTTTTGGCGATGCTCTTGCTCTGGATCAGCAAACGCTCCATTCTTCAATATCTCAAACATCTGGCGACCCCACTGCTGACAGCCTTTTCAACGGCATCCTCCAGTGCCACGCTCCCGTTGACCATGGATGGTGTGCAAGCAGCCGGTGTTCAAGAGCAAGCACGCCGCTTTGTCTTGCCTTTGGGGGCAACGGTCAACATGGATGGAACAGCGCTCTATGAAGCGGTCGCTGTGATGTTTATTGCACAGGCGATGGGGATTGATTTAACGCTTGGGCAGCAGTTGTTGGTACTTTTAACTGCAACCATGGCGGCCATTGGCGCCGCTGGCATCCCCGAAGCGGGGCTTGTCACCATGGTGATTGTTCTTGAAGCTGTGGGACTCCCGCTGGAAGGGATTGGCTTGTTGTTGGCTGTCGATTGGTTTTTAGATCGATGCCGAACTACAATCAATGTTTGGGGCGATTGCGTGGGGGCGGCTGTGGTTGGCGCATTGCATCGGGAAAAATAGCTAAGGTTGGATGTCTGAAAAAATGTTATTGGGATGCGTGATGATTTGTAAAAAAGTTTAGGGAGTGCTGATGTTAGCTACAACTTCCTAGGGGGGAGGGCTTATGGACCAAATGGTGCCAGTCGTTGCTGGATCGGTAGGAATAATACTCGCGTGGGGATTGTACCGTTTGGTGCTTCGCTACCCCGCAGGCGAGGGCTTGGTACGGGAAATCTCCGATGCCATTCACCATGGGGCGATGGTTTTTCTTCGGCGTGAATATGGGGTCTTGGCATGGTTTGTGGCGATTGTGGCGGTGTTAATTGCCTTTAGCCACCTTGGTTTTCCGACCATGTTCGCTTTTTTAATGGGGGCATTTTGCTCGGCACTTGCTGGCTATTTCGGCATGTTTTCCGCCACCCGTGCCAATGTACGCACCGCCATCGCAGCGCAACGCCATGGCAGTAGCACGGCACTTTCAGTCGCTTTTTTTGGCGGTTCTATCATGGGATTAACCGTCGCCTCCCTTGGGCTCATCGGCTTAGGTTCCCTCTATCTACTCTATGGTGGAGACCCGCAAACGGCCCATGCCATTCATGGCTTTGGTATGGGCGCTTCAAGTGTGGCGCTCTTTTCGCGCGTGGGTGGCGGAATTTTCACCAAGTGTGCTGATGTTGGCGCAGATTTGGTTGGCAAGGTTGAAGCTGGAATTCCCGAAGATGATCCACGCAACCCCGGTGTCATTGCGGACAATGTTGGCGATAATGTCGGCGATGTGGCGGGCATGGGTTCCGATATTTTTGAATCTTATTGTGGTGCGATTATTGCGACCATTGCCATTGCATCGACGATGTCTGTTGATCTCATCGACCCACTGGGCACACAACAATCCTTGATGTTTTTACCACTAGCCTTGGCCTCAGCGGGGCTGCTCTGCTCTGTTTTGGGCATTGCCGCGGTGAAGTTGTTCTCTGCGTTGGCACCTGCCAATGCCCTGCGTATCGGTACAGTGGGGGCATCCTTTCTCTTTTCAGCCCTTGCCTATGGGGTGACGGTTGCCGTTGGCGTGAGCATAAATGTCTGGCTTGCGGTGATTGCGGGGGCTCTCGGTGGTGTATTCATCGGTGTGGTGACAGAATATTATACGGGTGGAAAGCCGGTGCGTGATATTGCTGCCGCAGGGGAGACAGGGGCAGCGACCGTGATCATTTCAGGGTTTGCCATCGGCATGCAATCGGTCATTTTACCGATGTTTACGATCTGCGCCATGATCTACCTCTCAACCGCAGTGTGTGGACTCTATGGCGTAGGCATTGCCGCTGTCGGGATGCTCGCCACGGTGGGCATTACCATGGCCATCGATGCCTATGGCCCCGTCGCAGACAATGCTGGCGGCATTGCGGAGATGGCATCCATGGGCAAAGAGACGCGTGCAATTACCGATTCACTCGATGAACTGGGCAACACCACTGCCGCTATTGGCAAGGGCTTCGCCATTGGCGCTGCTGCGCTTGCCGCACTTGCGATTATTGCCGCCTATGTGCAAACGGTCGCGCTCCATGTCGACAATTTTCATTTGGAATTGGATAATCCCCAAGTCTTGATAGGAATGTTTTTAGGTGGTGTTTTTCCATTTTGGGTCGCCTCATTAACGATGACGGCTGTTGGTGATGCTGCCTCTGAGATGATTCAAGAGATCCGCAGGCAATTTCGTGAAATCAAAGGGTTAATGCTGGGAGAGGCGAAACCTGATCATGCCCGCTGCATTGAAATCGCAACCGATGCCGCACTCAAACGCATGGTTTTTCCTGGCATACTTGCTGTTGCAGCGCCTGTGCTTGTGGGCTTCGGGCTTGGCCCTGAAGCCCTCGGTGGCATGCTTGGCGGGGCACTTGTCTGTTGCGTGCTTTTGGCGCTCACGATGGCCAATGCGGGTGGTGCCTGGGACAATGCCAAAAAGTATGTTGAGAAGGGTAACCATGGCGGCAAAGGTTCCGAGGTGCATCATGCAACCGTAGTAGGAGATACCGTTGGCGATCCATTTAAAGATACCTCAGGCCCTGCCATGAACATCCTCATCAATGTGATGGCGATTGTTTCGTTGGTGATTGCCCCGTTATTGGGTTAATAGGGTAGCAATCGTTATTCCGCTTTGTGCTCGACCTCTTCATTTCGAGGTGTATCAAACCCTTGCAAATTGACACGATCCACCAGAAGCGTAGGGGTGTAATAAATTTCAATATGCCGCTTATAATGAACCTTTGTTTCGGGTTTATAGACATCCTCAATATAGAAGACATGGCGTGGGTTTAGGCTGTCAATAATGGCAGGGGAGCCCAAGATCGTCTCAACACGGAATTGTGAATCACCCACATGAACCACCTGTGCATCCTGATCGTCAAGTACATTGCCTTGGTGCATCGGGTGTTTCATACATGCCGTCGTCGCCATTGCTACGCCAGCACATGCCAGTGCCATTAAGATATTGCGCACATTACCTCCACAGGGCCACGATGGCCTTGCTCCAATTTTTGAATATACTCTTCAATGCCCGCTTCTAATGACCATTGAGGTTGCCAATTTAACACCTTTTGCGTATCGCTTAAATCAGCTTCCGTATGCATTTGATAAAAGGGAAAGGGGTTATCCACAAACTCAACTTCCAATGGGGTTTGCAACTGCTTGCCGAGATTTTCAACAATATCATTGAAGGTGCGTGCATAGCCGGAACCGACATTGCACACGCCCGAGCGTTTGGCATTGAGTCCGGCAAGGTTGGCGCCAATCACATCACGGATATAGACAAAATCACGGCGCTGTTCACCATACTTAAACAGTCGTGGCGTTTTTCCTGCCTTCACTTGTTGGTACAACTGCAAAATCATCGAAGCCGTTTTGTTGCCATCTTTCTCATTTTTGTGATGCTCACCCGGGCCATAAACATTGAAATAGCGCAAGCCAACAATCGTTGCAGGATGTTTTAAATACCACCGTTTGGCGATGCGATCCATGGCGAGCTTTGAGAATCCATAAATATTTTCAGGGAGCTCTCCCAAACCGATACAATTGGGTGCGGCAGAGTTTCCATAAGTGCCGGCTGATGAGGCATAGACGACACGCGTCGCTGATTTGGCAGAAGCAGCCAAAATATCTTCAAAGGCATTGGTGTTGACCTCCATCATTTGGCGTTGATCCATGATGGTAGTATCGGTAATCGCCGCCTGATGCATCACCGCACTGTACTTTCCTGCAGCAATATCCTTCAGAATCGCAACATTATCACAATCGGTGGCGCGCACCATGCAATCGACATGCAGGAGGTTTTTCCAATCACCCGAAGAAAAATCATCGACAATGGTCACTTCAGTATTGGAGCGTTTTAATAATGCTGCCGCAAGGTTTGCGCCAATAAAACCGGCACCACCTGTAATCAAAATATGATCGGTCATCTTCTAAATACCTCGAATTACTTATTGTTCGCTTGCTGCCATTGCTGTTGGAGATGATCAAGAGCTGTAACCGTTGCATCATTACAAATTGGATAGCCTGTATGATCATGAATCCTCTTGGCGATATCACTGGCCGCAAGTGTACGCACATCTGCAACGCTTAACCCCGCATTGGCCATGATGGAAGCGATCCATGTTCCCAATCCTTCCATGGATGAGATTTCAACAATATTGATCAATGTTTGTGCCCGTTCAACAGTAATTTGTTGCCCTGTGGCCAGATGAAGTTCTTCGGCATCCGCACCCCAAAGTGAGGGGAGTGGGCGAATCAGCAACTTCAAAATCACCCATTCACTCTCGGAGAGAAAATTTTTATCTTGCGTCAGTGGAAACTGTTGCGGTGGAGAAAAGCCTGGTGAGCCCATCAATCCAGATAGGCTGTCTTACCAGCAATATAGGCATGTTTTAATCCCCATTTACTCACCGAGCAATTGGTACGAATAGCGTGCGTTAAATTGGCTCGGTTCAGTTGTGCCCCTTCAAGTCGCGCATTGGTAAGATCTGAACAAGAGAGATCTGCTTCGTAAAGATTGGCGCCGCGCAGATCGGTGCCGCGCAAATTACATCCGTGCATATTGGCACCATTGAGTCGTGCATTGCGCAAATCCATATTGGAAAGGTCACGCCCTTCTAAATTAATATCAGTCAATGGTTGCGCATTGGCAATTTTTTCTAACAACTCTTCATGGGTCATACCACAACTCCCTTTATTCTATTGCAATGTTGATCGATACAAATAATCAACTTAAAAAATCATCGGCTCAATCGTTCAATCTCGAACCCATGGCGCTCTATTAACGATTGCTGCGTCCCAAATCTTCGATAAATCGATGCACAGAGCTAGAAAGTTCATCAATATTGCGTTGCAACTCCATCGATGAAGAGAGCATCTGCGCGGCCGCTTCGCCCGTGTCTTGCGCCGCGGTTGAGATATCGAGAATGTTTCTTGAAACCTCATTCACATTGGCATTGGCATGCTGTACAGACTCGGAGATCTCTTGCGTGGTGCGTGATTGCTCATCGGCTGCGGCTGCAACAATATCGGTAATTTCACCCAGATGTTGGATGGTGGTGACGATATGCCCAATGGCACTGGCACTTGAACTGCTCTCATGTTGTAATGATTTGACCTGCTTGGCGATATCACCTGTCGCTTTCGCCGTTTGGGTCGCAAGATCTTTAACCTCGTTAGCAACCACAGCAAAACCACGCCCAGCATCTCCCGCACGCGCCGCCTCGATAGAAGCATTCAGTGCCAACAGGTTGGTTTGCTCAGCAATATCAGAGATAAGATCAACAATTTTACTGATCTCTTGCGTGGCGATACCCAATTTTTCAACTGTAGTTGATGATGATTCTGCTTGCCCAACTGCCTGTTTACTAATCTCGTTGGCTTCCGCAATTTGGCGGGTCACATCACCAACAGAAGCGGACAACTCTTCCGTTGCCGCAGCAACCGAGCCGACACTGTCATTGGCCTGTTGCGATCCTTCTGCCACCAAGTGGGTCTGTACACTGGCCTCTTCAGCCGTTGAGGCAAGCGACTGCGCACGCTCACTCACATGGGTCGCAGCATTGGTCAGTTCACGCACAATATTTTCAATGTTCGTCTCAAAACCGCGAATCAACTCAATCGTTTGATCGGCATTTTTGCGAGACTCAGCCATCTCATCAAAACTGGCATTGATAATGGCCGCAACACGCTTGGTTTCATCACTCAATCCCCGTGCATCAATGCGACGGTTTAAAATGCCTTTGCTTAACGCATCAATACATGCGGTAATCTCTTGCAAGAATGCCTCAAAATTATCACCCGTTGTATTAATCGCCCACGCCAATTGGCTGAATTCATCGTTATTGGGAATCAGCGTCACACGCGACTGCATATTCTTTTTCTCCCATGAACGCACACACTCAAGAATAGGGTGGGTGCGTCGTGCCATGACACGGTCCAAAATAAGATCAGCCGCCACACCGACAACAATAATTAACACGATCATTCCGCCCAACTGCATTAAGATCAATCTGATCCCCGATGATACCTTGTCCAAACTCGCATCCAGTTGGTTCGCTTGGGTCTTCTGCAGCCCCTCAATGGCATCAATAATGGAGGCCGCTTGTTGATCAAGATCTCCCATCAACCGCTCACCTTCACTGTTTTGAAAAGCCATAAACGCCTGCGCCATAGCGATGCCGGTCTCGGTCATCTGTTTAAAATCAGCATCAAGGCGCTGTGCGGCTTCGCTGCCTGCAAGATTCGCCTCTTCATGGTAAAGTGTTTTCAGTTTTTCAATTTCTGACTTAAACTGAGTGATATTTCCTTTGGCCTCTTCAAGCGCTTCCGGATCACGCATTAACGAAGCATCCGTCACAAACTGTTGCGTTTGCGCCGTTCTGAAACGCAACTCACCCAATGCGGAAACTTCACCTAAACGCACTGTGGATAACTCTTTGGTATGGTCCCCAATACGGGTCAACTGAGGAAAAATAATGGCAATTTGAATGATCGCCACAACCGCGATAATACCAAAGAATATATCGGTGATACGCTGGGTGGGTAGCTTAATCAATCGACCAATAAAGCCACTGTAATCATGTTGTCCTAAACGGCCTGCTTTCATCGTTCTACCTCGTTAGCTTTAAATATGGTTGGCATTGAAATTACGCTTCAGGATGTGCAAGTGCGTAGAGGGGGCTGTTTTTATACATGGTAAAGATCTGTGCACGGGTAAGGTTTTTACGCGTCTCAAGCGAACCCTCGGCATCACGCAGTTGCTTATAAAGCGCCTCCGCATCCTGGCACTGTTTGGGGGTAGGTTTACGACGCACGGCAAAATAGCCGGTGATTTTGCCATTTTCATCAAACTCAGGCGTCATACGCACATCGACCCAATAGGTGTCACCGTTTTTACAACGGTTTTTCACCAAACCATCCCACTCTTTTCCCTGCTCAATGGTATCCCAACACCATGCAAAAGCGATCAAAGGCATATCTGGGTGACGCACGATATTATGCGGTTGCCCAATCAACTCCGCTTCAGCGTAGCCCGCCACACGACAAAAAACTTCATTGGCATAGGTAATGATTCCTTTGGCATCTGTTTTCGAACAGATCCACTCATCATCTCGCATCGAGTCATTGACCCGTTGTGTAATCGGTTGATTTAAGCGCATGGAAACTCCTCCTCTCCCAAAAAAAAGTAACGGTGCGCCAGCTTAGAGACAAAGACTGAAATTACAACGAAAATGACAATTTCATGACAGCAACAGGAACGCCGCAGCGTTTCTGACTTGCCCTTTGAT
>PEAA01000023.1:0-19355 GCA_002753275.1 Zetaproteobacteria bacterium | reverse complement strand
GTCATGCTGAACTTGATTCAGCATCCACCCTTTATTGTCATGCTGAACTTGATTCAGCATCCACCCTTTATTGTCATGCTGAACTTGATTCAGCATCCAGTGCTAAAGTTGCAGTGCTTTTCTGGATTGCGGATCAAGTTCACAATGACGGAAAGAGGTTAGCCCTGCAATGGCGGGGGCTATTCGCAGCGTTTTCTCAAAGATTATGGTCGTAAAACTCTTTGCTCTCGAGTGACTGTTTATTCATTTCAGGAGATGAAGTCGCATCAGGTGCTGTCCCGACACGGAATGACTCTAAAAATGGTGTTGCCGTATATTGATCGGCGCGCGCACCTGTTTCAGGATCAACATAGACCCATTCAACACCCGCAGGGGCTTCAAAATGTTCCACGGGGCGATCCTGATGAAATGCCTTCATCGCCATTAACCATGTTGGCAGTGCTGCCCGCGCTCCAGTCTCACGACGCCCCATAGGGGTAGGAATGTCTCGCCCAGTCCAGACACCTGTCAAAATCTGGGGAGTATATCCCATAAACCACGCATCGACTTGATTGTTCGTCGTGCCCGTTTTTCCCGCAGCAGGGCGATTAAGGGCGCGCGCACCTTGACCCGTTCCTCGATCAACAACACCTTTTAAGATGTTGGTCATGATAAAACTGCTCGTGCTGTCCAGAACCTGTTTACTTGCCTGCATGTGATGATTCGCTGGAAGAACAGGGTCAACATGACAAACCTGACATCGGTTTCCACTCACCGAACGCATCAATGTATTGCCATTACGATCTTGAATTTGCTCAATGGAGATCGGCTTCCAGCGTTCGCCACCACTGGCAAAAGGAATATACGCTTCCGTCAACTGCTCAAGAGTCACCTCAGCGGTTCCAAGGGCGATCGATAGCTGTGCAGGCATCGGTTTCGTAAAAGAGAAATCACGCAATTTTTCAATAAACCGCTCAGGCCCTACATCTTGCAACAACTTGATCGACGCCAAATTACGGGAATGCTCAAGGGCATTGCGCAGAGTCACGGCACCTGCAAAAATATTTTTATAGTTTTCAGGGCGCCAAAAGAGATCGCTGGAGTTTTGATCAAAAACCAACGGCGTATCCATAATGATCGACGCGGGGGTGTAACCACTTTCGATGGCGGTTGCATATAAAAAGGGTTTAAAGGCTGAACCTGGTTGGCGATTTGCCTGACTTACACGATCAAAATCACCAAAATTAAAATCAAAGCCTCCGACACGAGCGATCATGGTTCCTTTTTTAAGATCAACACTATATAACGATGATTCAATGGATGGCTGTTGCGAAAGCATCACGCCACCGTTGCCATTGCCCCGTAGCACAATCTCATCGCCAACCAACCAGTGCCGTTGCGTGCGTTGCAAAGGTGAATCGTTAGCTGCCGTGTCAAGCTTCTCCCACTGCCAACGCGGCTTGGCAATCAACCAGCGCTGCATGCCATCGTTGACTTCCAGATCACCATTGTCCCGTACCTTCTCAACCATCGCCGGAACAATCTGATAAGTTTGCAGTGCTTCACCTTTGGCAACAGGGTAAGCATCTCGCCATGTGGCATATTGTGTCACCCATTGTGCACGGGCATGTTGCACAGGCTGGCGATAAAATTGCCGCGCCTCAATATCGAGCAAGCCATTGCGCACGGCATGAATCGCCGCTTGCTGCGCCGCATCCTGGTACGGAACAAAGAGCGTCAGCCCCTGATTACGCAGGGCCTTAATGCCAACGGTCGCCTCGATTTGATGGTAGATCTCTTGACCATAGGCATTGTCCAGCTTGTTGCGAAAAAGCGGGGCAACCGTAATCGGCTCAATCATCGCCGCGCGACTCTCTTCGGCCGTAATAAAATGGGCTGCCAACATCTGCCCAATTACGACATTCCTGCGCGATATCGCCAGCTCTTCACTCAAGTGGGGGGCATATTTACCCGGCGCTTTGGGTAGCCCTGCGATCATTGCGCACTCGGCAATGGTCAGTTGATCAAGCTCTTTACCGAAATAACGCCACGCTGCAGATGCAACACCATACGCGCCACGCCCCAAATAGATGTGATTCAAATAGAGATACAAAATATCATCTTTGCTTAAACTGTTTTCTAAACGGTAGGTGAGAATAAGTTCACGAATCTTGCGACTGTAAGTGCGTTCTGAAGATAAAAAGAGATTTTTCGCCACCTGCTGCGTAATCGTTGACCCCCCTTGAATGGTACGACCAGCCTGCAAATTGGCGAGCGCGGCCGCCAAAATCCGCGGCGGATTGATGCCGGGATGTTGATAGAAATGTTCATCTTCAGCAGCTAAAAACGCTTGACGAACATGTAATGGAATGGCTTCAAAAGGGGTTAGAATACGGTGTTCATCCGCATATTCTGCAAGCAGCTCTCCCTCAAAGTTGTAGATGCGTGAAACCAACGGCGGTTGATACTCGCTGATGTTTTGAATTTCATGCAACCCTTGAGAGAAGTAGAAATATGTGCTGCCAATCGCTACGATTGCAAGCAATATTCCTGTAAGAATCAATTTAAAAAGCAGGCGAAGTATACGCATTTGGGGCACACTATAAGCAAATGATGAAGATTCACAATGCAAGGCTCACCCATACCAACATTCATTGGCATCGGCAATTTGGATTCACACTCGTGGAGTTGATGGTGGTCTTAGCCATTATCGGCATACTGCTGCTTGTTGCCATGCCATCGTATGGAACCATGCGTGATAAACAGGCGGTGACAGCTGCCGCAGAGGTGATGCAATCGGCACTCACCGCAGCAAGAATGCGGGCGCTTAGTACCGGTGAGGAGAGCTATGTGACCATTAATTTTGCTGCTGACAGTGTCACTTCAACCTTGTGGGATGGCACTACCTATGATGTTGCAACAGGGCAAGTCACGGGTGCTGAATATCTCAACCCGCGTGTAGATTGGGTCGATTGCAACGCCTCTGGGAGTGTCGGTTCCACCACAGGCTTTAAAACCTTCAAGTTTCGCGGACGAGGGACTGTCGGGCGAGCAGGCGTGAGCAATACTTACTCCATCCGTGTGCAGAGTGGCACCGTTACCACCGCCTACTATTTTGTCGTCAACTCCATTACCGGAAAAGCAGAGCGCCATGCGTTATAATGCGCACAAAAAAAATGCGCACAAAAAAGGGCAGGGCTTCACCCTTATTGAGGTGTTGATTGCTTTGGTGGTGGTCTCTGTCTCCGTGTTAAGTTTAATGAGTCTGCTCTTTGCTGACATGCGTTCGGATCGCCATGCAGAAGCCAAAACCTATGCCGCAAGCACGGCGCAAACACTGTTGGCACGCTGTGCTGCGGCCATTCCCAACGCGGCAGAAAGTGGCACCCTCAATGGATTTAGTTATACCATTACGCCCACCCCAACAGCCAATGCGGTGATGCTACGAATTGAACTGAACCATCAAAACTTAACCAAACCGTTCCAACTGCAAGGCGTGGTGCCACAATGATCGATCGTGATGCGTAAATACACTTCTTTATCTATGGCGGGGTTTACCCTGGTCGAATTGATGGTGACGCTGGTCATCTCATCGCTGATGCTCTCCTCACTCTTTTCACTCTACTTTACTTATCAGAAACATTCTGCGAATAACGCCGCCCGGATTGATGCCGTGCAAGAGTTGGATCTTATCCTCAAATTCGTTGCGCAAGATCTACGCAACAGTATCTATTCTGTTGCCAATGGTGATGCCAAAGCGGGCTACAGTGAAAATAACAATTTCATCGGCAGTTCGGCAACCACACAACTTGATTTCTGGAGCTGGGCCCCTCTGGATGCCCTGTCCGCAGATGGACGCGTCAAACGGCGTTATGATATTTCGGCAGGGACGCTGCGCTATGATCGTGAGGCCTCAGCAGGAAATATGAGTCAAATTTTGCAGAATGTGACTTTTTTTAAGGTGTTCCGCGATGATATCGATGTCGCCTCGCGCTCAAATTTCACCGATATTCCCGCGCCATTACCACCATTGAACCGCAATCAAATGGTTGATCGTGGTGTTGAGTCCTTCTCGTTTGATGGCAGCTATACCGAATACAATGGTAACTCACCATACCTCTCTCCAACCACCGCCAACACGGCATTGATTGGAAAAATCAAGGTATTCCAACCCAATCCCACCACCATGGTTCCCAGCTTTACGCTATTGATCGAGATCGCCATCGATGACAAGAATCAGACCGTTTCCAGCAAGGATGTCCTCGGCAACAGTGTGCCTTTGGGCAGCAAACGGGTATGGCGCTATCTACAACTCTATCCACAGGTGGTGATCCCATGATAAAAACCATCGATTCGCAGCACCGTGAGCGGGGATATGTTTTACTCACCTCGGTGATGTTACTGGTGCTGCTCACCTCCGTTGCCGTCATGATGGCGTATAAATCACTGGTTTCAGAAAAGATATCTGCCATCAGTGCAGACTCTTACCGCGCACTGGCAGCCGCAGAAGCGGGATTACACTACCAATTCAACAACTGGACGACACGCAACTGGTCCTGTGATGCCAATGGCGACCGAGAATCGTTGGGGCGTATCCTGGGGCTCTTGCAAGGCAAGCCACCGCTAAGCCCAACAGGATGTACTGCGACAAACTATATCTCGGCACTTGCTCCTGAATATCTATCCAATCCTGATGGAACGGTTGCAGCAAACCAAGTTCTTTTAGAACATCCCGATGTCATTGCTCAGGCTGGTATTGATGGTTATATTCAATGGGCCGATGGCAGCGGTGGCAAGCCCTTTGTTCGCGTCTTTGAAATGAGTGGCGATGCCATTTATCAAAAAGGCAACAGCGAATGGAATGCTCCCTATTTGCGTGCCAATGAGCAGGTCGCGGTCTGGTCATCGTATGTATGTGAGAACAATGTTGCTTCACTCTACCCTTACGATACTTCCACCGCGCTCGCCAACTGCAGCCATCCTCGTCTCGTTGTTTATGCACTGGGGCGGGCGGGAAACAGCATGCGTTTCATGCGCGAATTTGTCGCCGAAAGCAAGAGTGATCTGCTCAACATGGGGGCGTTGAACAACGCATCGCGCCAAAATTGCTGGAAACAGTTGTGCGACCCTACAGCTAGCTGTGGTGGAAGTACCAGCGGATGGAGCGGCGCTTCTCAAACCAACAACATCTTGATTGATGCAACGCAAGCGCGCGATGTAAGCGGTGAGATTCCTTCAGGAACGGCACTCCTCTCCAACCTTCCTCTTGGCAAAGCCAACAGTAACTTCGGCCGTTTGGTCAATGATCGCGCTACCGATTCAGGCTTTAATGCCATTCCCATGATTGCGTATGCGGGGCATAACAGTACCACCAATATGAAGGTTGATTTTGCCGATGTTGCGCTCGATACCACCACGCCCAATGCGCCTGATCTACCCAATGGAAAACTTCCCTACGATTTGGTGATCCAATCACGCATTGACACCAACAGTGAAATCACCCTCTTTTCAGACAGCAACCCTGACACACAAGCGATCAATATTCAGGCGTATCGCGATGCCGCAGAAGCCTTCACCACCGGAGCAATGGTCACACAAGCAGAAGCGCTGCGAACATCGCTCAATACTTCTCCAACCTACAGTGGTATCGTGACTGAACCTGTCACGGGTCGACTCACGCTCGCGCAATTTCAATACAATGTCGCCCATGCTATCCCCATGTTTGGCATGGTTCGTGTGCTGTACC
Organism: Zetaproteobacteria bacterium; assembly: GCA_002753275.1. GTDB lineage: Bacteria > Pseudomonadota > Zetaproteobacteria > Mariprofundales > Mariprofundaceae. Next base: position 13,630 of record PEAA01000023.1, on the reverse strand, counting down.
CAACAGAGCTCGACGGAAATAAATCAAACCGACCTGGAAGTGATGCCATTTGCACCAGTACAAACAAAGCCAAAGGATTTGATCCCCTATTCAAAAACAACCAATTTGATGCATCCCTGATGAAGCCAGCCGGCACTTATAACACAAGCTCAACAAACAATCTGGATAAGGATGGTGAATTGGGCACCAACGCAAAAATCATAGTTTACGGATCACTCTTCTTTGATTTTTTTGATGATAACGATGCCAGTTTTTCCAATGGTGACACACGGTTACGCAATGGACTTTATGATTCGGGAGAGAGCCTGTTGACCATCCCTGATGCCATGGGCGTTTCCATTGCTATTGAAGTTCCAATCCTCATCAATCCTGTGATGCCTTATGGGGCAGCCAGTTCATTTGCTGGCGTTGCAACAGGAACCAGCAGCAATCCTTACAACCTTGCCTCACCCACAGGTGGATATTTCCCAACCACAGAAGGGCTTATCCCCGTCAGCAGTGATTCGCGCAACGGCAGCGTACGGTTAATGGGCGCCATGGGTACAGCCAATTACAGCCAAAATTTAATCGGCGCGGCAACCTCCATTCAAGGCGGAACATCGATGACATCGGCTGCGGAACCGCTCTTTTCGCATGTCAATGTCCATCCATCACTGCAATATTATGATCAACTCCACAAACTGGCGAGCTCCGCTGCATCCGGTGCATACCAGTGGGGTATCGGCAATTTTCCCAATACCATGAGCGATGATTTTGCCATAGGTGCTAGCGATCTTGCGGCAGGGAGCAACGATGGCGACAAGTTTCACCTGCTCTTTCCTAGCGGTTATCTTCACGGTTGGAAGGTGGCACTTGCTGCACTTCATCTAACCGCTGCCCATTGGAACAGTTTGGGCAGCAGTCAATATTTTAATATCACTGCCGATGCAGGCAGTGGCTATGGCTTACTTGACGATCAGTGGCGTGATATCCCTGCGCTGATCTATTCAGGCGGGACGATCAGCCTACAAGGACCGACCAACATTTCAGGAATGGTCTATACACCGGGCCCCTTTGAGTGGATCCCTGGAGCGATTGCGCAAAAAAATGGTGGCAGTAGTGTTCAGTCGCTCGGCTACATCAATGGCACCATTCTTGCTGGATTTGGGACCTACATGAGCGATGAAACACATGTTGCCGATCCGACACAACTGATTTTGGTCTATGATCCAACTTCATTTGATTCAATTGAGTCAACGAGCAATTATATCATCATGCGAGAATTTGGATTGCAGGAGTTGTTTTAATGAATTTAAAACTGCCTTCACTGAACTGGCGAAAGGCTAAGTCACGAACTGTTTTAGGTGTCGATATTGACGCTCAAGGCATTGCTGTGGTTGAAATGTCGCTCTTGGGCCAAACCGTGCGCTCCATCCGCCTGGGGTATGATCCAACCCCCAATCTTGATATCAAAGATGGTATCGAAACCCTTTATGATCGTTTAGCACCACTGCTCGATGAGATGCAGAGCCAAGCCACACAAGTCATCATTGCATTGCGTGGGCATGAGGCGATGGTGAAGAATGTTTTTTTACCCTCCATGACCGAACTCGATTTTGAGAAAGAACTCACGGTTCATATTTCCAAACAGATGCCTTACGGAACTGATGAGCGTTATGTTGATTTTCAAATTGTAGGCCCCAATCCTGAAGATATGTCGCAAATGGAGGTGATGCTCATTGCAGGGAAAGGCAACATTATTGATGCCTATAAAATGCTTTTTGAACAGTTGAAATTGCAACTGATTTGTATTGATTATGTTGATTTTGCTCTGCGAAACGGTGTGTTGGCATCACTCCCCATGCAAAAAGATGAGCCTTCAACGGTCTTGATCATTGATTACAAATCCTCGCAACTGATGCTCTACAATGGCCAAGTGCTGTTAAAAAGGCAGTCGGTTATTTTAGGACTGTTTCAAGATCTGATGCAAAATATTAAAAAAAGCCTGAGCATTAGTGATCATCTGGCGATGAATATTGCCATGAACTATCCAGACCGTATTGACCAAGAGATTTGGCATGTTTTTTTCGAAGGCATTGTGCAAACACTGGAACATGCGTGGCATGATTCGGGTTTTGAAGAGTACCATGGTACCCTCTATATTGCCGGCATTGGGGCGATGCTAAAAGATCTACAACCTGAACTAAGTAAACGGTTAAATCTCAAGTGTGAACGCTTAAATCCAATGATTAAACATACACTACAACTCAGCGAAAAAGAGCAAGAGAGCTTACCGTTAATGACCATCGCCTTTGGCCTTGCCCTGCGAGGCATGGATCAATGATTCGTATCAATCTATTACCTTACCGCCAACAACTGCGTAAACAACAAATCCAAGCGATTGTCTATCAAGGCAGCGCTATTTTTATCGCGGCCATGACCATCTTTGCGGTTTACACCTGGATCGCTTCTAGCCATGTCGATGAACTCAACCGGAATCTGCACGCCATTGAACTGGAAAATGAAGCACTCAAAAATAAAATTGGTAAAATTCGCGATTTGAAAAAACTTCGTGAAGAGGTGCAGAGCAAACTCAGTTTGATCGAAGATCTGCAACGCGACCGTTTTGGCACCATCGGGGAACTGAACACACTTTCCAACACAATTCCCAACAATGTTTGGTTCACAAGCTTGCATGATTTCAATAGTAAGGTGCTCTTTGTCGGCCATGCTGAAACGGATCAAGCGATTGTTGATTTTATGCGCGCCATGGAGATCAGCGGGGTTTATAGCGCGCTCTACTTGCGATTGAGCCAACAGGTTGTGGTGCGGGACGCCAATGTACGGCGTTTTACCATCGAGGCACAAAAGCGTGTCGATCTGCCGAAAAACAGCCTCGAAGGTAGCCACCCATGATCAACCTCATGATGTTTGAACCGCTATTAAGCATGAGCGTGCGTAAACGATTAACCATCCTATGGGGATCGATCACCTTTATCGCTGTGATTGTCATTTACTTCTTTGCCATTCCCTATTACGAAGAGAGTGTGCGTATTGAAGGGATGATCGAACAGCAGCAAAAACTGTTGGCAAGCCGGCAAGCCATGGCTGCGGATCTACCCAAAAAGCGGCAAGAGTTTGCAGATCTTGAAAAACGACTTACCGAAGCACTGGCGATGCTGCCCAAAAAATCACAAATTCCCGATCTTTTGGAGCAGGTCTCATGGTCCGTAAAAGATTCGGGGTTACAAATGCTCTCGTTTGAACCCAAAGCCGAAATTATGGGTGAGCTGTATGCCGAAGTACCTGTCAATTTTTCAGTGCGTGGCAGCTATCGACAATTTATGTTTTTTCTCAAGTCAGTGGGTGAAATTCCTCGAATTGTGTTGATTAAAAATATTAAAATTGATCACAAAGATGGTGCGCCCATGCTCGATATTCAAGGGCAAGTGACCACCTACCGTTTTGTTGAAGCAAGTGAAAAACCGAGTGCGGCGAATAAACAGTGATCGATCAAGGGGAACTATGAACATTATCGCTGTTTTGAATGATCAGGAGTTATCATGAAAAAGATTATCACCACCATTGGGCTGTTGTTGCTCAGTTTTTGGGTTAATACAAGTTGGGCGGAGACGGCGCGCATTGATGATTTGCGCATTGAATTGCATGAACAAAACCAACACCAACATCAAGTAGAGCTGATTTTAGCTGGGGAACATCTCAGCGCAACCGATCAAATCTACCATGCCGATCATCAATGGGTGATGGATTTTCCAGATGCTATTTCCATGCTCAATCAAGAGCTTTTTACCTTTGATGCGACAATGGGCATTCAACGGGTATTGGTGGGTGCAGGCGATGGGCGTGTGCGTTTGGTGGTCTTTCTGGAAGATCATTTTGACTTGGAACCCGCGATCACTACGACCGAGCATGAAATGCGTATCGTGTTTCAATATCAGCAGCCACAACAACCGATCAAGCAGGCTGAGATTGAACAAGTCTCGTTCAAACAGACTTTGGCGTATGCCGAAATCGCCATTCAAAGTAGCACAACCCTTCCTCTTTACGAAAAACGCAAACAAGACAACCAGGTATGGGTGGAATTGAACAATATCCAATTGGCATCAGGGCAACAGCGTAGCCAGGATTTGACAGCATTTGCCAGCATTGTTGCCAAAATTGACAGCTATCAAGCGGATAAAAATGTGCGCGTTGTCTTGCATTTACGCGAACAAGCGGAAGTAGAATTCATAGAAAATGGTACGCAATTGTTCATCCGCGTCAAAAAAGCCATACCCAAGATTGAGCCCGTGGTCGAAAAAGAGGTCGAACGGGTACCTTACCTAAGCTACCACAATGCCGATATTATGACGGTGATCAGCAAATTGGCTGAAATGAACCATTTTAATATCGTCATGGATGAAGGTATTTCGCGCAAAATCACCTTGACGCTCAAAGATGTTACCTGGGAAGAGGCGTTGAGCGTGGTGTTGAAAAGCTCAGGCTTGGGGCAAGAGCGCATTGGGGATAATATTATTCGTATTGCGCCTATCGAAGTGATTGAAAAAGCGATCGCCGATCGTGCAACGAAAGAGGCGGAAGCACGCGCCGTCGCAGAAGCTGAGGCACAACAAGAGGTGGCGCAAGAAGAGCAGCTTGAGCCATTGGTCACACGCTACTTTAAATTAAAATTTGCTGATGTCGTCACCATTCAGGAGATGATGAACCCAACCACAGCAACGGGCACAGGAACAACTTCAGCAACAACGGCAACAGCGGCAACAGCGGCAACAGCGGCAGCCCCCACAACATCCAATAATGGGGGCGGTATGAAAATGCTCTCAAGCCGCGGCTCCTTGATGGTCGATAAGACCAACAATCAATTTATCATTACCGATACCGAATCCGCTTTGGATAAGTTTCAACGCTTCTTGGATCAAGTTGATCTTCCCGTGAAACAGATCTTGATTGAAGCGCGTATTGTTGAAGCCAATGATAGTTTTTCGCGTGATATTGGAGTGCGTTGGGGGGCAACACCACTCAATGGTGGCGCCATTCCTGCCATCGCAACGCCACGCGGGGTGCAGGTTGATCTTCCTGCAGGCGGCAATTTAACCGGCACACTCTTTGGCCACATCGCTTCACCGATCAATCTCAACCTGGAGCTCTCAGCCGCTGAAGCCGATGGAAAGATTAAGGTCGTTTCAAGCCCGCGCGTCATTACCAACAACCATGAGCAAGCGACCATTGAGCAAACCGATGCGATTCCCTATACCCAAACCACCTATGCAGGCGGTGTCGCCACGACATCGACCATCTCCAAAGATGCAAAACTGCTGTTAACCGTCACCCCAACCATCTTTAATGGCAAGGTGATGATGGAGGTGGTCGTCAACAAGGACACCCCTCGAATCAATGAATTTGGCGGCGACCCCATTATCAATCGCAAGAGCGTCACCACCAAACTGATCGTTGAAAACAATGGCACCATTGTGTTGGGTGGCATCTACTCCGAATCGAAAAACAATTCCGAAGGTGGCGTGCCCCTTTTAAAAGAGCTACCACTGCTTGGTCATCTCTTTAAAACCACCAAAGAGACCAACCAACGCACGGAACTGCTGGTGTTTTTAACACCTAAAATTATTGAACAACCGTAATGAATCTCATCCTTATTGGCCCAATGGGGGCGGGAAAAAGTACCCTCGCCAAGTTGTTGGCGCATCAATTGCAGCTGGCATGGATCGACCTCGATGCCGCCATCGTTGCCAAAGCGGGCTGCGCAATCCCTGAGATTTTCCAAACAAAAGGCGAGGGCGCTTTTCGTGACCTGGAATCAGAACTCTTGCAAAAGTGCTGCACAGAGCAACATGCTCAAATCATTGCGACGGGTGGCGGCGCGGTGTTGCGGGCACAAAACCGTGCGATCATGCAACAGTATGGTGCTGTCGTTTGGCTTGATATCGCCCCTGAAATATCAAGCCAACGCATCGCTGGCGATACAAACCGTCCATTGCTCGCGGGGGCTTCTGCACTGGAGCGTGCACAAACATTGGCGCTTGAGCGCAATCCCCTTTACGCTTCTATCGCAGCATTTACCATCAATACCGGCGAATATTCACCGCAAGCGAGTGTCGCCCGTATTGTCACATTTTATCGAGGTTTATCGGCATGAGTCATGAAAAATTGTATCGACTGGATCTGGGTGATCGTGCCTATGATATTCATATTGAAGCAGGTTCACTGTGCCAACTTGGTTATGCCATGCGCGCGCGTTTTCCCAAGGCCAAACGCTGCATGATCGTCAGCAATACTGTGGTTGCACCGCTCTACCTTGCGCAGGTCGAGGGTGCGTTGCATGAAGCGAATTGGGATACGCAATCGGTCATTCTACCCGATGGGGAAGTGCATAAAAACATGACCACATGGACCACCTTGATGGATGCACTGATGGCGTCGAAACTGTCGCGCACTGAACCCGTCATTGCCTTGGGGGGCGGCGTCATTGGAGATATGGTCGGCTTTGCCGCTTCATGTTACCGCCGTGGTATCCCTTTTGTGCAAGTACCAACCACACTGCTCGCACAAGTGGATTCAAGCGTGGGAGGCAAGACCGCGATCAACCATCCCCACGGCAAAAACATGATCGGTGCCTTTTATCAACCGCAACTGGTATGGATCGATCCATGTGTGTTGCAGACGCTTGCCATACGCGAATTGCGTGCCGGAATTGCCGAGTTAATCAAATATGGATTGATTCGTGATGCAGAATTTTTCGCTTTTTTGCAGCGCAACATGAAAGGCATTCTCTCCCTTGATGCGACAATGATCGCTGATGTCATCTACCACTCATGCCGCCACAAAGCGGAGGTGGTCATGGCCGATGAGACAGAACAGGGTGAGCGTGCGCTGCTCAATCTGGGGCATACCTTTGGCCATGCCATTGAATCGATGACCCATTACCAGCGTTATCTGCATGGCGAAGCGGTTGCCCTTGGCACTATTATGGCCGCGCGACTCTCTGAACAGTTAGGCTTTGCCGAGAGCGGACTTGAAATGCGTATTCGTGCGCTTTATCGCAACACTGCACTCGATGTGGAGATCCCTACCTTTACCGTCAGCGAATGGCTCGATGCGATGGGGCATGATAAAAAGAATGTCGGTTCAACCATTCGCTATATTTTATTGCGCGAAGTGGGGGTTGCATTCGTCTGTGATTCGGTATGCGATGCCGATATCGACACGCTTGTGCAATCGTTTCAATAAACGCTTTACTGGCATACAGGCTCAAACATTTACCGTCATTGCGGACTTGATCCGCAATCCAGAAATTAAAAAGGGAGCATCCCTTCAATACCCCTTCGGATCAATGATCGTATCTTCAGCCTGCGCATGGGTTATGGGGTAGTCGGTTGAGTAGTGCAATCCACGCGATTCACGGCGCTTTTGCGCCGAGCGGACAATCAACTCCGCCACTTGGCAAAGGTTGCGCAGTTCAATCAAATCACGACTGATAGGGAACTTCCAATAGTGACTGTCAACCTCTTCTTGAATCACATGCAGACGCCGCTTGGCACGGTATAAACGCTCATTGGAACGGACAATGCCCACATAATTGGACATGATCGCACGAATTTCATCCCAGTTTTGTTTGATTTGAATGCGCTCCGTTTCCGGAACCACTCCCGAATCATCCCAAGTCGGCAGCCTTGCAGGGCATAATCCATGACTCGGCTGCGTTAAAATAGTTTCAGCACACTTCTGCGCCATCACCAAACACTCCAGCAAGGAGTTGCTCGCCAAACGGTTGGCACCATGCAAACCTGTGCAGGCGGTTTCACCAATGGCATAGAGCGACTGAACATCCGTACGCCCAGCCAAATCGCTTTTCACGCCGCCACACATGTAGTGCGCCGCCGGCACTACAGGGATCGGCGCATGCAACATATCAATGCCATTTTCAAGCAGTCGATCACGCATGTTGGGAAAATGGTGATGGATTAACGATGCTCCCAATGGGCGGGCATCGAGAAACATGCAATCTTGCCCCTGTTTTTTCATCTCATGGTCAATGGCACGGGCTACAATATCACGCGGCGCAAGCTCCCCCTGCGGGTGGTAGTCAAAGGCAAACCTTCGACCACGCTTATCGATCAGAACAGCCCCTTCACCACGCAACGCCTCGGTGATGAGCATGGTCGGTGCTGAGGCGTGAAAGAGACAGGTGGGGTGAAACTGCATCAACTCAAGGTTCATCACCCGGCAACCCGCGCGCCATGCCATGGCAATGCCATCACCCGTTGCCGCATGGGGGTTCGAGGTGTACATATAGACCTTACCTGCACCACCGGTTGCAAGAATCGTATGCTCCGCGGCAATGGTTAAAATTTCACTGTTGGCATCCAGGAGATATGCCCCAAGGCAGCGGTTATCTTCACCCAAATAGCCAAGTCGTTGCGTCGTGATCAGATCAATGACCATGTGGTTCTCAAAGTGGGTGATCTGCCCATGATTATCTGTTAATTTGACCAAGGTTTCGATCAGCGCACGCCCTGTGGCATCTTTGGCATGGGCAATGCGGCGCTCACTGTGCCCCCCCTCTTTGGTGAGGTGCAAATTTCCTGACTGCGCATCGAGGGTATCAAAAGGGGTGCCTATACGAATCAGCTCTCGAATTACTTCACCACCGCACTCGGCAACCTCGCGCACCACCGCTTCATGGCATAGCCCCGCACCCGATAACAGCGTATCTTGCACATGGGCTTCAATCGAATCGGAAGGGGTGTAAACACCCGCAATGCCACCTTGTGCCCAGTAGGTGTTCGATTCAAAAATGGGGGATTTATTCACCAACGCCACGCGACCATGGTTGGCGAGTCGTTGCGCCAGGAAAAGCCCTGCGGCACCGCTACCAATGATCAAATAATCAAAAGAGTGTTGCTTCATAAGTTGCGGGAGTTTACACAGAGCCACGATTGTTTGTATAGTGAGCAGATGCAACAGATTGTTTATGTCACTCAAACGCTCACTGAAAATCATCAACCCTTCGTGATTGTCGAATCAACGAAGGCGAGTGCTTGCCACTCCTGCGCGGGGCAATCTTCTTGCAGTACCCTTGGTGCATGGAATGAGCGCACCTTGCATCTTAAACTTGCCAATACACTCCATGCCAAGGTTGGCGATCAACTGTTGCTTGAGGCTCCTGATCAAGCGGTGGTCAAAATGGCACTTCATCTCTATGGCAAACCGATGGTCGGTTTTTTTATTGCCGCAATGGTGGGCTATGCGCTTGCCTCATGGTTGGGGTGGGCAACCGATTTAAGCAGTGCTGTGGCGGGTGTTTTGGGGATTGTTGCCGTTTACCGTTGGCAGGCTGTCAATGCTGCCGAACGCGCCGCTGCCTTTGATGTGCGCATGGTTGAAGTGATTGCACGAAACGATGCGTGCACTGCAATCTTACCACTGGATGCTGAATCAAGTTCAGCATGACGAAACATATCATCCGCCTTTTCCCTCAATGAAAATCCACTCGGGCGGGGAGCTTCGCCCCATCTCAGGCACCACGACTTCAACCGCAAACCGTAAAGAGTCGAGCTGCATCGCCCACTGTTTCACCGCCTCACACTCTTCACGCCCACCCGCATGCGCTGTATAGGCAAGGATTGAGATCACACCGTTGGGTGCCAAAAGGGTGATTGCATCCTTTAATGCGGCGAGCGTTGAGGAGGGTTGCGTGATGCAGCGATGATCGGAGCGAGGAAGATAACCAAGGTTAAACATCACAGCGCGAACATGCCCAGCATCGGCAGAAGCAAGATGGGCGGCCATCTGTGCATGATCAGCCGCAATCCATTGCAGTGCGGGCCCATCGACACCATGGTGTTGCAACCGCTGCTGTGCACTCTCAATCGCCTGAGATTGCAGATCAAAAGCATAAACCTTGCCTAATTCACCCACCGATTGGGCCAAAAAGAGCGTATCAAAACCGTTGCCACAGGTGGCATCGATTACACAATCCCCAGGGCGAATCAGGGCGCGTAGCCGTTGTTGCGTCACTGTGGTCAAATTCATAGCACGAGCCTACTTGAAAAGCGGGCAATATCACTATGGGCTGGCAATGGGGTTTGATTGAAAAAATAGTTCGACCATTGCGCACTGTACCAAGGGGTAAGCATTGAAGCTTTCGAGCCCAAACCATTAAAAATCCCCAAGGATGGATAGTGCGGGTGCCAGCCCAAAACAGGCTGCTTATCGGCAGTACCTGCACGCACACCTGCTTGATGGTTGATCACGCGTACGCCGGTCAAGGCGGGCTGCATGGTGGCAAAATGATCGAGCAACTGCGCTTGCACTGCGGCAGTCGGAACCTCATCCCACACATTGTTCTCATAACTGGCGCCAAATTTACATTGGTTGGGTGAAATGGGCAGCAACCACTTGCCATCATTAAGAATCTTCTGGGTCAGCGACTGATCGACCGTAAGGGTTAAAATTTCACCTTTGGCCGGTTGAAAGGGGAGGTAGGCAAACCACGGATTGCTCTGAGCCCGCCACCCTTCACAAAAGATGATTTTCTTGCTCCGTACACCATTCCAAAGGGTTTCATTCTCGGTCATTTCAAGTGGAAATTGATAAAATTCCTCACTGTATAAACAGCCCAGCTGCATAAAATGGTGATGCAAAGTATCGAGCAATATATTCGTATCGAGATAGCCCGTTTGCTTTTGCATCAATTGCAAGTCACTGCTCTTTAACGCATCCCAATAGGGTTGATAATCAGGAGCATCTTGCCGTTTTTTCCACGCCTGCTGTTGCTTCAGCGTTTGAATGGCGCGCTGCATTGGCAGAGGGTGCCACACCTTCACTTTAAAACGGTGCTCAATATGGTGATAAAATGCAACGGCTTCCTGCAAAAGGAGATCTGCCTGAGCCTGCAACACAAAACGCTGACCTGTAATGGGATTGATGATTCCAGCGGCGACCCGAGAGGCAGGCGGCATGACCGATGGCGCATGAATCACCCGTACCCGCGCACCATGCTGTAACAGTCGATAAGCCAGGATTGATCCGGCCAAACCCGCGCCGACGATGATGACATCAATAGATGAATGAGCGTGTTGATTCATGTGCTAACGATACCCTCAATAGACAAAATTCCAAATATTCAATGGTCGTCAATGAAAAAAAACGCTACCGTTGAGGCTGCGCTAAGATTTCATCATCAACGCACGATTGTATCAATCGAGATCAAGATTTGGGGTAACGATGCCACTTGAGGAACTCATCTCATTTCCATGCACCTTTGCAATCAAGGTCACGGGGATCAATGGTGTTGATTTTGTTAAAGAGATGGTCGCCATTGTGGCAAAATTTGACCCTGTGCTTACCCATGAAAAGGTCTCATTCAACCTGAGCCGCAGTGAAAAATACATGGCACTAACCATGCCCGTACAAGCCACAAGCCGTGAGCAACTTGATGCGATCTATCGCACAATCCATGCCCATCCGCATGTGAAATTCATGCTGTAACGCGATCGCCGCCCCATGAGCCTTAATCTCGATCAATTCAAAGCCAGCTTCTTCCAAGAGGGATTTACCAACCTCGATCGCATGGAGCAACTAGTCATTCGCTTAGAGGATGACCCTGGAAACAGTGCGTCAATTCAAGCCATTTTTCGTGTTTGCCACTCACTGAAAGGGAGTGCCGGAACCTTCGGATTCACCGAAGTGACCACCTTTGCCCACGCCCTTGAAACCTTGCTCGATGAGGTTCGCCAAGGCAATCGACGCATCAATGATGAATTGATCACCCAGCTGCTTCTCTCTACCGATGTGATGCGCAACCTCTTGCAATCGTTGGAAGCGGGGGAGGTTCCCAACACCATTGAATCCGAATCGGTCATCGCCGCATTGGGGCAAATGTCACGCACCGATGATAGCTGTAATGCCAAAAACGATGTCGCGGATGCTTGGCATATCGATTTCTATCCGCATAATGATTTTCTCCAAACAGGCAATGATCCGGCGCTGCTTCTACGCGAATTGGGTCGCCTTGGTCAACTTCAACTGACCTTACAAGTTAGCGAGATTCCTGCCTGGGAAGGGATCAACCCCGAACTTTCATGGCTTGCCTGGACCATTGAACTGCAAGGAAAATCGATCAAGAAAGAGGCGATCACCGAGATTTTCGAATGGGTTGATACCGAGTGTGACCTTGAAGTCGTCAATGCCAACCCCAGCGAAAGCCACAGCCCGATCGATCTTCATGAAGGGGAGGTCAACCTCGCCAACGGCGATGCGACAGCAACGACTTCCGCCACCTCAACCGCTGCAAAGAAACAGCGCATGATGCGTGTGAATGCCGAAAAAATCGACCTGCTGCTCGACTACTCAGGCGAAATCAACATCGCCAAAGATATGCTCAACACCCTTTTTCTTGATTTAAAACTTAACAAGGTTATCCCACCACATGAGTTAAGACGCTTTGAAGATCGTCTCGATATGTTGCATGAATCGTCACGAGGGCTACAAAATGAAGTGATGAGTGTCCGCATGCAGCCGATGACGCTGATGTTCGATCAATTTCCACGCATTGTTCGCGATCTCAGCCGTAAAGTGAAAAAACGGGTCAACCTCAAGATTTCAGGTGCAACCACCGTCATTGATAAGGATATGATCGATCTGCTCATGGATCCGTTGGTTCAACTGATTCGTAATGCCCTTGATCATGGCCTTGAGATCCCCGAGGTGCGCAAATCACGCGGTAAGCCCGAAGAGGGACTTTTGCGTATTGCAGCTTATCAAGAGCACGGCTTTGTCCACTTTGAAATCGAAGATGATGGCAATGGGCTCTCCAAAAGAAAACTGCTCGAAAAAGCCACGCGCATGGGGTTAATCAACCCCGACGCGCCGTTGAATGATCGTGCCATTGACCACCTTATCTTTGCACAAGGATTGAGCACAGCGGATGAGCTGACCCAAATTTCGGGGCGCGGCGTGGGCATGGATATCGTTAAAGATCGTATTGAAGAGATTGGTGGCTTCATTGATATCAAGTCAAAAGAGGGCAAAGGAACTACCTTTCATATTCGCCTGCCGATGAGCATGTCGCTCTTGGAAGGGCAGGTGGTCAATATCGCCAAACAAACCTACATCATCCCTCTGATTGCCATGCTCGAATCAGTCGCCCTTGAGGGGGGGCAATATCACCACAACCGACCACTTATCAGTGAATATCAATGGCGCAATGAAAAAATCAAGATTCTCAATCTTCGCAAAGCCTTTCATTTAAGCCAGTTGTTAGGCAGTTCTCCGCGGCCCGTGCTACTGATTGTCGATGGAAAAGAGTATGGTCCCATGGGTATCATTGTCGATGATCTGCTGGAGCAGAAGAGTATTATTGTAAAGAGTTTGCAACGAAACTTTATTGATATACCGTGGGTTTCTGGTTCTGCAATTTTAGGAAATGGGGAGGTAACGCTGATTTTGGATTGTGCCAATGTCATTCGTAATGCCTTCAAATCTCTCCAACTTCACAATGAGGGAGCGGGCATTTAATGATTGATGATAAAGAGTTAGAGGCTTATTTTGGGCTCAATTGGGATGGCAAACCCGGCACCCACTATGTCCGCTTTATGCTCGGGCAAAATCAACT
>PEAA01000049.1 GCA_002753275.1 Zetaproteobacteria bacterium | reverse complement strand
TACCAAACACTTCCCCGCCAACTTGTAAAATAAGGCGGGTGACAATGCCAAAGCGGAGATAGACGGTATGCCCCATCACAGCGCAACAGACATTGCCTTGTTGTAATATATTCAAATAATGAAAATAGTAAGCAAAGGCGAGTTGACAGGTATGCAGCAATTCTCGATCGGGCATATCAATGGTCGGTTCGCCCGTATCACGAAGATAGGTATCATAAATTAAGTCACCAATATTTAACTCATTGATTTCGACGCTTAATACGCGTTTTCGTAGTGAGGCGGCATCCTTGTGCTCAAGTAACTTCGCAAGATCAAGTTCAAAGTCATCAGGGAGTTTTGGCGTTTCAGGAAATACCAGCTCAACCCCGAAAGAGATCAAAAAGTGAATGAGCCACTGGTCGGGATTTTCGGGGACAAGGGCATGAATTTTAAGATTGCGCTCTTTTTGTAGATATTTGGCAATCACAAGGTTGCCGATCATGTAGGGAATACTGGTGACCAAGCAGTCCACCAAAATGGCAGATTGTTGCATATCTTCTTCTGAGGGCTCAAAGGCAGCCCAAACACGCCGATTTTTAACGCAGTATTCGTTAAGTAGAGCATTAATGTTGGCGGCAGCCATTTCATTATTATTGGCATCAAGTTGGGTCATTTCATAGCCGAGCTGCTGTAAAAGGGGGGCATACTCCTCCTCTTGATGAAAGGACTTGAGTAAATTTTGATCATATTCACGCCGTTTTAGCGGGGTGATTTGATCGCCACCACGGGTGCTGACGGTATCGCCGGTGATGTTTTTATAGTTGCTCCACCGGGTGAGGAAGTTTTCATCGTAAGGGATTTCAAGTGCGGTACAGATTTGTTGCAGTGATGCTTGGGGATGATGGGTAAAATCTTCGTAGCGGATAAAGCCCGTCTTATGGCTAAGCATTGCAAACTGTTGAGCACCATGGAGATATTTTTTAATGGTTAGTTTGCCACTTTGAATGGGCTGATCGAGAAGACCTAATTGCTTTAAACTGAGCCACTGATCAAGTGGATGACGCACGCTACTGAAGCGCAGAAGTGCAAAGCGATCTTGCAATGCCTCTATAATGGCGGGCGTGTAGGCGGGGCGGGTAATCCAGGGGAAGCCTAGATAGTCTAAATGTGACCAGTCTCGCAGCACTAAAATCAGCCCTTGTTCAATGCAGCGTTGATGAATGAGCGCAATGGCATCGACAAAAGATAACTCTTGGTTTGATTCGTCTTCCGTTACGAGATCATACCATTCATGGGCTTGTTTGAGAGGGTTAAACATTTGCATCGCTTGTGGATGTAATTCACTGAGTAAAACCACCCCTTTCATGCTGGCCAAACATTTGCTGATCAGTGTGCCGCCTGAGCGGGCTGTGTGATGAAAAATACGAATAGGATTGTTGTTGGCCATGAATGAATATTCCTTGATGTAACGACTTGAAAATGAAATTACCCTAATGAAAAGTCATTTGGCTTTGATGTTCAAGTAATATATGAATCGCTTGTTTTACGCTGGTTAACAATGCGATGAAATCAAGATAAGGTTGGCGACAAACTTAGTAAAAAACGGAAGAGGTGTGGCATGGGTCAATCAATCAAAGCAATGGTACTCGCGGGTGGCAGCGGTACGCGACTTTGGCCACTCTCGCGGCAGCAGTTGCCGAAGCAATTTTTGCATCTCGATGGTGATGCTTCGCTGTTGGATGCGACCATTGCGCGCTTGGCTCCGATGATTCAAGAGAAGGATGTTTGGGTTGTGACCAACGAGGCGCATGCCACGGGTGAGGCCTATAATGCGTTGTCACGGCTGCATAAAATCCTTGAACCTGTAGGTAGAAATACTGCACCTGCGATTGCGTTAACCGCAGCCTTGATGATGGATCTTGAGGCGTGTGATCCTGTGTTGGTGGTGTTGCCGGCGGATCATCTGATTCGCGATGTTGATGCTTTCCATCAAAGTTTAAAGATCGCTATTGGGGCTGCGCAAGCGGGTCAATTGGTCACCTTTGGCATTACGCCAACGCATGCGGATACGGGGTTTGGTTATATTCAGGCAGAAAAAATGGCAAATGCAGCGCATCAAGTGATTCGGTTTACTGAAAAACCTGCGTTGGATGTGGCGCAACAATTTGTTGATCGTGGCGACTATTTTTGGAATTCGGGGATGTTTGTTTGGCAGGCCTCAACGATTTTGGCGGAGGTTGAGACCCATCTGCCAGAGGTGCATCGGGTATTACAATCGATGCGAGGGCGCTGGCAGGCTGGTGAGCCTTGGCAAGAGGTGGTTCGCCATGGCTTTGAAGCGATGCCTTCGATCTCCATCGATTATGGCGTGATGGAGCAATCGGACAAGGTGGTGTTGGTTCCGTGTGATATGGGTTGGTCCGATATTGGTAGTTGGGATGCGGTGCTTGAAATTTCAGAAAAAGATGTCGCGGGGAATGCCTTTTCGGGCGATGTTATCGATTTTGATTGTCGCGGAAGTTTGATTCGCAGTGAGTCGAGGCTTGTGGCGGCGATTGGTCTTGAAGATGTGATTGTCGTTGAAACGCCGGATGCGGTACTGCTCTGTAAAAAAGGGGAGAGCCAACGCATCCGTGAGGTGGTCGATCAATTGAAGGCGCGTGGTAGCCGTGAGCATGTGGAGCACTGCACCGTGCAGCGGCCTTGGGGCAGTTATACGGTGCTGGATGATCGCTCAACCGGTTATAAAATGAAGCGGATTGAGGTGAAACCAGGGGCAAGTTTAAGTTTGCAAAGTCATCAACATCGCTCGGAACATTGGGTGGTGGTGCAAGGCACGGCAACGGTGACGCGGGGCGACGAAGTGATTACCGTGGCAAAAAATGAATCGACCTATATTCCGATTGGTGCCAAACACCGCTTGGAAAATCGCGGAAAACTGCCGTTGAAAATTGTTGAGATTCAAGTGGGTGATTATCTGGAAGAGGATGATATCGAACGCTTTAGCGATGTGTATGGCCGGTGATGTGCGCTGATTGTATTCGATGGATCATGAAGCGTTTCTATAAACAATCCTGAGTTGCTTGCTCATGTTGAGCAGATTGCGGTGCAGATTTATAAACAATATAGTAAAGGGTGTGGGCAAATTGGCAGCTTGCATAAGTTGAGTTATGCCAGTGCGAGGAGCACGCTAAGGAGAGAATGATGGCCAAAAAGAGAGCGAAGAGTGTAACGAAAAAGAGCCCTTTGCGTTCCGCACAGGTAGCTACGCCGGGGCGTGATCCGCGTGTGCAAAAGATTTTGAACTGTCTGGATCAAAATAATTGGGCTGCTGCCAAACCGTTGGTGTTGACGCTGGCTGATCAAGCGCAAGGCAAGATCGAGGTTCTCTATCAATGTGGCGCTTGGTGCTGTGATTATGAATCCTTTGTCGAGGGTGTGGCATTGATGGAGCAGGTTTATGCGGTGAATCCCGATTATATGCTTACGCGTGAATATCTGCTCAACTCCTATCGTATGGGAGGCTTTGATGAACATGCGATTCGTACTGCGAAAGAGGCGGTTCAGCGCACAGATATCAACAATGATGAATTTATGCTCGCATGCTTAACGCTTTCGACCTATTGCGAATGGGACCTGCTCTATGCGCAACAAGAAAAGATGATTGAGATTGCGGTTGCTGGCGCCTACAACACGCGCTATTACAATGCGCTTTTACTGCATTTCTTAGAGCAACCTGACATTGATCAAGCGACACTCTTTAAGATTCATCAAGCTGCGGCAGATCAGTGGTCCACCGTGATGCCTTTGATCACACCTTATGCGCAGCGGCATAAAAAAATGCGCATTGGTTATATTTCAGGGGATTTTTATCAGCATGCTGTGGGGCTCTTTATGCTTGATATCATTGCGCACCATCGGCGTGAATTTGTTGAAGTTTACTGTTTTGCTAACAATAAATTGAATGATTCAACGACGGAATATTTCCAAAAGTATGCCGATCACTACATCGATATTAAGCATGACTCTGATCTGGTGGCTGCAAATAAAATTCAAAAAGCGGAGATTGATCTTCTGGTTGATCTGGGTGGATTTACCGATTTTTCAAGGCTCTCGGTGTTACGCTATAAGCCGGCACCCGTTCAAGTCAGTTATTTGGGTTATCCTTCGACAACGGGGATGGAGGTGGTCGATTATCGGATTACCGATGATATTGCAGACCCTGAAGGAGCGGATCAATTTTATACAGAAAAGTTATTACGCTTGCCAGATGGCTTTTTATGCCGAACACGCATGAGCGCACCCTATCGATTGGATGAGCCGGCAACGGTGAAAAATGGCTTTATCACTTTTGGTTCGTTGAATCATTTGCGTAAAATCAATCCGCCACTTATCAAACTCTGGGCGGAGATTTTATCGAAGGTCGAAGGCTCACGGTTTATTATCAAAGCGCGTGGATTGGATGCTATTCAACAACAGGTGGTACGCGATCTTTTTGCATCCCATGGAATCGATGGTGATCGAATTGAGATGTATGCCTTTATGGAAGATCCCAAGCAGCATATTGATATGGTCAATCGGATTGATATCGCACTGGATTCATTTCCTTATCATGGCACAACGACCACTTGTGAAACACTCGATATGGGAATTCCCATTGTCACTTTGGCGGGCAAAAGTCATGTGCAACGGGTGAGCTATTCGATTCTGAAACATATCGGTTTTGAGCCCTGTATTGCTTTTACTGAAGAGGAGTATATTGAAAAGGCGGTCAATCTTGCTTTAAATCCACAAGGATTGACGCTGCTACGCAAAGTCTTGCCGATGCTGCTGATGAATACCTCGATGGGGCAGCCGGAGCCTTTTGTTGCCAATCTTGAGCAAGCCTATTTATTGGCATGGCAAGATAAAATGGGCAGCGCGTGGGATTTTAGTAAGTTTTGATTGAATAGGCTTCGCGTTTGCTCGGTTTATCGTCATGCTGAACTTGATTCAGCATCCACAAGGCGAGTTGCACAGTATCTTTGGATTGCGGGTTCAGCCTGCCATGACGGTATTTTTTTGCTGAAAAAAGGCCGCTAAAAAATAAATTCAAAAAAAATTAAAGTTTGCAAAGTCAGCGCCGATAGATGTTTGTGTCAGGGGTAGGAAGAGCACGGAGTTCTCCACCAGGGCAAGGATAGAGCAGGGAAGTTCAATCCACACACAAACATAAAAGACCACGAAACAGGGAGTTTATCATGGCAATGGCAGTTCAAACCAACATGGGCGCAGTGACAGCCCTCAAACATTTAAACACCAATCAAAATATGATGAATGGCCAATTGGAGCGTTTGTCTTCTGGCTACCGTATCAACTCAGCGGCGGATGATGCAGCGGGCTACGCGATCTCTTCGAAGA
>PEAA01000022.1 GCA_002753275.1 Zetaproteobacteria bacterium | reverse complement strand
GCACTCTCTGTATTTCCTGCACTCATGCGGGCATTGGCAATCGCCACACCAAACTCATCACTTTCACGCCCCTCAACAGTACCATGGACATGCAACCCTAAGCCCCAATAATCCTGAACATTGTTGCGCGCTGCAGGCACTTGGCCAAATTGCACAAAAATACTTGCAGCAGAATCATCCCCCCAACGACCAATCGTCTGATCAATAACCGTATAGATCCCATAATCACTCGTATAAGGTGCATTATTATTGGGTCCTATCAAATTCGCCGAATGAAACCAATAACCTGCCTTATAACTGGCCATCTCATTGCCTGTTCCCATTTCAGCAATATACATTTTACCCTCTGCAGCCGCCAATTTTCGCGTTGCAGGGTCACCATCAAACGCAGCACCTTGAATATACCAACGATCTGATGGTGCAAATTTCACCTTCGCAGCAAGCCCTGCGCGTGAATAGATCGATGTGGGCACATTGGCACTCACTTCTGGCCCTATGCCAAACGAACTGTTTAAAAAGAGCCCCGCATGCTCGGAGACATAAAAGTCTGCATTCAAATCATACAGACCCACCAAAAAAGAGAGTCCTCCATCCATCAACTGCTGTTCATACCACGCTTCATAAATGAGTGTCGTATCGGGGGCTTCGATATTACTCACCACCTGAAGATCCCCAATAATATTCGCCGAAGGGTTCCCCCCATGCATACGAATACCTCGCACAAAAAAGGTTCCTCCAGGAATGGCGCCCATACGCTCCAAATCAAAAGTAACAGCTATATCTGTTAAATCTTGATAAACTGTATCTTTTTTCGGCGAGTTCACCCCCGTACTAAAGTTGCGTACAAACTCACCCGTATAAACGGCATCAAAAGTAATTCCACGATCTTCAAGTGCATTGCGACCTTGCCAATCACCAAACATGCGTGATTGATCAAGAAGCCCTACCTCCTGTGTATAGCTAGGACGCTGCTGTGAAGGAGCATCTCCCTCACTCAAAAAACCACCCGCAACGGCACTGTTCCCCATGGCCAACATCGATGCCAACACATACATTCCATGACCTATTTTCATCATTTACTCTCCATCGCAGCATAGACTTGTTGTAAAATTTCACGCGCACCGCAATCCAGAAGCTGGTTCGCCAACGCCACACCCAGTTGATGGGCTTCGGAGCGATCTCCCGATATTTGATTTTCAAGCATCACGGAACCATCCAAATTGCCGACACGCCCTTGAATGGTCAGTTGATCACCAACCAGGATGGCATGGGCAGCAATAGGCACTTGGCAACCACCTTCAAGTGTGGCCAAAAATGCACGCTCAGCCAAGGTGCGATCAAGCGTATCCTGGTGGTTCAACTGTGTCACCAGTGCATT
The DNA here is from genome assembly GCA_002753275.1 of Zetaproteobacteria bacterium. Lineage (GTDB taxonomy): Bacteria > Pseudomonadota > Zetaproteobacteria > Mariprofundales > Mariprofundaceae. The sequence continues at coordinate 28,834 of PEAA01000022.1, read as the reverse complement.
GATCTCCGCCGCATCATTGCAACTCTGAATCGCCAGTGTCCCTTGCCCAACCGCCGGCAGCATCAGATCAATATCAATGGGACCATCCATTTTCTCATAAAGTCCCAAGCGAATCACGCCCGCAGCAGCCAAAATCACCGCATCAACTTCCTGCCCCATCTTATCCAAACGCGTCTGCACACTACCGCGCACCGAGACACACTCCAGATGAGGATAGACCCGTTTTAACTGGCAAATGCGCCGCAAACTCGAACTGCCAACTCTGGCCCCATGCGGCAAGCCTGCAAGCCCGACGCCGCCTACTGTCGCCACCACATCCCGCGGATCTTCACGCGCAGGAATTGCACAGATTGACATCCCTTCAGGAAGTTCCGTCGGCACATCTTTCATCGAATGCACCGCGATATCCGCCCGCCCATCAGCCAATGCCTCATCAATCTCTTTGGTAAAGAGCCCTTTACCTCCAACCTTCGCCAATGGCACATCGAGAATCTTATCGCCTTTACTGACGATTTTAACCAACTCGGTTGTAACCGTTGGATCGATTCGTTTCAATTCATCTGCGACATAGTTGGCTTGCCACAAGGCCAACGGTGATCGTCTGGTTGCAATTCTAATGTGCATAAAAAACCCCTAATTTAAACAATGGTAGCATAATCAAGAAACAGCCCCGCAAACACCCAACCACCCAAATAGTGGTTGTTAAGAAAGGCTTGAAAACATGCCTCTCGCTGACGATGTTGAATCAACAACTGTTGATAAATACCCAACCCAGCAGCCAAGACTAACCCAAAATAGTACAAAATGCCCAGACCGACCATAAAGCCTACAAGGATAAGCAACGCCAGCATGGCCAATTGCAAAATGCCAATGATCAGACGATCGTAATCTGCAAAGAGAATCGCTGTCGATTTCACGCCAATTTTCAGGTCATCATCTCGATCCACCATCGCATACATCGTATCATAGGCAACCACCCAACAGATCGTGGCAAGAAGCAAGACCCAACCAATCAAGGGAACGCCCGCTTGAATGGCTGAAAAAGCCATCGGAATCGACCACGCAAAGGCCGCTCCCAAAAAGATTTGTGGCAGATGCGTCACCCGTTTCATAAATGGATACAAGATTGCCAAAACAACAGCACCTATTGAGATCATTTTGGTCAAATCATTAAGGAAAAGTAACAATCCTGCCGCCATCAGCAGCAACACTATAAACAGTGCCAACGCCTCTTTGGTACGGATTTCACCTGCCGCAAGGGGGCGTAACTTGGTACGCGCCACATGGCCATCCACATTACGATCGGCAATATCATTGATCACACAACCTGCCGAACGCATCAAAAAAGCACCCAGTAAAAACAGCAAGACGACAAAACCATCGGGATGACCTTCCGCCGCAATCCAGAGCGCCCACAACATTGGCCACATCACCAAATAGGTACCAATCGGCTTTTCAACCCGCATCAAACGCCCATAAATATTCAGCCGTTTCAGTAAGGGTGGAACCAACGCTTCCATGACTATTTTTTATCCAATGCCAATAGAAAAAATTCTGATGAGTCCTTTCTGCTTGCTGCGGGCTTAATGCTCTTCACTCGCTTGAAGCGTTCACCCAAACTGCGGCGAAAACCATCAAAGCCATCGCCCATAAATGTTTTCAAAAGAAGATGTCCACCCACGCGAAGGTGTTGATCGGAAAAATGCAGGGTCAACTCATTCAGCCCAATCATACGCATTTGGTCAACGAGCTTATTTCCACTCATCTCCGGTGCCATATCCGAAACAATCAGATCAATCACCCGACCATTGAGGGCCTTGGCCAAGCCATCTTGTCCCTCTGATGTGGTAAAGTCACACTGCAGAATGGTGGCTCCCTGTACATGCTCGACAGGAAGAAGATCAATCCCTACCAATAATCCTTGCGCATTTAAACGGCTCACAATCTCTTCGCTCCAAGAGCCAGGGGCACAACCGAGATCGACCACAACACTCTGTGGTGCAAATTGAGGCAGGTGTTGATCTAAAATTTCTGCTAATTTATAAACAGCACGGGAGCGTTTCCCTTCACGCTGCGCCTTTTTCACATGGGCATCATTGGCATGCCGTTGATACCAAGCTGTACTCTTATGCGCCAAAATTTACTCCTTTAGTTTCCATCCTGAGCGCCATAAATACCAACACGCGACCACCATCGCCACAGTAGCCAATGCTATGAAACCCATACCCATCATAGGATCTGCATCGCCCATACCGATAAAGCCGTAACGAAAACCATCAATCAAATAAAAGAATGGATTCCAATCATTGATCGCCTGCCAAGTTTTAGGCAACTGCTCGACAGAATAGAAGACGCCCGATAAAAAAGTTAATGGCATAATGACAAAGTTATTGATCAAAGCCATATCATCAAACTTCCGCGCCCACATACCACTGATCAACCCTAAACCACCCATCAACACACTGCCACAAAAACCATAAAAAAAGATATAACCCAGATGCAGCAAAGGGATGGAGACAAAGGGAAGAATCATCAAAAGCAGTAATCCACCCACAACACAGGCACGAATCACCGCAGCTCCCAGAAAGGCAAGCACGACTTCCCACGCCGACAGCGGCGCCATCAGAAAGTAGATATGCACCTTCATCACTTTGGCGGTAATCATCGAGCTTGATGAGTTGGCAAAAGCATTTTGCAGCATGGTCATCATCACCAATCCAGGAATTAAAAAACTCATATAATCGACTTGAAAATTGGGGACGGTACGCTCTCCCATCGCATAGCGAAACACCAACAGGTACATCAATGAGGTCAACGCTGGTGCAAGCAAGCTCTGCATTTTCACCTTCATAAATCGGCGATTTTCACGCATAAACAGCGTCCAGGCACCGTAATGGTTCAAATTCATCATTGATGTTTCCTCGTCATGCGTAAAAAGACATCTTCTAAATCTTCTTGATCAATAGAGACATCGACAGGTGCGCCAAAATGGTGATGGACCAACATATAGGCATCATGGAAGCTACTCGCTTGCTGATGGTGGGTCGTGGCCAGAATTAACCGATGGCCTTCGATACGCGGGTTAAAACGAGCAAACACCTCTTGCTGTGTTGCCGACAACTGCAACGGCTGCGCAAACTCAAACCAAACGGATCGACCCGCCACATCACGCAACAACGCATCCATTCGCCCCGAAAGTAACAGCTCCCCCTCATTCAAAATTGCGACATGGTCACACAACTCTTGCGCCTCTTCCAAATAGTGGGTGGTTAATAAAATGGTTGTCCCGGCTTGGTTCAACTCCCGCATAAAGTCCCACAGCCGTTTGCGAAGTTCGACATCAACCCCAGCCGTCGGTTCATCCAACACAACCAACTCCGGCTTGTGTACCAACGCTTGCGCAACCAACAAGCGCCGTTTCATTCCCCCCGAAAGCTCACGGGTATTTTTATGTGCATGCTCAGCAAGCTCCAAACGATCAAGCAATGTATCAATCCAGACTCGATCGGGACGCGCACCATAGAGACCTGAAAAAATATTGAGCACTTCATAGGGGGTAAAAAACGGATCAAACGCGACCTCTTGCGGCACAATCCCCATGCGTTGTTTACACCACAGAGGGTCAATTTGCATATTGCGACCAAGCACCTGCACCACACCCGATGAAGGGATCACTGTATCTGCCAAAATGTTAATCATGGTGCTTTTACCCGCACCATTAGGGCCAAGGAGCGCAAAAAAGCTCCCTTGAGGAACTTCAAGCGAGACCGATTTCAGTGCCTGTTTTCCACGCGCATAGACTTTGGAGAGCTGTTCTGTTTTAAGGGCGTACATATCCAACGATCAATAATCAGCGTTGGCGCAACCGCCCCCCTTGTTGGATGGGGTAAAAGATTTACCACAACCACAACTTCCACCGGCATTGGGATTGCGAATCACAAACGATTCACCCTGCAAGGAAGTTTTATAATCGACTTCCGCCCCTTTGAGCATCTCCATGCTCATCTGATCGACAAGAAGCTTCACACCTAAGGTGTCAACCACCTCATCATTATCTTTCACCACATCTTCAAAAGAGAAACCATACTGATAACCCGAACAACCACCACCAGAAACAAAAATACGCAGGTGCATTCCTGAATTTTCATCTTGATCAAGCAACGATTTAATTTTATCAGCCGCAGCTGTGGTTAATGTTACAGACATGTCATAAACTCCTAAAGGACAATCATCGAAAAATGAATCGAATCATAGCAGCCAATGCTACCTTGACCGAAGAACAAACAACAACCCTTATATGATTCATGTTTTCAAAGCCTCTAGCCTCTCACAATGCTTGCCAACACCTATCGATTCATCATTATCGCCACATGCTGATACAGTTCAAACGATGGATAACGCTTTTCACCTGCACATTTCTCTTTGCAAGCTGTGATCAACCTCCACCTCTCCATCATGAAACCTTCTTTATTTTAGGAACACTGGTTGAATTCACCATCGCCGACACACCAGAGCCAACGGCCCAAGCCGCCATCCTCGCCGCCAAAGATGAGATGCAGCGCATCCATACCCGTTTTGCCACTAACCATAGCGAAGGCGAGACTGCAATATTCAACCAGCTCCCTGCCCATCGACCCTTTCTGTTTTCAAGCGAAGAGCAACAACTCATTTTACAAGCGCAACTCCTTCAATCTCAAAGCCAGCAAGCATTTCAAATCACCCTTGGTGCATTGGATCAACTTTGGGGCTTATCGCAATCGCCGATGCGTAGCACGCCACCCTCTGAATCTTCCATCCAACAATTGCTCCCCGACATCGATTGCTTGGAGCCACTCGCAAATCAGCAATGGCAAAAGCGCGTTGCATCATGTCAACTCGATTTTGGCGGCATTGCCAAAGGCTATGCCATTGATCAAGGAATCAAGATGCTCAAAGCGCACGGCATTGCCAATGCCATCATTAATGCTGGTGGCGATATGCGCATCATCGGCACCAAGCATGGCACCCCTTGGAAAATTGGCATCCGCCATCCCCGCAATGCCACAAAAACGATCGCTGCAGTTGATCTCTCGGGTGATGTGAGCATTGTCACTTCCGGTGATTACGAACGCTTTTTTATCTACAACGATCGCCGCTACCACCACATTCTCGATCCCAAAACAGGTTACCCTAGCGACCGTGCGCAAAGCACGACCGTCATCGCCGACAACGCCACCCTTGCCGATGGTTGGAGCACAGCCCTTTTTGTACTGGGAAAAGAGGGACTACCTATTGTAGAAAAATATGGCATGGCCGCACTACTCATTGATCATGATGGTCATCTTTATCAAAATCAACGCATGGATTCTATGTTGAAAACAGCGCAACACCCTCCTAGTTTATCCCAACAATAAGCAAATTTTACACTTCACACAGGAGCATCCACGCATGGACATTACCGAACTACTTATCTTTACCGTGAACAATAAATCCTCCGATTTACATGTATCTTCCGGCGAACCTCCCTTGGTGCGTATTCATGGTGACATGACACCGATCAAGGTACCGCCGCTCGAGAGCGAAGATGTACAAAACATGGTTTACGATGTCATGAGTGATCAGCAGCGCAAAGTTTTTGAAGAACATCTTGAACTGGACTTCTCATTTGAAATTCCTGGAACGGCCCGTTTTCGTGCCAATGTATTCAAACAGCATCGAGGTATCAGTGCCGTATTTCGCGTGATTCCATCCGAAGTTCTTTCACTTGAAACGCTAAAATGCCCTGAAATCTTTAAAGATATCGCCATGACGCCACGGGGTATTTGCTTGGTTACAGGGCCAACAGGCTCAGGTAAATCAACGACCTTGGCGGCAATGATCGACTATCGAAACAATGAGGAGAAAGGACATATTCTCACCGTTGAAGATCCTATCGAATTTGTTCACCGATCCAAAAGCAGTCTCATTTCACAACGCGAACTGGGGTCACACACCAAATCATTTGCCAATGCGCTAAAGAGCGCACTGCGTGAAGACCCTGATGTCATTCTTGTGGGTGAAATGCGTGACTTAGAAACGATTCGTTTGGCACTTTCGGCAGCTGAAACGGGGCACATGGTTTTTGGCACCCTGCATACTTCATCGGCGCCCAAGACGATTGACCGTATTATTGATGTCTTCCCAGCAGCAGAAAAAGATATGATTCGTGCAATGCTTTCAGAATCTCTCAAAGCAGTTATTTCACAAACATTACTCAAAACAGCAGATGGAAAAGGGCGTGTTGCCGCCCATGAAATCATGCTCGGCACCCCTGCCATTCGCAACTTGATTCGTGAGAATAAAATTCCACAGATGGTATCGACCATTCAAACCTCCAAACGCGAGGGAATGCAGACACTTGACAGCAACCTGCAACAATTGATTAACGCAGGAAAAATCACCCGTGAAGCAGCACGAGAAAAAGCACAAAACAAAGCACTGTTTGAAAATAACAGTCTCTAAAACAAAAGGATTCTCAACATGGTTCAACTCGACATCCAATCTCTACTTCGCGTCATGGTCGAACGGGAGGCCTCTGACCTCTACATCGCCTCAGGACTTTCCCCTGCCTACCGTATCAAAAGCAATGTCATTCCACTCGATCAAGCTGCGCTCACTGCCGCCGAATGCCAAGCACTTGCAGAAGCATGTATGAATGAAAAACAACGCCAGCAGTTTGAACATGATCTTGAAATGAATCTTGCTTTGGCACTGCCAGATATTGGTCGTTTTCGCGTCAACATCTTTCGCCAACGCGGGGATGCCGGTTTAGTGATCCGAAAAATCAATACCGAGGTTCCCAATTTCGATGCCTTGGGCCTTCCTGATGTGTTACGCAAAATCATGATGGAAAAACGCGGATTGGTCATTATGGTCGGGGCAACAGGATCGGGTAAATCAACATCCCTTGCCGCAATGATCGATTATCGCAATGCCAGCAAAACGGGCCACATTATCACCATTGAAGATCCTGTGGAGTTTATCCACCCCCACAAACAGTGTGTCATCACCCAACGCGAAGTGGGAACGGATACCCTCACCTACAAAGATGCCCTGAAAAACACCCTGCGCCAAGCACCCGATGTCATTCTTTTGGGCGAGATTCGTGACCGTGAAACGATGGAGTATGGGCTTGAGTTCGCAGAGACAGGACACCTCTGCATGGCAACGCTGCATGCCAACAATGCCAACCAAGCACTTGAGCGGGTGCTGAACTTTTTTCCTGAAGATACCCACCCTCAGGTACGCATGAACTTGGCACTGAATATCCGCGCCATTGTTTCTCAACGATTGGTACGCACCGTCGATGATGGTCGAGCGGCTGCCATTGAGATTTTAATCAACACGCCACGAATCTCCGATTTGATTGACCAGTGGGACATAACAGAAATCAAAGCAACCATGGCACAAGGTGAGCTTTATGGCATGCAGACCTTTGATCAAAACCTGATTCAACTCTGGAAAGATGGGCGCATCGCCAAAGAAGAGGCGCTTGCCCATGCCGATTCAACCAATGATGTACGGCTACAGATCAAAATGGAAGAGACCAAGCAGGCAGCAGTAAACAAAGAGAGTCCTGATGAAACAAACATCGCAGCAAAAGAGAACCCTAACAGCAGTTTCACGCTTTCGATTTAAAGTACGCGCGTTTCATCGGCGTCAGCACATGCTCTGCGCGACGCCGATGAAACGCGCCTTTTTACTCAATAAAACTACAGCAGTAATCGGTTGTCGTCGTGATTTTCAATTGAAACGATGAATGGGCAGCGACATAAAAAGAGTCCCCCCCTTTGAATGTTTGCCAACCCTCTTGATCGGGCAACAACACCTCCAGATCACCCAGCAGAATCTCCATCAACTCTTTGGCACCGGTATTAAATGTATATTCACCCGGCAACATAATCCCGAGTGTTTTTTTACTGCCATCGGCAAAAATAATTGTGCGACTGGTCACCTGCCCTTCAAAATAGATATTGGCTTCACGAACAATCGATACTTGATCAAATTGAGACATTGTTTCCCCTCATTATTATCTTCACTATTATGGTCAAACGCACATGCTCGCACAGTTATGCGAGTTCTTTCACTTTCCAGGTGGTGCCGGCAGCACCATCTTCCAAAATAATATTCAATGCCATAAGCTCAGCACGGATCGCATCACTGCGGGCAAAATCTTTGGCCAAACGCGCCTCTTTACGCGCTGCGATCAATGATTCGATATGGGCGACATCAAGATCATTAACCCCAGATTGAAACCATCCCGTAGCATCATCTTGAACCAGGGCCAATAGATCTGTCATTGCAACAAAGGATGACCAGTCGTCTGTAACATCCCCACCTTCATCGATCGCTTTATTTAAACGATGCGCCGTTTCAAACAGCACAGCCAGCGCTTCAGGCGTATTCAAATCATCATTCATTGCATCGACAAATGGCTGCGGCAACAGCAATTGATCTGCAAGGGCGATATCATCCAACTGCATCACCCGTTTTTTCACTTCATATAAACGATCCAGTCCCAAACGCGCTTCGCTTAATGCCTGATCAGAAAAATCGAGAGGTGAACGGTAATGGGTTCCTACAATAAACATACGCAACACTTCAGCAGGATAACACGAAATCACATCGGCAATGGTAAAAAAATTACCCAACGACTTGGACATTTTCTCCGCATTGATGTTGACAAAACCATTATGCAACCAGACCTTTGCAAAGTCGCCACCATTGGCTGCAACCGCTTGAGCAATCTCATTTTCATGATGCGGAAACTTCAAGTCCATTCCACCCCCATGAATATCAAAACTCTCACCCAAATGATGGCAACTCATCGCTGAGCACTCAATATGCCAACCTGGTCGCCCATCCCCCCATGGTGATTGCCATGCAGGTTCGCCCATCTTTGCAGGCTTCCAAAGAACAAAATCAAGTGGATCGCGTTTTTTCTGATCAATATCGACGCGACTACCCGATGCCAAATCATCAATATTTTTACCCGAAAGTGCGCCGTAATCTGAAAAGCTACGCACGGAAAACAACACATCGCCACCATCCGAGAGATAGGCTATACCTTTGTCAATTAACGATTCAATCATGGCGATCATTTGTGGCATATAATCTGTAGCACGCGGTTCGACCGTTGGACGCAAGCAACCCAAAGCATCCATATCACGGTGAAATGCGGCAATCATCCGTTGAGTTAGGCTGAAAACATCTTCACCATTTTCAGCTGCCCGCTGAATAATTTTATCATCAATATCGGTAAAATTACGCACATAGCAGACAGAAAAACCCGACTGTTGCAACCAGCGGTAGAGCAAGTCAAAAACCACCATCACACGCGCATGACCGACATGGGATTGATCATAGACTGTCACCCCACACACATACATGCGAACTTCACCGGCTTTTAATGGCGTAAAATCTTGTTTGACACGCCCCAGGCTATTAAAAAACTTCAAGCCCATAGTTATGCTTTTATCCGCGCAAGCATATTTTCTAACCGTTGTTGCACACCAGTTTTACCCAAGAAACCAACAACACGAGACATTTCAGGACCATGCAATACCCCGGTCAAAGCCACGCGCAGTGGCATAAAGAGATTTTTTCCTTTCGCGCCCGTCGCCTCTTTCACGGCATCACTCCACCCTTTCCAATCGGCATCAGGAAGATTGTTCCATGCATGCAAGGCTTGTTGATAAAATTCATCACCTGCAGCAACCATCACCGCAGCGGCATCCTCTTCCAGAGCCGCTTCAACCGACCACAAGCGGGCAAACTGGGTGGCATATTCAGCCCGCTCCAAATTACCAACAAGAAGCGCTGAAAGGGAGAGTAATGCTTCACCCTCAAGGGTAGTAAAAGGGCTGATTAAGCTTGAGAGCGCATCAGGTGAAAGTTGGTGTAAAAGACGCGTATGCCAGCGCCACATCTCACCATCCATCCAACGCACCGATGAGGTTGAAATAGCAGTCGCATTATAATGCTGCAACATATCCGCCACGCTCACCAGCTCTTCGGGAATGTTAGCATGACCCAAGCGAGCCATCGCTTGCACCAATGCAGCGGGAATCAACCCTGCTTGACGCAACGATTGCACACTATGACTACCTGTTCGTTTCGAGAGTTTTGCACCATCTTCACCCAGCAATAAACCATGGTGTAAATAGATGGGCACATGTTTATCAAGTTTCTGTAACAACCAAACTTGATAGGCTGAGTTGGTCAAATGGTCATCGCCGCGTAAGGCGTGCGTAATTCCATCGACAGCATCATCAATGGCATTGGGCAATAAAAAGGTAAAGCTACCATCAGAGCGCACAACCACAGGATCATCCAAATCGCGGCACAAGAAATCGACATGACCACGCAGTGCATCAATCACCTGCACCAGACCCTCATTGGCATGCACAGCCAAACGCCACACATGCGCTTCACTCAATGCGCGTGTTGCCGACGCTTCCGCGGAGAGCGCTTTACAGCGTCCGACATAACGGGGGGGTAATCCACGCGAAGTCGCCAGTTTACGATCCAGATTCAATTGATGTTCGGAACAAAAACAGCGGTAAGCCAGCCCCTTCTCCGCAAGCGCATCAAGTGCCTCTTGGTGGTTATGGGCATGTTGGGATTGAAACAGTGGTTCACCATCCCAATCGAGTCCCAACCAATGCAAATCTTTTTTAAGCGCCTCAATAAATTCGAGTTGCGAACGATCCTGATCAGTATCTTCAAAACGAAGTAAAAAACGCCCGCCCATTTTACGCGCATAGGCCCAATTTAATAATGCCGTACGCACATTACCAAGATGCATTAAGCCCGTCGGCGATGGAGCAAAGCGTGTCACCACTTCTTTCATTGTTTACCTTCCTGTTCAGGGACAATCAACATAAATTCATCAGGATAGAGATAACCAAGTTCACGATGGATTAAATTTTCCATCGTTTTTGCATCATTGCGCACATGAAGGATCTCATCAACCAAGGCATCTCGATGTTGTTGCAACTGATCAATATCTTGTTGAAATGTTATCAATTCCAATTGTTCAATGCGGTAAGCACGGTACCCCTCATCTTTTGCGACAAAAAGTCCATATGCCATCCAGCCTACCATTAAAAAAGGGAGCGTATAAAACAGCCCCCCCCTAATCCAATCGCGATTAACGCTTAAACGCGTCACGACCTGCATAGCGCGCAGCACCACCCAACGCCTCCTCAATACGAAGCAACTGGTTATATTTTGCCATACGATCCGAACGCGATGCCGAACCGGTCTTAATTTGCCCGGTACGCAACGCCACTGCCAAATCAGCAATCGTGGTATCTTCAGTCTCACCTGAGCGATGGGACATCATGCAACGGTACCCTGCATCATGAGCCATGGTCACGGCCGCAATCGTTTCGGTCAGGGTGCCAATTTGGTTAACCTTCACCAACAACGCATTAGCAACCCCCTTCTCAATACCTTGCTTTAGAATTGCAGGATTGGTCACGAACAGATCATCCCCCACCAACTGAACAGAAGAGCCCAAACGATCAGTCAACAGTGCCCAACCATTCCAATCGTTCTCATCCAAACCATCTTCAACAGAGACAATCGGATATTGACGGCAAAGGTCTTGCAAAAAGTCGATCATATCTTCTGAATCAAGCACACGATTTTCACCAGCCAAATGGTATTGGCCATTGCGATAAAATTCCGAAGCGGCCACATCCGAGGCAAGAACAATATCTTCGCCAGCCTTCAAGCCCACCTTGTTAATCGCCTCTAAAATAACGGTAATTCCCTCTTCATTGGAGCGCAGATTTGGCGCAAAGCCACCTTCATCACCCACAGCGGTAATATGCCCCGCTTTTTTCAATACTGATTTGAGCGAATGAAACACTTCAGCGCCCATATCCATCGCTTCAGAAAAACTCGTCGCACCTGTTGGTGCAATCATATACTCTTGGAAATCGATGTTATTGTCGGCATGTGAACCACCATTGATCACATTCATGCATGGCACAGGCAGTAAATTCGCGGCTTCACCACCGATATGTTCATAGAGTGGCACATCATCTTCAGCCGCCTCTGCGCGAGCCACCGCAAGCGAAACACCCAGAATCGCATTGGCGCCCAAGCGACCTTTATTAGGCGTACCATCAAGCGCAATCAACGCATGATCCAATCCCCGCTGATCTGCAGATTCCATGCCATGAATCGCTTTATTGATTTCACCGTTCACATGCTGAACAGCGTTACGCACCCCTTTTCCACCCAAACGACTATCGCCATCTCTTAGTTCAACAGCTTCACGCTGACCTGTGGATGCTCCACTTGGAACGGCAGCTCGACCAAAGGCGCCACTGGCTAATTTAACATCAACTTCAACTGTAGGGTTTCCACGCGAATCAAAGATCTCCCGTGCATGAACGCTTACTATTTCACTCATCTAATTTACTCTCCTCAGCGATTTGCTGAACGCTATTATTTTCTTTAAATTGTTTTAAAATTGTTTGGAAATGCTGTCAAACTGTTTCAATTGCTGCAACAGTTTTTCTAATCCATCCAACGGTAGTGAATTGGGACCATCGGACTTGGCATGATCTGGATCCGGATGCACTTCCATAAAAAGTGCTGCCACACCAATCGCGACCGCCGCCTTGGCTAAACCAGGGACAAACTCACGATTTCCGCCCGTGGCTCCATCCAAGCCCCCGGGTTGCTGCACCGAATGAGTCGCATCAAAAACAACCGGTGCTCCCGTCTCTGCCATCACCATCAGGGCTCGCATATCCGAAACCAAGTTGTTGTAACCAAAACTGGTACCACGATCACACAGCATCACATCATGATTTCCCGTAGCTTTGGCTTTTGCCAAGACATGTTTCATCTCCCATGGAGCCAAAAACTGTCCTTTTTTGAGATTTACAGGCTTACCGGCCGCAGCAACAGAACGGATAAAATCGGTCTGTCGACATAAAAAAGCTGGGGTTTGCAAAATATCCGCCACTTCAGCAACCATGGCAACCTGATCCACCTCATGAACATCGGTAATAATGGGCAGACCAAGCTCATCTTTAACCCGTTGGAGGATCTTTAACCCCTTCTGCAACCCAGGGCCACGAAAACCATCATTGGAACTACGGTTAGCCTTATCAAAGCTGGATTTGAAAACAACGGAGACATCGCAACGCGCAGCAATGGCCTGAATTTCTGCAGCCACTTGCAGTGTAAAATCTTCGCCTTCAATAACACACGGTCCTGCGAACAAGACAAAAGGTTTATCGTTGGCAATCTCAAAATTGGCAACTTGAATGGTATGCAATTTCATCACTTGGATTGTGCCATCACCTTGGCAGCACCGACAAAATCAACAAACAAAGGATGAGGTGCATAAGGCTTCGATAAAAACTCAGGGTGAAACTGACATGCAACGAACCATGGATGATCGGCCACTTCAACGATCTCAACCAATGAGTCATCCGGCAAAGTACCGGAAATAATCAATCCCGATTCTTGCAAAAGTTTACGATACGCATCATTAAATTCATAGCGATGGCGATGACGCTCACGAATTTCCGCTTTTCCATACGCTTGGAAAGCATGGGTGCCTTCAATCAATTTACAAGGATAACCACCCAAACGCATCGTACCGCCTAAATCACTATCTTCAGCACGGGCAATCTTCTCACCGGCATGCTCCCACTCCGTCATCAAGGCAATCACAGGATGAGCGGCTTGGCTATCAAATTCACTGCTGGTGGCATCTACCAGCCCAGCAACATTGCGCGCAAACTCCACCACCGCCAACTGCATGCCCAAACAGATACCTAAAAATGGCACACCCTGCTCACGGGCATAGCGAATCGCTGCAATTTTCCCTTCCGTACCGCGTTCACCAAACCCACCAGGAACCAAAATCCCGTCCACGCCCTTCAAAGCATCGACGCCAGTCACTTCAAGGGACTCTGCATCAATATAATCGATACGAACCTTCACCCCTTGTGACATTCCCCCATGGATCAACGACTCATTGACCGATTTATAAGCATCGGCAAGCGAGACATATTTACCCACCATCGCAATGCGAACCTCACCACCAGGATTGCGAATTTTATCACACACTGAGATCCATGGCGTCAAATCAGGTTCAACATTTTCCATGCCAAAATGGTTCAAAATCACACTACCCAGACCACCATCACGCAGTGTTAAGGGAACACCATAGATCGTATCAACATCGGGGGCTTCAATCACGGCCTCTTTCGGCACATTGCAAAACAGGGCGATTTTATCGCGTTGTGACTTCGGAATCGAACGCTCCGAACGACACAGCAACACATCGGGCTGGATACCGATTTCACGCATCTTCTGCACCGAGTGTTGCGTCGGTTTTGATTTAATTTCACCCGCGGAGGCAATGTATGGAACAAGGGTTAAATGGACAAAGGCGGTTTGTTTCACGCCCAAATCAAAACGCAACTGACGAATCGCCTCCAAGAAGGGCAGCGATTCAATATCACCAACAGTTCCACCAATCTCAACCAATGCAATGTCCGGCCCATCTTCCCGCAAAGCCAAAATTGCTTCTTTAATCGCATCAGTAATATGCGGAATCACCTGCACCGTGGCACCAAGATAATCACCACGACGCTCACGACGAATCACGGAATCATAGATTCGCCCCGTGGTAAAATTGGAGCGATAAGACATCACCGCATGGGTAAACCGTTCATAATGCCCCAGGTCTAAATCGGTCTCCGTACCATCATCGGTCACAAACACTTCACCGTGTTGAAAAGGGCTCATCGTCCCAGGGTCCACATTAATGTATGGGTCAAGCTTTTGCATGGTCACAGTTAAACCACGCGCTTCAAAAAGTGCCGCCAACGACGCTGCAGCAATCCCTTTACCTAATGATGAAACCACACCACCGGTCACAAAAATAAATCGAGTAGTCATAAACGGATACGAACCTTAACAGAATTTTGTTGCTTTAACCACATCACCCAACCCACTTCCTTGCATTTCGGAACATGCGCAACCATGGTCCATCCTCTTTCCATCCATTCGGTCTCCACGAATATTGAGCAGCACGGAACATGCGCTCAGGGTGCGGCATCATGATCGTAAATCGACCATCCTCATTGGTATAGGCAGTCTCGCCGCCTAAAGAGCCATTGGGATTGGCAGGATAATTCATCGCAGGCACACCACGCTCTGAGACAAAACGCATCGCAGCAATGGCAGCTTTACCCCGACCGGCCAGCGGTACAGCACGCCCCTCACCATGCGCCACAACCAACGGCATCACCGATCCTTGCATACCCTCAAACATGATTGAGGGCGAATCTAACACCTCGACCATCAACAACCTAGCCTCAAATTGTTCCGAGCGATTTCGCTCAAAACCTGGCCACGATGCTGCCCCTGGAATAAGGTCCCGTAATGAGGATATCATCTGACATCCATTACAAACGCCCAAGGCAAATGTATCATCCCGATGAAAAAAGGTTTCAAAGGCATCGCGTGCACGCGGATTCCACAACACACTGTTGGCCCAGCCACGCCCCGCCCCCAGCACATCGCCAAAAGAGAAACCACCGCATGCTGCCAACCCTTTAAAATCATCCAACGACACCCGCCCTGAAATCACATCGGACATATGCACATCGACACTTTCAAATCCTGCACGATCAAAGGCAGCAGCCATCTCTATCTGACCATTCACTCCTTGCTCACGCAAAATGGCCATTTTCGGCTTAGAAGAATGGACAAAAGGCGCACAAATATCTTCGTTAAGATCAAAGCTTAAATCGGCATACAATCCACGATTAGCATCGTGAGAAACCGATTCAAACGCCTCTTTCGCACACTCAGGGTGATCGCGCATTGCACACATCTGATAACTGGTCTCGGCCCAAATGGAGTGCAGCGACAACATCTCTTCATCAAGCAACGCCTCGCCCTGTCGCAACACCCGCAACCGAGGCACTTCCGCACGCACAACATCGGCAATAATGTGACTAACCCCTCCCAAGCCAACTTCAGCCAAACGGGAGATAATCGCCATCCGATCCGATTCCTTAATCTGCACAATCATGCCCAACTCTTCACTAAAAAGCACCGTAAGACCATCGCCTACCAAGACATCAAGATGCAGATCAATCCCCATACGACTGGCAAAACCCATCTCCGCAAGGGCGACAATCAATCCGCCATCTGAACGATCATGGTACGCAAGAAGCTTACCCTCTTGATTCAACGATTGAATCATCTGAAAGGCCGTTGCAAATTGATCGGCATCATCCAGATCAGGGGTTTCATCAGCGGTCACACCATAAACCTGCGCCAAAGCAGAGCCGCCCAAACGATGCTTGCCATAACCTAAATCCAACAGGAGCAACAGCGTCTCTTCGCCCACATCCTGCAGTTGCGGCGTCAAGGTTTTCCGAATATCAACGACAGGTGAAAAAGCTGAAACAATCAAGGAAACCGGAGAGATAACCTCTTTATTCTCGCCCTCTTCTTGCCAACGCGTTTTCATCGACAATGAGTCTTTACCAACGGGAATAGAGATCCCCAACGCTGGGCAGAGCTCCAATCCCACCGCCTTAACGGCCGCATATAAATTGGCATCTTCCCCTTCATGACCACACGCGGCCATCCAGTTCGCCGAAAGTTTAACATCACCAATCTTCGCAATCGTAGCCGCTGCAATATTGGTCAAGACTTCGCCCACCGCCATTCGTGCCGATGCCGCAGCATTGAGCATCGCCAACGGTGTCCGTTCACCCATTGACATCGCCTCGCCATGGTAGGCTTCAAAATTTGCCGCCGTCACCGCACAATCGGCGACAGGAACTTGCCATGGTCCCACCATCTGATCACGGGCAACCAAGCCCGTAACACTACGATCACCGATGGTGATTAAAAATGACTTATCTGCAATCGCAGGCAGGCGCAACACTCGATGCAGAGCTTCACGAAAATCGATGTTCGCCACATCCAAAGCCGTTATCTTCGCCACCATTGAGCGCACATTTTTCTGCACCTTTGGCGTCTTGCCCAACAACACATTCAATGGCAGATCAACTGGTTTTTCATCAAAGTGACCATCAAAGACTGTCAAATGGGGCGCATCCTGCGCCTGACCCAAAATCGCAAAAGGACAACGCTCACGAGCACACAATTCCGTAAAGCGTGCCTCATCCTCTTTGGCAATGGCCAACACATAACGCTCCTGTGCTTCATTGCACCAGATCTGCATAGGGCTCATTCCTGGCTCCATGTTATGTACTGCGCGCAGATCAATCCAACCACCTTTTCCTGCATCATGAATCAATTCCGGCACCGCATTGGAGAGCCCGCCTGCACCAATATCGTGAATAAAGCGAATTGGATTGTTATCGCCCATTTGCCAACAACGATCGAGCACCTCTTGACAACGACGCTCCATCTCAGGATTCCCGCGCTGCACAGAGTCAAAATCGAGCGATGAAGCATTACTCCCTACATCCATACTGGATGCCGCGCCGCCCCCCAAACCGATCAGCATGGCAGGGCCTCCCAGTTGAATCACCAAACTTCCTGCCGGAACATCTTTTTTATGCACATGACGCGCATCAATATTACCAAGCCCACCCGCAATCATAATCGGTTTATGATAACCAAACTCCGTCCCTGCAACCGACTGCTCCAATGTACGAAAATAGCCACTCAGATTGGGACGACCAAACTCATTGTTAAAGGCAGCTGCGCCAATGGGCCCATCAAGCATAATATCAAGCGCCGAAACAATACGATCGGGACGACCGATCGACCGCTCCCAAGGCTGCTCAAAACCAGGAATTTGCAAATTGGAGACTGAAAAGCCACACAACCCCGCTTTCGGCTTTCCACCAATGCCGGTTGCCCCCTCATCACGAATTTCACCACCAGAACCCGTCGCTGCACCAGAAAAAGGAGCGATGGCGGTAGGATGATTATGCGTCTCCACCTTCATCAAGATATGCACTTCGTCTTCATGCGAGCGATAGACATGGTCTTCATCAGGATAAAAACGGCGACTTTGCCCACCACGAATCACTGAAGAGTTATCCGAATAGGCAACCATCGTATCATCAGGGCTAGTTTGATGGGTATGGCGAATCATGCCAAAGAGCGAATATTGCTGCACTTCGTCATCCACCGTCCAATCCGCATTAAAAATCTTATGGCGGCAATGCTCCGAATTTGCCTGTGCAAACATCATCAACTCGGCATCACTGGGATTACGCCCCATCGCCATAAAGTTTTGCAAAAGGTAGTCAATTTCATCCTCAGCCAGCGCAAGCCCCATGGTGCGATTGGCCTCTTTCAGCGCTTCGACACCTCCTTGCAACAAATCAACATAAACCAATGGAGCTGGCTGCAAATGTTGAAAAAGATCCGACAATTTTGCGAAGCCATCCACTACCGATTCTGTCATACGATCATGCAATAAATCGGCCACCGCACCTATGGCACGAAGCGAAGATGGCAAATAATAGGCCACCGCATGCTCCAAACGCACCACTTGGTCCATACCGCACAATTTCGCAATCTCAGTTGCTTTAGAAGACCACGGTGAAATCGTCCCTATACGCGGCGTGATCAGCAGCGGAACCTCTTCTATAGAAGGCTGAAACAACGCAGCTCCCAAAAGCTTGGCCAATTTCTGCACATCCTCTTCACTGGCACCTTGCGCCATTTCAGCAACATAGAGTCGGTCCGCATGAAAGTCAGCGAGCGAAAACACCGCATCGACCGAGCTCAACCCATTGAGTTGCGATAATATTTTTTGTTTACGAAAGTCAGAGAGTGCGGAACCCGCCAACATAAAAACTAGAGTAGATGAAAAATGATCTGATGACATGGAAGCGAACACTATAATTTCACCACTGGAAACCAAGCATAAAAAAAGCCCGCCATATTTTCATATGACGGGCTTCTTAAAAAGAGAGGATAAAACTTAAGCCATTGCCTTAACGCGCGCATTCAAACGCGAAATACGACGCGAAGCATGTGCAGGGTGCAACAAGCGCTTACGACCCGCACGGGCAATCAATGAGGTTGCAGAACGCAATGCAGCATTGGCTGCTTCTTGATCCCCAGCCGTCACCGCAGCAACTACTTTCTTAATCGCTGTACGCATGCTTGAATTTTGCATACGATGTTGAAGACGCTTTTTATCATCTTGTCTTGCACGCTTTTGTGCTGATGCATGATTTGCCACTACTCATCACTCCTTGCCCAAAGCCTTATGACTTCCCGGCGCTAAAAAATCGAATGCGAACGATACATTGCCACACCGCCCTGTCAAGCAACGATACAACACGACCATCACACAGCCTCATCAACTGGATCCAAATAGCTATCCAATACACGATAAAGATCTTTCGCCGTATACGGTTTTTCCAACCAACCCACGGGATGAATCGTCGCAAACACATCGATCAAACTGTTTTTTGAGTATCCTGAAGAGATTACCGCTTTGATTTCAGGATCGATCACTTTCAACTGCTGCAAGCACGCATCACCATTCATCTTCGGCATGCTAAGATCTAAGATAACCAAATCAAAATCCTGCTTCAATTCAGCATAAACTTTAATCGCCTCTTCTCCACTATCCACCGTTTGCGATGTACAGCCCAATTCACTCAATCGCATTTCAAGCACCGCGCTCACCAATGGATCATCGTCAACAATCAAAACATGACCTTTTAACTTATGCTGCACATTCTCTTCGATCAATGCGGCTTCTCGACCCATGTTCTTATAAGAGACGGGTAATGAGACACAGAACTGTGTTCCTATCTTCGTCGAATTGACATGAAAAACACCTTTATGTGAATTGACAATCCCCATCACCGAAGACAGGCCAAAACCAACACTGGTAAATTTATCAACAATAAATGGATCAAACAAACGGGCAATCATCGCTTCATCCACTATTTGACCATTGTCACGAATCTCAATCATCGTATAACGCCCAGGCACAACGGTCGAACGGCAATATGTTTGTGATGATTTCAGATAAGCCTGGTCAATATCATGCGTCATCAACCGAATATACACCTCGCCCTCTTCCCCATGATAAGCGTCTGTGGCGTACTTGACTAAATTTAACACCAACTGCTCAATCTCAGACCAGTCAGCCTCAATGGGCTCTGCATGCGCTTGCAAATCCAGGTGAAGTTGCAAATGGGAGGGCATGCTATCCAACAACAATTTCTGCATACCGGTAATGACTTCCTTCAAATTCAACACTTTCAAATGAAGACGACCTTCACCAGCATAGGTCATCATCTGGCGGCACAAGCGTGCGGCATGTGATGATGCCACCAATATGCTTTCAGCCCCGCGATAATCATCACTCTCCATCGCGGCTCTCGCCAATATTTTCTCAGCGTTGGCAATAATAGGAAGTAGTAAATTATTAAAGTCATGCGCAACGCCACCCGCCATCATCGAGAGCGCTTCAACCCGTTTGCTCTGCTCATGCTCAACCTGTTGCTGCACCTGCTCTTTTTGCGCCACCGTTTTGAGATAGTCACGAACATCCTTGACAACCAATACAGCCCCATCAATTTCACCATGGTCATTACGAACAGATGAACCTGTAATAATCGCAGGTACAATCTGATGTGCCTTGTTGCGCAACTCCGTAATTGACAACGCTTCATCTCCGCTGTTGCGCTCAAACATCTGTCCAAACCGGGTCTGATTTAACAAATCCCAATCCATATCGACATTCACATCACGAACAACCGTAACCACATGCTGTTCATCGCCCATCTCGACAAACATCAAGCCAATTTGCACATTGATCAGCGTGCCATCTTTGCGCTGCCCCCGCAAAACCTTGCGCGATGACATGAGTTTAGATGAGTTCTTGGACATAAAATCACGCCGAACCGCATCATGGCCAGCACGCACCGAGTCTGGCACCAAAATATGAATGGGGGAACCAATCACCTCACTAGCCTTATAGCCAAAGGTGCGTTCCGCATGATGATTGAAGGTCATAATTTTTCCAGAGCCATCCACAATCATCACCGACAACGGTGCCTCTGCCAAGGTTTGTAAAAAGGCTCCTTTATCTTTATCCAATTCGCGTTGCATCGCACTTGCAACCATTGGCAACACTTTAGAAGAGAACATCACATCACCCTTTTCTGCAAAGAAGTGGTGCAACGATTGACCAATAAGCTCTTCAGGAAGATAATCTAAAATCCGGCAAATTGCAGGATTAACCTCAGCAATGACAGAGTTGTTATCAACGACAAGCACCCCTTCACTCAACGCGTTCACAACCCGTCGAACATGGCGCTCTGAGGCCTGCAACTCCCGCTGCGTGGAAGTCACCCGCACAATCATTCGATTAAACTCTTCGATCAGTCGCTTCACCTCTTCCACGCCAAAACTTCTTGCTTGCAGATCTTCATCCGGGTTAAACTCGCCCTTAACCATACGCCTCAATGATGTCTCCAATGAAACCAAAGGATTAAGCACAACCATGCGAAACATCATCAACAACATGGAAAAAAGAATTACTCCCCCGACAGCGCCTGAGCCCAACATCAACCAGCGTAGGGTCATCGCCTCTGCAGACATCCCCTCACGATCCAGTGTCATTTCAATCACACCCACAGGGTGCGGATTGTTTTCAATAAGAACCGGCGAAAAGAGGGTGTAAAATGTCGCATGTTCGCGGTCATCGATGGCCAGTTCAGCCGTACGCAACACATGCTGCATATAGGTATCCCGTTCTAACGATGTTAGCGTGGACATCGCTTCTTTACGACTCTGCGCCATGAGCGCACCATCGGCTGAATTTAATCGCAAAGCCAAAATACCCTCATGCTCTGTGACATGGTTTAACAAGCCCACCAGGGTCGCCTCTTCATTGGCCAAAACATGCTGTTGCACCTCTGCTTGCGTGACCACGATATCCAACAGCACCCGTCCATCCGTTGGAACATCCACAGAAGAAACCTCCGATTTCATCGCGATCACAGCCAGCCACTGAGATTGAGGCTGCTGCCCTTCACCTGGCTGATCGGAGGCAACAGCCTGCGTCAAAAGCGTCACCTGCTGCTCCGCATCGTGATGAATAACCGGTTTGCTAAAAAGAGAACCGATCTCTTGCCCAGAATCAACCGGCAAAGGTTTCCCGTAAAGGTCTTCAAGTTTCATATATTGTTGATTCAACGAGGGATCACTATGGGCGATCACCTGGCCATCGGCATTGAGCAGTGCAACCCACTGAACATCGCCAACATTGCCCATCGATTGCATCATTTTTTGTAACACAGCACGAGAGTTCCGTGTCTGCTCCAGCTGTGCACTCACTTGATGGTTAACCATCGTTGAAACGGTTTTAGCATCTTTATTGAAAGTGGCCAAGGTAAACGCTTCAATTTTATTCGAAACAAATAGCGATGTTGGCAAGACAACAATTAAGAAAACAACCAGTAATAGCGCAATAATTTTAGTATAAAAGCGGTTTGCAATCATTGAATCATACTCTCTCAAGGGGGGGGAATCCATTAAACATCGATCAATCAACAGCAATCCTGAGATAAAGTCAATCATCTCGCAACTGTCGTTTTTTAATTATTAATTAAAAAAACAAGAACGCCTCCAACAATCTGCATGACATTTTAGGGCGTTTATTTCTATGATACGCCCATGGAGAAAACAACATGACACTTTCAAGCAAAGAGAAAAAAGAGCTCAAAGCACAAGCGCACCACCTCAAACCTGTCATCCGCATGGGACAACATGGTTTAACCGATGGAGTGATTGCCGAAACGGATTCAGCATTGACCATCCACGAACTGATTAAAGTACACATTCAATCGGGCGAGCGTGATGAGCGGCTTGGCGACGCTCAAAATCTGGCATCCAGCACAAAAGCCGAGTTGGTCCATTCAATTGGTAAAACATACATCCTCTACCGTAAAAACCCCACCCCAAAACAGGCATGAGTCATATCTCCGTCGCATCACTCGAAACCGCGCTACAACAAGCACTTGCGCCGACAGCGCTGCATATCGAAGATGAATCCTGGCGACATGCGGGCCATGCAGGCGCGAGCCCCACGGGCGGAAGTCACTTTTTTGTACGCATCAGCAGCCCCCTGTTTCAATCCCATTCGCGCATTCAACAGCATCGACTTGTCAACCAAGCCCTTGCAGGGTTCTTTGTCCAGGGATTGCACGCACTTCGACTTGAGACTTCGGCATCCCAATGAAGACAACTAAGCGCTGCAAACTGATCATCGCAGCTTCCGAGCACCATGCGGACATGCTCTATGTCGCAGGGATGTTTGTCCCCGATCCATTCATTGCCATTGAAATTGCAGGCGAATGGCACGGACTTTTCTCTCCCCTAGAAATTGACCGCGCTAAAAAATCATCCAAGTTTGACCATTGCCATATCGACAGTCCTTGGCGAGAACTTGCCAAACAACAAGGCAATGCAGGCGATTTGCTCGGAGCAGCCTCGGCATTTATGCAGCAACATCAAATCACCGAAGTGATTGTCCCCGATGACTTCCCGCTAAAATATGCTGAAACCCTTCGCGCACAGCGATGGATGGTGCGTTGCCAAGATGGCCCGCTTTTCCCTCAGCGCATCCACAAGCGTGAAGATGAGTGCAAACAGTTGGCACGCGCTGAACGGCTCACCAAACAGTCGATGCAACAAGCTGAAAAATTTATCGCCGCATGCAGCATCGGTGATGATCTCATTTTGCGTCACCCTGACGCAGCCATGAAAAAAGTGACCGCACAAGATATTCGCCAAACCATCGATATTTGGCTAATGCAACATGATGCCATGCCTTCACACACCATTGTTGCCTGTGGCAAACAGAGCAGTGACCCGCACAACACCGGTTCAGGTTATATCTATGCCCATCAACCGATCATTATCGATATCTTTCCACGCTTGGTGAATAGTGGGTATTGGGGTGATATGACCCGAACCTTTTGCAAAGGCGCTGCATCCACCGAATTAAAAGCGATGTACCATGCCGTAAAAGATGCGCAAAAACTGGGGCTAAGCATGGTGCAACATGGCGTGAAAGCCGCAGCGATTCATACCGCCATCCAAACACACTTTGTCAATCTCGGTTTCACAACAGGCTCTGTGCGTGGAAAGCAGTGTGGTTTTTTTCATGGAACGGGGCATGGCGTCGGCCTCGACATCCATGAAGCCCCTCGCGTCTCTACGGCGGACAACACCCTTGAAAGTGGCCAGGTCATCACCATCGAACCCGGTCTTTATTACCCCCACATTGGCGGCGTACGCCTTGAAGACCTGGTCATTGTACGCGCCGATGGATGCCAAAACTTGACCAATTTCAAGTGCCAACTGGAGATTGCTTAACGAGCATTGGCGCCAATATTTGATTGTGTAAGGATTCACCCATGAGCAACCCTTTCCCCCGCAATTACCACCACGCACGCGCCTCTTTTTTAACCGCAGCGCATCAAGCCCATGCCCGCCTATCGAGCTATTTTCACCCTCTCGCTGGCCCCGAGGGTGAAACATTGGCAACCGATGTCGCGTGGATAGGCGAAGAGGATGCTCACTGGGTGTTGGTCTTGTTATCGGCAACCCATGGGGTTGAAGGGTTCAGCGGCTCCGCTGCCCAAGTCGATTGCTTGCAACAACCCATACAACTTCCACCAGGGGTTGCCATCGTATTGATCCATGCGGTCAATCCGCACGGTTTCGCTTGGCTACGCCGGGTCAATGAGGATGGCGTTGACCTCAATCGTAATTTCATCGATTTCGCCCAACCGCTACCAATCAATACTGGCTATCACCAACTCGCCGAGTCTATTCTCCCCCGTAGTCTTGATGCAGTCTGTTTACACCACTGCGATCTCCAGTTGCAAACATTCCGTGAGAAGTATGGCACCACCGTTTATGAGCAAGCCCTCTCAGCGGGGCAATTTCATCACCCCCATGGTCTCTTTTATGGCGGCACAGCGCCCACTTGGTCACGCCAAACCTGTGAAACGATTATCCATGACTTTCAACTCGCCAAGCGCAAACGGTTGGCACTCATCGATTTTCATACGGGTATTGGCCCTTATGGATATGGCGAACCCATTTGCGATCATCCACCGGGCTCCCTTGGCGTAACATTGGCTCGGCAATGGTATGGCGAAGCGGTAACGGAACCCGCACTTGGCACATCGATCTCTGTGGCCAAACATGGGCTGTCCGATTTTGGTTGGATCAATCTGATTGGTGATCCATTGGTATTTATCGCCCTTGAGTTTGGTACCTACCCATTTGATTCGATGCTACAAGCCTTACGCGCAGATCACTGGCTCCATGCCAAGGGAGTGATCGATTGGAATGCCCCAGAAACCCACGCCATCAAAGCGGCGATTCGGCAACACTTTTACCCCGACCATGATGATTGGCGCGCGAGGGTATTAACACGCAGCCGTCAATCTATTCAGCAAGCATTGACGGGGTTAGCCAATGAGGCACGCCGTTCAACACGCTCCATCACCCATTTCGCATCGCTTCAATACGGCGAATAAATTCCTGGATAATGGTCTCATAGAGTTCACCCTTTAACACTTTATCTTCCACTGATTGATCCAGGCTTGGGTTATCATTCACCTCAATCACAAAAACACCCTGGTCGTTCTGCTTTAAATCGACGCCGTAAAAACCATTGCCAATCAACGCTGCCGATTCAAGTGCAATACGCACCACCTCCGCAGGTGCATCCTCAACAAGCATCGTCTCAAAGCCGCCATAACGCGCCGACCCTGCCGCTTGATGATTGACAATCTGCCAGTGCCCTTTGGCCTGTCGATATTGACATGCATACAACGGCTTGCCATTAAGAATCCCGATACGCCAATCGTATGCTGTATACATAAACTCCTGCGCCAAAATAATGCGTGAATGGGCAAACAAGGTCTTGGCGGCCTCCATCACCGCAGCACGGCTCTCACACTTAAACATTCCACGCGAAAATGAGCCATCCGGGATTTTCAACACCATCGGATAACCGAGCCACGCCTCCAACTCGGCAACAGAATGCTCATTGAAACGGTAACGATTCAGTGGAATGGTTTTGGGTGTAGGCAGTTTTTTGGCTGTCAAACACTCCCATAAATAGACCTTATTGGTGCAGCGAATAATCGATTTTGGGTCATCAATGACCGGCATCCCTTCCGATTCCGCCTTGCGTGCAAAGCGAAAGGTATGGTTATCAATCGAGGTCGTTTCACGAATAAAAAGTGCGTCATACTCAGCAATGCGGCTAAAATCTTTTTTCTGAATCAGATCAATATCGACGCGCAAACGCTGCCCAGCCTTGATAAACATTTTCAGTGCATCCATGTCCGAGGGGGGCATTTTATCATTGGCGTTATACAAAATTGCGAGATCATAAAGCGCAGGTTTACGGCTTTCACTACGCTTACGCCGAGGAACACGGGTGTGCGCACGCAAGGAAGTTTCAAAAAAACTATGCAAAGGCAGGGTCACCTGATGCAATCCCATCGGGCGAATGGCGCGAATTTTCCAACGGGTTCCCTGCTCAACCACCACCTTCAACAGTGGATAACGGAACAGATCAAACACCTCAGCTGCCAACCGCTTAAAGCGGGCATCATCAGCATGGCCAAAAAAGACAAACAACTCAAACGAAGCGACAGGTGGCTCCACCAACCGTTTCAAGGTCTTTTCAAGCAAGTTCTCCAGATCGGGAAGCGCAAAGGCGTACAGCCCTTGTCTTGATAGATCAATAATATCGGCAATGGTCGGCATCGGAATATCATTGCGCGCCTCCGCCAACAGTGAGCAGTAATAGCCACCGCTCAAATAGGTAAAATGGCGGCAAAGATTAATAATGCGCATCGGCCGTTTTTGCGGCACGGCTTGGCGGGTGAGATAATCGTTGGCAGAGATAATCTCAAGCCCATCAATCTCCCATCCCCAATCTTTCATTCGGTCAACAATCACCGTATGGCGTACTGACATGGCTAATTCCCTTTCGATTTTTTAGATAATAATAGTGTGGCATATTGACGGCGCACCCCATAAAAGCGCATCCGTTCAAACTCTTTATGGGTCACGGGGATCCCCAAGCATGTCGTCTCCGTCTTGCCTTTTTCTCGATCGACATAGGGTTCATGAATATAGACGAAGCGTGTATCCAAACCACAAACCACCACCCAATGGGGCGATTTATCTCCCGTTAAGCGATACGCACTAATCAATACCATCGCAACCGCCCCTTCATGCAAAGCCGTTGCCATCGTTTGCAGCGACAGATGGTGCGCCTCAAGCGGAATTTTCAATCTTCGAATCTCACGCAAAAAATCATCCTGAACAATGCGAATCACTTCGCGCTTTTCGGGGCTACGCACAGAGTTCACAAACATCTCAATATCATCAAGTGTGAAAACTTTAACATCCAAGCCACGATGAAAGGCTGCAAGGGCCAATCCATACGCACTACAACCGCCATGGCCTGAAGTCATAAAAATACTGGTTGCCTCACGCCAGATGCGCAGTTCCAGCCGCCGATCCAAACGCATGTTTGGCGACAACGCCTTCATCGCCATCATCAAGCTCGCAGGCCCACAAGTAAATTCCAGCGTCTGTGCATAATAAGGAACCCGGCTTACCGAGGGTGCCAAATTGGGCGCAAGCGCTTTTTGCATACGCACCGCCGCGGTATGGTCTTCGTAATAGTCATCAACCAGTGCAAATTCACAGTAACCTTGCCGCGTATAGAGTGCGATAGCAGCACGGTTATGCACATTAACTTCCAAACGCATCGACACCACCCCCCGAGATAAAGCATCGTGCTCCGATGCGGCCAAAAGTTTTGCCGCCACACCCTGGCCTCGCCACTTCGCCGCAACAGCCAACGAATAGAGGCGTGCCATCGAAGTGTTTTGATGAAAAAGTGTTAAACTATACCCTGCAATTTCACCTTCAACATCATCCACCAGCAACGATGCATGCGCCCGCATAATCATGTGTCGAAAGCTGCGCTCAGAGAGTCGATCTGTTGCAAAGCAAGCCAATTCGAGCTTCAGCAAGCTGGAAGTATCCGCGAGAATCGCGTTACGAATCATAAAAGAAAAGGGAAACCATCATCGACATTGGCGCAATGTGGAAGCCTCCAGGGATGGCGTCAACAGGAAACTATTCAGCATCTATTTAACGCATTGTATCCGCAACAAAAAACAGCGCTTGACACATCCTGTTACCGCTTTACGATGCCCGCTCCCTTGCCGGGGTGGCGGAATTGGTAGACGCGCTAGCTTCAGGTGCTAGTTTCCTTTCGGAAGTGCTGGTTCGACTCCAGTCCTCGGTACCATATCGATGTCCAATGACATCCCAAGAAAGCCCGTAAGCGTTGAGTTTGCGGGCTTTTTTTATTCCCGCTAGTCCAGCACTGTCCGATACCGTCTCACTACATACCGTCAATTTGGCGGTATTCCTGACGGTATTTCTACATACCGCTTCTCTGAGCCAGATAAATACCGTCGGAGCAAACGAAATGCTTGTTCCGACAATATGTTTATCAAGGAAGCTATGACAGTAATTCATCCATCATTAGTCCCAACTGATGACTTTCAAGTACAGGCTTGGATTCGTCAAAATTAACTCAACAGCGTGTGCATGCGCATATTCATGATCTAGCTCCATAGGAATGCTTAGCCGCCCGTTCGGAGCTTGAACCCAACCATACATCTTGATTGCTTTTTCCTTGTAACCCACTCCTTCCGGCAGCGTTCCCTTAATCGCAGCCACC
>PEAA01000048.1 GCA_002753275.1 Zetaproteobacteria bacterium | reverse complement strand
TGTGCAACCTGACTTATGGATGCTAAATCAAGTTCACCATAACGCTCGGGGAAAGAAGATGACTGGAGCATGACGATGAAAAAACAGCTCAACAACTCAACCAAAGGGAAGGCGGATTGATCTATCTATCTATTGATTAATAGCACTCATCCCTTTTTGCAGATCACTCTGCCTGAAAAATACCAAATCAATTTCACACTTATAAAACAGGCTGAGAAACCACACTCAATTGTAAAAACTTCCGTTTTCCAACCTTTAACAAATAACTTTCCCCAGGCGATAGATAGCGATCTTTATCAAGGCTCTTCTCGCCATCCACAGAAACAGCTCCCTGCTGAATCATCCGAAGCGCCTCGCCATTGGACGCGGTCAAGCCGCCTTGGCTCAAGGCGTGCACAATCCACAGCCCATCAATACCTGCGGCGAGCGATAACATCGGCACATCGTCAGGCACCTCTTTTTTGGCAAACTGTGCTTCAAAACCTTCGCGAGCGCGCATTCCAGAGCCGATGCCATGAAATCGCTCCACCAACATCGCCGCCAACTGTTTTTTTGCCTCCATGGGATGCATCGATTGCGCAGCCTCAAGTTCTACATCGGTCAACAACTCATAATAACGCCACATTAAATCATCACTAATCGACATCAACTTGCCAAACTGCTCTTTTTCAGGCTCTTGCACCGCAACATAGTTATTCAGGGACTTGGACATTTTATTGACGCCATCCAGACCTTCGAGCAGCGGCATGGTTAAAATACACTGTTGTGCTTTACCGTAACTATCTTGCAACTGCCGCCCCATGAGCAGATTGAATTTTTGATCGTTACCGCCAATCTCCACATCAGCTTCTAAAGCCACCGAGTCATAGCCTTGAATGAGCGGGTATAAAAATTCATGGATGGCTATCGCTTGTCCACCCTTATATCGCTGCTCAAAATCATTACGCTCCAGCATGCGTGCCACATTGGCTTTGGCCGCCAACTGAACCAATGCAGCAGCGGACATTGTCCCCAGCCACTCCGAGTTAAACCGTACTTCGGTTTTTTCAGGGTCCAGTATTTTAAAAACCTGTGCCTTATATGTTTCAGCATTAGCCGCGACATCGGCGGCTGTGAGAGGGGGGCGAGTCTCATTTTTTCCCGTTGGGTCACCAATCATGCCGGTAAAATCACCAATCAAAAAGATCACTTGATGACCACACGATTGAAACTGCCGCAACTTTTCAAGCAAGACCGTATGGCCAAGATGCAAGTCAGGCGCCGTTGGATCAAATCCGGCTTTGATACGCAAGGGGCGATTCTCTTTGGCTGCCAGTGTCAACTTGTTGAACAAACCTCCCTCAGGCAACACTTCCACCGTACCACGCATCAATAACTGTAACTGTTCTTCAATCGTCATGAATTCCTCCAACGGGCGTGTATGCTAACCACTTCATGCGATGAAACAACGCAAAATGGCGCAAAAGACATCGCAAAAATGAAACCCTTCACTTGAACTTGAATCGTGAACACTGAATACTGCCCGCACTTTCATTTTGACCAAGGATCTCTCTATGCGCAACAATTTGCCCGATTTTGACCATCTTCACATTGAAGATATTTTAACCAATCTAGATGCATGCATCGCTGAGAGCCATGTGCAAATTGATGCCGTCACCACCATTGCCACACCCAACTGGCAGAATACGATTCACCCTCTTGAACAGTTAGATGACAATCTTCAACAACTTTGGGGAACTGTCACCCACCTGAATGCGGTGCGTGATTCCGAAGCGCTGCGTCAAGTCTACCAACAGGGCGTGCAACGGGTCACCGCCTGGCACAGTGAAGTGGCACAAAACGAAGCGCTCTACGCCAGCATCAAATCCCTGCGTGCCAGCAACGCCTATCTACAATGCAATGCCCATCAACAAAAAGTAATCGACAATATGCTACGGGACTTCCGTCTGGCAGGTGCTGACCTGGTCGGCGAAGCGCGCGAGCGTTTCAAAACCATTCAGCTGCAACTCTCTGAATTAGGAACAGAATTTGAGCAACATGTGCTGGATGCAACCCGTGTATTCACCTTATTGATTACGCAAGAAGAAGAGCTTGCGGGCATTCCCGACTCCATTCGTGCTGCAGCCGCACAGCGTGCCAAACAGAGTGATCAGCAAGGATGGTTATTCACCCTTGATATCCCATCGTACTTGCCTTTTATGCAATACGCTGAAAATCAAAACTTGCGTGAAACAATGTATCGCGCCTTCACCACACGCGCAACATCAGGGGAAACCGACAATAGCCCTGTCATTGATCAACTTTTAACACTGCGCCATGAAGCTGCGACGATCCTTGGATTTGAAAACTATGCCGATTATTCACTGGCTACAAAAATGGCCGAATCTCCTGCTGCCGCCAAAAAATTCCTGCGCGAACTCGCTGTAAAATCAAAGCCAATGGCCAAGCAAGAGATGGATGAGCTACGCACCTTTGCTAAAGAAAATTTAAACATTCATACATTGCAAGCGTGGGATATACCTTTCGTATCTGAGCGACTAAAACGCCATAGCTACAACCTATCGCAAGAGGATTTGAAACCCTATTTTCCTGAAACCCATGTATTAAAGGGACTCTTTCAACTGGCTCAAGCTCTTTATAATATTGAAATTGTACGCGCAGAAGCCTCGGTGTGGCATGAAAATGTAAGCTTTTATCGCGTTAATGATGCCAATGGCGTGAAAATTGCCGGCTTCTACCTCGACCCTTATGCACGCCCTCACAAACGCGGAGGTGCATGGATGGATGAGTGCACGGTGCGTTGGCAAAAAACATCCGACACCCTTCAACTTCCCGTTGCTTACCTCGTCTGCAACTTTGAAGCACCCATTGGTGATCAGCCTGCACTTTGGACCCATGATGAAGTCTTAACCCTCTTTCATGAGTTTGGCCATGGCCTGCATCACATGTTGACGACCATTGATGTACGATCGATTTCTGGCATCAACGGCGTGCCTTGGGATGCGGTTGAACTGCCCAGTCAATTTATGGAAAACTTCTGCTGGGAACGGCAAGCGATCGATATGTTTGCCAAACATGTCGAGAGCGGCGAACCGCTACCGGATGAACTCTTCACCCGCATGATTGCGGCCAAAAACTTTCAATCAGGTATGCAGATGCTGCGCCAAATTGAGTTTTCGCTCTTTGACCTTGAATTACATAGTGCGAAAAAACCCGATGTTCAATCCGTTTTGGATGCTGTGCGTCACGAGATTGCGGTGTTTATACCTCCCTCATTCAACCGTTTCCAAAACAGCTTTTCGCATATTTTTGCAGGAGGCTATGCTGCGGGTTACTACAGTTACAAATGGGCAGAGCTTCTCTCATCCGATGCCTTCTCAGCATTTGAAGAGCATGGTATTACCGATGCCGAGACCGCCAACCGTTTTCGCACAACCCTTTTATCGGTAGGTGGCAGCGTTGATCTTATCGAAGCCTTTACCCAGTTTCGAGGTCGAAAACCCTCTGTCGAGGCTCTCCTTCGACACAGCGGCATTCAAGCGTAAACGATCATGGATGAAATTTGGCGCCTCATTGAGGGATTCTTTCATGCGTGGGGTTTATGGATCGCCATTGGCTCCGCGCTGATGTTTGTCGTGAGCCTCGCCGCTACGCCTTGGATCGTCTCAACCATTCCTGAGGATTATTTTGTCGATCAATACCGGCATCCCTTGGCCGAATCCAAACGTCATCCGATCATTGCATTGATCCTTCTCATAGCCAAAAACATTCTAGGGATAGTCTTGCTTTTGGCTGGCATTATTATGCTTTTTACGCCAGGACAAGGCTTACTCAGCATTCTTTTTGGATTAATGATTATGAATTATCCAGGGAAATATCGCCTAGAGTGTGCAATCATCAGCAAACCGTTCATCTTTGACACCGTCAATCAACTACGGCGCAAACGCGGTGCTGCGCCACTCAAAAAGCCCAACAGCAGTTTTTAATGGCTATTTACAGAGGGGGCATTTTTCAACGCTGATTAACAAACCCCAATGTTGCGATAGACCTGTTCATGAAGTCGGCACAGGCTGGAATCAGATCAATATAGAGACGACCTTGATGAATTAACTCACTTCTTATTAATCACAATGTTGACTTTAATGATTAATAAAAGCACTATTTATTACTATGGAATGGAATTGGCAAAAGAGTGGCTGGCCGCACTTTGAATATGATTCGGATGCACTGCAGGCGTTGGAAGATACATTTAAGGTAGAATCTGCAAAGCTGCTTGGTGCATCCGAGATTATTACGAATGAACAGCAGCAACGCTTTACGATCGACCTTCTCTCGGAAGAAGCCCTGAAGAGTTCAGGCATCGAGGGTGAGGTGTTGCGCCGCGATAGCGTGGCAGCCTCCCTGATCCGAGCGTTCGGTTTCGAGTTGGGAGACAAACTGATCCAGGCGAACGACAAGGAAGCCGGAATCGCAGCAGTTATGCGAGATAACTACCACTCATACGCAACCCCACTGAATCATGAAAAGCTGTTCGAATGGCATCCATGCCTTGTCACCAAATCGCTGCTGGTGCGCGATGTTGGCATTTATCGCACCAGCAAAGAGCCCATGCAGGTGATATCAGGCCGGATCGGCAAAGAGACCATTCACTATGAAGCCCCACCATCCGACCGCGTACCGGTCGAAATGGAAGCATTCATTGTCTGGTTCAACGATACCGCACCTGGTGGCAGCAATCCCCTGCCTGCGTTAACGCGTGCCGGCCTGGCCCATCTATGGTTCGAATCGATTCGGCCATTTGATGATGGCAATGGCCGAATCGGTCGAGCCATCGCCGAGAAATCGCTGGCGCAGTCAATCAGTCGACCAGGTCTATTCGCGCTCTCGCACATCATTGAGCAGAACCGATCCGAATATTATGAAGAGCTGGAGAAGAATCAGACAACATTGCAGATTGATTCCTGGCTCCGCTACTTGGCCAGAACCGTTCTGGATGCAACGGCCTATTCCCAAAAGCTGGTCAGGTTCATTGTCGCTAAAACCCGCTTGCTCGATGGTGTTCGCAATCATATCAACGAACGGCAGAAGAAAGCCCTGCTCCGCATGTTCTCTGAGGGCCTGGAAGGCTTCACTGGCGGCATGTCAGCCAAGAAGTACATGGCTACTACAGGTGCAGCCATTGCGACTGCCACACGAGATCTCAACGGCCTTGTCGAGCTGGGCGTGCTCACCAAAACAGGCCAGCTAAAGAGTACGCGTTACTGGCTGAATCTGGGCGAAGAATTTGGAGAGCGCACTGAGTTAACCCATCTCTA
The DNA here is from genome assembly GCA_002753275.1 of Zetaproteobacteria bacterium. GTDB lineage: Bacteria > Pseudomonadota > Zetaproteobacteria > Mariprofundales > Mariprofundaceae. Next base: position 432 of record PEAA01000048.1, on the reverse strand, counting down.
ATAGGTTTTCCGAATCTCAAAAAGCACTCCTGAATAACTATCATCTATGTAAGCGATCAAGGAACCACATCTACTCAAAACCGTTGGCTGTCGGATAATCCCTCATTTTGAGGAGGGCACCGAATGCAGCAGAGTCGACAATCCAAACTGTCCGAGAAACGAGAAAAGTGGCGGCATATTATCCGCCAGTGGGATGAACGATCAGATGATGTGAAGTTGCTGGAGTTCTGCCGTGTTAACGGCATCACGAAGTCATCACTTTACCAGTGGCGTAAAAAGCTATCATCGATGCCTGATCTTGATTCAACAGAAGCCACAGCTTCACCCATGACTTTTATCCCAATTGATGTAAGGGGTGCGAGTTCGCCTTCATCCAGCATGCGTATCTTCCTGCCTAACGGCATATCTATTGAAGTAATGCCGGGCTTTGAT
>PEAA01000021.1:33972-35328 GCA_002753275.1 Zetaproteobacteria bacterium | reverse complement strand
GTCACGGTTGCACCGATTTCACCGGTACCGGTCAAGTTAAAGCCGGCGGTGTTTTCTGCAGCATTGATCAGGTTATCAACTGAAACCGCATTAAAGGTTGGCGCAGATGGAGCGGTGGTATCCAACACATTCACCGATGTTGCAACACTAGGTGTTGAAGTTATTTGCGCGGCACCGCTACTTAACATGGATTGTGCTGTGGATGATAGCGTAGCGGTGTTTCCTGCAACAGAGATATTCGCCACCATATCATCGATCGTCGTTTGCGAATTGCCGTTATTGTTCTTATCTGCGCCCGATAAGGCTGCTAAAACCGCGCCATAGGATTCACCTGCAGATAATCCATTGGTATCATTATAATTACCACTATTGGTTGCAACAACAGTCGTCGTGAGTAGATCAGGCAATTGAAACGCGGTTGCAATTGCACTGTTGGTATTGTTGACCGTGGCAACATCTAGCGGGCCAGCTTGCACTGCCGCTTGATGGGCAATGGTGGTTAAAGGGTTAATGTTGAGTGTCAATGTGCTATTTACTGTAGAAATTACGCCCATACATGACAAATTCGCATTTAAATTTATAGGTAGCCCGGTTGCTTCATCCAAATAATCGTTATTAGGCCCATTTGACACCTTGGCGACAACAACCCCTGTGTATGCCCCTACCGTGGTTGAAAACTGCCCCGTTGCATTGACTGCAATACCCGACTTTATCAGCGTAGTACCATCAGCTTGGTACAAACTCACAAACAGGTCATTACCCGCAATAACAATGCCGGCCACAATTGTTCCTGCAACCGTGTTGACAGGTGATGCGACAGGCGCAGCAGCCCCACCTTTTCCACCACCTGCAGCAGCTGCAATAGCAATCCCGCCACCCACCGCACCTACACCCAATGCAATCGCTCCCCAGCCAAGATCTAAGGATGATGAAGATGCTGAAGAGTACGAAGGGGTGTGTGATACCGGATCTTCTGCATAAATAGCCTCTTGCGGACTTGATCCATGCTGCGTGGCTTCCCAAACAATATTGCTTTGCGGCTCAACAGCATCTGTGCGTGAAATAAACATCGTATCTGTTAATGCACTTGAATCGGCAACTTGAATGAATGCTTGATCTTGCGTTTGATCATAAAAGTTCTCAAGGATCACAAGATCTCGATTCTGCGCCCGTATCAGCACGGAATCTGCTTTTTTGATTAGCGTCACATCGCTAACCACCTTTTGACTTGATGCCTCAACAACGGCATAGATTGCCGATGGATCAACAGGAATAGTCATGTTTTCCACAAAAGGAATCAACTTGGTCGATTCATTGATCTGTTTAATTCGTAGCAATAATTCTTTCATTGTTCAT
>PEAA01000021.1:0-33816 GCA_002753275.1 Zetaproteobacteria bacterium | reverse complement strand
TGAATAAGAAGCCGCGAAGAATAAAGCAAAACCTATGCCACAACGCTATTTTTTGACAAAATCTCACATAAATTCCACAGGATCAACATCAACCTTGCGGCGTACTTGCGAAGGCACGCGCATCGATTGCAAAAGCCCGGATAATTTCCACGGCAACAATTGACGACTCGGATCACGCACAATCACCTCAAAACGAAAGCGCCCCGCCAGCCGCTCAAGCGGGCATGGCATCGCCCCGCTCACCTGCAATCCTTCTATCGATTGTAACGCCTTGGCAAAATCAACGGCCGCCTTATGAGCTTTATCAAGATGGTGCGATGAGAAAACAACACGCACCCAACGGGCATAAGGAGGAAAGCTTAGCGCTTCACGCATCGAGAGCTCTTCGCTCAAAATCATCGCTGTCGAAACACGCCCTAACTTTTGCAACCACATCGCATCGGGCATCTGGGTTTGAATGACGATAGAACCCTGCAACGCTCCCCGTCCTGCACGCCCCATCACCTGCGTCATCTGCTGCCACCAGCGTTCACCGGCGCGAAAATCGGGCAGGCTTAGCCCCAAGTCCGCATTGATCACCCCCACCAGCGTCACCTTTGGAAAATGATGCCCTTTGACCAACATTTGCGTCCCGATCAAACAGTCAATCAAACCCTGCTCAAAATCTTGCAAGGTTTGCTGAAACATTGCGGGGCTGACTACGGTATCCCGATCCAAACGCGCAAAGCGCAAATCTGGCAGAAGTTCGCCCAACAACTCTTCCAATTTTTCAGTGCCAACCCCCATCGGCAACAAGGCATCTTCACCACAACTTTCACACATACGCGGCACAAAGCGGCTATAACCACACGCATGGCAGCGCAACTGCCGATCCGAACGGTGCAGGGTCAAACGCAGCGCACACGCATGACATTGGGGAACATCACCACAAGCGCTACACTGAAGCGCTGGCGAATAGCCACGACGATTTAAAAAGAGAATGCTCTGCTGCTGCCGTGCAAGTGTCTCTTTCAAGGCAGCAACAAGAGGGGCTGAAAGCGTCGCACCTCGGGGTTGCATGCGCATATCCACCACTTCAATCGCCACTGAACGCACTGTTGAATCCGCAAGGTTTCCCTGAGAGAACTGAATACGCGCCGAAAGATCCAAACGCTGCAACTGCCCCAACTGCACCAATCGCCACAACTCCAAACTGGGCGTTGCCGAGCCAAGCACAATGGGAATCTTCAACTCTTGCGCCAACAACAGCGACATATCTCTTGCCGAATAAGCTACGCCATCTTGCTGCTTAAACGATCCATCATGCTCCTCATCAATCACAATCATGCCAAGACGAGGCAGCGGCAAAAACAGCGCAGAGCGGGTACCGATCAAAATCTCAGCATCTTGTAACTGCTTACGCACCGCGATCCGATCCGCATCACGCAATCCCGAATGCCAAGCCACCACACGATCAAATCGAGCCGCCAATCGCCCCAGCCACATCGGTGTCAAACCAATCTCTGGCACCAACACCATCACCTGCTTCCCCGCTTCGATCAACTTCGCAGCCGCCTGCAAATAGACCTCCGTTTTACCCGAACCTGTCGCCCCAAAAAGTAAAAAGGGTGCAAATTGATGCTGTGAGGCGGCAAGGGTTTCAATGGCGGAGTCCTGCTCGGGAAAGAGTTGTGCGGGTGCGGCTTCCCCTGCCATTTTCGCAAGCGCCACTGTTTTACAGGTGACCACCTCTTCCACCACGCCCAGCGCCAACAACTGCAACAACTGATATTGCAACGCCGCAATCCGTTCATCGCCATCAAGATGAAGGTTGCGTTGACGAATTGCTTTGAGCGAGAGCGCACGCTTGCTGTCAAAAATCGTCGCCCAAATTCTGTATCGATCAGGTAGTTTCGCCACATCCATACAACGAAAACGGCGTTTCTCATCATTGGCGGCCCATGCGAGCGCACACTCCTGCATCTCACCCATGGTGGCCAAATAGTACTGTTTGGCGCGCTGCAACCAACGCTGTCGAGAAAGATCAAAGAGCGGTGCAAGATCGCACCGATCTTCAACCACTTTACACTGTTCAGCCGATGCAGGGGCTTCATGATGAAGATGCATCACTACCGCCATCCGCCAAGAATTTTGACCAAAAGGAACCATCACCCGTAAACCGATTTCGGCAACGCCAAGGGCATCATCCCAACGGTAGGTGTAAAGATCTGCAAGCGGCGCAAAGACCGCCACATCGACATAGCACGCAGCCAAATATTCACCCATGGCTATAAATCACCATGGTTGATCATCGCAACCATGGTATTGGATTCATGGTTGATGTTGATGAAAGCGTAGATCTTCGACAACCGCTCCCGCTTTGAAATGGGATGCAATGATGCGATCCACCGCAGCTTGATCGACATTGCAATACCAAGTGCCTTCAGGATGAACCACCATAATGGCACCTTCAGCACACACCCCCAGACAACCCGCGCGATTGGCACGAATACGCCCATCAAGCCCCTCCTCTTGCAGGCGTTTTTTCAAATAGATCATTGTCTCTCGATTTTCATCGCAATATTTGCCACAGCAGAGCAACACATGCTTCTCATAGGGTTCAATCGTGATTGTCGGGGTCATAACGCCTCCTCTTTTTTGGTTTGTATTGATAATCATCCATCTGTTGCCGTTTTCGTGTTTTGGCCAAGATCAACGCATCAAAAAGAAAAATAACCATGATCAATCCCGCGATCATCCACCATGACATACGCCTGACTCCTTCGCAGCATTTCTGCGTTGATTAAAAATATCTGCAATCAGATCGGCAAACCCGATTTGATGCAACAGCGGCATTCCCACCTTGATCACCATCTCAGGATGTTGCGACTGAAATGCTGCTACGATGGCATGCAACTGCTTCAACGAACGCCCATCGGCCAACAAAACGGGCTGCACCCAACATGATCGTACGCCCAGATGCCACTGCTCGGTCAAGAGATCACCCAGCAAGCGCTCTCCATGTAGCGCGGCAATCTTCTGATCGCCCAAATGCTGCACCGATGTAATGGCAGCCATCATCGCTTCAAATCCTCGCTGTTGATAGAGGGTCCAGACCACGAGTGTGGTATCGGTCACATCGTGAGAGAAGTTGTTTCTCCACGCATGCACCAAAGATTCCGCGTGCTCAGAGATCAACGGCAATGCGAACGCCCCCGCCTGCTCAATCGCAGCACGCGCTTCCGCCACATGTCCCCCTTCGCCAAGGAACAAGGGTAAAACAAGTGCGCCCGTAGCGATTTCATCACCCAAAAACTGCAAGTGAACACGCTGCCCTAACCGTCCACTGCACTGATCCGCTAACTGCTGCAGCGCCTCTGCATGGCTCATATCTGGCGATCCATGGGCTAAAAGAATCATCTCGCGCATCATTCCTACCTCTATTTCAACTTGGCTTGCATCAAGGGTAAAAAACTACCATCGGCTGTCGGCACAATCGCCTCACGCAAGCGTGGCCCTGAAACCGCAATCACTGGTGCATACCACAAAGGGATATAGACCCAATCATTGACCATCTGTTGCTGCACCTTGCGATACAACTGCTTACGCTCCATCACATCATCACTGGCTGCTGCCGCATCAAGCCAACCATCCACCGCTGCATTGGCATATCTCCCTCGATTGGAACCACTGGGCGGCCACATGGTGGAGTGCAAAATCCAACGGTAAATATCAGGATCACTCACCGCCACCCAATCCAAGGAGTAAACCTCAAAATCACCGCGACGAATACGCGCATAAAAGCCGCCCCATTCCATTGATTGAATCTGCACATCAATACCAATTTTACCCCACATATCGGCAATCGCCGTCACCATCTGCAAACGGGTGGGATTGGTACTGGTGCGATAGATCATTGAGAATCGCATGCCATTTTTTTGCCGTGGAAAACCAGCCTCATCCAGCAACGCCTCGGCACGCGCAGTATCAAAAGGGGGATGCAGCACTTCAATCCCTGCCCAATGCGTTGGAATCAATACCGTCTCCGCCAAGATCGGCTTATCCCCCAACAGCGCGCGTTTGAGCAGATTTCGATCCAACCCCAAGGCCAACGCTTGCCGAACCCGCCGATCTTTTAAGCGTTCGTCTTGCAGATTCATACCAATGTATGAGAAGGTGGTCGAAGGTCGATCGCGAATTTGTAAATCTCGGTTCTTTTCAAGATAAGGGATCAGATGTGGCGGAATATCATTTTGCATAAAATCGATCTCGCCCCGTACCATTTTCAAGCTGCGTGTCACGGGATCTTTGACCATCATCCACAACAGATCAGGGCGATCACCGTGAACAGGATGAAGACGCAACATCTGATCTTCCCATGCGCTCACCTGATAGGGACCACACCCCATCAAACCACGCGATTGATGTCTCTGCTGGCTATCATTTTTTGATAGAATCCCCACGGTTAATCGATTTAAGAACGAGGCATCGGCACGATTTAACACAATCTTTAATTGATCATCCGCAACCACCTCAATCGATTCGATGGCCGCAAAACCGGCCCGAAGCGGACTTCCCAATGCCGCATTCATGACCGATTGAAGCGTTGCCGCCACATCCTCGGCTGTCACCCGTGAACCATCATGGAAATAGAGATCATGACGCAAATGAAAAATCCACAGCAATGGATTGGGGTGTTGCCATGATTCTGCTGCGTCAGGAACGGCAAAAAAATGTTCATCCATTTTCACCAAGCCACGATGCACAAAGGCTTGAATGCGGTGTGAAATGGCATCGGTCGCAAAACGGGGGTCGGTTGTACTTGGCATCTGCGCCAAAGCGACCCGAATCGTATGCTCAGCACGGGAGATATCATTGCCTTGATCTATCGCCGAACATCCGGCCATGATCAAAAGCATGCAAGCGAGCAACACACCCCTTGATACATTTAATATTTTCAACGCTGCCACAGGCTCATTACCTCAACATGACCTGCATAATGAAACATATCGAGCGCGCGCAGAGCAATACAACGGTAGCCCTCTTGTTGCAGCGTTTTCGCATCGCGGGCTCCCGCTGCAAGATCGCAATTAATCATCACAATCCTCTGGGGCATCAACATCCCCATTTGCGCACAGATCGATTTTGCCCCTTTGCGTGGCGGATCAAGAATCAACACATCGGCACCAACAAATGCGCGGAGATCTTGCTTGGGGTGGAAAAGGTCCATCACCTGATAATGGGCATCACAAGCCAATATTTTGGCATTGAAATTGGCCATCCGCACCCCCGATTCACAAGCATCAGCTCCGATGACTGAACATTGCGACAAAGCTTGGGTTAGAGGCAGCGAAAGGTTTCCGTTGCCAGAAAAGAGATCGACAATGCGCTTGGCTCCCGCGCACCAAGCCACCACTTGGGCGACCATCAACTGATTGGTGTCATACTGCCCTTGTAAAAAATCATCGGGGCCCACACGAAGCTGTAACGCTTGCTGGGTGACTTCAATGCGCTCATGCAGTGCCAATGCAGGTTTCCTGCACGCTCGCACGCCATCGGCATGGCGAACCCAACACTGAATCGGCAACGCGCCTGTGCCATCCAGATCATCATCTGGGGAAAAATCGGCAGAAAAATCACCCTCTATAACCAGATGGATACCATCAAAAAGCTGCAATGCCTGAACGCTGGAGCATGAGGAGATCCAACCACATTGCGCCAATGTACACTGCAATTGCTGCAATGCTGGCGTCAGCAACATGCACAATGATGTCCGCACCACTTGATGCGAACTGCGCGCATGAAAGCCCAGATAGTATCCCAACGCATCATGCCCAACATGCCAACGCACACGCCGCCGTTGCCCCTGAAAATCCGTATCCAGTGCATCCTCTTGCGCACCAGACAACGGAACCCAATCACATGATTGATCCAGCACCGATACAAACGCATCATGCACCCATGCCGATTTAATACGCGCCTGGGCACTTGGTGACACATGTTGCAAGGCGCAACCTCCGCACTGATCTGCGACAGAACATAACGGAACAATCCGATCTGGACTCGATTGTTTTACGGCAACCACTTGCCCACGCACCGCACCGCGCCGCACGCCAATGCGTTGAAAATCGACAACCTCTCCAGGTAACACATCGGGCAAAAGTATCGAGCCCGCATCGGTTGTCACCACCCCTTCTCCGCGTGGCAAGATCGCATGCACAAGACCGTGTGAGATCAATACGAGATCATCACAAGAAGATCCCTGCTCATAGGTTGGCTCTAATAAATCATCCATGATGTTACTTCCCTTTTCGATGTTTGCATTGTGGATTACGGCTCAAGCTCACAATGATGGCATTGCTTTTCATCGCGCAGACTTTAAATCAATCACTCCCTGCTTCATTGCAGCGTTGACAAGCGATCCAATGCCGACAAAAAATCAACTTTCTCAGCAGCCATACCCTTGCGTTGCACCAGCAACTTGAACGATTCTCCCATACCCATGGGCAACATCAAACGCTTGGCATGGGCAATCATCGCCACGCTCTCCACATCCCCCTGAGCTGCCAACCTCTGCACCTCGGCTTGCACCGACGGTGATTGCGCCAACCACGCCCCCTGCGGCAAAAAATGACACGGTTGCAATCCTGCCAAGAGGCCGCATTGAAGCAGGTGGGTAAAATCGATATGTGCCGTTAAATCACAACTTCCTGGCGGTACACTTAACACATCATGCACCACCTGATGTGCATAATGGCCCATCAGCGTTCCCTCAATGCGGTTGGCACGATAATACTCTTGCTGGCTGTAACCATAGTCCAAACAGAACAAAAAACCATTGTGCATCACTCGGGAGATCGATTGTTGCCACCCCTGAATATGAGGATTCCATTCGCTTTGATACCCCTCTGGCCACTGTGCAACAATTGTATCCGCAATGACAGGCTGCTGTGCTACAGTAAGCGCATCACCATCTTTCCACACAAAATGGTCCTCTTCACAAGCCACCGTGCGTGCGACAAACGCTCCATCACGCCAACTAAAACAAGAAACAGGAAAGGCATCGGGCAACTCATTGCAATAGAGCACAAGATTCTCAATGGGTTCAATGGCATCATAATCGGCATACTGCGTAACATCGAGGCCGTGTTGCGTATAGATCACCGCCTGCCTTGCGCGCATCTGCGAACTTTTTTCGACACTTATAATGCGTGAAGGTATCAAACCGCGTTGACACAAGTTGGTAACGACATCAACCAACAACTGCCCGCTCCCCCCTCCCTGCTCCAACAAAGTCCAGGATTGATGACTCGGAAGTTGCGCGACTGCCCATGCAATCAAATCTGTAAAACCCAGCGCCAGCCATGGTCCTAAATTCGGCGCTGTCACAAAATCCCCACCCACACCAAACACTGTAGCTGCTTCATAATAACCGAGATTCTCTTCATAAAGAGACATCTGCATATAGAGATCGAAGGGCAAGCTTCCACCACATGTCTGCATCCGCTCTATGATCTTCAATTTTAGTTCATCTATTCTCTCGTGGTTGACGCTCATCTCACCCCCGACTAACTTAGCGCCCATATCCTAAGAACGAGATTGAGGAACACAAATGTCATCTGAAAAAATTATCCATGTTACTGATGAAGGTTTTGATGCCGATGTATTGAATGCATCTGGCGCTGTTATCGTCGACTTTTGGGCACCGTGGTGTGGCCCCTGCAAGCAAATTGCACCCATTCTTGACGAAGTTGCTGACGAAATGGGTGAACAAATCACCATCGCAAAAATCAATATTGATGACAACCCAAATACACCCGGTCGCTACGGCGTGCGTGGCATCCCTACGTTGATGGTCTTCAAAGATGGTAATGTCCAGGGAACCAAGGTTGGCGCAGTCAACAAGTCTAAATTGGTTGAATTTATCAACGCACACCTGTAATTCATTAGTATATATTATCGAATTCAATTGAAACGGTTGTCAATGGATCAAGGCAGGAAAACCCTGCCTTTTTCTTTTGCTGCTTCCAATGGGCGCAAAGTGATACAAAAAGGTTTGCAAATATGAGCCGTATTTTAGGCATTGACCCAGGCTCCCAAAAAACAGGCATTGGCATCATCGACATGCAGGGAAATCGCTTGCAATATATTTATCACACCGTCATTCGTACCGATAGCAAAGCCCGTTTTGAGGCACGACTTTTCACCCTGTTTCGTGAAACCAAACAACTGATTCGCACTTATCAACCCAGCGTTGTGGCCATGGAGGATGTTTTTGTCTCTAAAAATATTGCCTCCGCACTCAAATTGGGGCAAGCACGCGGTTCATTAATTGCCGCTTGTGCCGAAGCGGAACTTGAGATTTTTCCTTATGCACCAACCGAGGTAAAGCAAGCGATTGTCGGCACCGGACGAGCTGAGAAATCACAAGTTCAATATATGGTCAAAATGCTCCTTGGCAAAAAAGAGGTTTTGCAAGAGGATGCAGCCGATGCACTTGCAGTCTCGATCTGTCATGCGCATCATACCCCCATGCATCGTACCACAAGGATTCGCCCATGATTGGCTGGCTTAGCGGCTGCGTTCAAACCCTTGAACCCTCAGGAAACATTTTACTCTCCACGCAAAGCGGTGTCGGTTATGATGTGCATGTGAGTATTCAAACCCTCTGCACCCTTAAAGTAGGTGAAACCGCAAACCTATATATTCATACCTATGTACGAGAAGATCAATTGGCTCTCTTTGGTTTTTTACACCTGCAAGAGCGCGCCCTCTTTCGTCAACTGAACAATGTCACAGGCATTGGCGCACGCACTGCGATGAGCCTGCTCTCGGGCATGCCTCTTGATGCCTTTCAACGCGCCATTGAAAATGGCGATGACACCACCATTGCTCGCACTCCCGGCATAGGAAAAAAGACGGCGCAGCGGTTAATTTTAGAGCTCAAAGGCAAGCTTTGCATTGATGATAGCAGCCCAATGCACACCTCGTCAGGAGAGCATGCAGATGTCCACTCTGCTTTGGTTAATTTAGGCTATAAGCCTGCACAAATATCGAGTGTATTAAAAAATTTAGATGCAGGTGGTGATTTTCAATCCCTACTCAAACACGCCCTTAAAGCGCTATCGTAATGTCGCCTTTCGATGATCAAGAATCACCTACCCGCTTAATCGAACCCTCCCGTCACATTGATGACTGGGATTACGCTCTACGACCCAAGTCTCTCGATGAATATGTCGGGCAAAAGAAGATTCGTGACAACCTCCGCGTCTATATTCAAGCCACCAAATCTCGCCAAGAAGCGCTTGATCATGTGCTGCTATTTGGCCCTCCAGGGCTTGGGAAAACGACGCTTGCCAACATTATCGCCCTTGAAATGGGCATGCAAATTCACTCCACATCGGGCCCTGTGATCGAAAAGCCAGGCGATCTGGCAGCTATGCTCACTGCACTTGAAGAGGGCGATGTGCTCTTTATCGATGAAATTCATCGGTTAAGCCCACAGGTAGAAGAGATTCTCTACCCCGCCATGGAAGACTTTCAACTTGATTTAGTGATTGGGCAAGGACCCGCTGCACGCTCAATAAAAATGGATATTCCTCGTTTCACGCTGGTAGGCGCAACCACCCGTGCGGGCCTATTAACCAACCCCTTGCGTGATCGCTTTGGCATCATCGAACGGCTTGAATTTTACAACCATGATGAACTGGCACATATCATTGCACGATCAGCAAAACTGCTCAACATTCACAGCACCGATGAAGGCAGCATGACCATCGCACAGCGCTCACGGGGAACCCCGCGCATTGCCAACCGCTTACTTCGCCGCATTCGTGACTTTGCCGAAGTCGAACACGAAGGAATCATTGATCACACCGTTGCCGACCATGCGCTTAATCGGCTAGATGTGGATCATCGAGGACTCGACTATCTTGACCGGAAATTACTACTTGCGATGATTGAAAAATATAGTGGTGGTCCGGTGGGCTTGGATACGCTGGCAGCATCGATCGCTGAAGAGCGCGACACCATCGAAGATGTCATTGAACCCTTTTTGATGCAAGAGGGATTCATCAAACGCACGCCGCGAGGACGCATGGTCACGCCTCTTGCATATGAACATCTCCAGTGCCAAGCACCAAGTATAGGCAACCAAACAACCCTCTTATGAGCATGGCATATCCTGAGCACCACATTCAGGTGCGCGTTTACTACGAAGACACTGACCATGGCGGCGTGGTCTATTATGCCAACTACCTCAAATTCATGGAGCGTGGTCGTACTGAACTTTTACGCCAGTACGGTCTTGATCTACAACACCTTGCTGAGAGTTATGGAATACAGTTTGCGGTTACTTCCGCCAACATCGAATACCCAGCCCCCGCCAAATTTAACGATCTTCTCGAAGTTGAAAGTCAAATCATTCATCTTCATGGTGCGCGCATCGTGTTCAAGCAAACGGTATGGAGATTAAATGCCGACACAGGACAACACGAACAAAAATTAGCGGTCGCAGATATTCATTTGGCCTGCATCAATCCACAACAAAAAGCACAGCGCATTCCTAAAACCATCATTGAATCTCTAACTTGCGAGGAAAAACATTATGTCTGAATCCATTAGTATTTGGAGCCTCATCACCCATGCGGGGCCTGTTGCACAATTTGTCATGCTGATTCTACTATCCCTCTCATTAATGTCGTGGACAGTCATGTTCAGCAAATGGCGTGCCTATCGCCAAGTTCGCAAAGAAGCCAACCTCTTTTTACAACAATTTTGGGGAGGCTCGGATATGGACAGCGTGCTTGGAAACATTCCGCACTACTACCCCAACAGTCCGCTTCCCAATATTTTTCAAGCAGGCTATCGTGAATTTCAACGACAAAAACAGCATCAAGAGCGTGTACCAGAAGGTAAAATTATCGCGGGTGGTGGCATTGATGGCATTCGCCGTTCGCTCGACGCCGCTTTTTCCCGTGAGATGGAGAAACTTTCACGCAATCTAACACTCTTGGCAACTGTTGGGTCTACCGCACCTTTTATCGGGCTTTTTGGTACGGTATGGGGAATTATGAGTGCATTTCAAAACATTGCGCTCACCAAAAATGTCTCCTTAGCCGCCGTTGCGCCTGGGATTGCCGAGGCATTAATTGCAACAGCATTTGGGCTCGTTGCTGCTATTCCCGCTGTCATTGCGTACAATAAGTTCACATCGGATCTTAAGTATCTCGCAGGCAACATGGAACAATTCGCTTCTGAATTTCTTAACATTTTATCCCGTCATGTGGAACGATAATCATGTGGGCCGGTAACAACCGCTGGGATCGTGGATCGGAACCTATCGGTGAAATCAATGTCACGCCGCTGGTCGATGTCATGTTAGTATTGCTGATTATTTTCATGATCACCGCACCGATGTTAACCCAAGGTGTCGATGTCGATCTCCCTGACAATCAAGCTCCTGCCATGAAACAAAACATTGAGCCACTGGTGATCTCCATTCAAAAAGATGGCACCATTTACATGCAAGATAAACCGACGACATTGGCACAACTCTCCCCACGGGTCGCTGCCATTTTAAAAAACAATAAGAATCTCCATGTCTTCATTCGAGGCGATGCCAAAACACCGTATGAAGCGATTGCCCGTGTCATGGTCGACCTTGAAAATGCCGGCATCAAAAAAGTTGGGCTCGTTACAGAACCAGGAAAATAAATAAAATCCCGTGTCACACGATCGTTTTAATCTTCATAGTGCTGATTATATTTTTTCCGCCATTACCCATGCAGCGGTGGTTATTTTATTGTTGATCATTTTCATGGTTACGCCTGAAAAACAGCTTCCCAAAACACCATCCATTGCTGTTCAGACACTCACAACCCATGAACTGCAAAAAATCATCAAACAAGCGCAACAAAAGCCCACACCTCAGCCCACACCTCAGCCCACACCTCAGCCCACACCTCAGCCCACACCTCAGCCCACACCTCAGCCGACACCTCAGCCGACACCTCAGCCGACACCTAAACCCACACCTAAACCCACACCTAAACCCACACCTAAACCCACACCTAAACCCACACCTAAACCCACACCTAAACCCACACCTAAACCCACACCTAAACCCACACCTAAACCCAAAGAAGATCCAAATTTCGATCCCTTTGCCCCTGTAATATCTGACAAAAGCAAACAAAAAAAGCAGATCGCAAAACGACCTGAATCGACCCTTGATGTGCCAATCAAATCGATCGTCAGCAATGCACCCACGGTACCAACAACGCAATTTAAAAATTTAACATCTGTCGAAACCACGCTCTCGCAAAATGAGATTGATCATTATATCGCGATGATACAACGCGCAGTACAAGAACACTGGCGTGTTCCCGCGGGGCTGGGGGAAAATATCCAACCCCCATATATTGAGATGAACCTTCAACCAGATGGAAGCATTCGCTCGCTACGCATCCTTGAGTCATCAGGCAGCAGCGCGATGGACCAAACACTCCTGCAAGCCATTCAAGCAGCAGCACCATTCACTTTGCCCGAACAACGCTATGAAGTTTTTTTACAAAACCGCATACGCTTTCACCCTTCAGCACAACAATGAATTGATACATATGCGCCTATCAATTACCGATTGAACTTTACAAAAAATGCGCTAAAAAGAGGTCATGATGATAAAAAAAACACTCCCTTTCACGCTTCTTCTTTCACTATTGATCACGATAACAGCTGGCAATGCCGTTGAATTTGACATTTATCAATCGGGGCACAAACCCTTAAGAATGGCATGGAACCTTGATACAAATTCCACCCAAACTGGCGCTCAGGAAAAGATCATTAACCACACATTCAAAGATGATCTCGAATCAAGTGAGTCGTTCACCCTTCTAGATCCCATGAGTTTTATCGGACGCCTTGGTCAAGGAAATACCATTGACTATGCTGACTGGCGTATTATTGGCACCGATATCATTGTCCAATGCCATATTGATCAACTGGCCACACCGCCCATTGCCAACATTATTATTCATGACCCTTTTCAACAAAAAGAGTTAATTCGTTACACATTAACGCAACTTCCTATCGATCCCCGTCGATTGGCACATGCCATTGCCAATAGTGTTTATGAAAAAATCATTGGTATTCCCGGTCACTTCTCTTCACACATTCTCTTCGTTCAACAGCAACACAATCGCGCCAACCTTATCTTCATGGATCAAGATGGTCACAACCAACAAATCGCTGCGAGCAACTTTGAACTTATCCTCTCTCCCGATTGGTCCAGTGATGGTCGGCATGTCGCAATTAATAGCTACATTGCCGGTCAATCTCGCTTAGAACAACTTGACCTTAGCACAGGAAGAATGAGTAAGTTTGCTGGATATAAAGGGTTGAACAGCACTCCCGAATATTCACCAGATGGTCGTTATATCGCGGCCGCTCTCTCCCACACCGGCAATGTCGAAATTCACATTTTTGATACTCAAACCAACCAATGGCGACAATTCACCCATCAACCGGGTATTGACACATCGCCCACATGGTCCCCCGATGGAAAAAGTATCGCCTTTGTAAGTAACCGTAGTGGAAATCCGCACATCTACATCCAAGAAATTAATAGCAACACCGCAAAACGCATCACCCGTGCCACCAACTATAACACCTCTCCAGCTTGGTCTCCACGGGGTGATCGTATTGCCATCATCACAAAAAAAGGGTGGGAGTACGCGCTCGCAACCATCAAAACTGATGGCTCTGACATTCGTTATCTTGTCACAGGAACGGGTATTGAATCGCCAAGTTGGTCGCCCAATGGACAGATGCTCCTCTACTCGCAAGAGATTAATGGACTAAAACGAGTCTATCGGATTCCTAATTGGGGAGGGAATCCTCACCCTATTACAGCAGCGCACATAGATGCATCAGACCCTGCATGGTCGAAAAATTAATGAGACTTTCATCCACAAAAAGACCAACTATTGTCTTGACACATAATTCATACTAACATTTCCGCAAGTTAAATTCTTTTCATCCACCATACAAACAGGGAGAGTCATTCATGCTTCAAAAATATAAACTTATTATTTCAATCGTTTCGGTTATCGGACTACTTGCATTTTCAGGCTGTGCAAAAAAAGATGTTGTTGGCAGTAACAACGAAGGAAATCATACTACGGCAGCCTCTGGACAACACACTGGAACCCATGAAGTCAATGGGTTAAACGATGGCAATGGACACGCCATTGCCAACACTATCGACTCAACTGTGGATGGAAGTATGGATGCAACTGATAACAGTGCAGCCGCTTCAATAGTGATCCTTCCTTCAGCCCCTGCGATCTACTTTGCATTTGATAGCTATGTTATTGACGGTGCATCTGCAACCACCTTACAAGCGTATGCAGCATGGTTAAAAGCCGATGGAAATCGTACCATGAATATTGAAGGTCACTGTGACCAACGCGGCAGCCGTGAGTATAACTTGGCATTAGGTCAACAGCGTGCAGAAGCGGTCAAATCATTTCTAATGGCTGAAGGTGTGGCTTCAAACAGCATCTCAACGATTTCATACGGCGAAGAAAAACCTGCGTGTGTAGGTACAGGTGAAGCATGCTGGGCACAAAATCGCCGCGCAGCACTTTCAGCCCATTAATCGATCCAACGTTTATTTAACGACTATTCTGTGTGTGGATACTCCTCTCTGAAACAATCTGTTCTGTTATGCAGTTGCGTTACTCTTTTAGCTGCATGCGCAACCACTGAGACGAGTATCCCACCTACACCTGAGCCAATCACAAAACCACCGCTTTCCAGCGAAGATATTTTACAGATCGAAGAGAAGATATCGCGTATTGAAATGCGCATTATCGATCAACAACAAGATATGTTGACCCTAACTGAACAGCTTGTTCGCATTGAATCAAAAATTGAGAGCAAGGAAAAACAGTTACAAAAAATAATTAACGATCAATCGAAAATTATTCAAAACACAGATGCGTTTTTCGCACAAGAATCACAGAAAAAAACTTCATCCCCTCCACAAGCTGAAGCCAACAGCAATGAGAAAATGAGTATGGAAGCCGTTCCTTCCGTCACTGCAACCGCCCTTGACAACAGATCAGCAATAGTCTCTTCCAGCGCTACAGAAATGAGTACTACAGCAGTAACGGCCACACTAACGACCAGCGCACCTATACCATTGGCACAAAGCACCCACCCAATACAACAACTCTCAGCTGAATCTGAAAAAAACACCTATTCAGCAGCCTACCTTGCAGCAAAAGCTGGTCGTTATGATGAGGCGATTCGTCTATTTAACCTGCTTTTACAAAACAATCCTCAGAGTGAATACAGTGACCAGGCTCTCTTCTGGCTTGGTAGTAGTCAAAATAACCTTGGCCAACATCAAGCAGCGATTGAAACATTCAAACGACTCATTGAAATCTATCCCAACAGTCAAAAGCATACCGAAGCATATCTCAGCCTTGCCAACATTTATGCCAAAACAGATCAAAAAGCATTAGAAAAAAATATCTTAACGATATTAATTGAACAACATCCCGATAGTGAACAAGCCGCTCAGGCAAAATTACTACTGCAATAATTTTTCATGGCACACCATTTTACTGCTGATAACAAGGTGAAATCAACCACCAACAACATGGCTTTAACCCTGAGAATTCACGAAATATACCAAAGTATTCAAGGAGAAAGCACTCTAGCAGGTACGCCGTGCACATTTATTCGTCTTGCTGGATGTCCTCTACGCTGCCGCGATTGTGATACACCTCAAGCGCTTGCGACCGACTCAGGAAAAACATACACCATCGAAGCTATTTTAAAGACCATTGCTCCTCTTACCCATCAATCCATTCTGGTAACAGGCGGTGAACCATTGGCACAAAAAAATAGCATTGCACTCCTCGAGGCTCTAGGCTCAATCACCCAACATCTACAACTTGAAACATCAGGCGCCTACGCCATCGATCACATCCCTCCCCATGTACAAATAATTTTGGATATCAAAACACCTGAAAGTGGTGAATCACAAAAAAATCGTTGGCACAACTTGGAAATCTTAAAAGCTACAGATGAGATTAAATGTGTTATTTACAATCGTGCTGATTATCAATGGTGTAAAGCCATCATCGGCCAATATAAACTTGATCAACGCCATACTGTACTCTTATCACCGGCATGGAATGCCCTTGATCCAAAAGATCTTGTCACATGGATTTTGGAAGATGAGCTCAAGGTACGCTTACAAATTCAACAACATAAATATATCTGGGATGAAGGAACAACAGGCGTATGAGTAAACAAGAACGGGCAATCGTCCTACTTTCAGGAGGACTGGACTCAGCAACAGCATTAGCATGGAGTCTGCACCAAGGGTGGGATTGCCACACATTGGCTTTCGACTATGGCCAGCGCCATCGTATCGAACTTGCAGCCTCTGCAAACATTGCCCATAGCATGGGCGTTCAGGCTCATCGCGTTGTACAAGTTGATCTTCGTGTAACTGGCGGTTCGGCACTAACCGAACAGATCGATGTGCCCAACTATGCACAACACCGTCATGATGCCATTCCAATTACTTATGTGCCAGCACGCAACCTGATTTTTTTATCCATTGCAGCAGGCCTTGCAGAAACAGTCGCAGCAACCCATATCGTCATTGGTGCCAATGTTGTCGACTACTCCGGCTACCCCGATTGTCGCCCAGAATTTCTCGATGCGTTTACAACAACAGCGCTTCTTGGAACCAAAGCAGGTTCAGAAGGAAAACATCTCGAGATCAATGCACCACTCATTCAAATGGGTAAATCTGAAATTATTGCCTTGGGTTTATCCTTGGGTGTCGACTATAGTTTAACCCGTTCTTGTTATAACCCTGATAGCACAGGCATGCCTTGTGGACAGTGTGATTCTTGCCATTTTCGTCTTGAAGGATTCGCGCAATTGGGGCATCAGGATCCCTTAAACTATACAGCTATTGTAACGAAGGAATCAAATCATGATCATCATTAAAAGCGATACCGATATTGCTGCAATGCGCCCTGCCTGCAAGCTTGCTGCACAAACACTTGATATGATTGAATCCTACATTCAAGCTGGCATCACCACCGATGAAATCAATACGCTTGTCCACGATTTTACCATTGCCCATGGTGGTATCCCGGCACCACTCAACTATCGTGGTTTTCCAAAATCAGTATGTACATCAGTCAACCATGTCGTTTGCCATGGCATTCCAAGCAGTAAAACTCTCAAGAATGGTGATATTATCAATGTTGATGTCACAACAATCATGAATGGATGGCATGGCGACACCAGTAAAACTTTTTTCGTCGGTGATGTGAACCCTCGAGCGAGGAAAGTGACCGAAACCGCACAAACAGCACTTATCCTCGGCATTGAGAAGGCCAAACCCGGCAATACATTTGGAGATATTGGTCATGCCATTCAGAGCTTTGTTGAAGCACAAGGCATGTCCGTTGTACGAGAATATTGTGGCCATGGCATCGGCAAAGGTTTTCATGAAGACCCACAAGTGATGCACTATGGCAAAGAAGGACAGGGCACCATGATTAAAAAAGGAATGGTTTTTACCATCGAGCCAATGGTCAATTATGGCAAAGCGGGGGTGAAGCTTTTAGGTGACCACTGGACCGTCGTAACACGCGACAAATCACTCTCGGCGCAATTTGAACACACCATTGCAATCACGGCCAATGGGGCTGAAATTTTAACTTGTTCCACCTAAAGAGAGCCAATCGTTTAAAGCAATTCCCCTTAAACTATGGACATCTTCTCTCAAGCATGGATCATACCATCAATTGTATCTATCGATATCGCTAGCGTTTTTTAACTGAAGGACTGACATGACATTTTCTCTCAATTCAATGCACTTATCTGGAAAAGAGGTTTTACCCCTTATTGAAGGTGGGAAAGGTGTTGCTATATCGACAGGTTTAACCGCAGGTGCCTGGGCCCATGCTGGCGGCATTGGTACCTTTTCTGCCGTCAATGCAGACTCTTTTGATGAAAATGGCCAACCTCTCCCTGTCATTTATGAAGGAAAATCGCGCAAAACGCGTTTTGAAGAGTTGGTGCACAAAGGCATTGCCGGAGGAATTACGCAAGCACAAATCGCCCATGAGACTTCGGCGGGCAATGGTCGGATTCACATGAATGTCCTCTGGGAAATGGGCGGCGCTGAGCGCGTTCTTCATGGGGTTCTTGAAGGGGCCAAAGGACTCATTCATGGGATTACTTGTGGTGCAGGTATGCCTTTTAAGTTGGCACCACTGGCTGCGCAGCATCAAGTCTATTACTACCCTATTGTCTCCTCAGGTCGTGCATTTCGCGCATTATGGTTACGATCCTATCGTAAAGTTCCTGAATGGCTGGGTGGTGTTGTCTATGAGGATCCCTGGCTTGCAGGTGGCCACAATGGTTTATCGAACTCTGAAGATCCCAACACACCTGAAAACCCCTATCCACGCGTCAAAGCACTTCGAGCGACCATGAATGAGTTTGGACTGCATCAAACCCCTATCGTCATGGCGGGTGGCGTTTGGTTTTTACGCGAATGGCGCAACTGGATCGACAACCCAGAATTGGGGCCAATTACATTTCAATTTGGAACACGGCCCTTGGTCACGCAAGAGAGCCCTATTTCAGCGGCGTGGAAACAGCGGCTCTTAGAACTCAAACCCGGTGACATTAAACTCAACCGTTTCTCACCCACTGGATTCTACTCATCCGCCGTTTACAATGACTTTCTGCATGAGCTTTATGAACGCTCTGATCGACAAGTTGCTGCCGTTGAACAACCAGCAGGTGATCACACCGTTGCTTTTGCTTTTGGCGTTCGTAACCGCCAAGTATTTGTGACAGAGCATGATCATCAACGCATTCAAGAATGGCAAGCTGAAGGTTTTAGCAAAGCCCTGCACACACCTGATGCAACGCTCATTTTTGTTACACCGGATAAAGCCAAAGAGATCCGTGAAGATCAACTCAACTGCATGGGCTGTCTTTCTCAGTGTCTATTCTCAAATTGGGCCAGCAATGAAGCTGGCACAACAGGACACAAGGCGGATCCCCGCAGCTTCTGTATTCAAAAGACTTTGCAAGATATCGCCCATGGAGCAACCCCAGAGCATCAACTGATGTTTGCCGGTCACGCGGCCTTCCGCTTTGGTGAAGACCCTCTTTATGCCAACGGGCATATCCCCACAACCGCAGAGTTAATTGGAAAAATCACTCAGGGAAATTAACAATTTGATTCAATAACATAACATCTTCTTGATCAAAACTGGAAGATGTTGCGCGGGGCTTTTATCTAAGAGACGATGTCGAAGTTCAACAAAGGCTTGGCGTTGTTTGACACTGTTTGGATGGTCTCGATCCAAGAGTGGAACAATCGCATGCATAATTGCATCAACCGATGCCTCCTCTTGCAACAACTCTGGCATCACCTCTGTATCATCCAAAATAATGTTGGCTAAACCGATATGTTTTGTCTGCACCAACATTCGTCCCAAAACCATCGACAGTTTGGATGTTTGATAAACGAGGACGGTTGGAACATCCCACAGGGCTAACTCCAAGGTCGCTGTTCCCGATACGGCAACAGCTGCATCCACACGCAACGCATAATGAGGTAAACTTCGATCAATCAACATTCCACCTGCTATGACCAAAGGTTGAAATAGCAACTGATCCACACCTGGTGCGCAAGGAATCACCACTTGCACCTCAGGATGTAATGATCTTATCTTATGACATAAGTCAACAAAAAGTGGAATATGGCGCGCCAATTCAGAGGGGCGACTCCCTGGAAGTAGTGCCAACAATGGCACATGGTTACTCATTCCCAGCCGCTCTCGTAACTGCTCCTCACGCCAACTATCATGTGACAAACATGAAACAGCGCTGGGATTACCCACATATTCCGCTTCAATGCCATGGGATGCAAACCAGGCAGGTTCAAAGGGCAAAATCGCAGCCACACGATCTTGTGATGCGCGTAATTTACGCACACGCCATGCCCCCCATGCCCAAAGTTTTGGGGCAATATAATGTAAAACAGGAATACCCAGTGATCGCGCCTTTTTCCCCAGACGCATATTAAACCCCGGGAAATCAACCAAAATAAGCAGATCAGGACGATGTCTTTCCAAATATGCGATAATATTTTTTTCAATGTTTAATATGCGTGGCAAGGCACGCACCACATCGCCCAAACCCATCACATTCAACTGCTGCATCGACTCAACACAGATACAGCCTTCATGCTCCATCATTGGGCCTGAAATTCCTTCGATGGTACTCTCTTGAAACATGGCATCAGCACGCAGCTCCCGCATCAATGCCGCCGCATGCATATCACCCGAGGATTCACCGACACTAATAAAAATTCGTGGAGAAATCATCGCGATCGTTCTCTAATCGAATGTAAAATAAGACAAACAAGTCAATTACTTAATCGCATCCGTGTAACCATAAAGGGTAATTCCATACGACTTGGCCAAAGCAAAGGTTCGCACGCGATCAAGAATCAGGGTCAAGTTCGCCTCAACGATCAAAACTGTGCATCCATGTTGATGCATTACTTGCAGCGTATCGGGGCCAATTGCGGGCACATCAAAACGGAGATCTTGTTTGGGTTTTGCCACTTTGACCACCATCGACCTACCATGCCCCAAATCTCCACCGCGTTCTATTGCAGCATCGGTTCCTTCAATGGCTTCAACAGCCAGCATGGCGCCCTCTTTCACCACAATCGTCTGTCCTATATCGAACCCGGCAATGGCTTTGGCTTGGGGAAATCCGAAATGGGCATCCTGCAACTGCGCTTTGGATAATTTTGGCCCCGCAATATGCCCCACTGTTGCCAACATCTCACCGGCATGCGCAAGCTGAGAAATCACTTCGATCCCCTCCTTTTCAAGCAATGCGGTAATGGCAATCATAATGGTGTCATCACGCTTGTCGGGAAGGGAGAGAAGCGTTTTTACCGCCAAAAAATCGGGCTTAAAATTGCGAAAAAGATGTAGTTTCTGCACCTTTCCAGCCATGATAACCTGTGTGATCGCTTTAGAATGAAAAGCCTGAATCATCGCTTTCAACTGGCCGACTTGCAGCCAAGTCGTCGATGCTGCCAAATTTTCAACTTCGGCAGCACACTCTTCACGAATGGCCACAACATGCACATCGATATGTTGTTTATTCAACTCTGCAATCAACTCCAAAGGAAAAACACCGTAGCCTGCGATCATACCGACCCCAGCATTATCCTCTGTTGCCATCACGATTGATCACGACGATGCATGGTCAACCCTCGCGTTGCATCCCGTACAAATTGGATAAGGTGTAACGCATGGCCATCATCCTCCGCCAAAACATCCGCCTCAGCCAAGCGCTGCTCAATGGGATCGCTATTTTGAAACAGAACCCGATAGATCTCTTTAAGAAGACGAACATCCTTGGAGGTAAATCCACGCCGTTTTAAGCCAACCAAATTAAGACCCGCAAGCCCCGAACGATAACCACCGGCCGTCAAACAATAGGGAGGAATATCTTTCACAACCCCACTCATGCCACCCACCATCGAATAACGCCCGATACGCAAAAATTGATGAATGGCAGACATGCCGCCAATAATCGCACCATCGTCAATCGAGACATGACCAGCCAAGGTAGCCGCATTGGCCATGACAATTTGATTGCCCAAAAGACAGTCATGGGCAATATGGGTATAGGCCATCAGCAAGTTGTCATTGCCGATACGGGTCATCATTCCGCCCCCCTCCGTACCAGGATGAATGGTTGCGTGCTCACGAATGGTATTTCGATCACCAATGACCACTTGCGAAGGTTCACCATGAAACTTTAAATCTTGCGGCTCATGTGAAACGCTAGAATACGGAAAAAAACGATTATCATGACCAATCGTTGTATTTCCTGCAATTGAAACATGGGACATTAAACGGGTGCCAGAAGCGATCTTAACATTTCCCTCTAAAACACAATATGCTCCAATTTCAACATCATCCGCGAGCTCTACGCTATCTGCAACAATCGCTGTTGGATGAATTATACGGCTCATACTGCATCCTTTGGCACCAACGATGCCATCAAGGTGCCACCACAAACCAAATCGCCATCAACGAACGCTTCTGCTTTAAATTTCCACATATGGCCACGACGACGCAAGCAAGTCAGTTGGTAAATCAATTGATCTCCAGGGCGCACAGGCTTGCGAAAACGCACATCATCAATACCGGTAAAATAGACCAAAAACTCTTGATCTTTTGGCGCCGATTGAAAGGCTAAAATTCCACCCGCTTGCGCCATTCCTTCAACAATTAATACCCCAGGCATCACAGGATAATCAGGGAAGTGCCCCATAAAATGAGGCTCATTGGCGGTAACATTTTTCAAGGCGCGAATCGATATATCTGCTTCATAATCAAGCACTTTATCCACCAATAAAATGGGATAACGGTGCGGAAGATAGCGCAATATATCATCAATATTCAATGTAGGCATGGTCAAAGACTCCAGCAATTTATTTCGATTTTATTTTTTTCCATATTTCTGGAAGTTTCATCATTAGCACAGACATTTTCAACCAAGCATGGTGCGGCATCGCCGGAAATCCTGCATAGGTTTTGCCGGCTTCAAGATCCGAAGTCACTCCCGTTTTTGCGGCAAGTTTACATCCATCTCCCACTTTCAAATGGCCCGCCATTCCCGTCTGTCCACCAATTTGGCACCCTTGGCCAATGGTAGTGGAACCAGAAATACCAACTTGACTGGCCATCACCGTAAAGGCACCTACTTCAACATTGTGTGCAATCTGAATCAGGTTATCGAGCTTCACACCACGGCGTATAATCGTGTCCCCCAAAACGCCGCGATCCACACAACTGTTGGCACCGACCTCGACCCCATCCTCAAGGATCACGCGCCCCACTTGAGGAATTTTCAAATGCTCAGAACCTGACCAAGCATAACCAAAGCCATCCGAGCCAATAACAGCGCCAGATTGCAAAATAACATCATTGCCTAAAACAGACATTGTAGAGACCACCGCGCCTGCATGTAAAATACAACGCTTACCAATCTTGGCACCCGCTTCTACCACAACACCCGCTGCAATCACCGTACCTTCACCAATGAGAACATCCGCTTCAATGACCGACTTGGCTCCAACATCAACGGTATCAGCCAATTGTGCCGAAGCATCAATAATAGCCGTGGGATGGAGAATACCGCATCCAACATCTTGCGGATGAAACAGCCGCTGTACTTTCGCAAAGGCGAGGTATGGGTCGTATGCCACCACCAATAGTCCCACCTGCTGATGAGGATCCAGCGTCTCAGCAAACGCTTTGGATACGATGACAGCTTTTGCTTTGGTCGAAACAAACTGCTGATGATATTTGTTGTTGGCTAAAAATGAGATCTGATTGGCATCGGCATGAGCCAGTGTATTTATGCCCTCAATCTCACAACTTCCATCTGCATGCACCAAGGTTGCCTCAAGGTGCGAGCAGAGATCTTGGAGCTTCAATTTATTTTTTACCTTTACTTTGTGCATCAAGCAACTTGGTAATATCTGCGGTCACATCAAATTTAGCATCACCATAAACCAGAGATGAGGCTTGTGAAATCATCGCAAACTTCTGCTCTTTGCCATAATCACGGACGATCGTTTCAAAACGATTCAACACACCTTCATAAAGCTGATTGCGGCGTTTTTGCAATTCAGCCTGTGCATCCTGTTGGTTTCGTGAAAACTGTTTGCTCAAGTCATCAATTTCTTGATTCTTGGTATTTAACACTTCAGGAGAAATCACCATCGCTTGCGTCTGAAGTTCCGTTTGCAACGCATTAATATGTTCAAACTGGCTCTTCAATTCACCACTCTTTTTCTGTTTCCAATCTTCAAGTTTCTTCATTCCTTCACGAAAAGCAGTGGTATTTTCAACGGCCAATTTCACATCCACATAGCCTACTTTTGACACAGCTTCTTCAGCCACAGCCACATTCATCAAGGCAAAAGCGGCCACCATACCCAATAGATATTTCTTCATACTCAACCCTCTCATCCTAAATTAAAAACCTGAACCCAAAGAAAACTCAAAAGTTCGTAGTAAATCACCTGGCTGCTGCTTCAATGCAGAACCCCAAACAAATGCTACCGGGCCAATCGGCGACATCCACTCAATACCAAACCCTGCGGATACACGCATTTGCGATAATATAAAATTCTGTGATACATTCAAGACAGGCTCATTTCCCCACACCATCCCAGCATCGGTAAAGAGGACGCCGCGGAAACCATCGGTCTGCATAAATGGCAAGGGGAAGAAAAGATCCATCGATGTTCGAATCTGCGAATTACCGCCCACCGCCTCTTGCGTTACAGGGTCTCGAAGCGAGACTCCATAGGAGTTAAATCCACGCAGACTCTGAATGCCGCCCATCGAGTAACGACGAAAAATCGGCACGCTTTGCCCTTGATACGATTGAATATCTTTGTATTCAATCAAGGGGCGAAACACCACATCTTCAACAATAGAATGGTAACTCGCAACATAAACACTCGACTCAACAAATCGACTTCTTCCACCCAATCCTGCCACACCCAAACGCAGACGACTCTCAACTCCACGGGTGGCGGCAACACGACGATCACGCGTATCCCAAATCAAAGACTGCGACAACTCACCCAAGGTATTTACACCCTCTTGAGAGCGAATCAACAACGATGCTGTTGGAGAAATATTACTTAAATTGGTACGCGAAAATTGATAGCCCACCCCATAAGAGAGGAACTCATCAATAGGAATATTTAAACTAAATCCGCCACCAATATCATTCTGATTGTAAAATGTCACTGTATTCAACGCCGTTTGCGTTTTAAATGTGTTGAGCGTCAAACCCACATCTGAATCCAGAAAGTAGGGATCGGTCGCACTTAAATTATAATTTTGCGTTGCCGCACCAATATTGGCACTCACATTGGTGGTGTACCCTTGCCCCATAAAGTTCCGCTCTTCAACCTTGGTTGTGATAAAAACTTTTTCAAGCTGTGAATAACCCGCACCGATCGAGAAGCTACCCGTTTTTTCTTCCTCTAAATCAATCTTCATATTCACACGGTCATCCGCTTTTGCGCGCGGCAACGAGACCCGCACATCTTTAAAGAGGTTGGTACGCTGCAAGCGATCTTTGCTCAACTTCTGTTTGGTCGCAGAAAAGCGTTCACTCTCCGATTGACGCAACTCACGACGCGCCACAAAATCTTGCGTTTTTTCATTACCGACGATTTCAACACGGTCAATAAACACTTCCCGACTCTTTTCAATATCAAAAGTGACTGAAACCGTCCGTGTCGCGATATCGCGTTTGAAAAGCGGCGTCACCGTGGCAAACGCATATCCTTCATCGCCAACCAACAGATCCATTGCCTCCAGCGTACGACGAAGTGCACTCAACGAATAAATTTCACCTTTCTTCAGGTCAATGGCTTCAACCAACTTCTCTTTCGAAGGAACCATATCCCCCTGAACATCCACAGCACTTACCGTGTATGACTCACCTTCAAAAATTGAGAATGTCAGATAAAAACCTGTTTTATCAGGTGTTAATGCCAACTGCATCGATTCAACCTTCGCATCCAGGTAACCATGCTCAAGATAATACTGCTGCAACATCTGAGTATCGGCTTCAAAGCGATCGCGCTTAAACACATCTCGATCAGTAAACCAAGTCATAAAACTCGATTCGCGCGATGCGATCACATCCATCAACACTTCATCTGAAAAATCTTGATTACCCACAAAACGGATATTCTTAATACTGGTGACTTGACCTTCCGTCACATAGAGCTTCACAGATAGGCGTCCATCTTTCAAAGCCTTTGTTTCAGCCCGTACATTTACTTGATAAAAACCTTTGCTTAAATAGGACTTGCGAATGCGATCCGTATCGATACGAAGATTGGCCTCACTGAATACCTTTCCAGGGCCAAGCAGCAACTTTGGAGTCAAATCTTTCTCTTTGATTTCTGAATTTCCCACAATATCAAGATCCGCAATCATCGGATTTTCATCAACGACATAGATAATCTTTAAGCCATGCTCGTCCATCTCACGCTGTACACGAACATCTGAAAATAGTCCAGTGGCATAAAGTCGTTTCACATCGGCCGCAACAACATCCCCCTGCAACAATCCACCCTGTTTGGCATGGATCTTCGCGACAATGGCACCCTCATCCACATAATGGAAACCACGAACTTGAACTTGTGTAATGGTACCCGAATCAAGCGCAAATGCACTTTGGCCACATACCAGTGCCGCAATAAGCAGCGAATAACGAAAAACAAATAGAGCCAAAATATTATCCTTTCAACAAACGAAACACATCATTATAAAATGCAAACAGCATTAAACTGACGATTAACAGCATCCCCACCATCTGTGTTACTCCCATCACCTTTTCAGGCAAAGGCTTTCCACGAATCTTTTCGATCATCAAATAAACCAAATGTCCACCATCAAGCACAGGAACAGGCAACAGATTAAGCACACCCAAGTTGACCGATATAATAGCCAAAAATGCAATAAATGGTACTAATCCCATCGCCGCGGTCTGCCCTGCCAATTGTGCAATGGCAATCGGACCACCTAAATTATCCGCAGAGATCGACGATGAGAACATTTTAGCAAACATCTGCAAGGTCATCACCGTCATATCCCAGGTGCGCACCAAGCCATACTGCACGCCATCAATGAAACTCATACGATAAAGCACGGGATCAAACTTTGCCTTAGCAGCCAAACCAACACCAATTCGACCGTGCCCCTCCTCATCAGATTCGGGAACCACTTCAAGTGTCAACAATGAGGTTCCACGACGAACTTGCAGCGACAACGATTGATCTGCTGAATGTTGCACAACCTCAACGAAATCACTCACACCTAACATTGATCGTCCCTGCAATCCAACAATCTGATCCTCTGGCTGCAAACCAGCCTGCTCTGCAGCGGAACCTGCGGCAACAGAACGGATATAGAGATCAAGGCCGGCGGAAATGCCCAACGCTTCATTGGCAACATTGACCAGAAAAGCCTCTTTACCTGCAGGCAAAAGCAGATCCAAATGCAACACATGTTTCTCACCATCACGGTCTACGACAATCTCAATGGCACGGTTCGGCAATTGTCCTGAACTTTCGGACCCTTTCATCGTCTCAACACTATTTTCTTCAAACTGCGCCTGTACCAACTGCTTTAAACGCAACTCAAAGTCAGACCAGGAATGAACATTACGACCTGCAACTTTCAAAATCCGATCACCCATTTTCAACGATAGCTGTCGATCTGAATCAACAGCACCAACCATAGGTGGCGTGACCATCTGCCCCATCCAGGCAATCGTCATATAGGCAGCAATCGCAAACACAAAGTTTGCAAGAGGCCCTGCAGCCGCAATCGCTGCGCGCTTCCATACAGGTTGCAAATCAAAGGCCCGGCGCTTCTCCGCATCACTCAATGCTTCCGTAGCATCGCGCGCATCACCTTCACCGAGCATCTTCACATAACCACCCAAAGGGATCAGGGCAATAATATACAACACCTCTTGATCTTTACTACGCCATGAAAAAAGCGCAGGACCAAAACCAATCGAAAATTTCTCAACTTTAATACCAAGAAGACGCGCCACTTTAAAATGGCCATATTCATGCACTGCAACAAGTAGTGCTATCGCCACAATGAATGCCAATGTCGTTTCAAGCATCTCTATCATAATCCAATAATCCTTTGGGCAACACGACGAGCCTCTGCATCACAAAGCATGATCGAATCCAATGTATCAACGGCCATGGTCGGTACCTGTTCCAGCACCTTCTCAACAGTCGCAACAATTTGCATAAAAGCTATTTTCTCATCACGAAACGCTTGATTAGCCACCTCATTGGCTGCATTCATCACAACAGCCAAGTCATGACCTCCCCGCATAACCTCCCGCACCAAACGAAGTGCTGGGAATCGCTCCTCATCAATAGGAATAAGATCAAGGCTACGGCTTATCGACAAATCAAGCCAATTGGCACCACTTGCAATGCGCGTCTCAGGCATCAATGCGTAAGCAATTGGAATACGCATATCCGGCTCGGCCAACTGGGCCAATACCGAGCCATCTTCATACTCAACCATTGCATGAATTATACTTTGAGGGTGAATGACCGCATGCAGTTTCTCCGGCGCCATATCAAACAACCAACGCGCTTCAATCAACTCCAACGCCTTATTCATCATGGTCGCTGAATCAACACTAATCTTTGCCCCCATATCCCAATTGGGGTGGGCAATCGCTTGTGCAGGTGTCACTTTCTGCAAATCCTCTAAACGGGTTTTACGAAAAGGCCCCCCAGATGCCGTTAAAATCATTCGTCGAATCGAATGATAATCATGACCTTTCAAGGCTTGATGCACCGCGGCATGCTCAGAATCAACAGGAACGATATCTGCACCAAAATCGATAGCATCCGCCATAAAAATTTGACCGGCTGTAACCAAACACTCTTTATTGGCAAGTCCAACCCGTTTACCGGCGCGTACCGCAGCAAGAGCCGCCGGCAAACCAACAGAGCCCACCATCGCCGCCATCACCATATCCACACTCGATTCTGATGCTGCAGCAATCGCCGCATCCATACCCACATGGAGACGAACTTCAGCAGGAAGTGACGCTTTCAATTGTCTAGCCGCACTTTCATCCGTCATCACCACGCACTCAGGGCGAACCTGTTTTACCAAGGACGCCATGCGTTGCCAATTTTTATGGCCCACAAGTGCATGAACGCAAAAACGCTCCGGATGACGCAATACCAGATCGACAGTACTTGCACCAATTGACCCCGTCGCGCCTAAAATCGTCAATTTCATAAACCCACTCCCATCCCCATCCAAAGCAGGCCCACAACTGGCAAAGCAGGAATCAACGCATCAATACGATCAAGCAAACCACCATGACCTGGCAACATCCGCCCACTATCTTTCACTTGATAGACCCGTTTCAACACCGACTCGGCGAGATCACCAACAATTGAGACCACAACCAAAATGCTTCCTAACATTAATGCCATCCATAGCGGAATCTCAAGCATATACAACCAAAATGAGGCGGAAATTAACACCCCTGCAATCAAACCACCTATCGACCCTTCAATCGACTTTCCAGGGCTAATCGCTGGTGCCAACTTATGCGAACCCAACGCCCGGCCGACAAAATACGCCGCAATATCAGCGGCCCAAACGCCAAGAAATGCCCCCGATAAAAACCAGACACCCTCACTCTGACCATGCACCGTATTGAGACTCCAAACAAACACCAGTAACCAAACCAACATCCATTGACCATACGCGACATTTCTAAAATCAACGCCCAAATCGTGTTCGCTGCCACTGCGCGCAAACATGACCAAAAAGACAGTCCAAGAAAGCATCAACACAACCATTGCCAACAGCAACATATTGGTTAATGCTAAGATTGCCCATACCAATGCTGCCGACAATGCAAACGGGACAGGCTTGCGCATTCTGATCATCGTCAACAGCTCCACAGTCGCCATCAATCCAAGCATCGATGAGGCGATTGCAAACCAATCATCAGGAAGATAAAACATCCAACCGATAGCAAAAAACAATAGCACCAATGCAGTAACGCTTCGTTTCGTTAATTCACTCATGGGGAGCCACCTGTGCACTGATTAAACCAAAACGCCGCTCACGATTCGAATATTCTTTCAGCGCTGCAATTAAATGCTCTGCTTGATAGTCAGGCCACAAAACCGCATCAAAATAGAGTTCTGCATAAGCTGCATCCCAAAGATGAAAATTTGAAATTCGATACTCTCCACCCGTCCGAATCAACAGATCAACAACTGGGAGTTCATTTCGCCACATCATCGCACGAAATGTTTCAAGATGAGTTTGAGCAAGAAACGATTGAGGATCATTGGAAATCAGCGTTTGCAAAGCAAGCTCTTTTGCTGCCGCCAAAATCTCTTGCTGCCCGCCGTAATTAAGGCATAAGACAAGATGCAAGCCTTGGTTGTTTTGGGTTTTGTTGATTGCTTGATGTAAAACTTTTTGTGTTCGTAGTGGCAATTGAGAGAGATCACCAAGGGTCGAAAGGCGCACCCCTTGTGCCATCATCTGTTCAAGTTGTTTGGGTAACAACCAAGACAACAGTGCCATCAAAGCACGAACTTCAGACTTGGGTCGAGACCAATTTTCTGATGAAAATGCGTAAAGCGACAAACATTCAACACCAAGTTCATGCGCTGCTTTGACAACATCATTAACAACATTGGCACCACGCCGATGCCCCTCAACACGAGGAATGCCGCGCATCTCCGCCCAACGCCCATTGCCATCCATAATGATGGCAACATGTTTAGGCAGCTGTTGATCGCCCGGAGATCGAGCCACCGAAACCATCAAACAGTCAAAATTTCTTGTTCTTTATGTTCTAAAATTTTATCGACTTCGGCAATAAAACCATCTGTAATGGACTGGATCTTCTCTTGTGCCCGTTTGCCTTCATCTTCAGGCATTCCATCTGCCAATGCTTTTTTCACCTCATCATTGGCATCACGACGGATATTACGCACAGAAACGCGTGCTTTCTCACCAATCGCTTTCACCTTCTTTGCCAACTCTTTACGACGATCTTCCGTCAACTCCGGAAAAATAAGACGAATACACTCACCATCATTGGATGGGTTCAAACCTAAATCTGAGGTCAGCAAGGCCTTCTCAATCGCAGCAAGAAGCGTCTTATCCCATGGTGTAATCATAATAATGCGCGGCTCAGGAACAGAAAGATTGGCCACCTGACTCAAAGGAGACTCCGCACCATAGTAAGGAACATGAATATGATCGAGCAGTGAGGCATTGGCGCGACCTGTGCGTATGGTTGCCAATTCACTTTTCAGTGCGGCAATCGATTTTTTCATTCTTTCATCTAATGTATCAAACATCTGCTTAACCCTCTTGAACCAAAGTACCAACCGGCTCGCCGGCAACAACCTTAGCAATTTGCCCAGGGGTTGTCACATCGAAGACCACAATTGGCATAGAATTATCACGACACAATGAAATAGCTGTCGCATCCATCACGCCCAACTGTTTTTCAAGCACGGTAGAAAATGAAAGCGTTTCATAACGCGTCGCATCAGGATAAAGAACAGGATCGGCAGTGTAAACGCCATCGACCTTTGTCCCCTTCAAGACAACATCAGCTTGAATCTCCATCGCGCGCAAACTCGCCGCAGTATCCGTTGTAAAGTAAGGGTTTCCTGTGCCAGCAGCAAAGATCACGATGCGACCTTTTTCCAAATGACGCACAGCACGACGACGAATATAGGGTTCTGCAACCTCTTTAATATAGAGCGCTGAAATCGTACGCACACACCCACCATGACGCTCAATCGCATCTTGCAATGCAATCGCATTCATCACTGTTGCCATCATTCCCATATAATCAGCACTGGCACGATCCATTCCCGATGCTGTACCACTCATGCCTCGAAAAATATTTCCACCACCAATCACGACAGCCAACTCTACGCCCGAATTCTGCACATCCAGAAGCTCTTGTGCCAAACGGGAAATCAAGTCTGGATCAATACCAAACTCTTGATTTCCCATCAACACTTCACCGGAAAGTTTTAACATAACCCGCTTATAAGCGTTCATAATCTACCTCCCAGTCTATATTCAATTAACCTGCAACCTGCGCCGCAACTTCTGCCGCAAAATCAGATTCCTCTTTCTCAATCCCTTCACCCAATTGGAAACGGGACATATGTGTCAAGATTGCATCCTTGGCCAACTTCGCCAACGCCTTACCCACAGTACTCTCCGTATCCATGACAAAATCTTGCTCCAGCAAGCAAACATCTGAATAGTACTTATTCATTTGACCCGCAACGATCTTATCCACAATCGCCTCTGGCTTACCACTGGCAATTGCACGCTCTGAAAGCACCGCTTTTTCACGCGCAGCTGAATCTTCATCCACATCAGCAATAGAGATAAACAGTGGATTGGAAGCCGCAATATGCATTGCAATACCACGAACCAATTGATCGGCATCATCACCTGACACACCCTCAACAGCAACCAACACACCAATTTTACCAGCACCATGAATATAAGTCCCAATGGTACCCTCATTCACCTCAACCAAGTTAAAACGACGGATATCCATATTTTCACCAATTGTTGCGATCAACTGCGACAATGCTTGCTCAATATTAAGATCGGTTCCATCACAAGGAAGCGCCTTCAATGCCGTAACATCTACAGGCTTTTCACGCATAATAATATCCGCAACCAAATTGACAAAATCAGTAAACTTCTCATTTTTACTTACGAAGTCTGTTTCAGAGTTCACTTCCAAAACAACGCCCATAGAGCCTGCTGTACGCGCGACCACAATCCCTTCAGCGGCGACACGACCTGCTTTCTTCGATGCAGCAGACAGACCTTTCTTTCGCAAGAAATCTACGGCTGCCTCCAAATTACCCTGGGTTTCGGCCAAAGCTTTTTTACAATCCATCATCCCTGCGCCACTCATTTCACGCAGTTTTTTAACATCTGCAGCTGTCACTTGACTCATCTATATCTCCTCAATCTTGGTTAGTAAATTATGCTTCAACTTCATCTGCAGCGGCGAATGCTTCTTCAGCCACTTCGTCGCGATTTCCCAACATCGCCTCAACTAAATCAGCACCATCTTCAGCATTTTCAATATTCCAAGACTCGGTACCTTCAATAATTGCATCGGCAATCTTGCTGCAGAAAAGACGCACAGCACGAATCGCATCATCATTCCCAGGAATAATATAATCGATACCTTCTGGGCTACAGTTCGTATCAACAACAGCAACAACAGGAATACCCAATTTTTGCGCTTCTTTCACAGCCAGATCTTCTTTACTTACATCAATCACGAAAATACAGTCAGGCAACTGGGTCATATCTTTAATACCGCCCAACGAACGCTCCAACTTATCCAGCTCGCGCTGCAATTGTAAGGCTTCTTTCTTGGTGACAAGATCAAAAACGCCCTCATCCTTTTGGCGTTGTAACTCTTTCATTTTACGAACAGACTGTTGCACAGTTGCAAAGTTGGTCATCATACCACCCAACCAGCGGTGATCCACAAAAAACTGGCCACAACGCAGTGCTTCTTCATGAACGGCTTGGTTCGCCTGACGCTTGGTCCCTACGAAAAGCACGCGACCACCCGCAGCTGCCAACTCACGCATAAAGTGGTAGCTCTCATTGGCCATACGCAATGTTTTTTGCAAATCGATAATGTGAATGCCATTACGCGCACCAAAAATATAGGGCGCCATTTTTGGATTCCAACGACGGGTCTGATGACCAAAGTGAACACCTGCTTCAAGCAGTTGTTTCATAGTAAATTGAGACATAAAAGTCCTCCGATTGTTTATCCTCCACCACCTGCGTGCAAGCACAATCGAAATAAGGTGGTGTGTGAAGTGGCGCGATTTATAGCGAATCACCCCTCGATTATCAAGGTGCAATAATTGTACACACACCTATACAACCCCATTAAGGATAACGCTGAATAAGTCAGAGTAGATTGAGTCCCAAACCTGCTGTAAATTCGCTTACCGTCAGTTCGGGCATCGTCATTTGATGCTACGCACCTTTGCCTCAGCAGCCTGAGGCTGGCTTTTCTTCCACTCGAAGAACTCTT
>PEAA01000047.1 GCA_002753275.1 Zetaproteobacteria bacterium | reverse complement strand
GCAGCATTACCATTCAATGCCGAAACACCAGCGGCAACACCACCAACACCTGCAATAATTCCACCTGCAGCAAGCCATGAAAAACCACCATCGACAATGGTTGCCCCCGTCCCCGAAACTTCGACAACCTCAACCACATCAACAGCCTCTTCCACGGGCGCTGCTTCCCACACCGGCTCAGCAACGGTTTCCACAACCATCTCTTCCGCCGAGACATTGTTCATCAAGGTTGAAAAATCATAGCCATCAAAAGCTGCAACCGGATTGCCATCAACAACAAAGTCTTCAATGGTTGCAATCAACTGATCATCCACAGAGACAAGCAAGTGACCCTCTTTTTGCACAATTTGTACATTTTCAATGACAGAGCCGGTTTCAGCATCGACCACCGAATAAACCGCGCCTTTTTCAGCTGGGAGGTTGACGATTTTATAAAGAGGATGATTCACAACCTTTGAATCGGAAAGCAGTTCTCGCAACATTTTCATAATCAAATCCTATGTATGAGTATTTTTATTACCAAGCGTAGAGCGTTTATTTTTCAAATATGACGGAATATAACCACCCATCCATGCGGGTCAATTAATTCAATTTTAATCTATCGACTATTTATCCAGACTGGAGGCTTAAGCACAGCACCCTTGCCCTGGATGCTGAATCAAGTTCAACATGACGAAGGCGAAGAAGGTGATGCTCAATCAATCCGTATGACAACCTTCCAAAAAAAGAGCCACCGCAATGCCTTTTTTACACATCATTAAGGCTTGACCCACAATCCAGAGGTACAACCATCCATGAATGACCAATGCTCTAAAAATAACTTCGCCAATCCCATGAAACAGTCCATGGCTGCGCACCAAATTCACTGGGGATCAGCGGGTTTGAAGACAACTGACTCCTACCCATGGGCTGCGTGATTGCAATTGCCATCTCCGACTCATCGTTGAGTGAATAGGTCGCGTAGCCCATCCACATACCCGATCGATCCACACCATTCACCACCACCGCCAGTTCGGTTTGCAAAAGCGGCGTCCAATCATAATGAAGGGTGGTTGCCAGATCATGTTTCACCATCGTGCTGCTTGGCAGCCATGGATTGAGCATGCGCTGAAAAAGATATTCGCCCAGCAGTGAGAGCCGCTCATTGACATAGCGTTGCACTCCGACAGAGATCGCCCCTGAAGTCATTTTCGTAGGTGATTGAATGGCGCGAACATTTCCCTCCACACGCAGCGCAATGCCTTCAGCAAATTCCGTTTGCAGATTTCCCCCAACCACAGGATCCAAGCCCGCTCTACCCGCCAACACCCCCACTTCAAAAGCTTCCAACTGAGTAGATGCACGCAAAAGATGGGAGCTGTTCCTTGCTGACATTTGAGTGACAGAGGCGGGCATCTGCCCCGCCGTTGTTGAGCGGCTCTGATACCCAAGCACGGTCAACCAGGTGAATTGCTGCAAATCATCCCCCGCATAATCAACACGCAGTGCATCAACCCCCGGTTTATAGGCTCGATAAAAAGACTGCGCAGCAAATGGCGCAAAAAAATCGTTGGGCATAAAAAAGAAATTGGTCGCCAAGTTCACCGGCTGCCGTCCCAACTTCACCCGCCATCGCTCATCCATATATTGCCCATTCAAACGATCAACCAAGGCAAATGCCCGCCCTCGATCGGCACTTCGCTCCAGCGCACGACTTCGCATGACATTCGTCCCCATTGCTTGCAATGCAGCAGGCACATACCCTAGCAAGAGATGCCCCTCCCATGACCATGAAGCAGACAATTTTCCATCGCCTATCAATCGCATCGAGGGTGAAAGCGCGGCAACATCTCTCGGCTGATTGGCTGAAGGGATATTTGCGTTGTGGGCATACACACCATAAAGCTGCATCAAACCATGCCCATACCACCCTTCTTCCGCTTGATCGCGCCCCATACCACCGGCCAAGGCAAGTGATGATCCACCGCAAAGAAGCAGCAGCCACCCACACGCATTAAGCACGCACATGATCCAACTCAATCGCACCATCGCGC
This sequence comes from Zetaproteobacteria bacterium, assembly GCA_002753275.1. GTDB lineage: Bacteria > Pseudomonadota > Zetaproteobacteria > Mariprofundales > Mariprofundaceae. The sequence goes on along the minus strand of PEAA01000047.1, from coordinate 4,068 downwards.
ATACGAATCACCCGCTTTCCACAATCAATCACCCGTTGATCATGACTTGAAAAGAGAAAGGTAATGCCCTGTTTTTCATTCAACCCTTGCATCATCTGCAGCAATGATTCTGCGGTTTGTGAATCAACATTGGCGGTCGGTTCATCGGCAAGCACAATCGCCGGCCGCGCCACAATCGCACGGGCAATGGCCACGCGCTGCTGCTGCCCACCGGACATCTCATCAGGGCGACGGTCTGCCAACGCCTGCAAACCGACCGCCAACAAAGTCTCTTCGACCCGTTGTTTAATCTCTGCCGTCGCAACTCCTTGCAACTCCAGCACAAAGGCAGCGTTTTCAAAAGCACTCATGACAGGAATCAAATTGTAGGCTTGAAAAACAAAGCCAATACGATCACGCCGAACCTGCGACAATGCCCCTTGCGACATCTGCGCAAGCCTCATCCCTTCAACCCATACATCTCCTGAAGTGGGTTGATCCAGACCACCAATCAAATTTAACAAGGTTGTTTTTCCTGATCCTGACGGGCCACACAACACTGCGAACTCTTGTGGCACTATCGAAAGAGAGACATCTCGCAAGGCCTCCACCGCAACCTTTCCTTGCTGATAACACTTAAACAGATGTTGAACATCAACAATTGGTCGTTCTCCATGCTCGCCCATAACCCTCTCCTTGCCGCTCACTTCAAGCTTTCAACTGGCGGCGTTCTGCCCGCTTTCCAGGCGGGATAAAGTGTTGCCAACATCACCAAAACCATGACCGCCAACGCAATCATCACCACACTCTCAGGAAAAAGACGAACACGAATAATCGGATCAATCAGCACACCACCATAACTCATGCCATCTCCCAATGATGCGGTGAAATCCAGCCCCACATCACGCAGATAGAGATACCATGGCACGCTAAAAAGCCCTCCGAGCCCGAGCCCAAGCATCGCCAACCATAAGGATTCAATCATCACCAAACGAGAAAGCTCCCAAGGGGCAATTCCCAATGCCATCATCACCCCAAATTCATGGCGTCGCTCAAGCACCCCCATCAACATGGTATTAAAAACACCCGCTGCAATCAGCAACCCTAGCAACAGTTGCGAAATATAATTCATACTCTTATCCATCATAATCACCGTAAACAGATCAGGTTGCGACTCCTTCCAGGTCAAGACTTCGACCATTTCACGGTCCAATTGTTGCCAAAGCGCCGCCACATCATCGCGGATCTCTGCAGCCCGGCGTTGATCCTCGAGATAAATCGAAAGGATACTTACCGCACGGTCACCATAGCCCAAGGTCTGGCGCACACCATCCATCGACAACAGTCCCATGCTCTGATCAAGCATCTCAACACCCGTATGAAAAATACCGACCACGCGCACCATACTACTCACCAATTCGCCATGGAGATCTGTGGTGGTATAGACCATCTTTTTCCCCAAGGAGAGGTGCAACTGCTCCGCCATACCATCACCCAGCAAAATCCCTCGTGCATCGTCCTCACCAAGCGCCCTTCCCGCAATCAACGATTCGATCAACAGATTAGCAGCTCCCCCATACTGCATCGGCTCAATCGCCATCAAGGCGCCACCGATACTTTTATGGGCACTGGCAAACATCGCCTGTCCCATGATGGTTTGACTCACCCCCGCAACACCATCCAGTGCTCGCAACGATTGATAGATCGCATCATCGGGATTGAGATACTTAGCCAAGGTTGGATTTTGGCTATACCCCTGCGGCTCAACCGTGACATGCCCCATGCCCATTTTGGCGCCAGTGTTGACCATATTGGTATAAAAATAATCCCCCATTCCTGTGAAAGTCACGGAGAGCAGCACGCCAAACGCGATCGATACAAGGGTGATCCAAGTTCTACGCGGATTGCGCGAAAGATTGCGCCATGCCAAACGCTGTAATTTCATCTGCTGTGCAACCGCTGCATCGCCACAATGGGCTGCGTCCTCGCAGCTTTCATCGCGGGATAAAGCACTGCCAACGCAACCATGGCAAAAAGAAAGGCGACAGGTGCCCAAATCGCCCCGGGATAAAGAGCCGCGTACCAGATGGGATCAAAGGCAATTCCGCCAAAGGTAAAGGCCCCTGCCAATGAAGAGAGATCGATCCCATGAAGACTATAGTAAAAGGAGAGTGCAACACCGCCGAGCACCCCAATCACGGCAGCGATCAGCGTTTGCATCATCGTTTCAAGATAGATCAACAACACAATCTGCTGCGGCGGCATTCCGAGCGCTTTTAACATGCCAAATTCACGCAAACGCTCAAAGACATTCATCAACATCGCATTGAGCACCACCATCGCCACCGCCAGATAGGTAATGATAATCATTACCCATATTTGCACATCTGCCATCTCCAACATCCGTGCAATCACCGGCATACGCATTTTCCAACTTTGCACCTGCAAGGCGTTCCCAGCATGTTCCGAGGCGATTTTTTTCGCCCGCACGCATGCCTGATCCAATGGCCAATCTTGGTCACGCCTTTTAAGCACCAACGCATGCGCCCCTTCGGGAACGCCAATCAAGGCACGCCACGCCTCCATGGAGACAAAAAAACCAGTGCGATCAATACCATCCGCAACCGATTTCAACACCCCTCGCACTGTAAATATTGCATCAGCTATATAGCCATCGGCGGTTTGACCTACAAACATCACCTCATCGCCTGGATTAACCCCTAAGCTTGCGGCAAGTTTTTTCCCCAGCACCACCCCTTGAGAATCCTTCTTTTGCAACCAACCACCCTGCCCAACATGGCGATAAAGTTCCGTTACTTGCACCTCTCGCTGCAAATCAACACCGCGCATCTCAACCCCCGCCGATGCCAGTCCCGCAGCCGCCAATCCATAAGTAAACAGCCGTGGCGTGACATCAAAACCCGCATCATAAAGTTGCTGTAAAAGTTGTGGAACATCCTCAACTTGCTGGTAAAGATCATGCTCTTGCAAATAACCCTTGGCATGAATCTGAATCTCGCCCAAATTCATCGCCACCACATTGCGTTCGCTCCCCAACAACATCCCTTGCATCAGTGCTGAAAAAAGAATCATCATCATGCATGAAAACGCCATTGCCAAAATGGTCACCCAGCTACGCTGCCCACCGCGCCAGAGCTGCCGCCATGCCAAAGAGCAGAGAAGTTTCATGGCAAAAAATTATGGGTAAACACAGTGATCATACTCGTAGCATTAACATTATGAAACAAATCTGCACAGTGAAATGCTATCGGTAATGCGAACACCATGAGATCGAAGCAACTGAACCATCTCTACCACGGCCTCACGGGCAGCAAAATAGATCACTGAACGACCAAACTTATCAACTTCATCAATCAGCGGGATTCCTATTTCAAACATTCATTTTTCCAAATGAACAAGCCTGCCCCCTCAGATTCGCGGACAGTCATACATCATCATTTTTGCATCATTGGTCATCAGGGGATATCCACGCGCCGTGGATTGGGCAATCAGCATCCGGTCAAAAGGATCGCGGTGATGAAAGGGCATATCCTTGAGCAATAAAGCATCCTCCCCACTGAAATCGAGCAGCTCGATCCCGCTCTCTCTGGCAATCGCTACAGGATCATAATCCACATCCAGCTTACCCATGGATGCTTTGATCATCATTTCTGTGACACTGACCGCACTCAGATAAATCGTATTGGAAAGACGCTCCAGCTCCAGTTTCTGCGCTGGTTCAAGTTTATCGGGCTCTGCGATTGCCCAGAGAAAGATATGTGTATCAATGATGATATTCATGCTTTCGCATCATAAAACAGCGCATTGATCTCTTCATCTTCATCAAGGAAGTTGTCCGGCACTGTGATTTTCCCGGCCATCAAACCAAGCTGACGCTTACCATCGGGTTGATGCACAACCAGATCAACCAAAGGCAGATTGTTTTTGGCAATCACCACCTTTTCCCCGTGATAAGCAAGGTTAACCAATTTGGAAAAGTTCGCTTTCGCTTCTGCAATATTAAAAATCATCAAAGCCTCCTGTGATCATAGATGACCCACATTGCCACTGTTGATCATACTGGTCAAG
>PEAA01000046.1 GCA_002753275.1 Zetaproteobacteria bacterium | reverse complement strand
TGCGGCGCATTCTCCGGAGCATGCTCATCCATGTGCTGACAGATCAGGCGGCAGATATCGATATTTTTCCACTCGTTGATGCCGCCGATATTATAAACTTCACCCAGCACACCCTTGCGCACCACCGCATCAATGCCCGAACAGTGATCGCGTACATAAAGCCAGTCGCGAATATTCGAACCATCGCCATAAACGGGAATTGATTTACCTTCACGGCAGGAGCGGATCACGGTAGGAATGAACTTTTCGCCATGCTGGTACGGACCGTAGTTGTTCGAGCAGTTGGTTGTAGTAACCGGCAAGCCGTAGGTGTGGAACCAGGCCCGCACCAGATGGTCGGAACCCGCCTTGCTCGCAGAGTAGGGCGAGTTCGGCGCATAGGGTGTCGTTTCGCTAAAGGCCGGATCATCAGCCTCCAGCGTGCCGTAAACTTCATCGGTAGAGATGTGGTGGAAACGACACTCCGATGTCCCCCAACCCATCTCATTTTGCCAGTAGCCCCGTGCCGCATCCAGCAGTGTGAAGGTGCCAAGCACATTGGTTCTGATGAAAATTTCCGGCCCTGCAATCGAATTATCCACATGGCTCTCAGCCGCAAAATGGACAATCGTGTCGATCTCATGCTCGCGAAGAAGCCGATCGATCAGCTCGCGATCACAGATATCACCCTGCACAAAGGTGTGACGAGACGCATCCGGCAAATTGTTCAGGTTGTCCAGTGATCCGGCATAGGTGAGCGCATCAAGATTCACGATCCGCACATCGGCATCGGTCTCCAGCATATATCGCACAAAATTACAGCCGATAAAACCAGCACCGCCGGTCACCAGCATAACTTTTGGATTGTATTCAGCCATTCTTCATCTCCTTGATCACTTCTGCCAACGAATCACTCCACGAACGAATTCGAACGCCAAAAACTGATTGAAATTGTTGGCAATTTAACGCTGAGTTTTTCGGTCGTTTAGCAGGCGTTGGATACTCTGCTGTAGTGATGGAACGAACATGTTTCACGCGAAGAGAATATCCCTGGTGGCAAGCCTCGGAAAAAATCGCTTCAGCAAAACTATGCCAACTCACCGCGTCAGGCTGAGCCAAATGGTAAATTCCCCACTGCCCATCAGCCTTTGACAACACCTCAAAGGTGATGCGTGCCAACTCCTGCGCACTGGTCGGTTTACCAAATTGATCCGCCACCACCGCAAGCTCCTCCCGCTCGCCACCCAAACGCAGCATCGTCTTGACAAAATTATTACCATGCGATGAAAAGACCCAACTCGTACGAAAAATCAAATATTTCGAACAATACTTAGCAACAGCTGTTTCACCCGCCCGCTTACTCTCTCCATAGACACCCAATGGAGCGACCAGATCACTCTCCTCATAGGCACTGCTTTTACTTCCATCAAAAACATAGTCAGTAGAATAATGAATCAGTGGAATCGACAACTGCTTACACATCATCGCCAAATTCGCTGGTCCATCCCTGTTGACTGCAAACGCCGCCTCAATATCCGATTCAGCCCGGTCTACAGCCGTATATGCAGCCGCATTCATGACAACATCAGGCTTAAATGCATCAAAACAGCGCGAAACCGCTTCAAGGTTAGTGATATCCAATTGATCATAATCCACTGCAAGCAGATTATGACCAGCGCCTTGGCGCACCAACTCACGGCCAAGCTGCCCATTGGCTCCGGCAATCAGAATCTTCATGGCAACTGCGTTCTTTTGGCCACAGACAATTTGGGCAGCAACATATCTTTTTCAGAGAGCAACGGAGTTTCGAGGGGCCACTCAATGGCCAGATCCGGATCATTCCAAGCTATCCCCCCATCTGATTCCGGATGATAAAGCGCAGTACACTTGTATTGAAAATCAGCAACATCAGAGAGCACACAAAAGCCGTGCGCATAACCCGGCGGAATCCAGAGCTGTCGATGGTTCTCCTCGGAAAGCTCAACACCCACCCATTTGCCAAAGGTTGGGGAGTCAGGATTTACATCTGCTGCAACATCGAAGACCGCACCCGTTCCTGCAGACACCAGTTTCCCCTGCGGATTCTCCAGCTGGAAGTGCAGACCACGCAGCACACCTTTACGCGAACGCGAATGGTTATCTTGCACAAACTCAAGACCATTTCCGGGAATACCAGACGCTTCGTAGCGCAGCTTGTGAAAGGTTTCGAGAAAAAAACCACGCGCATCACCGAACACCTTCGGCTCGATAATCAATACGCCCGGCAAAACTGTTTCGATCACCTTCATTACGCTTCTCTCAATCGACGCAGCAAATATTGACCATAACCATTTTTCTGCATCGGTTCAGCCAGTGCTTGCAATTGCGCATCATCAATATAGCCAATCTCCCACGCAATCTCTTCGGGGCAGGCGATTTTAAATCCTTGTCGCTTCTCAATCACTTCAACAAATTGACTCGCTTCAAGCAGAGAGTCATGTGTCCCGGTATCAAGCCATGCCGTCCCACGCCCCATGCGTTGAACATTGAGCATGCCCATCTCTAAATATTTTTTATTAATATCGGTAATCTCATATTCGCCACGAGCGGATGGCTTCAAGTTTTCAGCCATCTCAACCACATGGTTATCAAAGAAATATAACCCCGTCACAGCATAGTTGGATCTTGGTTTTACAGGCTTCTCTTCAATCGATAAGGCACGCCCCTCTTGATCAAAGGCAACGACGCCATAACGCTCAGGATCTTGCACATGGTAAGCAAATACCGTAGCCCCAGCTGCTTGTGCAGCGGCTTGGCGCAACTGCTTCGACAACCCTTGCCCAAAAAAGATGTTATCACCCAAAATCAGCGCACACGCATCGCTACCGATAAAATCTTTACCAATCGTAAACGCCTGCGCCAAACCATCAGGGCTCGGTTGCTCAGCATAGCTGATCGATAATCCCCACTGCGCACCATCACCCAAAAGATGTTTGAAATTGGGCAGATCATGCGGGGTGGAAATCAACAAAATCTCGCGAATCCCCGACAGCATCAACACGGAAAGCGGGTAATAGATCATCGGTTTATCATAGACCGGCATCAACTGCTTGCTCACCGCCAAAGTTAACGGATGCAATCGCGTACCTGAGCCACCAGCTAAAATGATTCCTTTCATTGTCTACTCCAATCTCACACAAACATCTCGCCGATCCGCGTTTACGAAATGGCTTGAATTTCATATTTCATTGCTCAATAACCCTGCCCCAATCCAATGCCCAGATACACAAGGGATTCACCTCAATCTACACGCACGCTACCGCCATGCAGGTGAACAGAGGCCGCCTACATCATTCGCGGGCGAAACCTAGCCCCCCCCCTTTTTTTATCCATAAATTTCATTTGAAAATGATCGTTCAGCCCGACTTTAAAGCGCCTAAATTCACTTTGGTTCGCACCATACCGCCCAACATATTGAGCAAAATCATCGCCCGCTGTTCACCATCAAGTGAAAGAAATACCGCTTCAAGCCCTTTACAAGCCCCTTCGTCCACAATCACTTTCTCCCCCTCCTTAAAAGGAGAGACAAACTTGCGTTTTTTACTCAAGTCGATCATCCCATTATCATCTTCACGCGACTGCAACATCTCAATGACCGCATCGGGAACTGCAGGGTAAACGGAGCCGAAATGGACAACGCCCAGAGCACCATAAGTGCTGCGAATCTTGGTCCAGGCACGCTCATCCACGCTCAGATGTAAAAAAAGATAGCCGGTAAAAAAGGCTCTAGGCTCGCGTTTTACTTGCCCTGCATGGCGGATACATTTGATCGTCTGAGGATAGTAAAGGGTAAATCCCTGATTTTGGAATTGCGTTACGGCGCGCATCTCCTGCCCTGTTTTCACGCGGATGGCATACCACTGCTTCCCCATTGATTACACCTTCGATTGTAACGCACTATCTCGAGAGGCTAAATAGTCGATCACCTGCTTCACCGAAGCTTCTAGGCTCAACAATCCTGTTTTAACCACCAACTCTGCCGATTCAGGCGCTTCATAGGGGGATGAGATGCCTGTAAAATCTTTAATCTCCCCCTTGCGCGCACGGGCATAAAGCCCCTTCACATCCCGGCTTTCGCACACTTCAATGGATGAATCACAATAGATCTCAATAAAATCATCGCCAAGAAGTTCGCGAACACGACTACGATCTGAACGAAAAGGTGAAATAAACGCGGTTAAAACCATCACCCCCGCATCCACAAAAAGCTTGGAGGCTTCGCCAATACGCCGAATATTTTCACGCCTGGCCACATCTGAGAAATTAAGATCGCCACACAAACCATGACGCACATTGTCGCCATCAAGGACATAAGTACGCACACCCATTTGATGCAACTGCGCCTCCACGGCATGGGCCAAGGTTGATTTCCCAGCCCCCGAAAGCCCTGTGAACCACAAAACACTCGCGCGATGTTCATTCATCTGCTCACGCATTTCGCGCGAAACTTGTGATTGATGCCATACAATGTTGGTGCTGCCTACGCTATTTTCATTCATGCATAAAACCTCAACTCTTTTTGGGAAAACTCATAAACAGGCAAGAAATGTCAAATGATATATAAGAGCTGTAAACCCATTGCCCCGATAATGAAAGCTGCGCTTGCGACCATGGCAACATGGGTTTCTCTGCACAGGCAGGAGGCATCATACCTTTTTACAGCCCGGGCCAGCGAGTGAACTGCGCCCGCCGGATACCGGTATGATGTTTATCTGGGTGCGTATTCGTTCCTTCAATGCCGGCACATGGGAGATGATTCCGATCAGCTTGCCCTCCTGCTGCAGGCCGGACAATGTTTCCAGAGCCGTTTCGAGTGCTTCTTCATCCAAGGTGCCGAAGCCTTCATCGAGAAACAGGGAATCCACCCGTACTTTCCGGCTGGCCATTTTCGACAACCCCAATGCCAGCGTCAGACTGACGATAAAACTTTCACCGCCGGAGAGGTTCTTTGTCGAACGGATTTCACCGGCCTGATAATTATCGACGACATTCAGTTCTAGCGGCTGCTGTTCATCACGGATCAGCAGATAGCGATCGGTCATTTTTTCCAGCTGCCGGTTGGCATGGGAAACCATCAATTCAAAGGTCAGGCCCTGTGCAAAATTCCGGTACTTTTTACCATCAGCTGAACCGATGAGGCTATGCAGATTTCCCCAACGATGGCACTCTTTTTTCTGAGCATTGATGGCAGACTGCTTTTCCTTTACCCGCTCTTTGGCTGCCGTATTTCCACTCAGCTTGTGCTTGAGACCGGCAACGGTATCGCGCAATTCTTTCAGGGACTCTTCAAATTCTTTGAACTGCGGTTGCAGTTCCTCAAGCCTCTTATCCGTGGACGGAAATCCGTCTTTCTTTTTGTCCGCTTCTTGCTGGATCAAAGCGTTGTCGTTGATTTGCAACTCGGACAGGTCAACATAAACGGGTCGAAGACCCTTGGCGATCTCCGTGGCCAGACGCGTCTCCCGGTCTTTCTGTTTAGCTTTGAGCTCAGTTCCCGCGTCATCGAGCTCCTTAGCCCGGGAAGATAAAGATTCCCGATCTTCCTGTGACAGTCTGGCTTCAAGGAAGGTTTTCTCATCGGCAAAGCCTGCCGAAGTCAGAGCTACTGAAAAGTCCGTTGCCGCTTTTTGCAGTTCAGGTGTTCTCTGTTCAATGCGCTTCTTCAGGGATTCAACATGGGTCTTGGCCGTTGTCAGTTTTTGCTGCAACTCGGTGTTCAGGCTTCTGGCTTTTTTCTCTGCCTCCTCGGCATCAGTAATCGCTTTGTTCAATCTGCCTTCTTCATCATCAGGCTTTTTGTCACCATACAATTTCTTCCGTTCTTCTGTTCCTTCGGTCAGGTCCTTTTCTTGCTGTTCGAGCTTTTCCTGTTTTTCAGCCAGAGCCTTGACCTGTGTATCAATCACGGCATCCAGACGCTTCACCTCGCTGTCGATAGCGGCAATCTGTTTTTCAATGTCGGTCTTTTGTTTTACCTGCTCCTGCCATGCCTTCAGTCGTGACCTGAGGGATTCGAGCAGTGACTCGACCTCTGTCTCCGGTATTTCAGTAATGCCAAGTGGCTGGAGTTTCCCGGAAACGGCCAGCTTGAGCTCATTAAAGCCGGTCCGAAGTTTCGTGAGGGCATCCTTCAATTCAGCGAGCGTTTTTTCAGCGGCCTTTTTGTCATTGGTCGCTTCGGTTTCCAGCTTCTCGCTGTCATTCAGGTTTTTACG
>PEAA01000020.1 GCA_002753275.1 Zetaproteobacteria bacterium | reverse complement strand
GCTGTTGATGATGTTTCGTGGTACGGCGTGGGTGCAGTTGATGATGCACGGCAGCCATGGTATGGAGATGGATCACAGTGGGGATATGAATCACAGTGGGATGGGGCATCCCCCCCTTTAGGAGCGATGAAGCTTAAGCTACGCTGAATAAGTCAGCGTAGCCGTGCAGGCCATGGATCGGCATGGGTACTCCGCGTGCTTGAAACAGTCTTGGATTTGAAAAAATATGTCAGGGTGTTATGTTCGCTAAACTCTCGGGGAAGAAGATGTATGATTTTATTCCCCTTTTTTATGGAGCCGCGGCTCCACAGAGTGTCAAATTCAATACCATGGCGATGACCAGTTTTCTTATATGCATGCTTCTCTTTGTCGCAATTGGTGCGGCCTCGATGATGAAGCGAAAAACAACCACGACAGATTACCTGGTTGCAGGTCGCGATGTGTCACCATGGTTGGCGGCACTCTCTGCGGTGGCGACTAACAACAGCGGTTATATGTTTATTGGCATGATCGGACTCACTTATACCATCGGTCTCTCATCTATTTGGTTGATGTTGGGTTGGATACTGGGTGATTTTCTCGCCTCGTTGTTGATGATGAAAAAACTGCGTCTGGTGAGTGAAAAGTATGATCTGCACTCATTTGGCTCGCTTCTTGCCGCATGGAATGGCACCCATTTTGATCGATTGCGACAAATGACGGGGCTGCTGACGATTGTTTTTTTAGGCGCCTATGCTGCGGCACAATTTACAGCGGGAAGTAAAGCCCTTCATCTGCTCTTTGGTTGGGATATTGGCGTGGGTGCGCTGATGGGCGCGCTGATGGTGCTAATCTACAGCTATAGCGGAGGGATTCGTGCCTCCATTTGGACCGATGCCGCACAATCCTTGGTGATGATGGTTGCGATGGTGGTGCTGATGATCGATGCGGCCTCCTCGCTGGGTTCAATGGTTGAGATTCATGTCGCATTGAATGCGGTAACACCCACATTTATGGATTGGATGCCCGATCGTTCAGCCGTCGGCATACTGCTTTTTATTGTCGGTTGGGTATTCGCGGGTTTTGGCGTTGCCGGTCAGCCCCATATTGTGGTGCGTTATATGGCGCTTGATCATGCTGATAATATCCAGCAATTTCGTTACTGGTATTACAGTTGGTTCATCACATTTTATTTGGCTACAATTGCTGTAGGGCTTTTGTCACGCTTGATTCTTCCGGATGCGGGAAGCTTTGATGCAGAGCTGGCGCTGCCTATGATGGCGCAGCAACTTTTACCCGAGGCGATGGTTGGCTTTGTTTTGGCGGGGCTGTTTGCTGCGACAATGTCGACCGCTGACTCCTTGATTCTTTCTTGTTCGGCTTCGCTCTCACGGGATTTGATGCCAGAAAAGAGCGTAGGTTATCATGCGACAAAAGGGATGACAGCAATAGTGGTGTTGGTGGCATTGTGGTTGTCATTGTCCAGCGAGCAGAGTGTTTTTGCACTTGTGTTGATCGCATGGGGGCTGTTGGCAGCGGCCTTTGTGCCGTTGTTGATGCTTTATGCGTTGAATTATCAACCGACAGAGATAAGTGCTATTTTGGTGATGGTTACGGGTGTGGCGGTATTTTTTATCTGGCGAATGTCGGGTGGGTCGGAACTGGTTTATGAATTGATGCCGGCAATGATCGCAGCCTTGGCCATCTACCCACTGATTCCATCGCGGTTTCGATCGCTTGCGCCAGGATTTTCAAAGCGTAACTGAGTTGCATCATCAGTGGTGATGGTGGCTGTGAGCCCGGCATTAGGAAAATGCTCAATGCGAATGTTTTCTTGAGGTCGTTCGATGTTGCTGGGTGGGCCAAAGCGTTGGCGTAGTAATTCCGAAGTGATTTCGATGCTCGGGATGAGCGTTAAAGCGTGTACAATCAGCTGTTGAGCAAGCACGGTGTCCTCGGAATTAAGGTTGATACGAAGGACATTGTTGGGATAAAGGTGGGGTAGTGTGCCATGCTGCTGCATGGCGTGAAGCATTTCTGGCGGTGCTTCAAGATGGAGGATGACCTTGCTGTGGTCAGCGATCGCTGGAAAAAAAGCTTCCAGTCGCATCATCGATTTCGGAAGGTTTTTTTCAACGCTATCGTTGGGGTAGATATAGAGTGCGATATCGCTACGGCTCTGCAGGCGTGTTTCCGCTTGGCGCAGTGTGGTGGCGCCAAGTTCAATATTGAGCACATGCAGGTGTTGATACTGGTCAATGTAGGTGTCGGGCTTATCAGGGTGGTTTAAGTGTTCGCCTTGACTCCATATAAAAACCCCAAGGGTTAGCGTGAAGGTTGCGACTATCAATTTAAAGGCCAATGAATGGAACAGAATGACTCCTTTGTGGAGTGCAACGCTGTCATGATGTTGTTACAAAGACAACCATAGTACATCGCCAAGGGGATGTAATGATTGGTAAAGATATATTTTGAATAAATATTTTTTTGACACTGTTAAATTTCTTTCATACAATTTTTAAAGAAAAAAACATCAACACTGCAATGGGTGGATGATATTTAAGGAGGCGGTCGTGTCTGGAACTAGACCTGATGAACAGGAGTACCATTTTGATGTTGTAAAATGGTTTGCCGTTGCTGCTGTGATCTACTTGGTAGTAGGCGCATTGGTAGGTGATTTTATTGCATGGGAATTGGCCTTCCCTGCGCTGAATTTTGATAATCAATACTTGAGTTTTGGTCGTATTCGTCCGTTGCATACCAACGCGGTGATTTTTGCTTTTGGTGGCTGCACGCTCTTTGCGACAGGTTACTATATTGTGCAGCGTACTTGTCAGGTTCCTCTCTGGAGTACGAAAATGGCATGGTTCACCTTTTGGGGTTGGAATGCCGTTATTGTGGGGGCGGTGATTACTTTTCCTTTGGGTCTTACCCAAGGTAAAGAGTATGCCGAACTGATCTGGCCTCTGGATATCTTAATTGCGGTCGTTTGGCTTGCTTTCATGGGCAACTTTGTCATGACCATCGTCAATCGAAATGTGTCACATATCTATGTCGCAAACTGGTTTTTCCTTGGCATGATGGTGATGATCACCTACCTGCATGTGGTGAATTCATTGGCGATTCCTGTTGACCTTACCCACTCCTATTCCATCTACTCGGGTGTCCATGATGCGATGATTCAGTGGTGGTGGGGGCATAATGCGGTGGGCTTCTTCCTAACGGCTGGTTTTTTGGGGATTATGTATTATTTCGTGCCGAAGCAGGCTGATCGTCCCGTGTTCTCATACAGACTCTCGGTTTTGCACTTTTGGGCGTTGATGTTTGGTTATGTCTGGCTTGGTGCACATCATCTACAATATACCGCGTTGCCTGATTGGGCGGGTTCATTGGGAGCTGCGGTTTCGCTGGCGATGATCATTCCTTCATGGGGTGGCGCCATTAACGGTGTGATGACCCTCTCAGGGGCTTGGAATAAATTGCGTGATGACTATGTGTTGCGTTTCTTGATTGTCTCGTTGGCATTTTACGCTATGTCCACCTTTGAAGGGCCGGTGATGTCGATCAAAACGGTCAATGCATTGTCGCACTATACCGATTGGACAATTGGGCATGTGCATTCAGGCGCACTGGGTTGGGTAGCGATGGTTTCGATCGGTGCCATTTATCACATAGTGACCAAATTGTGGCATCGTGAAATGTACTCTGTTTCATTGGTTAATACCCACTTCTGGATTCATACCATTGGTACCATTATCTATATCTGTGCGATGTGGGTGTCGGGCATTATGCAAGGGCTGATGTGGCGTGCTACCGATGAGTATGGCAATTTGGTGTATACTTTTGCTGAGTCGGTATCGGCGATGCACCCTTACTATGTGTTGCGTTCCGTCGGTGGTGTGTTGGTTCTGATTGGTGCCTTGATGATGCTCTATAATGTGGTGCAAACCATTCGTGGAGCCAAATCACCTGTGGCACAAGCGGCTCGGGTTTAGGAGGTTATAATGTCATTTCAAGAGAAGTTAGAGAAGAATATTTGGGGACTGATGATCATGATTGCGATTGTGGTCTCTATCGGTGGCATTGTAGAGATTGTGCCGCTCTACTATCTGGATAACACCATTGAAAAGCTCTCGCAGGAAGAGGATAGCATTCGCCCTTATACGGCACTTGAGCAAGAGGGACGCGATATCTATGTGCGTGAAGGTTGTTATACCTGTCATTCACAAATGATTCGTCCATTTCGTGATGAAAAAGAGCGTTATGGACACTACTCATTGGCGGCTGAGTCGAAGTTTGATCACCCCTTTCAGTGGGGGTCAAAGCGGACAGGGCCAGACTTGGCGCGTGTAGGCGGAAAATATTCAACAGAGTGGCAGGTGAAGCATTTGGTTAATCCGCGTTCGCTTGTTCCTGAATCAGTGATGCCTGGTTATCCATTTTTGCTTGAACAGAAGGTGGATGACACCTTAACTGAGCGCAAGTTGCGGGCTTTGGCGAAGGTAGGCGTGCCCTATACCGAAGAGGATTTTTCAACGGCATCGTCATCGGTGCAAGGTAAGAGTGAGATGGAAGCCTTGGTGGCGTATCTTCAAGTGCTTGGCACGATGGTAAATTTCCAAGAGGGCAAAGATTACCGTGAATGAGGTGATCGATTTCTTTCGATCCGATTGGGATGCCATGACATCCACGGATTGGACCGGATTTTGGCTGTTGCTGGTGATTGCTGCCATCATGGTGGTCATCTATGTGGTCACACTTCGGCCATCCAATCGGGATAAATTTGAACAGTATCGTGATTTTGTGAATCATGAACAAGATAGGGTATGGGATAGGGAGTCTAACAATGAGCGCTCAAAATAGAAAACCAGTCAAGGTCGAGGATACAGGGCATGAATGGGATGGTATTCGTGAATTAACCAATCCACCACCGCGTTGGTGGATGATCACGCTTCATGCCAGTTGGATCTGGTGCGTGATCTATTTCTTGTTGTATCCATCAATTCCACTGTTGCACTCATCCAATGAAGGGCTGCTTGGTTGGACGCAGATCAAGGAATTTAAGGAGGCTGTGGCTGAGAATGATGCCGTCAAAGCTCCTTATATGGAAAAATTGAAAGCGATGGATGCATCCGCGATTGAGGCAGATCCTGAACTGCGTAACTTCGCGGAATCAGCGGCCAAAGCAGTCTATGGCGATAATTGTGCGGCATGCCACGGAACAGGTGGCGAAGGTGCACAAGGATTGTTTCCAACACTGGCCGATGATGATTGGCTGTATGGTGGTGATTTGGATACCATCACTGAAAGCATCACCGAAGGGCGGATGGGTAATATGCCTGCGCATATTGATGCTGTTGATGATGCAACCATCCAGACGCTGGCTGACTTTGTATTGGCATTGCCAGAGGGCAACGCGACAGATGCGGGCTGGGCGGCATTCAATGATGTCGGTTGTACAGGATGCCATGGTGACAATGCGCAAGGCGGCGCATTGAATGGTGATAACTATGCTGGTTCGGTGAACTTAACCGATCGTATTTGGCGCTTTGGTGGCAGTCGTGACGATGTGTTGCGCACCATTCGCTATGGTGTAAACCAAGAGGGTGTCGAACAGACACGCAGTGCCATTATGCCGGTGTTTGGAGAAAAACTGTCGCCTGAACAGATCAAAATTTTAGCGATCAAAATTCATGCGATGGGTGGCGGTCAATAAATTGAAGCGGTGGTAGGGGCATGATTGTCATGCCCCTGTGTGTGTGGTTTTATCGTAAAAGGGGAGGTTTTCCTATGGACGCAGTTGAGTGGGGCGTTGTCATTAGCATGGTCGGTGTGCTGGGTATTTTTATCTATGGCATGATCTGGTTTGTTAAAGTCATTAACTCCGATAAAGATTGATAGTATGCAGCGAGCACCATGACTTGATCCGTTGATCAAGTCGATGTGTGTTCCAATTGTGGGGTTTCGATGGGTGATATAAAAACAAAAGCATCGTATGATGAACTATATTCGGACAGTCAGCACTACCATGTCAATACGGGGGCTGAAACTATCCATGCCAAGAGGATTCCGGGTTTTTTTCGCAATATCAAATGGTTCACGATGAGCCTCTGGTCACTTTTTTTCTTGAGTCCCTATTTGCAGTGGAATCATCATCAGGCGATTTTGTTTGATATCCCGGCGCGTAAATTTTATCTCTTTGGTGCAACTATTTGGCCACAAGATGTCTGGATGCTCTCCTTGGTGTTGATTTTGCTCGCGATGACCCTGTTTGGTGTGACGGCTGTTGCGGGGCGGGTTTTTTGTGGCTATTTCTGCTTTCAAACGGTCTGGACCGATGTGTTTACCTGGATTGAGGATAAAGTTGAAGGCAATGCGATGCAGCGTCGTAAGCTCGATCGCGCCGCTTGGAGTGTGGAGAAGTTACAAAAGAAAGTGATCAAGCATAGTGCATGGTTGCTTATTGCAGTGTTAACAGGGGTGACATTTACGGCCTATTTTACTGAGGCGAGTCAGCTTTGGTATGATGTGTTCCATTTGAGCGCCCCGCTTATTGCTTGGATTGTCATTGGGATGTTTATCGCAGGGACCTATGTTTTTGCCGGTTTTATGCGTGAACAGGTCTGTTTTTGGCTCTGTCCTTATGCCCGTATTCAAAGTGTGATGATTGATAAAGATACCATCATTCCGACCTATGATCTTGAGCGTGGTGAGCCGCGTGGGAAAGTGAGCGGAGCATCGGTCAATGCAACGACAGGTGATTGTATCGATTGTAAAATGTGTGTAGGGGTCTGCCCAACAGGGGTCGATATTCGAGAAGGCTTGAGCGAGGGATGTATCACCTGTGGCATGTGTATTGATGCGTGTGATTCAATCATGGTGAAGGTGAATAAACCCATAGGATTGATTCGTTACGCTTCACAAAAGCAGATGGAGGGGATCGTCTTGCCTCCGTTGTGGAAACGCCCGCGGGTGTTGGTCTATAGCTTGATATTTTTATTGGCATTGTCTGGGATTGTCTATGGATTAAGTCATATTTCACCGGTTGAGTTGACCGTGGTGCACGAGCGTCAGCCACTCTTTACGCGGATGTCCGATGGTTCAATTCAAAATAAATATACTATTAAAGCTGTGAATAAGATGGAACAAGATTTGCCGATGACGCTGCGTATCGTTGTTGATGATCCTGCGAAGGTGATGCTGGTTGAACACGATGGGAAGGTTGTGCTGAAGGCTGAGAAGTTGGTTCCTTTTGCTGTTTTTTTGCGTGGTGCCCATGATGGAACGCGTTTGGAGAATCAACCTGTTACATTTGTTCTTGAAGGTCTGGGCGAGTATGAGGGGTTGGTGATCCGTTACGACTCCGTCTTTGTCAGTCCAAAGTAGGAGTTTGCGTTTATATGTCGAAAGTACATCTGCATGAAGATATTAAAAGCCCATGGTTTTGGGGAATCGTTGGGCTGGTGGGTACCGCCTTGTTAGGAACGATTGGCATGGGTGTGATTGCCGGCTTCTCCAACCCTGGGTTGGTTGCGGAAGACTATTATGAAACGGGAAAAAACTATTTTCACCAAATACCCGATGTTGAAACCCATTGGCGGTTGAATATTTTGCCACCTGCCAAAGTGCAGCTCCATCAACCGCAGCGTTACCGCCTCTATGCCATTGATCAGCAAGGGAATCCTATGGAGGTAGGCGAAGCCAAGCTGCATGCTTATCGCCCCAGCGATGCAAGCAAAGATTTTGAATTGGCAATGGCATGGGAAGATCGGGGCACGATGGCAGTAATGGCGCAGTTTGATCTTCCGGGTATTTGGGATGTCAAAGCGCAGTTTACCCATGAGGGGAAATCGCAAGAGGTGATTCAGCGGGTCTTTGTCGAGAAGCCGTGATCGATCAGCACCGTTGAGCCTTGACCGATGAGTTGTTGTTATCACTGCGGCTTGCCGCTTTTGCCGCAAACGGCATGTGCGGGTGAAGTTCAAGGCGTGTTGAGATCATTCTGTTGCCAGGGGTGCAAAATGGTCTGTCTGATGATTCATGATGCTGGTCTGAGTGATTTTTATGGGCGTGAAAATTATCAACCTTCTGGAGCCCCACCGCCTGAAATTGCCGATGCGTTATCGGAGTATGATCTTGCCGATGTGCAAGGCACCTTTGTTACTATCCTGAACAATGGTTGCAAAGAGGCAACCCTCTTGATTGAGGGGATCCATTGCGCGGCCTGTGTTTGGCTGATTGAAAAGGTGATGCATCAAATAAAAGGGGTGGTGAAAGCGGAGGTTAATCTGGCGCACCACCGTTTGTTGTTGCGTTGGGATGGTGATGCTGTGCCGTTGTCGACCCTTTTACAGCGATTGGCCCAAATGGGGTATGCGGCGGTTCCATTTAATGAAGAGGCAGCCGAGGGGCAATATAAACGAAAAAATCGCGCGTTGTTGTTTCGCATGGCTTTTGCGGGCTTTGGCGCGATGAATATCATGTGGATCTCCATTGCGCTCTACGCGGGGGCCTTTTCAGGGATCGATCTTGCGCATAAATATTTCTTTCAATGGGTCTCTTTTTGGATTGGGACAGCGGTTCTACTCTATTCAGGCAGCCCCTTTTTTACAGCGGCATGGGCAGGTGTGAAGCGAGGATATCTAACGATGGACCTCCCCATTGCCCTTGGTGCGTTGATGACATGGAGTTATTCGACATGGATTGCGTGGTATGGATTGGGCGAAGTCTATTTTGATACCTTGGTGACATTTCTGTTTGTGATTTTAATAGGTCGTTATCTTGAAGGAGCCTCTAAACGCAATGCTGCATCGGCAGCGATGAAATTGATGCAGTTGCAACCACGCATGGCCAATCGAATGTTGCAGAATGGCGCGGTTGAGCGGGTTTCTGTACAAGCCTTACAACGCGGAGATCTGCTACGCATTACCCCCGGGGATAAAATTCCTGCCGATGGAGTCATCGTTGATGGCCATGGTCATGTCGATGAGTCGATGCTTAGTGGCGAATCGCTTCCGCTTGCCAAGGGGAGCGGTGCGTCGGTGGTGGCGGGATCGGTGAATGGTGATGGTGCCTTCACTATGCGCGTGGAAGGTGTCGGTTCTGAGACGGCACTTGCCAATATTGTTGCGCTTGTGGAAGCAGCACAAGGCTCCAGAGCTGAGGTGCAGCAGTTGGCCGATCGCATTGTACCTTGGTTTGTTGCGGTGACATTATTGTTGGCGTTGATCACTTTCCTCTATTGGTTCTCTGTTGACCTGCATACGGCGGTGTTGGCGGCGGTATCGGTGTTAATCATTACATGCCCATGTGCTTTAGGGCTGGCGACACCGATGGGAATTGCGGCTGCGGTGGGGGTCGGAGCCAAACATGGGGTATTGGTTCGGCATGGCCATGCATTGGAGCGAATGAGCAAGGTTTCGCATGTGGTGTTCGATAAGACGGGCACCCTTACCGTCGGTAAAATGGAGATTACCAGCGTGTGGTCACGCGATGGTGAGGTGGATATGTTGTTACAAAAGTGCGCCGCTGTTGAGCAGTTTTCGAGCCATCCGATTGCCAAAGCGGTGATGAAAGCAACACGACAGTGGCCTTTGATAGCCGCGGAAGGTTTTGCCATGGATGTGGGTTATGGGGTGTCAGCAATGGTTAAGGACCGGCGCATTGCCATTGGCAGCCATGCCTTTATGGTGCATCTTGCCTGTGAACTCCCTGATGCTGGCTTGCAATGGTTGCAAGAGGTGGCGTCGAAACCGGGGATGGTGGTGTGGGTGGCTGAAGATGATCAGGTGATGGGTATTATTCATTTGCGAGATCAATTGCGTGAAGATGCACGGCCCTTGTTGCAGCAGCTTATTGTTGAAGGTGTGCGCGTGACAATGTTAACAGGCGATACTGCATTGGCGGCTGAAGGATTGCGTGATGCATTGGGGGTGGAGATGTCGATTGTTGCTGGTGTGCACCCAGATGAAAAACTTCGCTATATTCAACAGTTGCAGGATTGTGGAGAAGTCGTCTTGATGATCGGGGATGGTGTCAATGATGCCCCTGCACTTGCTGCGAGTGATGTGAGCATGGCGATGGGTTCAGGGATGGATGTCTCTATGGCGTGTGCGGATATGATTCTTGTTGGGTCGCGGTTATCCCGTGTTGCATGGGCAATGGCGTTATCAACGATCGCGATGAGGACGATTCGTCACAATCTCATGTTCTCCCTTGGCTATAATGTGATTCTTTTACCGATGGCGATGGCAGCGTTGATTACGCCGGTGTTTGCGGCCATTGCGATGCCGATAAGTTCATTGTTGGTGATTGGCAATGCGGTTTGGATTCGGCAGCGAATGCGGCATGTGAAAGGGTAGGAGGTTTAGGTGGATGTTATTTTTGGCTTGATTCCTGGGATGATTTTGTTGGGGCTCGTGGGCGTAGTGCTCTTTTTTTGGGCGGTTAAAAGCGGTCAGTATGACGATATGGAGGGGCCTGCCCATCGGATTCTAGATGATGATGACATGCCCTCTTCAAAAAGACGGCACGATCAGGAATAAGAAAAAGAACGCCAACTTTTTTGAGCGAATAGATATTGTTATATTATTATATTCATGCTTAGTTGTTTTCTCTAGACATCGCAATTAATGACAATTATCGTTGCCGATAACAAAAAATTACATCCATTTTTTGTGTTTCTTTAAAAGAGGGGGCGTATCAAATGAAGAGAATACTTTTGTTGGTTGCATCGCTATGCATATTGGGAACATCATTATTTGCGGCTACGATTCCAGAGGGGATGGCACCACTGCCTACGCAGGTTCCTGTACCGAGTAATAATCCGATGGGTGAGGCGAAAATAGCGTTGGGTAAACAGCTCTATTTTGAACCCGCACTTTCGAAGAGTGGCGAATTTTCATGTAACTCATGCCATAATCTTGGCACTTGGGGCGTTGATAATCAGCAGTTTTCGATTGGTCATCAGTGGCAACGCGGTGGGCGTAATGCACCCACTGTTTTCAATGCTGCTTTTTGGAGTAAACAGTTTTGGGATGGCCGTGCACCTTTGCTAGAAGACCAGGCAAAGGGTCCACCACTTAATCCTGTCGAGATGTCTTCAAAGGATGCAGAGAGTGTGATGGCGCAGCTGAAAGAGGCGGGCTATGAACCCCTTTTTCAAGCTGTTTTTGGTAAAAATAGTTTTACTTATGACAATATGGCCAAAGCGATAGCAGCCTTTGAGCGTACCTTGATTACTCCCAATGCACCGTTTGATAAATTTGCGCGGGGTGAAGGGACAATCTCAGCAGCAGCACAGCGCGGTATGCAGAAGGTTGAGGAAGTGGGTTGTACAAGTTGCCATTCAGGGGATTTGTTTACCAACAATGCGTTTGTGAAGTTTGCTTATGGTTCCGATAATGGTTTGAAATCTGTGACCCATGACAAGGGTGATGATCACCTTTTTCGTGTTCAATCATGGCGTAATGTGGCGATGACAGCCCCCTATTTTCATGATGGATCAGCCAAAACACTTGCCGAAGCTGTGCGGGTTATGGCCAAAGTTCAGTTGGATACAGAGCTGGAAGAGTCGGATGTATCGGATATTGTCGAATTTCTCAAAACATTGACTGGTGAAGCTCCTAAAGTGATCTATCCTGTGTTGCCTCGTCCTGCGGGCCATGCCTTGAACTGGAAGGATTAATTGATCTATTGCAAAAAAAACGCCTCGGTGATTGAGGCGTTTTTTTGTTTATTGCTTGGGAGGTATCATTCCACCAGGAGGCATGCCACCAGGAATGCCTAACCTGCCAGCCAGTGAGCGCATCATCTGTTTTCCGCGTCCACCCTTCATTTTTTTCATCATTTTTTGCATCTGTGTAAATTGTTTGAGGAGTTTATTAATGTCTTGAATGGTGGTGCCTGAACCCGCCGCAATACGCTTTTTACGACTACCATTGATAAGTGCCGGGCGAACACGCTCTTTTGGGGTCATAGAGTAGATAATCGCCTGCATGCGTCGCATCGGTTTATCATCCATCTGCTCCATTGCATCCGCAGGAAGTTTGACACCAGGTAGCATCTTCATCATCGAAGCCATGCCGCCCATTTTTTTCATTTGATCGATCTGTTCGGCAAAATCCATGAGGTCGAAAGAACCTTTTTTGACCTTTTCGGCAAGTTTTTCTGCCTGCTTTTGATCAACACCCGCTTGAACTTTTTCAACCAGGCCAACGATGTCACCTTGCCCTAAAATGCGCCCCGCCATCCGTTGTGGATCAAAGGCCTCAAATGCTTCAATCTTTTCACCTGTACCAACAAAACGAACGGGAACCTTGGTCGCATGGGCGACGGAAAGGGCCGCACCACCTCGTACATCAGCATCTGTTTTGGTGAGAATACAGCCCGTCAGTTGTAAGCGCTCATGGAACTGGGTGGCAATGGGAAGGGCTGTTTGCCCCACCATACTATCAAGAACCAATAGCTGCTCGGTCGGTTGTACACGCACCGATACAGCGAAAATCTCATCCATGAGGTCGCTATCAACCACTTGGCGTCCAGCGGTATCCAGAATGAGAATGTGGCTACCATTGAGCTGCGCCAAACGCAGTGCAGAAACAGCCATGTCGGCTGGGGTGGTTCCTTCACCATGCAAGTAGGGGACATCAACTTGCCCCGCTAAAATTTCCAACTGTTCGCGAGCGGCAGGGCGGGTGGCATCCACACTGGTCATGGCCACTTTTTTGCCCTGCGATGTCAGCAGTTTTGCCAGTTTGCCCGCCGTGGTTGTTTTTCCTGCGCCTTGTAAGCCGCAAAGCATAATGACGGAAGGAATTTTGGATGTATTCAATTCTGTGCGTTTACCGCCCAAAATCTCGGCCAAGGCATCATGGACAATCTTGATGATGACTTGACCGGGATTGAGCGATTTTGCAACTTCAGCGCCTAAGGCGCGTTCACGAATGTCATCAATCAGATGTTTGACAACAGGCAAGGCGACATCTGCCTCAAGAAGTGCCATGCGCATGTCGCGCAGGGTGGTGTTGAGATCCTCTTCGGTGACACGGGCGGAGCCACGAATCTTTTCCGAAATGTTACCAATGCTGTCGGTTAAGTTATCAAACATATGAAAGTCCTCAGGGTTCGATCAATTATTTTTCAATATCCAGGAGTTCAACTTCAAAGACCAATGTTGAGTTGGGGCCAATTACGGGGCCAGCACCCTGTTCGCCATAGGCGAGCTTCGAGGGAATGACAAAGCGGAATTTACTGCCAACAGGCATCAATTGAACGCCTTCTGTCCAGCCAGGAATCACTTGGTTGAGCGGGAAGCTGATCGGTTCACCACGGCTGTAAGAGCTGTCAAATTCGGCACCATTGAGAAGGGTGCCTTTGTAGTGAACTTTTACTTTATCGGTGGCCTTCGGTTTGGGGCCATCGCCCATGGTGATGACTTCATACTGCAAGCCACTGTCGGTTGTTGTCACGCCCTCTTTTTTACCATTTTCAACCATGTATTTGGCACCTTCTTTCAGGTTATCACTGCTGGCTGCCGCTTGCTTCTCTTGCGCCTCTTTCTTTAATCGCTCAAAGACAACCTTTTTGGCCGCTTCCGCTTGCTCTGCGGTAAGGCGCATATCACCTGCTTTCAAAGAGGTGATTAGCCCCTCAATCAGTGCTTTTTCATCCCACTCAAGATTCAAGCGTTGAAGTGATGTACCAATATCCATGCCCATGGCATAGCTGAATTTGGCCGCTTCTGATTCCAGTTTGACGGGGGTGTTTTCCGCTTGAGAAGATGCAGAACAGGCCAGCAGCGAGGTGCAGATTGAGGCTGTTAAGAGGGTGCGTTTAAAAAAAGTTGATTGCATAGTTCGTCCTATTTGATTATTCCCACTCGATGGTGGCGGGTGGTTTTCCTGATACATCATAAACAACACGGTTGATACCGCGCACTTCGTTGATAATACGGTTGGAAACTTTTCCAAGTAGCGCATGGGGAAGTTCTGCCCAATGTGCGGTCATAAAGTCTTGCGTTTGCACTGCGCGTAGGGCAACAACCCATTCGTAAGTACGACCATCACCCATTACGCCCACCGATTTAACCGGGAGGAAAACGGTGAATGCTTGGGATGTTTTGTCATACCAACCTGAGGCGCGTAACTCTTCAATAAAGATCGCATCGGCACGGCGTAAAAGATTGGCATACTCTTTTTTAACTTCGCCCAAAATGCGTACGCCAAGCCCCGGCCCTGGGAAGGGATGGCGATAGACCATCTCATGCGGCAACCCCAATGCGACGCCAAGTTCACGCACCTCATCCTTGAAGAGGTCGCGCAAGGGTTCAAGCAGCTTTAAATGCAGCGTGTCGGGTAAACCGCCGACATTATGGTGGCTTTTAATCGTGTGCGCCTTGTTGGTTTTGGATCCTGCGGATTCGATGACATCAGGGTAGATGGTTCCTTGGGCTAACCACTTGGCATTGGGCATGTGTGCGGACTCTTCTTGAAAAATGTGCACAAATTCACGGCCAATAATTTTCCGTTTGGTTTCAGGGTCCGCGACACCGGCAAGCGCATCTAAAAAACGATCTTCTGCATCGACACGGTCAACCTTGACGCCAAGGTTTTCTGCAAAAATTTGCATCACTTGGTTACCTTCGTTCAAACGAAGCAAACCGTTGTCAACAAAAATACAGGTCAGTTGATCCCCAATAGCGCGTTGGAGCAGTGCTGCAGCAACTGATGAATCGACACCGCCTGAAAGGCCAAGAATCACCTCTTCGCTGCCCACTTGTTGACGAATTTTAGCCACCGCTTCATCAATGTAGTTGGGCATGTTCCACCCATTTGAACAGTTGCAAATGGTGTGTACAAAACGCGATAAAATCGTTTTCCCTTGATGGGTATGGGTCACTTCTGGGTGAAATTGCAGCGCATAAAAGCGGCGTTGTTCATCGGCCATACCAGCAATCGGTGTGGAGTCATTGGCACAAATGACATGAAAACCTTCAGGAAGGGCGGTGACTTTATCGCCGTGGGACATCCATACATCTAAGATGCCATTTTCTTTGTCTTCAACACCCTTTAACAGTGCCGAGTTGCCAGAAGTGATAATTTGGGCATAACCAAATTCACGCACATCCCCGGTCTCAACGCGGCCACCGAGTTGTGCGGCCATAGTTTGCATACCATAGCAGATACCAAGCACTGGAATGCCCAGTTCGAAGACAACTTGGGGTGCAGTGGGTGTCTCATGTTCATAGACTGAGTTGGGACCGCCCGAGAGGATGATCCCTTTGGCTCCAAAGGCACGAATATCCTCTTCGCTCATGTCCCAACCGTGCAGTTCACTGTAAACATTGGCTTCGCGTACGCGGCGGGCAATCAACTGACTGTATTGTGATCCAAAATCAAGAATGAGAATTTTATCCATTTGTTTGATTAACCTTGTCTGTAGTTTGGAGCTTCTTCGGTAATGGTCACATCATGGACATGTGATTCACGCAACCCCGCGCCGGTGATGCGTACAAATTGTGCTTGTGTCACCATGGATTCGATAGTTGGGGCGCCGATATATCCCATGGATGCACGCAATCCTCCCACCAATTGATGGATGACATCGGTAAGCCCGCCTTTGTAGGCGGTGCGCCCTTCAATGCCTTCAGGGACCAGTTTCATTGCTTCATCGACATCGCCTTGGAAGTAACGGTCTTTACTGCCTTGCTTCATGGCGCCAATGGAGCCCATGCCTCGGTACGCTTTGTAGGTGCGCCCTTGATACAAGATCTTTTCGCCAGGCGCTTCATCAGTTCCGGCAAACATGGAGCCAAACATACAGGTTGAAGCACCTGCAGCCATCGCTTTGGCAAAATCACCCGAAAATTTAATACCGCCATCACCAATGATGGGAATGCCAAGCTCGCGCCCAGCTTTGGCACAATCCATAATGGCTGTGAGCTGTGGGACACCCACGCCCGCAACCATTCGCGTGGTGCAAATCGAGCCTGGGCCAATGCCTACTTTGACAGCATCCGCTCCGGCCTCGGCCAAGTCTCGCACCGCTTGGGCTGTAGCAATGTTGCCGCCAATGATTTGAATCTTATCACCATATTGGTTCTTGATTTGACGCACCATGTTAATGACACCTGCAGAGTGACCATGGGCTGTATCGACAATCACAGCATCCACGCCCTGGGCAAGTAGGGCCTCAAAGCGTTGTAGTTCACTCTCGCCAACACCAATGGCCGCAGCGACCAAGAGACGGCCCAAGTCATCACGCACAGCATGGGGGTGAGCCGAAGATTTTTCAATGTCGCGCACTGTCATCATGCCTTGTAAATAACCATCCGCATCGATGACGGGAAGCTTTTCTATGCGGTGTTCACGGAAGAGTTGCGTGCATGCTGCAATGTCGGTGCCTGCATGAACCGTAACCAGACGATCAATGCCCGTCATGACAGAGCTAACTGTGCGGCCCATGTCCGATTCAAAACGCATGTCGCGGTTGGTGATGATGCCGCAGACCTTGTTGTCACGGTTAAGAACAGGGAAGCCAGAGAAGTTGTTGCTGCGTGCCAGCGCACGAACTTCAGCCAGTGTCATCTGCTCGGTGACGGTCAGTGGGTCTTGAACCACTCCCGATTCATAACGCTTCACTTTGCGGACTTCCGCAGCCTGTTCATCGTGGCTGAGGTTTTTATGGATGACGCCAATGCCACCCTCCTGGGCCAAACAGATCGCCGTCGCCGACTCGGTGACCGTATCCATGGCTGCCGATAATACAGGAATGTTTAACCGGATTTTACGGGTTAATTGCGAAGATGTATCCGCTGTTTTAGGTAAGACTTCACTGGCTTGAGGAACCAGTAACACATCGTCAAATGTTAAGCCTTCGTTGATGATTCGACTCTCCATGCACACACCTCCGAAAAATGAGGTTCGAATTGTATCGGGGTGCGGAAAAATTGCCATGCCATAAAGTGGGTGAAATTGACAACTTTAGCAGGGTTGTTTGCAGGAGAGTTGACGACAAATGGTGAAATTAGCAGCGTCGCACCATGACAAATGTTCCTGTAATTGGTTTTGTAAGTTTGGGTTGCCCTAAGGCAACGGTTGATTCTGAACGCATTTTAACGCAACTGAAGGTTGAAGGTTACCGTTTTAGTGGTGATTACCACGATGCTGATGTGGTGGTGATTAATACCTGTGGTTTCATCGAGTCAGCGGTTGAAGAGTCGTTGGATGCGATTGGTGAAGCCCTTGAAAAACATGGTAAAGTGATCGTGACCGGTTGCTTGGGTAAAAATGCACAAGTGGTGACATCGCGCCATCCTGGCGTACTCGCGGTGACGGGGCCGCATGAGTATGAAGCCGTGATGGAGGCGGTGCATGCGGTGGTTGCCCCACCTGCTTTTGATCCGCATCAAGATTTGGTGCCTACATCAGGGGTGAAGCTGACCCCGCGCCATTATGCTTATTTGAAGATCTCTGAAGGATGCAATCACAGTTGCAGTTTCTGTATTATTCCTGATCTGCGTGGTAAGTTGGTCAGTCGCGGTATTACCGATGTCGTTGCCGAGGCGAAAAACTTGGTGGCTGATGGCGTCAAAGAGTTGCTGGTGGTGTCTCAAGATACTTCGGCCTATGGCGTTGATCTTAAATATCGCACCGGCTTTGTCGATGGTCGGCCGGTGGCAACGCGAATGTATCAGTTGGCGGAGGAGTTAGGCAAACTCGATGCGTGGGTGCGCATGCACTATGTTTATCCCTATCCACATGTTGATGATTTGATTCCTTTGATGCGTGATGGTTTGATTTTACCCTACCTTGATATTCCATTGCAGCATGCCTCTAAATCGGTATTGGGAGCGATGAAGCGCCCAGGCGATCACGAATCGATGCTTGAGCGTATTGCGGGCTGGCGGGATGTTTGCCCAGAGATCGCTTTGCGTTCGACATTTATCGTCGGCTTCCCGGGTGAGAGTGAGCGGGATTTTAATGAGTTGCTCGATTTTATTCGTGTGGCAAAACTGGATCGTGTCGGTTGCTTTACCTATTCGGATGTGGCGGGGGCGCAAGCCAATCATCTGCCCAATCATCTGCCAGAAGAGGAAAAAACGCGGCGTTTGGAAGCGTTTATGTTGTTACAGGCTGAGATCAGTGCGCAAAAATTGGCGGAAAAGGTGGGTTATGAGATGGTGGTGCTGATCGATGAAGTGGGCGCTGATGGTGCTGTAGGACGCACCTATGCAGATGCCCCAGAGGTCGATGGTACGGTGCTGCTCCCCGGCGTGACCGATGTTGAACCGGGGATGTTTGTTGATGCGCTGATTGTGGGTTCAAGCGCGTATGATCTTATTGCTGAGCCTGTATTTGACGATGCTTAGGCAGCAAATGATTTCACCAAGTGTGCTGGGAAACGGTGCGGTTTCCTTCACTTTATGAGGAAAATATTTTGACGACGATTCTTGATCTTATTGGCAATACCCCGCTGGTTGCGCTGCAACGCATGACCGCCCACTTGCCTGAAAATATTCATCTTTATGCCAAACTTGAGCGTTGCAATCCTGGTGGTTCAGTGAAAGATCGCCCTGCGTTGAAAATGGTGCAAGATGGTATTGCACAGGGTTTATTGAACCATGATAAGATCATCATGGACTCGACATCTGGAAATACCGGAATTGCGCTCTCCATGATTGGTGCGGCGCTTGGCTACAAGGTGTTGTTGGTGATGCCCGCCAATGTTTCTGAAGAGCGCAAACGCATCTGCCAAGCCTATGGCGCGGAGTTGATCTATTCTGATCCGCTGGAAGGTTCCGATGGCGCCATTATGAAAGCGAGGGAGGTTTATGCCGCCGATCCAACACGCTATTTCAAACCCGATCAATACAACAATCCATCCAATCCATTGGCGCATGAACTGACGACAGGGCCTGAAATATGGCAGCAAACACAAGGGTTGATTACCCATTTCGTGGCATCAATGGGGACATCGGGTACTCTGGTGGGGACAGGGCGTTTTTTAAAAAGGGCCAATGCCAGCATTCAAGTTGTGGCGGCAGAGCCAGACTCTCCCTTTCATGGCATTGAGGGGTTAAAGCATATTGCATCGAGCATTGTGCCCGAAATTTATGATCCGACGGTGCATGATCAAAAGATCGGTATCGATACGGATGTGGCGTATGATATGACGCTGCGCTTGGCACGCGAAGAGGGTGTTTTGTCTGGGCAATCGTGTGGTTGTGCCACGGCAGCCGCCTTGATGGTTGCGGAAGCATCAGCCCAAAGGGGTGAGGCTGCAAATATCGTTGTTATTCTCCCCGATGGCGGCGAAAAGTATCTCTCAACAGCGGTCTTTAGTCAGCGTGTAAACAATGGGGCAGGGATATAATTGTCTGGATTTTTTTGCGAGAAAAAGTAGCTTTCGCAACCGTTAGAAATGTGACGCACGGTTAGCTCAGTTGGATAGAGCGCAGCCCTCCGAAGGCTGAGGCCGCTGGTTCGACTCCAGCATCGTGCACCATTTAATCAGCTATCGCTGAATAAAAATCACCATGATTCCATAAATGATTCGCCATGCTTTGATAAAGCCTTTCACGCAATTGCTGCACATTTTGCCCTTGTTGACGCAGGGATTGCAGCGTGGGTGCATGATGGCGTTTGCAGAGGCGATTTCCTTGCATGTCGCATAGGATCGGGTGGTGAATATAGGTCGGTTCGGGCAGTTGCAGCAGGCTCTGTAATATTCGATGCAGCGGGGCAAAAGGGCGTAGATCTTCGCCACGAATGATGTGGGTGATCTGCTGCTCGGCATCATCCACAACCGATGCCAAATGGTAACTAAAACCAATATCTTTCCGACCAATTACCGGGTCACTCTGCTGCTGCCAATTGACGGGATAGTGTTGGCATTCATCTTTCCATGAGAGTTCTGCATTTAAAAGTGCATGCGCTTTTTCAATATTTAGACGCCATGCAGTATTTGCCGTTTCTTCTTTATGTTGTTCCCTGCATGTTCCAGGATAAAAGATGTGTGGATCATCGAGATGCGGAGCCACCCCCATGCGTTCGATTTCTGCTTGAATTGATTTGCGTGTGCAGTTGCATGCGTAAATTACTCCGAGATTTTGGAGTTGATCGAGTGCGTATTGGTAGTGAGCTGTTCGTAGACTTTGTTGCAATATTGGTGTGGAAAAGGGAATGCCGAGCCACTCCAGATCTTCAAATATTGCGGTGATCCATTCGGGTTTGCAGCGGTTGTGGTCGATATCTTCGATGCGGAGTAAAAGCTCAGCGTGGTTGTGTTGTTGCCACTGTTGGCAAATGAGCGCGGAGTAGGCGTTGCCAATATGTAATAAACCGCTGGGGCTAGGGGCAAAACGAGTGCGCATATTGTGATGCGTTATTTTGCCTGAGTGCGTTGCGCAGGTGGTAAGATAAAGGGTTGGCCGCTTTCGGTCCGTTCGGGACGAAGTAGAAGATAAATTTCATCCTCAAGCATGAGCCGTAAACCATCATGAGGCACCAGCGTTTTTCCCTCTCTTAGAATAGCCATCGGTTGTACGCCATGGGGGATACGCACTTCGCTTAAAAGATGTTTTGCTAATTTTTCATCGACAACTTGCGTGTCGTGTACCAATCGTTTGCGATACACTTGATCATGCCAATAGGTGAAGGTATAGGGTTTGGCAAACAGGCGCATCGCACCGAGTTGGCGAATCATTTTGGCGTATTTTTTCTCATCCCCTTCTTGGAGAGCAATATAGATGTTTTGTATATGAAAATGCTCTTTGGCTTGATGGGCAATTAAGATGTTATGATCGGATGAGCCGGTCATGACCAAAATTGTACCCACCTCTTCGGCATGGACTATATCCATATAAAGGGGGTCCATGGCATTACCGCGTACCGCTGTATAGCCAGCAGATTGCATGGTGGTGATGATTTCAGCATTGAGATCAAGAAAACGAATTTCACGATCTTGGCTCAAAACACGCCCAAGCTCAGCCCCCATTTGTCCGCCGCCAATAATGAGTACGGAGTTTTCATTGCCGCTCTCCACCTTGAGCCATTTGGCGAGTGGAGATGCCAGTGTGCCGTAGCAGAGTACAGATAAGATCAGCACAATATAGACAATGGCGACCAGAACATCAGCGCCAGGGTATTCTACTTCATTGAGCAACAGGGCAAAGAGCGAGGCGATTGCGGCGGCAACGACACCGCGTGGCGCCATTCCTGCTAAAAAGAGCGTTTGCATGGGGGGGAAATCTGTGCCGGTAGTCGAAAGCCCTGCAACCAGTGGGCGAACAACAAGGGCCAATACGCAAAAGGTGGCTACACCTTCCCACAGATAATCTTGTAACAGTCGTAGATCAAGGTCTGCTGCTAATAAAATAAAGAGCAGTGAAATGAGTAAAATGGAGAGACTGCCTTTAAAACGGCGCAAGCGCTGAATGTCCGGCAGATTCATGCGTTGCATGGTGATGCCTGCAATAAGTACAGCCAGCAAGCCGGCTTGTGAACTTAATGCCTCAGAGAGCGCAAAAATTCCCCATGCGGATGCCAAGGTGAAGACGGATCGCAACTCCGATTCATGCACCCACGATGTCATGAGTACACGGGCGAGAAAGTAGCCACCTGCAATACCAATGGTGATGCCCACAATGAATTTTTCTGCAACGGTTTGTAATGTGGTTAAGGGGGTCGCGGCATCAGGAAGAAGAGTCATTTGCAAAATGACAATGGCGAGAATTGCACCAACCGCATCAATAAGCATTGCCTCGGAACTTAATATATGGCTTAGGTTCCGATGAAGTTTCACTTGGCGAATAATAGGGATGATCACGGTGGGACCTCCGACCGAGATGATGGCTCCCAATAAAAGCGCAATCGACCAGTCGATGTCGGTGAGCATGTGCACCATGCCGCCGCCAATAAGGATGGTGAGCAAGGGGCCAATAATAACCAGTTTTCCAATTAGCCAGCCATGCTCTTTCAATGCTTTGAGGTTCATGTTTAGCCCACCCTCAAAGAGGATGATGGCAAGGCCAAGGTTAATGAGCGGGTGAATGGCCGCTTCAACACTTTCGATGTGGAGGAGGTGTAATCCTGAGGGACCGATAAGCATGCCTGCAAAGAGCCAGAGTAAAATGGGCGGAGATTTTATTTTGGAAGCAAAGAGTTGGGTCGTAACGGCAACAAGTACGGCCATGATAAAAACAATAGAAGGATCTGTTGAGAAGCTCATTGGCGAATGATAAACTTAAATATTGTGTTCATATGATGGCAATCATGCATCTGATTTTTCATTGCGGCAAGGCTTATCACTGGCGATAAATTATCTTGTTGGGACTTTTTTGCATGAAAAATTCATATACGCAAATGAAAAAGTTGTAATTTTAATATGAATCCATAACTTGTCGTATTTTATAATTTTTTTGTTGATTTATTTATGGCTAATTGGTGTATGTTTTCTCTGTTTTTATTGATGTAAAAGGTGGCGTGATTGTTCGATTATTATCATACGATGAGCTTGCGAAGTAAAATTTTGCTGCCGGTGTTGCTGCCTTTGCTGGGTTTTATCTATTTTATTATTGATGATGTTGGCGATGCACGCATTAGTCTTAATGTGGTCGAAGATATTGAACACGAACTGCAACTGCTTGGGGATACGGTGCAGCTTACTCGTGCCCTTGAGCGCGAACGCCTTTTGGCGACGATCTACTTGAAAGAGCGTTCTGAGCATCCTCATTTTGGTCGTTTTGATCATCAGTTCAATGTGACCAATGAGATTTTGTCGGGTTTAACTCAATCCTCGTACGCAAGCATCAATGCGCTCTATCCTCTGGTGGCTATTTCTCAAAAAGTGAAGCGTGAACGCTCGGCGTTGGTTGCGAACATTAAAGCGTGTACGATTGATTATGCGGCGATGCAGCAAATTTATACAGGATGGATTCTTCAACAGCAGTTGGCCGCACTGCAACTTGCCAGGTCACGGGCTTTTGCAATTCATGCAGAGGGTGTGGAGCACATCTCGCTACCCATGGAAGATTTGGTGCAAATGCTCAATGCATTTGATGAATTTGGGCGCTTGTTTGAGGCTGTATCACAGCAACAGCTTCAGGGCGTTGAAATTTTTATGGATGGCCGTGTAGGGGCTGAGCAGAAGAATGCTTTGATGATCAATCGGGATTTAATTGCACGAATCCATGAGCGTATTCTTTTGAAGATGCAAATTGAAGATATGGCGTCGTATCAAAGGATTCGAGATTCTCAACGCCATCTGATTGATCAGCTGGATACGATTGTGGTCGGGGTGATTGCACAACATCAAATGGTAACGCCTGATTTGTGGGTGGGGCTTACGGATGATTATCGAGCGGCGTTGTTGCAGCTAGAGCGAGAGCTGTTGAAGCATATTCAAGTGGATGTGGCCAGTGCTAGCGTTATGTTGGTTGATCGTTTATGGTGGAATTTGATTGTTTCACTTTTTGTGTTGCTGATCTGCTTTGTCGGTAGTTATTTGTTAGTGAACAATTTTTCCAACTCCCTCTCGGCGTTGATTCGTTATATTCGTCAAATTGCGGAGGGCACATTTGATCCGAGTACGGATCTTGAAACGATTAAAAAAATCAGTCGTTCAGGTGATGCTCTCCATGATGTCTTGTGGGCAACTATTGACATGTCCGAAGCGTTGAATGCCACTCAAAGTCAATTGGTTGAGCAAGAGAAGCAGGCGCATCGTATTCAATCTTCAATGGCGGAAGGTTTAATCGTTGTGGATACCGATGTGAAAATCATCGAGGTGAACGAGGCGCTTTGCCAACTGTTAGGTTATCAAGCCGATGAGTTGATTGGCTTACCATGCAAGCATCTCTTTAAAGAGCATGAGACCGACTTTGTCAGTGCGATGGGAGATCTCCTTGGTAACCGTTTGCAGCGTTTTTATAGCAGTCAACCCGAAAAGTTTTTTGCAACCATGGCGCAGCTGCCCATCTCAATTGTGATTGTGAATGATGTGGATGGCAAGGTGACCTTTTTTAATGACCATGCCTGTAAAACCTTTGGTTATAGTCGTAAAGAGGCTCTCACCAAGAGCGTGGATGATTTGGTGCCACGATCCCTGCGTGGAACCCATGTGAAACATCGAGAGACTTTTGCTCGGAGTAAGCGTGCGAAACAGATGTCCAGGCGTGGCCATTTGAATGGTGAGCGTAAGGGGGGGGAGCTCTTTGAGGTTGAAATTGGCCTTTTTCCCATACAGATCGATGGATTGGAGAGCACCCTCGCTATTGTTCATGATCTTCAAAATGATCCCTCTTGGGCCTTTATTCAGCGGACGGAAATTGGCCGCCTATTTGCAGAGGAGAGTGATGGTGAGGCCGAGTTAACCCGTTTGCGTGACAAAGATGGGGATTTGGTTCCGACGATGATCACCAGTTCCTCGTTGGTTGCAGAAGATGGTTCGGTTATTGGTGGCGTGTTGGTGGTTAATGATGTGCGTAAATATATGCGTGCAATTGAAAAGGTCCGTGATGCCGAACACTCTTTGGAGCAAGAGCAGCATCAACGCCTCGAATCGTTGGGTTTGATGGCGGGAGGCGTTGCCCATGACTTTAATAATTTGCTCACGCCGATTATTGGTAGTGCCGAATTGTTGCAGACGCTGTTAAGTGAATCACCAAGCAATGTGCATGCGCATTTGAAGTGTATTGTTGATGCAAGCAAGCAGGCATCGCGATTGTCGAAGCAGATGTTGTCCTATTCGGGTTCGGGTCGGTTGGCATCTGAGCCGATTGGTTTGAGTCGTATGATCGCACAGATGCGGACAGTGCTCGAATCGTCGGTTGCTAGCAATGTAAGTTTGATCTTTAGAATTGATCAGCGGGTTCGCTTGATTGATGCCGATGTCGTCGAGCTTGAGCAGGTGATCCTGAATATGGTGATCAATGCTTCGGATGCGATGAATGGGCATAGTGGAAAGATTGCCATTGGTACGATGGAACACTCTATCGACCAAGCTTATTTGGATGGGTTAAATACCCATGCAAAATCATCAGTTCTACCAGGCGATTATGTTGCGTTTGCGATCAGTGACAATGGCTGCGGCATGCCGCCAAGTGTGTTGAAAAAGCTCTTTGATCCATTTTTTACCACCAAGTTTACAGGGCGTGGTCTTGGTATGTCGGCGGTGTTGGGGATTGTTCATAGCCATCATGGTGTTTTAAATGTGAACTCGTCTGAAGGTGTGGGAACCACTTTTACGGTCTCTTTTCCCATTTCGAAACATGTAGAGAATAGCAGTGAAAATGTGGATGCATCGATCAATGGTGTGAGTATGTCAGAAGTCGTTGAAGAGCAACCTCATTACCATGTCTTGGTTATAGATGATGACGATTTGGTGGCGATGGTATTGCAGGCGCGGTTGCAACAATTGGGTCATACGGTAGAGATTGCAGTGAATGGGCTCGAAGGTTTGCAGCGCTTTAGTGCCAATCCGGTCGCGTATGATGTGATTATTCTCGATATGACCATGCCGGTGATGTCGGGGGATGAATGCTTTGCGGAACTGGTGAAGGTTGATCCAGATGTGAAGGTAATTATCTCATCAGGCTATGCTAAAACGGATCTCACGGCGAAGCTAAATGAAGGATTACTTCCCGCGGCGTATCTGCCTAAACCTTATGAAATGTCTGATTTGCAGATGGCATTGATCGAGGCGTTTTTTTGAGAATTTTTCATTGAATATGAGCGTCTGTTAAAATATCCGCGTAAGCTATGCGGGATCGCTGGGTTGCTAACTTTCTAATGTGGACTATAATACTCCACATTAGAAAGGGGTAGATGACTTGTTGCGATTAACCAAGATTACAGATTATGGTATTTTGTTGATGGCGCAGCTGGCGAGCGGTGAGGCTGATGAGCTCTTTTCCACTTCGGCATTGACCGATGCAACCAAAATACCTTCGACCACCGTCAGTAAAATTTTGCAATCCCTTTTGAATGCCGATCTTTTGATTTCGATTCGTGGTGTGAAAGGGGGATACAAGTTGGCGCGTGCTGCCGATCTGATCTCCGTTCGTGATATTGTCTGCTGTTTGGAGGGGGATATCGCCTTGACCGATTGCAGCAGCAGTGATGCCTTGGTGTGTGATCAGCGTGGGGTGTGCATTACCCATGGCAATTGGAAGCGGATCAATCAAGCGATGCACGATGTGCTCGCCAATATTTCATTGTCCGATATGATCAATGCATCCTTTACCCCAGTGATTCGTTTGCAGCGTGGCTTGCCGATTGTTGCAACTTCAGGAGAGAGCCAATGAGCGAAGCGCAAGACTTTGTTGGGCGTGAATACGATGCAGGTTTTGTCACGGATATTGAATCTGACACCCTGCCGCCCGGATTGAATGAGGATGTGATCCGTCACATCTCCGTTAAAAAAGGGGAGCCCGATTGGTTGCTTCATTGGCGATTGCAAGCGTTTGAACATTGGCAAACCATGGAAAGCCCCGATTGGGCCCATCTGAATATTGCGCCGATTGATTATCAGTCGATCTCCTACTTTTCAGCACCGAAATCACCGAAAGATGCACCGCAAAGCCTGGATGAGGTCGATCCCAAGTTGCTTGAAACCTATGCCAAGCTTGGTATCCCCTTGCGTGAGCATGCTGCCCTTGCGGGTGTGGCGGTGGATGCGGTTTTTGACTCGGTTTCTGTCGCTACAACATTTAAAGGAAAATTGAAGGATGCGGGGGTGATTTTTTGCCCGATTTCAGAAGCCGTACGCGACTATCCCGAGCTGGTGCAGCAGTATTTAGGTTCGGTTGTGCCAACCTCAGACAATTTTTTTGCCGCTCTGAACTCTGCTGTTTTTACCGATGGTTCCTTTGTGTTTATCCCCAAAGGGGTGCGTTGTCCGATGGAGTTGTCGACCTATTTCCGCATCAATGCTTCCAATACCGGTCAGTTTGAACGCACATTGATCATTGCGGAAGAGCGCAGTTATGTCAGCTACCTTGAAGGGTGTACTGCGCCGATGCGTGATGAGAATCAGCTGCATGCGGCAGTGGTTGAGTTGGTTGTTCTTGAAGATGCGCAGATCAAATACTCCACGGTGCAGAATTGGTACCCTGGCGATGAAAATGGTGTGGGTGGAATTTATAATTTTGTCACCAAGCGGGCGGAGTGCCGCGGTGCGCGTGCCAAGGTCTCCTGGACGCAGGTCGAGACGGGTTCTGCGATTACCTGGAAGTATCCGAGTTGCGTGTTGTTGGGAGAATCTTCAGTGGGTGAATTTTATTCCGTGGCGTTGACGGCCAACTGTCAGCAGGCTGATACTGGTACCAAGATGATCCATATTGGTAAAAATAGTCGTAGCACCATCATTTCCAAAGGCATTTCAGCGGGGCGCGGACAACAGTCGTACCGCGGGTTGGTGCGCATTGGCAAGCAGGCTGACCATGCCCGTAATTATACCCAGTGTGATTCATTGATTCTGGGAGATCAGTGTGGGGCGCACACATTCCCCTATATCGAAGTGAAAAATGCAACGGCAACGGTCGAGCATGAGGCGACCACTTCCAAAATTGGTGAGGATCAGCTTTTTTATTGTATGCAGCGAGGCATTTCGGCAGAAGATGCTGTTGGGTTGATCGTGAATGGTTTTTGTAAAGATGTGTTCAAAGAGTTGCCCATGGAGTTTGCCGTTGAGGCCAATAGGCTGATGGAAGTTTCGCTTGAAGGTGCGGTGGGGTAATAGATGCAATCAAGATCGAAGAGAAGGGATAGAGATGCTAACAATTGAAAATTTACACGCCCGCGTTGAGGGCAAAGAGATTCTTAAAGGGCTCAATCTTGAGATTGGTTCCGGTGAGATTCATGCGATTATGGGGCCTAATGGTGCGGGCAAGTCAACACTATCCAATGTGCTTTCGGGGCGTGGTGGCTATGAGGTGACGCAAGGGCGTGTGATCTATCAAGGCAAAGACTTGCTTGCAATGTCTCCCGAGGAGCGTGCCTGGGAAGGTGTTTTTCTTGCGTTTCAATATCCGGTCGAAATTCCAGGTGTGAACAATGCGTATCTTTTGAAAGCAGGGCTGAATGCCAAACGGAAATATTTGGGGTTGCAAGAGCTTGATGCCATGGAATTTATGAGCATGGTGCGTGAAAAAGCGGCAACGGTCGAGCTTGATGCCGCATTTTTAAGCCGTTCGGTCAATGAGGGTTTTTCTGGCGGTGAAAAGAAACGCAATGAAATTTTCCAGATGGCGGTGCTTGAGCCTAGCTTTGCGATCTTGGATGAGACCGATTCAGGTTTGGATATTGATGCGCTGCGGGTGGTGGCCGGTGGTGTCAATCAGCTGCGCAGCCCTGATCGCTCGATGATGGTGGTGACCCATTACCAACGCCTTCTTGATTATATTGAGCCGGATGTCGTTCATGTGTTGATGGATGGCCAGATCCTTAAAACGGGTGATAAATCCTTGGCGAAAGTGCTTGAGTCCCGTGGTTATGATTGGGTGCGGGCCGAGGCAAGATCATGAGTTTGGATGCAGAGTTGTTGCATAAGGCCGTCGCACAGCTGCATGGATCAAGTGTACACCACGATTTACGGCAGCGTGCGGTTGAAGATTTGCTTACGCAAGGCTTTCCTACGACGCGAGATGAACATTGGAAATACAGTGATTGTTCGCCGCTGTTGGCGTCACTGGGGGCGCGACTCTACCACGACAGTCATCCTGTCGATGATGTGGAGATGGCGCGCCTTGTCGATGTTGAATCCTATACATTGCACTTTGTTGATGGCGTATGGGATAAGGAGCGTTCAGACCTTCCTGCAGGTATTACGGTAACATCATACACTGAAACGACGGATCTTTTCGCGCCAGATGAGGAGAGTGTTTTGTCTCAAGGCTTTACCTCACTGAATGGAGCCTTAGCGTCAGGAGGGGTGATGGTCGATGTGGCGGAGGGGCTCAGCCTCGATCGTCCGCTTGCAATGATGCACAGCAGCAGTGGCAAGGTGGCGCATGTGCGTCATCAGGTTAGGGTTGGTCAAGCCTCTGAAGTGGTTTTGATTGAACACTTTTCGGGAGAAGGAGCGCACTCCGGGTTGACCAATGTAGTGACAGCGTTGCACTTGAGTGAAGGCGCCAGAGTGGCACATTACCGTTTGCAGCAAGAAGGTTTGCTCCAGGCGCATATTGGCCGTCTTGCCGTGAAACAGCAGCGTGATTCTCACTATTGTTCACATCTTCTTACACTGGGCGCGGCATGGTCGCGGGTCGATGTGGTGATTTCTTTGGCAGATATTGGTGCCAATTGCCAACTTAACGGACTTTATCTCTTGTCTGGACGGCAGCACGGCGATCACCATATTCAGATTGATCATCTTGCGCCCCATTGTCAAAGTGATACCCATTATCGTGGTGTTTTAGATGGTCGTGCACGCGCCGTTTTCAATGGCAAAGTTGTGGTTCATAAGGGGGCTGTGAAGAGTCATTCGACCCAGTCCAATGCCAATTTGTTGCTCTCTGCCAATGCCGAGGTTGATACCAAGCCCGAGCTTGAGATCTACAACGATGATGTCAAATGTGCCCATGGCTCAACGACAGGACGCTTGGATCAACAGCAGTTGTTCTATTTGCAGTCACGGGGGCTTTCGGAGTCGGAAGCGCGCCAACTCTTGACCCTTGCCTTCGTGGGTGAAGTGATGACCCGGATGAATGAGCCCGCCTTGCGCGCCTATGTGCAAAAGGGGTGTTTTGCAAAACTTCCGCACCCATTGGATATGAATATGGAAGGATTTCTCTGATGCGTGCATACCGTGATGAATTTCCAGTGTTGCACCAGCAGGTTCGAGGTAAGCCCTTGGTCTATTTGGACAATGCGGCAACAACCCAAAAACCGCAGTGTGTGATTGACGCAGTTTCGCGTTATTACCGTCATGACAATGCCAATGTGCATCGTGGTGTCCATGCACTCTCTGAGCGTGCAACGGCACAGTATGAGGCAGCACGTACAACCATTCAGCAATTCTTTAATGCTGCGCATCGCCATGAGATTATTTTTGTTCGTGGCGCAACCGAAGGGATTAACCTGGTGGCCAATAGCTGGGGAATGAGTAATTTGCGTCCAGGGGATGAAATTTTGCTTACGGGGATGGAGCATCATTCCAATATTGTCCCCTGGCAAATGCTCTGTGAACGCACGGGAGCAGTATTAAAAGTGTTGCCCATTGATGATGATGGCGCACTTTGCATGGATGCGTTGCCCCAGTTGATTACGGAGCGAACCAAGTTGCTAGGTGTGGTGCATCTCTCTAATGCATTAGGGACAATCAATCCCATTGCATCGCTGATTGAGAAAGCACATGCCGTGGGGGCGAAGGTTTTGGTTGATGGAGCCCAGTCGGCTGCGCACATGGCCATTGACCTGCAAGCTTTGGATGTTGATTTCTTTGTCACCAGTGCCCATAAAATGTATGGCCCAACCGGCGTTGGAATCTTATATGGTAAGGCGTCGCTGCTGGATGCTATGCCACCTTATCAAGGTGGTGGTGATATGATTCTTACCGTTAGTTTTGAGGCGTCGACTTACAATAGTTTGCCTTATAAGTTTGAGGCGGGGACACCTAATATTGCGGGTGTTATTGGTTTTGCTGCTGCGGTGAATTTTTTGCAGAAGATTGGTCTGGTCGGTATTGCCGCCCATGAGGCAATGCTGCTTGATCATGCAACCAAGCAAGCAGAAAGGTTCGAGGGCTTACGCTTGATAGGAACAGCTGCTGAAAAAGCCTCGGTACTCTCTTTTGTGATGAAAGGGGTGCATCCGCATGATTTGGGTACGATTGTTGATGCGCAAGGGGTGGCGATTCGTGCAGGGCATCATTGTGCTATGCCGGTCATGCAGCGGTTTGGATTGCCGGCAACGGCACGGGCATCGTTTGCGCTTTATAATAACGAGGCTGATATTGATGCTCTATTTTGCGCTTTGGACAAAGCACAGCGGATGTTTGCTTAAGGGGGGGGGTGTGTTTGATTTAAGAGATTTGTATCAGCAGGTGATTGTTGACCACAATAAAAACCCGCGTAATTACGGCATT
The DNA here is from genome assembly GCA_002753275.1 of Zetaproteobacteria bacterium. Classification (GTDB taxonomy): domain Bacteria; phylum Pseudomonadota; class Zetaproteobacteria; order Mariprofundales; family Mariprofundaceae. The sequence continues at coordinate 4,693 of PEAA01000020.1, read as the reverse complement.
CTGGCAGAGGCTAATCATCACGCCGATGGTCATAATCCGCTGTGTGGTGATCAATTGCACATTGATATATTGACCGACGATGAAGGTAAAATTATCGATGCGCGCTTTGAAGGTGAAGGATGCGCTATTTCGGTGGCTTCTGCGTCGTTGATGACAGAAGCGATGAAGGGAAAAAGTGTCGCCGAATTTGAGACATTGTTTGATGCATTTCAGCATATGGTGACAGCTGATCTTGATGCGATGGCAAATGAAGAAGTGTTGGGAAAATTGACAGTGCTTGCGGGGGTGAAAGAGTTCCCAAGTCGAATTAAGTGTGCGATTTTGTGTTGGCATACATCGCGAACAGCGTTGGCTGATAAAAAAGAAGTGGCGGTGACAGAATGAGCGGAGCCAAAGTGATACAAGTGTTGCGCGATATGGATGCTATTTTAATTCCAGTAGGAACCCCGGTGCTAATTCCGCAAGGCTCAACGGTGCATGTGACGCAAGATCTTGGTGGATCTGTAACCGTGAGTGTGGGGGGGAACCTTGCCCGTGTGGCGCATAAAGATCTTGATGCGCTTGGGCTTGCCGAGAGCAACGATGGTGATGATTTGCAGCTTCTGCGTGAATCCTCAGAGGGCGGGACGGTGGATGAGTCTGCGGTTTGGGCGGTCTTAAAGAGTTGTTACGACCCGGAGATTCCAGTCAATATCGTTGATTTGGGCTTGATCTACGATGTGTTGGTTGTTGATGCCGATGATGGAAGTAATGTGGTTGAAATCACCATGACATTAACTGCACCCGGTTGTGGCATGGGGCCGTTTATTGTTGATGATGTGCGGCAGAAGGTGATGAGTGTTCCATTGGTGGATGAAGTGTGTGTGGAGCTGGTTTTTGATCCAGCATGGGATCGTAGCATGATGTCTGATGAGGCAAAATTGCAATTGGGCATGTTTTAAGGATAGAACCATGGCGACTTGGATGAATGTGTTGGAGATCGATGCGTTGCGCGATGGCTGTCATCAAGTGGTGATGAGTCCCGTCGGTGCCGTGATACTGTTTCGGCGCGGTGAAGATTTTTTTGCGATGAAGGATATGTGTACCCATGATGGTGGTGAACTGGGCAGTGGCGTGTGTGAAGGCGATGAAATTGTCTGTCCCCGTCATGGCGCCCGCTTCTGTGTTCGAAGCGGGGCTGTGTTGTCCGCGCCCGCTTATGAAGACCTTGAAGCGTGCCCTGTTCAGTTGCGTGAGGGTTGGGTGCAGATTGATGTGGATTAAGATGGGGGGAGAGTGATGCAAACGAGAAAACGCCCCGAATGTTTAAGCTGTCAGCATTACTATATTACATGGGATTCAAAGCGTCCGTACGGTTGCAAAGCGTTTGGCTTTAAATCGAGGGTGACGCCATGTATTGAGGTTTATTCCGCCTCACAGCAGCAATGTGGGCAATATTTAGCGAAATTGGCTGTGCAAAATCAATTGAAGTGAATTATTTGATTGACACCATGAGTGCAAGATCATAAAGTTCGCGACCCTTCGCAAGGTGCGCCTGTGAAGTTTAAGATTTGGAGAATGTGAAAATGCCGACGATTAACCAGTTGATTCGTAAAAATCGTAAAGATAAACGCAAGATAAATAAAGTGGCAGCACTTGAGGGTTGTCCTCAGCGCCGTGGTGTTTGTACGCGTGTTTATACCTCTACGCCTAAAAAGCCAAACTCTGCATTGCGTAAAGTTGCGCGTGTTCGTTTGACTAATGGACAAGAAGTTACGGCTTACATTCCTGGTGAGGGTCATAAGTTGCAAGAGCATAGCGTTGTTTTGATTCGTGGTGGTCGTGTAAAAGACTTGCCTGGTTGTCGTTATCATATTCTTCGCGGTGTTCTTGATACGACTGGTGTTGAAGGTCGTAAGCAGGCTCGTTCGAAATACGGCGCTAAGCGTCCTAAGTAAGTTAGAGGTTTATAAGATATGCCACGTAAAGGTCCTGCTCCACGCCGTCCGGTTACTCCGGATGCAAAATTTGGTGATACTCAGGTGTCACGCGTAGTAAACAAAGTGATGTTAGACGGTAAAAAGGCTGTTGCCGAAGGTATCGTTTATAAAGCCATGCAAATTGCGGCAGAGAAGGCGGGTATGGATGAGTTGTCTGTATTGCGCAAGTCGCTTGAAGCTGTGCGTCCTTTGGTTGAAGTAAAGTCACGCCGTGTAGGTGGTGCAACCTATCAGGTTCCAATGGAAGTTTCTGATCGTCGTCAGAACTCATTGGCGGTTCGTTGGTTGGTTGAGTATGCGCGTAAGCGTTCTGAGCATACTATGGCAGAACGGTTGGGTTATGAGATGGCGGATTCATTGGCTGAGCGCGGTGGTGCGTATAAGAAGCGTGATGAGACCCATCGCATGGCTGAAGCGAACAAGGCGTTTTCACACTTTCGTTGGTAAGCTGTTAAGTTTTATTTTTTGTTCTAAACAAGTCGGTTATTAAGGAGAAGTTGATCGTGGCTAGAAAGACACCATTAGAGCGCGTCCGTAACATTGGAATTATGGCTCATATTGATGCGGGTAAAACAACCACTACTGAGCGTATTCTGTATTATACAGGTGTTTCCCATAAAATTGGCGAGGTGCACGAAGGTGCTGCGACCATGGATTGGATGGAACAAGAGCAAGAGCGTGGAATCACGATCACTTCTGCTGCAACCACTTGTAGTTGGCAAGGGCATACCATCAATATTATTGACACCCCTGGGCATGTGGACTTCACCATTGAAGTTGAGCGTTCATTGCGTGTTCTCGATGGCGCTGTTGGTGTTTTCTGTGCTGTTGGTGGTGTTCAGCCACAGTCTGAAACTGTTTGGCGTCAAGCTGATAAATATAAAGTTCCGCGTATTGCGTTTGTGAATAAAATGGACCGTACGGGTGCTGATTTTTTCCGCGTTGTGGACGAGATTCGTGAGCGTCTGGGGCATAATGCAGTTGCATTGAATGTTCCGATTGGTAACGAGGAAAATTTCCAAGGTGTTGTTGACTTGGTTTCGATGAAGGCTGTCATCTGGAAAGATGAGGCAATGGGTGCGATGTATGATGTTACTGATATTCCTGAAGATCTGGTTGATCTTTGCCAGGAGCGTCGCGAGCAGTTGTTGGATGCCGTTTTGGTTTACAATGAAGCGCTGATGGAGTCTTACCTTGAAGGTGAAGATCTTGATGAAGCTGAATTGAAGAAATGTATTCGTCAGGCTGTTTTGAATATTGAAGTGATTCCAGTCTTGGCAGGCACGGCTTTTAAGAATAAAGGTGTTCAAACCCTTTTGGATGCTGTTGTTGATTATATGCCTGCACCGATCGATGTGCCTGCGATTAAAGGTGAGCATCCTGATACTGCGGCTGAAGATAGGCGTATCTCTTCAGATGATGAGCCGTTTTCTGCGTTGGCGTTCAAAGTGATGACCGATCCATTTGTCGGTACTTTGACCTTTTTCCGTGTCTATTCAGGTGTGCTTGAAGCTGGATCGTATGTCATTAACTCAACGAAAGATAAGAAAGAGCGTATTGGTCGTATTTTGCAGATGCATGCCAATGAGCGAAGTGAGATCAAAGAGGTTCGTGCAGGTGATATTGCTGCTGCGGTCGGTTTGAAATCAACAACCACAGGTGACACGCTTTGCGATGGCGATAAGCCGATTATTCTTGAGCGTATGGAATTCCCTGAACCCGTTATTTCAGTGGCAATTGAACCAAAAACCAAGGCTGATCAAGAGAAGATGGGCATGGCGCTTGGTCGGTTGGCTGCAGAAGATCCCTCGTTCCGTGTTCGTACTGATGAAGAGACCGGTCAAACCATTATTTCTGGAATGGGTGAGCTTCATTTGGAGATCATTGTTGATCGTATGAAGCGTGAGTTCAAGGTGGAAGCTAATGTTGGTAAGCCACAAGTTGCTTATCGTGAAACCATTCGCACGAAGGTGAAGGCCGAAGGGAAGTTCGTTCGTCAGTCAGGCGGCCGTGGTCAGTATGGTCACTGCTGGTTGGAAGTTGAGCCTCTTGAGCCAGGTTCTGGCTTTAAGTTTGTTGATCAGATTGTCGGTGGTGCCATTCCGCGTGAATATATTCCTGCGGTTGGAAAAGGTGCTGAAGAGGCGATGTCAAACGGTGTTCTTGCCGGCTACCCGATGGTTGATATTCAAGTTACCGTTGTTGATGGTTCTTACCATGATGTTGACTCGAATGAAATGGCGTTTAAGATCGCTGGTTCAATGGGTTTCCGTGAAGGTTGTAAGAATGCGAAGCCCGTAATTCTTGAGCCAATTATGGAAGTGGAAGTCGTTACCCCTGAAGATTATATGGGTGATATTGTTGGTGACTTAAGCCGTCGTCGTGGTCGTGTTTTGGGTATGGATGATCGATCCAATGCAAAAGTGATCGATGCTGAGGTTCCATTATCAGAAATGTTTGGTTATTCAACTAACTTGCGTTCTATGTCTCAAGGTCGTGCTGTCTATACGATGCAGTTTAAACATTATGAAGAAGTTCCAAATAATATTGCGCAAGAGATCATTGCCAGTGTGAAAGGTTAAGGAGTAAAAGCATGTCTAAAGAGAAGTTTCAACGCAACAAGCCGCATGTAAATATTGGTACCATTGGTCATGTTGACCATGGTAAAACCACATTGACTGCGGCGATTACAAAAGTTTTGTCCATGACCGGTG
>PEAA01000019.1 GCA_002753275.1 Zetaproteobacteria bacterium | reverse complement strand
TTCACTCTTGGGTTCACTCTTGGCTGGATGTTTCTTAATTAAAGCATCAACGACAGCATCTTCCTTCCAGCTATTTTTCCCAACCACAACAGGTTTTGTAGCCAACTTTGCACGCAAGGCATCAGGATGAATACGCTCCATCTCTTCAATCCAATCATGAAATCGATATGCATGCATTGGAGATGGACCACTTGCCCGTTCATTCTCAGCAATATAAGCTGAGTATTCACCGGACAAATAGTTCTGATAATACTCTTGCAACCGAGCATTGAAATAGATAACAACCCCGCGGCTCTGGAAAAGTTTCAACACCATCAACACAATAAACATCAATGCCAACAACAACATTGCCAATAGTTCAGACATTGGATAGCCCTCATCCTCTTGCTTCATTGCATGATGGATTTGATTGCGCGTTTCAAAACTATCAACCATCAACAACGGCACTCCATACAGCGATCTCAATTCCGCCGCTGTCGCCGATTGAATCCGTGCAATCTCCATACTTTTCTTTAAAAACAGCGACTCGATCTCTTGATTAACATGATCAATTTGAAGTTGTATTGCATCAGCCACGGGCCCATAACCATATTTTTTACTCCCAGAAATCCCTGCAATCTCATCCTGAATTTTCACTTGTAAATGATCATATTGATCGCGTTGACGCTGCAATAGACGATCATAGGCATCAATCTGACTCTGCATTAATGTAGCGATTTTTTCATCATTGAGATCGTGAATACGGTTAGAGATCTCAATCTGCAGAAAAAGTTGACCAAGGAGAGGGGCTGTGACCACCAGTGTACTGACAACGATCAACGAACGAATCAATAGCCCCCATAACAATTTTTCTGACCATCGACGCGTTTTCTTTACCGCACCATCACCTTGCTCTGAAATATCCAAGGTAATCAAGGAGGCATCAAAAAACCAGATCAATACCGCGACGAGAGCGCCAACCAACCCGCCAAACATTGCATACTCTTTTGGCAACATCCCTTGCGCGGTCACGCCCCAAACAATCCCCTCAACAGCGGCCATAGAGAGTGCCAACAACGCCATAAAGGTCAGCCAAACAGCGGCGGAGGGTTGCAAAAGGTGCTTCCCATAAACCCGCAACATCAACACCTGCACAAACCGCACCAACATCACGCCAACGCCCCTAATCCAGCCATTAGGCTGCAAGATGCATCAACATCGCATCCTCAGCAACTTGGCCAACAAGAGCTTTGTAATAACCAGCACGAACCCCGTCACGCTGAAAGCCAACCGCGCGATAGAGCCCTATAGCAGCCGAGTTTGAAACCCGTACTTCAAGTAAAATTCGGCGTCCCCGTTTTTGCGCAATCAAATGGCCCAGCATCAATTTCCCAATTCCTTGATCGCGACAATGTTCGGCAACAACCACTTGCATCAAATGCGTCTCATCGCAAACATCCAAGGTTAAATAATAGCCGATCACTGTCTTGTGCTGTTCGAACACCCAATAATCATAGCCCACCGTATCAAAGGTCTGTCGCATCAATGAATCAGACCACGCCTCTGGTAAGCCCTGCATCGCCAATGCGACAATCGCAGACATGTCGTCCGCGGTTGCTTGGCGCAAATTAGCGTTCAATCAGCATCCTCAACCGTCTCTTTCCAATCACATCCTTCCGTCACACAAACATGTTGTGTACCAAAGCGTTTGGTTACTTTCACGGTAACGAACGGTGCAGCGCAAGAGGGGCATGGCTTTGCAATGGGCTCATTCCAAATGGCATTTTTACACTTTGGATAGGTTGAGCATGAATAAAAAACTTTCCCCCGGCGTGATTTTTTCTCTAAAAATGTTCCTTTATTGCACGCCGTACAAAGAATCCCAGTATCTTTGGGTTTTTCAAGCGGCTGATTATTACCGCAAGCTTTACACTTCAAATACTTTCCATAAGGTCCCGTTTTAAAGACTAACTCACCTTGGCAAGCATCACATGGCTGATCGGATAGCTCTTCAACAGCGGGCTCACTGGCCTCGCCCTCTTTTCCTGGCACAGCAATTGGGCGTGCTGATTTGCATTCGGGATATCCTGTACAAGCCAAAAACTTGCCATACCGTCCCAATTTAATAGCCATCGGCTTGCCACACTCATGACACACCTCTGAGGTCTCCTCATGGGTGATATCGGAGCGTTTGACATTCTCCTGTGTATCATCAACGCGAGCCTTGAATGGTGCCCAAAACTCATGCAGCAACGGCCGCCATGCCCGCTCCCCTCGCGCGACTTCATCAAGCTGATCCTCAATCCCTGCAGTAAAGCCCGTATTCACAATCGAATCAAAATATTGCGATAAAAACTGACTAACAATCTCGCCCACATCCGTGGGCACAAAGCGTTTCTTATCCATTTCAACATATTTTCGTTCACGCAACACATTCAAAATTGAAGCATAGGTAGAGGGGCGACCAATGCCGTGACTCTCAAGCTCTTTCACCAAGGTCGCTTCACTAAACCGTGGCTTAGGCTCTGTAAAATGCTGCTTGCTCTCGACATTTTCAATCTTCACCGCATCACCAACCGAGAGTTTTGGCAACAATCGGTCTCCATCAGGGCTCGATTGATCATCGGTCCCTTCAATATAGAGTTTACGAAACCCTGGAAAAGCCAATGTTGAGCCATTGGCGCGCAACACAATATCGTCTGATGAAAGATCTGCCCGTACTTGATCCAAAAGAGCCGGTGTCATCTGCGATGCCAGGGCGCGTTTCCAAATCAAGGTATACAGCTTCCAACCATCGGCATCCAAAATGGTTTTCATCATTTCGGGCGTTCGGCCAATATAGGTGGGGCGAATCGCCTCATGGGCCTCTTGCGCATTTTTACTATTATTTTTAAAGCGGCGTGCCTTTGCGGGAAGATAGTCATGGCCGAAAACCGTATCAATATAGTGCCGCATCTCATCAAGCGCTTCATCCGCAAGCGAGACTGAATCCGTTCGCATGTAAGTAATCAACCCCACAGGCTCACCATTAACCTCAACCCCTTCATAAAGTTTTTGGGCAACTTGCATCGTTTTACGCGCTGTAAATCCTAACTTGCGCGATGCATCCATCTGTAGCGTCGATGTGATAAAGGGTGGCGATGGCTGTTGTTTTGCCTGCTTCTTCTCCACATCTGTGACCATAAAGCTACCTTGTTGCACACGCGCATTGGCCGCCGCCGCACTCTTAGCATCAGGAAGTGCAAACTTGCTTAAGGCTTTATTTTCAAGGGCGTGAAGCTTAGCATCAAATTCATGAACACCTCCCGTTAAACAACGCGCTTCAATAGACCAATACTCCCTTGGCTTAAAGGCCCGAATTTGCAACTCTCGCTCACAAATAAGGCGAAGTGCCACCGACTGCACCCGTCCCGCAGACAATCCACGGCGAATTTTTTTCCACAGCAGCGGTGAAAGGGTAAAGCCAACCAGATAATCAAGTGCGCTACGCGCTTGTTGGGCATCAACCAGTTGTAAATTGAGTTCACCAGGATGGGCAACGGCATTTTGAATGGCATCTTTGGTAATCTGATTAAAGGTGATGCGTTGAATCTGTTTGTTTTTAAGCGCACCGCGCAAACGCATCTCATCGGCCACATGCCACGCAATCGCTTCACCCTCACGATCCAAATCGCTGGCAAGAATCAGCGTATCTGCTTTAGCCAGTGCTTTTTCAATCGCATCCAAGCGCTTCTTTTTATCGGGAATCACTTCATACTTTAATTCAAAGTTATGATCGACATCAACCGAACCATCTTTTTTAGGAAAAGCACGAACATGGCCATAAGAAGCCAACACTTTGTACTGTTTGCCGAGATATTTCTCGATGGTCTTCACCTTTGCAGGAGACTCCACAATCACCACGCTACTCATTCTTGTTCTCCTCCCAATATATAACGACTACCCGGCATACGCTCAATACGCCCCTGCAATTCAAGGTCGAGCAAGATGGGGGAAAGTTCTTGATGGGTCAAGCAACAGATCTCTGCCAATTGATCGACATGCAACACTTCTCGCTGCAGTGCAACCAAAACACGCTGCACATTTGACAGCATATCTTCACCCAGTTCCATCATCACTTGTTCTTCGTCATCGTGATCAATCCTTCGATGAGAAGGCGCCATTTCTGGCAATTTCAAGAGCTGCAAAACCTCATCTGCCGATTCAACCAGACGCGCTCCCTCGCGAATCAAGTGGTGACAACCACTGTGCGAAGAAGCCAAAACCGAGCCTGGAACTGCAACCACTTCCCTGCCATATTCATTCGCCAACCGTGCCGTAATCAAGGAACCTGATTTTAGCGACGCTTCAACCACCAATGTCACGGTAGACATGGCCGCAATAATACGATTTCGCTGCGGAAAATATTGAGGTTTCGCCACGACATGGGGCAAATACTCGCTAATAACACACCCGCGCTTCGCAATGGCCTCAACCTGCCGCTGTTGCAAATCGGAATTTAATGCCAACAAACCACTCCCCAGCACTGCAATGGTCGATCCTTTCGACTCAAGCGCACCACCATGGGCCGAAGCATCAATGCCATAGGCCATCCCACTGACAATAACCACGCCTTGCCCAGCACAATAACGACACCAACGCCGAGCAATCAATTGACCTTCCCGACTCGCTTGACGCGCACCCACCACACTCAAAAGTAATGGCGATGCCAAGACGCTTCGATCTCCACGAACAAACAGAACCAAAGGAGCATCATCGACCTGTCGCAGCAATGAAGGATACGCCTCATCCCGAGGGCAAAGAATAGCAATCGCATGCGTTTGACATTGCGCGACAACATCCTTGATCTCGTCATCAGCAACACGCATCAACTGCGCAGTTAAACGATCACCAATCCCCGGAATTTTCTTTAACGCCTGTGAATCCAATTGCCACAACTGCTCGATGGAACCTGCATATTCCAACATTCGCCTTGCTAAAAGAGGCCCCACACCACTCACCATTGCGAGACGCAAATAGCCCAGGGCTGTCGATGAGATCATGGCAGGCGTAATTGATCTCCAACCACGATCGCTTTGGTCGCATCGTTAACAACGGCAAACGAAAGCGAATCAAACACCTGCGTCACGACAATATGACCAAGGATCTCTTCAAGCGCACTGCTTTGATCAACGCCATTGCCAATCGTACCCACAGGCCGCACCACACGAAATCGATCCCCCATCTGCAGATGGTGATCATGGCCACCAAGCAACACCAAGTGTTGGCCAGTGCCTACATTCGTACCTTGCAACGCATACATCACTTCACTGATTGCAGTACGCTCGATGTCATGCGCCAACGGAAGCTCCCATGACTGCGGAACAGATAAACGCAAAATATCCCCTGCAAGGAGTCCATCCAATGAATGCAACACTTGTGCCCGATAAAGCCCTTGACTCTGTTGCAACATTTTCAGTGTCCCAATATAACGCCACACCACTCCGAGCGTCTCGTCATCACGGTTTTCAATCACAGCTTCATGACGATACACATCATAAGCGCAATCATCCACAGCAACAGGATGACGCATCTGCACCACCACCTGATCATACTCGGCTGAAAAGCGCGGCTCTGTCGCCACATCTAAAATTTCACCCAAGGTCGATTGATCATTGAGATGCAAAATGATATCTCTGCTACGCATATCGACAGGAAGTGTCTTCACTTCGACCTCGACTTGCGCCTCATCCACTTCAACAACAGGAAGCATCGGGCGTTGATACGCTTCATCAACCACCTCGGGCACAACAACGACGACTGGCAATTCACTTTGAGCAGATTGATCTTCCACTACGGGGGGCAAGGAGGCAATTATCGCTTCCGTTTTACGCATAATTTCACGCAAATTGATAATATTGCCAGGATAGATCAAATGGGGATTCACAATTTGAGCATTACGAGACCAAAGATCCATCCATTTCATAGGATCACCAAAATAGGTCTGCGTAATTTCCCATAGCGTATCACCTTGTTTGACCACATACTGTTCTGGCAGTGAATTAAACAGATCCTCATCCTCTGCATGCAAAGGAACTGCCCATATCAAACTGATCCATAAACATCCGAGATACAGTCGCCGCATTCATACTCCTTCTAATTCAGGGTCCGTCCTCGTTCAACAAACCAGACGATCAAGCTGTTTTGGGCTCTTCTCCCGCCAACAGCCGTTTAATATTTTCCCAATGGCGCCCTACCATAATCAATCCCAAAAGCGTCACACCCACCATGGTCACCTCACTCGCCCCAACAAGATAGGCAAAAGGCAACAGAACCAACCCCGCAATAATCGAAGCCAATGAGACATAACGGCTCACTTTATAAACCACAAACCAAATCACAAAGGAACCAACAGCGACCCAAGGCAACCATGGCAGTAGCACGCCATACATGGTTGCCACCCCCTTACCACCTTTAAAATTAAGGTAGACTGGAAAGATATGCCCTAAAAAAGCTGAAAGTGCCAAGAGCAATATTAACAAATCACTCGCATGCAACAGCACGGACAAGCCCACAGGAATCGCCCCCTTCGTTATATCTGCGATCAGTGTTAAGGCACCAACACGCTTCCCCCCTGCCCGCATGGCATTGGTTGCACCAATGTTGCCACTACCATGTTCGCGCGGGTCAACACCGCTCAACCAACGAGAAAAAAGCAAACCAAAAGGGATCGCACCAAGCAGATAGGCCATAATAAACCAAGGTAAAACCGTAATAAAATCCAATTCTTCCATCATATTTATCGACAATTAACGCGCATGCTTACGATAAACATCCAATTTATTCTGCAATCGCCCTGCCGCATCCGCCTTGATATAGGTAGGCAAAATCGCCTCGACGGAAGAAGCCTCACCAAAGCATTGTGGATATGAATCCCCTTGACCGACAATATTGTCGGTCTCCATCATCTGCAGTTGATCCAAGGTGATCAGCGGGGTTGGTAACCATGCCGTTGCCATCGCAAAGGCCTTGGCCGCAAACGATGGCACAGGGATCAATAAGCGCTGATAGCCGGTCACGCGCATCAAACTCTCCATCAATGCCTGCATGCTATAAACATGGGGACCCGCAAGTGCATAGCTTTGCCCATAGCATTTACGATTCCCTAAAGCGAGAACAAAGGCACGGGCAACATCTTCAACCCAAATAGGCTGGAAACAGGTTGTCGGTGAAAACACCGGCATGGCAGGTGCTACCGCCAACACACTCTTCAATTTCAAGAAAAAGGAGTCTCCCGCACCAAAAATAAGCGAGGGTTTAAAAATCGTCCAATGCATACGACTCTGTTTGACCTGTTGTTCGGCAATGGTTTTGGTGCGTGCGTAAATACTCTTCGGGTTCTCATTCACCCCCAATGCACTCATCTGTATAAAATGAGCCACGGAAACCTCCTCACACGCGGCAAGCAGATGACGACTCCCTTGCACATGCGCCGCATCAAAGGAGTACTTTCCTCGCTCAAATAACAAACCAACCAAATTGATCACTGCACCACAACCGGCAACAGCATCACGAAGCCCCGAACCATTAATCACATCAACCTTCACCAGATCAACGCCATCAACCATCATATCCTGTGCCCGCTCTGGGTGTCTGCAAGCCACCCGCACATCATAACCGGCCGCCAAAGCCTGTTTGCTAATGGCGCGCCCGACAAAACCACTTCCACCCACGATACAAATTTGTCTATTCAACTGGACTCCTCCCGAGAGTATTGCTAATGACCAATCCCTTACCGCCTATGAAGCCGATGGGTCATGATCTGCAAATGTCTTCAATTTTTGCGCCCTTGAAGGGTGGCGCAATTTGCGCAGCGCTTTTGCTTCAATCTGACGAATACGCTCACGCGTCACCCCAAATTGTTTCCCTACCTCTTCAAGCGTATGATCCGTATTCATACCAATACCAAAACGCATACGCAAGACTTTCTCTTCTCTTGAGGTTAAATCGGTTAAGACCTCAAGCGTTGCTTCACTCAACGCTTGCGCTACTGCTACATCCAAAGGATTCTCTGCCCGTTCATCTTCAATAAAGTTACCAAGATGCGAATCTTCATCATCGCCAATCGGCGTATCCAAGGAAACTGGCTCTTTGGCCACTTCCATAATCTGCTTGATTTTGTCCACCGGCATCTCAAGATGTTCGGAGAGCTCTTCAGGGGTCGGTTCACGACCAATTTCTTGAGAAATCTGCCGCGATACACGCATGATTTTATTGATCGTTTCAATCATGTGGACAGGAATACGAATGGTGCGTGCCTGATCCGCAATCGAACGGGTAATCGCCTGACGGATCCACCATGTTGCATAGGTTGAGAACTTATAGCCACGACGCCACTCAAACTTATCAACCGCTTTCATCAGCCCTATATTTCCCTCTTGAATAAGATCCAAGAAACCCAAACCTCGATTGGTATATTTTTTTGCAATCGAAATCACCAAACGCAGATTCGCTTCAATCATTTCACGCTTGGCTTGACGCGATTTAGCTTCACCCATGGTCAATTTGCGAGATACATCCTTAAGTTCGTAAACGGTCATCTCCGCCTCAGCCTGAACACGACGAAGCTTGCGTTGGTTTTCATTAATTTTATCAACCACCAATGTTAACGCAGGCACCCATGCTGCATCGGCATGGTCACGCAAGATTTCACCAACCCAGGCATCATCAGCAATGCGTTTTGGAAAGCTCTCCAAAAAGAGTTTTTTCGGCATTTTGGCTTCAAAGCAGAGATCACGCACCGCACGCTCACACTTACGAATGCGCTCAATGCCATTTTTAAAACGATTGACCAAGTTTTCAAGTTGCTTAGGGGAGAATGGAATATTCATCAACTCAATCAACACATCATGCAAATGACGATCTGCCTCTTCAAGCAACGCTTGATCATTCAGTTTTTTCAATGATTTCGCTTTGGCAATCACGAACAGAGCATGGGACTCTTTTGCGCGCTCAAAGCGTTGCAATGCTTCCTCAAGCTGCTCTTCTTTGGTAATCACAGTCTCTTCCATTGGCGTGCCATCTGGTGTTGCCGTACGCGCTTTAATCGCTTCGGTTAACTGTGCAGGGTCAACCTTCACCTCATCGGGCTCTTCATCATCCTCGCCCTTGTTCATACGATTTTCATACGCTTCGATCGCAGCAGAGTTGACGACCTTCTCATCAATTTCCAAGATACCACGGAAATTCATCTCTTCACCACTTTCAAGCGCTTCATCTCGAATGGCGACGATTCGTTCCCCCAGTTCCATAATCTTTTTAAAGAGCGCTGGGCATAAACAAATCGCTTCATGAATCTGCATGCGCCCCTCTTCAATACGACGGGCAATCTCAATTTCGCCTTCACGCGTCAACAGCTCAACGGTACCCATCTCACGCAAATACATACGCACAGGGTCATCGATGCGCACCACCGTACCCAATGTTGTGGTATCAGCACGCAACGCAGAATCCTCTTTACGCAAACGGTCAGAACGCATTGCATATTCACCGGTTGGAGCGCGTTCAGGATCGACCACATCGACACCCATCTCCGTAAACACATTGATCACTTGTTCTACTTGATCCGCATCAACAATCCCTTTAGGAAGATGCTTGTTTAATTCATCATAAGTAATAAATCCGGCACTTTTACCTTTGGCAATCAGCGAACCCAATCCTTGAATGCGTGCTTGCTTATCTGATGATGCTGTCGTCATATTTCGCCTCTGTATTTGCGCTGCTCATTGAGCGCAATCATTTTTCGTTTTAATCGCATGATCTCTTCTAGCGGTAACGCTTTGTTGCGGGCCAGCCACTCGCCGATAGCCTGGGCACGAACTGCATTCAACAGCCCTTCAAAATCATCATCGGTTATCTCTTCTCGATGGTTCACCCATCGGGATATATTTGTGTCATCTGGAAATGAAAGCATCAGTTCGCGGATCAACTGCTCATCACCAATTGCATCGCCATCTATTTGCTGCTTCAGTTCAAGGGCGCGGGTGTATACATGATAAGCATGCCCATAGTCAAGAAAAATCAGTTTATCATCCGATAGTTGCATCTTCAACAAACGATCAGTTTTTTGCAATAACGCCGTTAAAAAAAAGGAAAACAGCGGTTTAATCGCCCCTCCCTCTCCACCGCGGCCCATACGGGGGGCTTGCATCTGCCGCACTGCTTGATGCAAACGAATCCCGGTTTTGGACTCTACCGCTTTTTGCCATGCTTGGCGCAAAAAGTGATCTTGCATCGTCTGTAACATCTGGTCCGCCTTTTTCGCCATTTGCGCCCCACCATGAGCCCCTTGACTGACCATGTTTTGCAACCCCAACAACCATGTATCCAAAACAGGCTTGGACTCTTGCTGCAATCGCAGCCGAAATGCTTCGCCCTCTTTGCGCACCAGCGAATCAGGATCCTCACCCTCGGGAAGATAGAGAAACTTTGGCTCAATATCTGACTGTAACAACGGCAACATCCGCTCCAAGGCGCGCCATGCTGCCTGTCGCCCCGCTTTATCACCATCAAAACAAAAAACAGGCTGCGAACAAAGACGAAACAGATCACGAATTTGTATTTCCGAAATCGCCGTTCCCAATGGTGCAACTGCAATAGGGAAACCATGTGCAGCAAGTCCCAGAACATCCATATAGCCTTCAACCACCAACACCATTTTTTGATCTCGAATGGCATCACGATGTTCAGAAAGTCCATATAAAAGGTTTGATTTACGAAACAGTTCTGTTTCTGGCGTATTCAAATACTTAGGCTGCCCTTCATCCAAAATACGCCCACCAAAACCAACAACATGCCCTCTTCGATCCTTGATAGGAAACATCAAACGATGACGAAAATAGTCGCCATAGCCGCGTTCGCCTTTAAAGAGCAAGCCCACGGCTTCCAGTTTAGACTCGACATCCTGAACTCTTGCAAAATGTTTCGCCAACACGCCATAACCACTCGGGGCATAACCAAGCTGATAAACCTCAACAATTTCTGCCGGCAAACCGCGCTGTTCTAAATAACGGCGTGCAACGACACCTTCGTCAGATTTCAGTCGCTGAACAAAATAGCTTGTCACAGACTCAAGTACATTAAAGTCTCGAATTCTCTGCTGCGCATTCTCACGCGCTCCTGAAAACTCGCGAGGCACTTCAAGGCCCACTTTTTCTGCCAACAACTCAACGGCCTCTGGAAAAGCATAGCCATCATGCTCCATCAAAAATTGAAACGCACCGCCCCCTTTGCCACAGCCAAAACAGTAGTAGAGTTGTTTGTCAGGTGAGACCGAAAACGAGGGTGACTTTTCATGATGAAAAGGACAAAGACCCATAAAATTTGAACCAGCCCGCTTAAGCTCCACATGTCGGGCAACGAGCTGGACCAAGTCGGTTCGTGCCAACACCTCATCAAGAAACCCTGTTGAAAAATTAGCCATGCTTACTGTTGCGAAATGCGCAATCTATTGCGATTGAATAAAGGTATGATCGTTACAGCGCCTGCAAACAGCTGCGAACAACCCCAGAAACAACCGCCATATCGGCGCGACCTGCCAGCTGTTTTTGCACCAAGCCCATCACAGACCCCATATCCTTCATCCCTGTTGCAGCCACTTCCACCACGGCTTGATTGACCAATGCTAAAATTTCATCATCGCCAAGCGCTTCGGGCAGATATTTTGCCAACACCTCAATCTCTGCTTGCTCTTGTTCCGCCAAATCGTTGCGACCTGCATCACTGTATTGCGCATTGGCATCTTTACGCTGTTTAATCATACGGGTAATGACAGCAAGAATCTCATCCGCGTCCAATTCATGACCCACCTCGATCGACTTATCTTTCATCGCAGCCATCAACATCCGGATCGTACCCAGTGCCAATTTATCTTTGGCGCGCATGGCCGCCTTCATATCATCTGTAATTTGCTCTTTATTGACCATCGATCACTCCCGAACTTTTCTATCTTGCAACAGAATACAAATAAAAAATGCCGAGCAATGATACCCGGCATTTTTTTCACATCATCCTTTCACGCTAACAATTAATCTTTAAAACGGCGGCGACGCAGACGCTTCATCAAGCGTTTACGGGCAGCAGCAGCTTTGCGTTTAGCAGCGATTGAAGGTTTTTCATACTCTTCACGACGACGGCACTCACTTACAACACCTGCACGCTCCACCTGCTTACGGAAACGCTTCAGCGCCATTTCAATGGGCTCATCAGCAGCAACTCTTACTCCTGGCATATCAACATCACCCCCTCTAGATTCTTACGCGATCCACACGAACACTATCCAAGCATTGCTTTCACTCTCCTGCAACTGCACCCTTGGGTATTTCAAACAGAGAGGTTAAAAGAGCACCGCATTATGAAAAGTTCCACAGAAAAATCAATGCAAACAAACCACAAGCCTACGAACAGTATTATGCGTGCCGCCACCACCGTTGCCAGCTGGACGATGCTTTCACGCCTTTTGGGTTTCTTACGCGATATCTTCATCGCCCGTATTTTAGGCGCAGGTCCACTGGCCGATGCATTTTTCATTGCCTTTAAATTACCCAACTTTTTTCGCAGAATTTTTGCCGAAGGGACGCTAACCGTTGCGCTCATCCCCGTCCTCAGCGACGAGCGCAAGCAAGGGGAAGCCGCCGCCCACGACTACCTCAATCATCTTGCCGGCCTGCTTTTAATGGCATTAACGCTCTTCACCACACTGGGCATCATCATGATGCCGTGGTTGCTCTTTGCCTTTGCCCCCGGCTTTGCCGATGAAGCGGAGCGTTGGGATCAATCACTGCTATTGGCCCGCTGGATGTTTCCCTACCTTGGCCTGATCTCGCTTGCCGCCATGGGTTGGGCTGTCCTCAATGCCTACCGCCGTTTTGCGGTACCCGCTGCAAGCCCAGCCCTACTCAATATCGCCATTATTGCTGCTGCGATATGGGTTGCGCCCGAACACGAAAACCCAGGGCTTGCACTCACCTACGGAGTGCTTCTTGGCGGTTTTTTACAACTTGCCATCCAGATCCCCGCGCTCAAACGGATTGGCTGGATTCCCAAACCTCGCCTTGCGTTCCGATCCGACGCCATTCGGCGCACCATGCACCTTTTTGGCCCCGCTGTTGTTGGCGTCGCCGCTGTCCAGGTCAATATTTTAGTCGGCACCATTTTAGCCACTCTTTTACCCGTTGGTGCCGTCTCCTATCTCTATTATGCCGATCGGATCGTACAGCTTCCATTGGCCGTATTTGGTATTGCCATGGGAACGGCTCTGCTGCCCATCCTTGCAACACATGCCAGCAATGGTCAAAGCGCAGCCGCCAAGCGCGACCTTAGCAATGGACTCGCGTGGCTTACATGGATCACCCTTCCTGCCACCATTGGCATCATTTTTTTAGCCGAACCAATCATGCGCACCCTCTTTGAGCATGGCGCATTTACCCATGCAGACAGCGTCGCCAGCAGCCAAGTCTTGCAAGCCTATGCGCTTGGATTGATCTCTTTTTGCTGGGCTCGCGTCCTCTCCACCGCCTGCTTTGCTCAAAAGGAAGCGAAAAAACCGGTTCGATTCGCCATCATCGGAGTGGCTGCCAACATCATTCTCGCCATCATACTTATGCAACCCCTCGCCTATGTTGGGCTTGCACTGGCCACATCCATCGCGTCCTACATCAACCTTTTGCTACTCATTGTCTATTTCCGCCGCCAACAAGGCGTCATCATCGAAAGTGCAGGGATCAAACGCATTCTACAAGCCATCATCGCCAGCATCCCTATGGGACTATTTTTATGGTGGCTACCCAACTATTGGCCGTTTGATTCAAGCACCATCTGGATGCAAACGCTCTGGCTTGCCAGCGCCGTCACCGGTGGCGGAGCAATCTTTGTTTTCATGTCACTCATTCTAGGGCAGCGCCAAATGCTACAATTTCGTCATTCCAAACATTAAAAGGGAGAGCCTAATATGCGCCACGACACCATTGTTTTTGATATAGAAACCATCCCCGATGCTGAAGCAAGCAAGCGGCTTCTCAATCAACCCGAGCTTAAAACCCTCGCGGCACGCGATGCCTTAGGCGAATATTTTTTAGAAAGAACGGGGGGAAAAAGCGACTTTCCACGCCAACCCTTCCATCAAATTGTCGCGATCAGTTACGCTCATCTGGTGCATGAAAAAGGTGAAAATGGCCATGAAATCATATTAAAACAGATCACATCTGGAGGAGAAACCTCCTCCGATGAAAAGGCGTTGCTCGAACGCTTCTTTCACATTATCGAATCTCGTGCACCGCAACTGGTCTCATACAATGGCCGTGGGTTTGACATCCCTGTACTCAAATACCGCGCGATGGTTCATGAAATTTCATGCCCCCGTTGGTTTTCTGAAGGCGACAAATGGAACAATTACGACACCCGATACTCAAGCACTTACCATTTGGATCTGCTCGAAGCCTTTTCTGATTATGGCGCTTCAGCCCGCTGCAGCTTGCATGAAGTCGCGACCACCTTTCAGATTCCGGGCAAACTCGATACCGCAGGAGATCAAGTTCGCGCAATGTTTGAAGCGGGCAACATTGCCGCGATACGCAACTATTGTGAAACCGATGTCTGCTCGACACTACTACTCTATCTGCGTTGGCAACGCTTCAATGGAGGGCTGAGCGAACCTGCCTATTCCCGAGCCATGCTGGGTTTATTTCACTACTTGCAACATGAATCCGAAACACGCCCCCATCTTTTAGAATTTTTACACCAGTGGCAGCAGCTCTCCAAGATTGCTGAGGGAGACTCCTTATAATGCATGACCACGATCAATACATTCGTTTTTTAGACACATTAACAATGGATGACCTCGCCAGTGTGGGTGGAAAAAATGCCTCGCTCGGAGAGATGATCACGACACTCTCTGGTCAAGGGATTTCGGTGCCTCGTGGCTTTGCCACGACCGCAGAGGGCTATTGGCACTTCATGCGCCATAATCAACTGCTTGAAAGCATCGAACAGCAACTCACCTCGATCGACCATCATGATATTGTGCAATTATCACGCATCGGTAAAACAATTCGAAAACAAATTCTTACAGGTGAAATACCCGATGATTTCAAAAGAGAGATTTTAAACGCTTACCAGACCCTTGCGACAGACGATAATATTGCTGTTGCCATTCGAAGTTCAGCAACAGCTGAAGATCTCCCCAACGCCTCGTTTGCGGGTCAACAAGAGAGTTACCTCTACATCCAAGGCGAAGCGGCGCTACTGCAACATATCCGCCTTGTTTTCGCCTCGCTTTTCAATGATCGCGCCATTTCCTACCGTATCGATCAAGGATTTGGTCACAACATTGCTCTCTCCGCCTGCGTACAAAAAATGGTCCGCAGTGACCTCGCCTGTTCAGGGGTTATGTTTACACTTGATACGGAAAGTGGTTGCTCCGATATCATTCTCATCAATGGCGCCTATGGCTTAGGAGAAATGGTTGTTCAAGGGGCTGTCAGCCCCGATGAATTTTATCTATTTAAACCTTCGCTCAATTCAGGGAACGATCCCCTTATTCGCAAACAACTTGGCGAGAAAGCACTTGAGATGGTAAAAGGCATCGGTGACAAACCAACACAAATCCAAGCCGTCTCCCCCCTACGACAACAACAATTTTGCTTAAACATAAATGAAATCAACACACTGGCCAAGCAGGCTATGACCATTGAAGCGCACTATTCCGCACGCGCAGGCCATTGGCAGCCGATGGATATTGAATGGGCCAAAGATGGCATCACAGGTGAACTTTTCATTGTCCAAGCGCGTCCTGAAACAATCCACAGCCAACAACAACATCAACAACGCACCCTCTACCACCTCGATGCAACAGGCGAGCCTCTGATTCGTGGAAAAAGCATTGGGCAAAAGATCGCATCAGGAAACATTCGCGTCATTGAGCATGTCGATGAAATGAAACTTTTTCAAGCTGGCGAAATTTTAGTCACCGACATGACCGATCCCGATTGGGAGCCGATTATGAAAATCGCATCGGCCATTGTCACCAACCGTGGCGGGCGTACCTGTCATGCAGCAATTATTGCCCGTGAACTTGGCGTTCCTGCCATTGTTGGTACCAAAGTGGTCACTTCTCGAGTCAAAAGTGGGCAACAAGCAACACTCTCTTGCGCGGAGGGCGATATTGGCACCCTCTATCAAGGGCTTCTTCCCTTTCACAGCCAACAGCTTGAGATCCAATCCATACCACGACCCGACACCAAGATCATGCTCAACATTGCACAACCTGATACTGCATTGACAACGGCACAACTTCCCAATGATGGGGTGGGGTTAACCCGCTTAGAATTCATTATCAACAATCACATCGGCATCCATCCGTTGGCTCTGCTTCATCCAGAGCAATGTTCCCCAGATATTCAAGAAATCATTACACAAAAAAGCCGCGCTTTTTCATCGCCGCGCGACTTCTTCATCCAAACCCTCTGTGAAGGGGTAAGCACCATCGCCGCCGCCTTCTATCCCAAAAAGGTGATTGTTCGACTCTCCGATTTCAAATCGAATGAGTATCGCCACCTCACTGGCGGCGAAGCCTTTGAGCCTATCGAGGATAATGCCATGATCGGCTTTCGTGGTGCCAGCCGCTACCGATCAACCATGTTTCATGATGCTTTTGCCATGGAATGTGAAGCACTGCGCTTGGCACGCAAACAAAAAGGATTCACCAACATTCATCTCATGATCCCTTTCACCCGCACCCCGCACGAGGGGCAAGAGGTGTTAACACGAATGGAGGGGTTTGGACTCAAACGCGGCGTGGATTCTTTAAAGGTCTATGTGATGTGTGAAATTCCCGCCAATGTCATTCTTGCAGATCAGTTTCTCGATCTCTTTGATGGATTTTCTATTGGTTCCAATGATTTAACGCAGTTGATATTGGGTGTCGATCGCAACTCCGAATGGGTTGAAGATCTCTTTGATGAACGCAATGAGGCGGTCCGCATCATGCTTCAGCAAGCGATCATAGCCTGTAAAGCACGCGGGAAATACATCGGCATTTGTGGCCAGGGCCCCTCCGACCACGCCGATTTTGCCCAGTGGTTGGTCACACAAGGCATTGAATCTATTTCACTTAATGCAGATACAATCCTCGCTACTACAGCATCAATTCTTGCCATAGAGAGACAACTCAAGGAGAAACACGGATGATTTGGAACCCTTTTAAAAGCAAAGGCCCTACCCTCACCTTTTTGCCTGACAATCGAACGGTCACTGTCAAGCCGGAAACCACCGTGCTACAAGCGGCCATTGACCACAACATTAACCTGCGCCACGCCTGTGATGGCAATTTGGCATGTTCGACCTGTCATATTTATATTCATGACGGTGGGGAGTATTTACCCGAACCCTCACTTGAGGAAGAGGATAGGCTCGAATCGGCAGACTCCCCCCAGGCATGCTCACGGCTGGCCTGCCAGGTTCGCGTCATCCATGATCTGGTGATTGAAATCCCACCGTCCCACATCGCATGATTTTTTTCTCCATAAAAAAACAGCCCCGAATCGATCGAGGCTGTTAATAGCGTGTGTGTGCCGTAATGTTATCGATTGTGCAAGGCCTCCATGCCTTTGCATCCACACTTGATGAAAGAGACCTCCCTGCCTCAATTCAACCATATACCTTATTTAAGAATGCGATTAACGCTTAATTCCAAGCAAGGTTTGTAGCATGGCATCAGTGGTTTGCACCACCTTTGAGTTCGCTTCATAACCGCGTTGAACCACGATCATATTTACAAATTCCCCTGCCAAATCGACATTCGATGTTTCCAGTGAAAAGGATGAGATCACGCCGAGGCCACTGTTGCCTGGTTTATCGATCACGGCCGCCCCTGAAGTAGTACTCTCCGTCATCACACTGGCACCATTTTTGGTCAATTTGGATTCATCAGGAAAAGATGCCAAAGCGACTTGATAGAGTGGACGGCGTTGACCATTGGTAAAGATACCGAACATCTTGCCTTTGCTGTCCACTTCCATTCGATCCAACTGACCCGATGGGAAACCATCACGGTTTGAGAATCGTGTTGCAAAACCTGAAGAGGCCAAGATCGCACCATCCGTACCACTACCTGTGACACCATTTGGAACAGCAGCCGTGCCGGTTGAACTATCTACAGTCACGGCGGCCCCAAAGTTAGGTTGAATCGTACCAACAGCTGCACCACCAGCCCAAGGAATGGTAAGCGAAGGTGCAATTTCTGTATCCAATTGACCCAGGTTATTGAATACCAGGGATTGTGTTCCAAGTGTGGTGACAACACCCGCAGCCACGGTCGACGCTGTTGGATTTGCAGCAATAGCTGCAGGTGCAGAAGGTAGTCCCAAGTTTTGAATTTCTGTCATCACACCCGCGACACCACCCACATTCGCCCCATCGGTCATCGCATGGTAATCCCAAACAGAATTTCCACCCGCATCCAAGCCCACCTTGGTGTAATACACACTGATATCTTTAAGCACACCCAAAGAGTCGAGCACCTGAACATCCGATTTGAAATGGTATGTTGCTGCGTTTGCTGGATCAAATGGGGTCACAGCAGGATCAATTGCGGTAACACTGTTGTCCAGATTGACCCCGACATCAAGCAAGGAACTCGCTTGTGCCACAGAGATCACACCGCCCACATTCACATTGACCACACTACCAATAGGATTGCCAAGTGAATCAAGCTGCCATCCTTGAACATTGGAGCCATTACCGGCTACCAACTGCTGGGTTTTGTCGAGGGCAAAATCTCCCACACGGGTATATTCACTCAAACCGGTGGTTGGGTTTTTAAGCACGAAAAGACCATTACCATCAATCGCCATATCCGTTGAATTGTTACTGCGTTGGAAGCTACCTTTGGCTTGATCTTGCAAGACGCTGACCGACTGCACACCGTTACCAATTTGCAAACGCGCCGCATTGGATGACAACACATCCCCAAATTTTACATTTTCACCTTTAAAACCCAATGTATTCACATTGGAGATGTTGTTACCAATCACTTGCACCGATTCACCGTATGCAATCAGGCTGTTACTTCCCATATATAATGCATTATTAATTCCCATGACGCTCTCCTCGATTGATCTTTAATTGAATTATTTAACTTGTTTAATATTGGCCAAGGCGATGGGTTGATTATCGACCATCATCTCTTGTCCATTTAATGTTGTGCGAATCGCGTTGACTGAACCTGTAATGTAGGTTGTAGGTGTAACAGGGTCACCATAGGCCGTTGTTCCTTCAACAACGATGTTATACGCGCCGGGGTTCTCCTTCCCCCCTCGATCATTGGTACCATCCCAAGTCAGATCCATCTGACCTTGAGGCGTAACACCGCTATGTAATGTTTTGACGACATTACCAAACTGATTAACAACCGAAATTACCGATTGTGAGATTCCTGATGGGAAATCAACCGAGACACTCTTGTTGGCCAATCCATCATAATTGATCTGATTGCCTTCATAAAGCACCTGATGACCAAGATAAGGGATCATTTGCGAAGTCTGATCAGTACCGGCAAGAGCCGCTTTCAAATCAGCCAAAAGTGTGTTGCTCTTATTTTGTGCATCCACCATGTTAAATTGTGCCAACTGCGTCGTTTGAGCCGTTGGGTCTTGTGGCTTCATAGGGTCTTGATACTTCATTTGCGCCACGAGCAGTTTCAAGAAGATATCCTGGCTACCGAGCTGTTGCGTTGCGCTCTGAGCCGTGGTTGTCGCTGCAGTATAAACACCCGATGTTGGCGCCGTTGACAATGCTGATGTGGTCGAACCAATCGCAGCCATTCTATTCTCCTTTCTACCGCCTCATTTACAGATGCAATCTTCATCACCTGTATGCCATAGATAGAGCAGAAAGGATGCCAAACAACCCACATCGAACAAAAAACATAGACAGACAAATTAAAACACTATAAAACAATAACTTATCTTAATACACACACATTTAAGGGCGAGGAAAAAATTTCCGCTATCTTCAAAACACCAAAGAAGGTGGGAAATTATTGCCTCTCCCCACCGCCATCGTGCAAAAATTACCACATAAGATTTTTCGTAGAGATACGGCACCCCAGATAAGAAGATGCCAATTGCGCCGTGATGAAGCCAAAATTCACCACAATAAAATGATAATCAAATCACATCGTTCATGATTTAAACATTCATACACCACGGCATGGATACCACACCCATGAAGGCGCTTTGTTAAATACGAACGCTCAACAACTCATGAGAATTAACAACATGGCGTTCCGTATCAATGCCCATTGTGTTTTCAACCGCTACGCCCTCAGCGCTTTCAGCAACGGCAGCGCGATTCCCCCCTGCCGCCATCAATAGCTCTTGCTGACGGCGCCCTGTACCACCGTCACCACTCTGCATCGAAAACTCCCCAAGATTCATGCCTTGCTGCTTCATCGTCTCTTGTAACTTTTCAACATGCTTGCTGAGTTCAACCATACTGTTGGGATTTTCAACCCGCATATTGACGGAAACCTTTTTATCTTTATCCGTTTGGATGGTAATACTCACTTTACCCAAGTGTGCAGGGTGAAGGGTCAATTCAATCTTTTGTTGATTTGCTTTGACGGCCCCCATCATCTCTTTGGCAATGCGCACCGAGTTCTGCTCCCAAACATGCCGTGGTGCAGCAGCCTGCTCTTGCATGACCTGCTGCTGTGCAGCTGATGAACTTTGCGCACCCATTTGTAGGAGTTGCCCAGAATCGATTATCCCCTTAGCGGATTGGGCCAATGAACGCGCTGTGCGATCCAACTCTTGTGCTTGCTCACCCACAACCATTGGCTGACCATTCATCATGAATAGCTCTGAAGTGGATGTAACCATCTTCACAGGAAACTTCATCATGGGGGACATAATCTCGCCCTTCACCTGTTTTAAATCGACATGAATATTTGCCTTACTGCCATCTTGTTTTGCAAAATCGCTGCGACTATTTCGCTCCAGATGATCACCCTCGAAGGAGGAAGCACCTTTTTTCAACACCGATGAAGCGGATGCCGCAACTTCACCACGATTGAGAATAGAACGATTTATCACCTCCACCATGGTGGCCTGATTTTGCGGTGTTGAGGCTATTTTTTCACTCAAAGATGCATCAACTTTGGCGGCCATCACAGCCCCCTTTTTCACATCCTTGATCATTTCAGATTTAAGCAAAGGTGCAGAAGCATCCACAACACTGCTTAGAACAGATTTACCCTCAGCTGTTGCGCTATGACCGTGATGAATAGACTGCGCATCTACATTTTTATGCGCGTGTTTTGCTTCCTGCTCAGGTTGAATCACTGCGGATAAAGGCATGTTTATTCCATCAGCACGATTGGAGATCATACCCTGTGCCGAAGGGCTGATGGCAATGCTCTCTAATGCAACCTTAGCGGCAGGCTGCGCGACTGATTGTGCGGCTGTATCACTTTGAACCCCCAACTGCTGCGTTCCGCTGAAGGCGTGGTCCGAAGGGTTGGATAACAAAGGGTTGGATAAATGGCTAACAACACCATTTCGTGAAGCTGCGCCAACATTCGCAGATGCAACCTTAGCGGCAGGCTGCGCGACTGATTGTGCGACTGTATCACTTTGAACCCCCAACTGCTGCGTTCCGCTGAAGGCGTGGTCCGAAGGGTTGGATAACAAAGGGTTGGATAAATGGCTAACAACACCATTTCGTGAAGCTGCGCCAACATTCGCAGATGCAACCTTAGCGGCAGGCTGCGCGACTGATTGTGCGACTGTATCACTTTGAACCCCCAACTGCTGCATTTCTGTTTGTACCAAAGGAGTAGATGCCAATGTTTGTTGTGCTGCGGAATCGACCCGATGCATGACTGGCGTTGTGGTCGTATTGAATGGGAGAACATCTATTACATTGGAATCACCTGTCGATGATGATTGCACCGCTATCGTCTTCGATTGATTCACACTCTGCACGGATGTATTACAATTTTCTTTAAGCGTAGACGAAGACTGTTGTGTCAACTCCGCTTTTGCGGTGAACACATCAAGAAACTTCTGTGCAGGTTGTGCATTGACAACACCTTTCTGGGTGGCAACAGGTTTCGTTATATCTATCGCTTGAATTTCCATGCCTTTTTATAGCACGGCCAATGCCAAAACAAACCTTCCAAGAATAAATGAAAATAAAAATATAAAAACAACAGGTTAACAACCAACCCATTCTGGGAAAAAATTTCCTAAAGCCCCACAACATCAGGCAATGGGAAAAAAATTCCTATCACCATGGAAAGAATTACCACCTCAAAAAAAAAACACCACCGACAACGCGATGGTGTTGCAAACAAGTGAATGGGCAAACTAAGCGTAACTGGCAATCAACGATTGTGATAACAGATGCCAGCCATCGACAAGAACAAACAGTACGATCTTCATCGGTAATGAGATCATCATCGGTGGTAACATCATCATCCCCATCGACATCAAAACCGAAGCCACCACCATATCGATGACAATAAAAGGAAGGTAGATCAGAAAGCCAATTTCAAAGGCGGTGCGCAACTCTGAAATCATAAATGCAGGAATCAACACATGCATTGGCGTCTGCTCAGGGCCCTCAATTTGTTCCTGTTTTGCAGCTTGTAAAAAAAGCACCAAATCATCTTCACGGGTATGCTTTAACATAAATTCACGCAAGGGCTGCTGTGCCTTTTCAAAGGCTTCACTCTGATTGATTGTCTCGTTCAAATAGGGGGTTAAAGCATCACGATCAATCGCTTGCCAAGTCGGCATCATAATAAAAAGAGTCAAAAAAAGTGCCAAACCAATCAAGACCTGACTGGGAGGAGACTGCTGGGTACCCAACGCCATCTTCAAAAATGAAAACACCACGATAATACGGGTGAATGAGGTCATCATCACCAATATCGATGGTGCCAGCGTCAAAACCGTTAAAAAGGCAAGGATCTTTAATCCAGTAAAAAACTGATCGGGATCAGAATCGCCCTCAAGACCTATTGTCAAACGGGGAATATCAACAGCCCAAGCGGAATCAACCCATCCAACAAAACAGCAAATCCCAACAATGAGTTGCCAAATATACATCATCAACGACCTTGATCCTTTACAGCTTGGTCATGCGCCCTTTGATAATTCGATGGCTCATAATCTGCTGAATCTTCATGCCATTCACCCAATGCTGAAATCTGTTCGTTAGAGAGCCCCAACAACCAACGGCGCGAGCCTCGTTTCAGAACAACAACCGCATGGCGACCATCAATATGCAAGCGCTGTTCAATCTGCATGGCTCCAGATTGCCCGCCACCATTAAGCCCCTGCATCCGTTTCAGCATCCAAATCAATAACATAAAAAGCGTTAAAACAACACCCAGTGCCACAATAATCTTCGCTAACAATCCATAGTTATCGGGCATGGTTGGCAAAACATCATCCGCCGCAAACACAGTGAATGGCATCAGCAACAGTAAAAAACTAATCGAGCGCAGATAAACGATCATGCAGTGAGACAACTTCAACGATTCGAACACCCAATTTCCCTTCAGCCTTGATCACATCACCTTTAGCGATAAGCGTACCATTGGCTTGGATATCAATCGACTCACCCACTTTACGATTCAACGAAAGTACCGTTCCTGTCTCAAGTCTCAAAATATCTTGCAATAACATACTGATCGAACCCACTTCAGCCGTCACCTTGACAGGAATTTGCAAAACCATCTCAAGATTGCTACTGATATCGGTGGATCGATCCTCTCTATCTTTCATATCTGCCATTCAACTCTCCCTTTCAATACGATATCAACGACGAACTAATCATGCTCTAACCGTTCAATAATTTCAGCGGCGATTTGCCCCTTCAATGATCCCGGCTTAGCAAGAAAAAGAGGCTTGCCCTTCACAGAAAAAGTCAATGGATCCCCCTGCGGAACAGATAAAGGCAAAATATCTCCAGGTTGCAAACTCAACAGATCACGCACATGCATTTTACAACTGGCCAAATTCAAGGTCATTTTCATCGGAATATTTTGTCCAGTCTCCAATGAGTAACGCCGTTCAATGCCATCACTGGTCGATTCGTGATGCTTTTTCAACAATGAAGCCAATGATCGACGATCATAATGAAAATAGACATCCCCACGAATATCATCACTAAGCACCACAACATACCCTACACTGGCAACAGGGTAGTCTTCAGGGTTTAACATGAGATCCATGGTGTCCCGATACATACGCACATAACGAATCACCCCGAAATCAGGAATAATCACCCGCCATAACTGCTCAATCACCCGCGCGAGGTTATCTGCGAGCTTTTGACTCAAGCGCGTTTCAATAAAAGAGAGTAGGTTTTCTGTATTGGCGGTACGCCCATCCCCTCCCAATAAAATATCGACATAGGCAGCAACCAACTCGATCGAGGCCGAAACTTTAATAGAGCCCAAGATGCCAATCTCATAAGAAAACACCACATGCCCATCATGCGCATCCATCGCTTCCAAGAAACTGGTTTCATTGTGATCTTTAAAAAACACAGTCACATCACGGCGAGCAACCGCGGTCCAGTGTTCGGACAACATTGCCGCCATTTTATCATCAAGCATCACCAAGGTTTGATCTTGATGCAAACTGATGACATCAATGCCCCACTCCATCACCTCAACATGGTCGGGTTGTGGATAGGGAGGTAGCTTATCAAGCATCGATTGCAAAATATCCGAGGGCTCAGCCCCAGTCATCAACGCATTGAGTTCATCCTCATTAAGAAGCGGTTCAGTCACTGGATGATAAACTCGCCGAAATAAATTTTACGCACCACTGGACTATCTTGCGCCACAATATCATTCACACGGTATTTCAACTCCTCTTTCAACTGGTATTTCCCTTGAGGAGAACGCAGCTGATCTGAGGTTTTGCTCGACAACACATTAATTAACAGATCCTTGATCACCCCCATATAAGGCGACAAGACATCGGAACTCAAATCACTGGGAATCTCAAACTTCATTTTAATACGCAAATAGCGTGTACCATCACTATCCGAGAGGTTGACAGTAAGCGGCTCAATATCGATCTGTTGCCCAGGCGTTTCGACAATTGGCTTAGGCATGCCCCCAGCAAAACTTCCCCCTTCAACACCTGAGGTGTCATTGGCTTTTTGCTCTTGCAATGTCACAAGTGCATCGTTCATTTCCATCATTTTAAAGACAGCAAATCCGCCCACGCCCAAGGAGACGACCACCAAAACCAAAAGGATGATGGTTAACAGACCACCTCCAGATTTTTTTTCTTCTTTTTTTTCTTCTTTATCCGCCATTTTTTCTGCTCCTTAATCCCAAATCTGCGTACTCAAGGTGCATACAACACAATATCTACACGCGTATTTTTTTGTTGTCCATGTGGTGTCCTGCCCATCGTCAAAGAGCGTTCCGTGCCATATCCTACCAACGACAATCGTTTGCTTTCAACACCTGCATCTTGCAATGTTTCTAATACATTTAACGCTCTCGCCAGTGAAAGATACTCGGGGGTTCGAAACCTACCCAAGTCTTCACTTTCTGAGACAAAGCCTTCCACACGAATATAATCTTCAGAGAGCAATAATGTCTCACCTAAATCCAAAATCGCCTGCCTTGCTTCGCGCTGCAACACTGCACGCCCCTCACGAAACAGCGCCGCACCATCGATACGCATCGTCTGCTTATCCTTCTCCACTGGAAAACGAACGGCATGCTTTAAGGCAGAATTCTCTAAAGAAACCTTTGACCGTTGTCGTTTTGCCAACTCAATCTCTTGCTGCGTCAATCGGCGATTTTGCTGCTCAACGATTTGATCTTCAGACTCCGAACTCTCCTTCATCATTGCTGCTTTGGCCTCACCGCTACTGGTTGTAAACATATCCTGGACACCGGCAACATCCATCGTCGACATTGAGAGCAGCATCACAAAAAAAGTGAGCATCAAACTGACCAGATCACCAAAAGTAGCCAGCCAGCCATCCATGACAATTTCACCTTTCTTTTTTTTCTTCCGTGCCATACTAAGGTGCAACCTTTTCCGCGTCTGAAGCTTGGCTTTCTAACATCTCTTGCGTCGCTTCTGCAGATGGCACATCGTCTGATGTAACCGTTCTGAACTTCAGCAATAACTCAACACGACGATCTTTCTCAGGATCATGAACATCCGGTGTGACAGGGCGTGTATCAGCAAATCCTGCCACCGCCATATTACGCACAGGAACCCCACGGTCCCGCAGAGCCGCAAAAACACTTAATGCACGCTGCGCAGAAATAGACCAATTCCCCATTGGGCCACCCGGTGCCTGGGTCGAATCCGAATGTCCTTCAATCATAATCAACTCCACATCCGGTTCCTGCAATATCGGTGCCAAGTTATCCATCGCTATAAGTCCATACGAGGAGAGCTTAGTACTACCACTGTCAAACAAAATAGAGTGTTCAAAACGAACGCGTACTGACTCTTTATCAAGAGGAATGGCATGAATTGCATCATCCCCTCCCAATTTTTTAGCCAGTTCTGTCACTGCTTTGGCTGTGCGCACAATACTGTCTTGACTCTCAGACATCTTCAGCGCTGCAACCGTTGCCTTCCCTTTATCTTCAAAATTAAAACCTCCCTGCATAATCCCAAAGGTCATGGTAATGGAAGAGAGTGCTTTTAAGCGTTTCTCAGATTCAATATGCGCCATGGTGTTTAACAAGATAAAAAAGGCCATCATAATCATCATCAACTGCAAAAAGAGCAGGTCAAAGTTCCCTTTGGGCAACCCTGCCTTAGGTTTCTTCTGCCGCCTAGCCATCTGCGTTGACCTCTAATTGTGGCATTAGTTAAACTGACTTTCTCGATCTTTTAATGGCAAATAACCCATCAATTTTGTTTCAAGAATACGCGGGTTTTCACCCTGCGCTAATGACTTAATTCCCCCAATAATAATATCTCGCGTCAACTCCTCTTTTGCGGCCACAACCTTCAGTTTTCCTGCCATAGGCAAAAAAATCACATTGGCGAGTACAGCCCCATAAAATGTCGTCAATAACGCAACCGCCATGGCAGGACCAATGCTTGCGGGGTCATCCATGTTTTGCAGCATTAACACCAAACCAATCAATGTCCCCACCATACCAAACGCGGGGGCATAGCCCCCCAAGGTCGCAAGTATTGTCATCCCATGGGAGTGACGCTCCCCTGTTTTTTCACTCTCAAGATACATCGCTTCTTCAATCGCATCAGGGTCTTGGCCATCCACCACCATCTGTAGTCCACCCTTCATAAAGTCTGAATCGACATCTGCCATGCGTGATTCCAAAGCTAAAACCCCCTCTTTACGCGAGACCACCGCCAAGTTGGTTAGCGTCGCAATCAAAGACTTAGGCTCTTCCAATGAATAAAAGAAAGTTTTAAGAATCAACCCCACCGATCTAAGCACATCGCCCAAAGGAAAATTAATCATGGTTGCACCAACCGTTCCACCAACCACAATCAATAGCGACACAGGATCCCAAAAGGCTCCCAATGAGCCTCCCATCATGATCGCCGCCACCATTAAACCAAAAGCAAGCGCCAATCCTATCGGTGTTGCAATATCCATAATAAAACCTCGTACGAATTAATTCAGTGTCAAAATTGGCACATGCACCATCACAGGTTGCGCAATGCTTACACGCACATCATAAGCAAGTAACTGCTCAATGGATGCACGGGTCAATGTTTGTCCCTGTGACAAAAGCTTCATATCGGTCGTTGTACGCACATCGGCCGCCGTAATCATATCCGCGCGCAACTCACTCAACATCAATCCTTTGACCTGATATTCACTCTTCTTCGGTTTAAGCTTGGCAATAACCGGGCGCAACGCCTCGGGAATTTGATTTTGCTTAAACACATGATGCACATGCCAATCACCCTGTTGATCGGGGTAAGTATTCACCGCCGTGTCATACAGTTGTGCTGCAAAGATCAGTAAAGCACCAAGCATGCCAGAATCAGCAGGAATCTCTTTTCTATCGATATGCAAGATCGTTTTGAAGTGACCCAAAATGGCTTCAACAGGCCCCATGCGCGGGATTTTTCGTACCAAGCGTTGCATCACTTCAGGCTGCGCATTCACCAACGAGATCTCTTCATCACTCAACGGCTTGGCCACCAAATGCTTTTGTAAAATTTCTGGCGGCATCGACAGATAGCCAAACTGGCTCACCAAGGCTGCCACTTTAAATGACCATGGATCTTGAATTTTAAGGTCTGTAGTCATCTGTGTGACATAATCAGCAATGCGAATAGCGCGCTTTGAAACTTCCGGGTATTTCGATTCCAATACGCTCACAAACATATTCAAACTACCCATCAGTGTTTGATTAAGCAGCTCGTGTTCCGCTTGCCTCAACGCATAAAGCTTTTCACCTTCAGCAATGGCAAGCTTCAACTCATCTGGCGAACATGGTTTGGTTAAATAGCGTTGGATCCCCCCTTCATTAATCGAAGATACGGTTTCATTAAAATCAGCAAATCCCGTCAATAAGATCCGATAACTATCAGGCCATCGTTTACGCACTTCGGAAAAGAACTCGGCACCGCTCATCCCGGGCATACGGAAATCGGAAACAATCACCGGGGGAGCCCCCATGGTTGAGATCATCTCCAATGCCTGCTTACCACTCAACGCCGTAACTACATTATAATCTCTACGAATTAAACGCTGATACGATTGCAAAATATGCTCTTCGTCATCCACCATCATCACTGTAATCATACGAATTCTCCAAATGATTCATTCACGCGCGCCAATGTCTCATGCCACCGTTGCAACCGCGCCTCACTATACCCATAACGGATTAACACATCAAAATTGACCAACTGCCCACAATAGCAAGCATCAACAAAATACAACAATGCCAAATCAATCGGTAATACTTCCGCTTGGTATTCTTGGGCATGGGTATGGAATTTTGTTGCAAAAGTCACATGATCGGGAAGCCCCCATAGCTCAAAAAAGTAAGCCCCGACATCACCATGATCCAAGCCAAAATGTTTTCGTTCCCATACAATTTGCGCAGTATTGGTATCAGGGTCCGCAGGTTTCTGCGCCTTGATACTCTCCAGATTGTACAGCGAACCAAATGCCATGTTCATAATCGGCTCACCCAAATCATGCAAAAGGCCTAGTGTACAGATGGCATCTTCAACATCCTTGCTAAGCCCCTCCAAACGGGCGAGCTCAACAAGCGCACGGCTTTCACGCACGGCATGCATTTGCCACTGTTCCCAAAACAGCGCATCTTTAATCGGCAAACTCTTGGCAATGAGCAAATTCTTAAATGTATTTTCACCGAGAACGGACAAGGCTCGTGAGACTTGCTCAATGCGTTTTGATTGACCAAAAACCATGGCATTGGCCATGCGTAAAATATCTGTAACCAAACCGGGATCGCGTTTGACAATTTTTTCCGAAATCGAGATCAAACTTTCACCTCGACTCAATGCCCGTTCACACATCACCGCACTTTCAGAAAGCCGTGGAATATGATCCAACTTACACAGCAACACCTCAAAACAGCGCTCGGGGCATGTTTTACGCACCTCTTGCACATGGCTATAGGCTTGAAGAATATCTTGATGTGTACAGGGATGGGGAATTACGCCATGGATATGACATCCCAACAGACGATCGATATGGGGCGTCATATTTGAAACTGTCAAAAAACGGACGCAACCAGGATAATGTTCCAACATCCATCCAAAGATCCTCTCGGTATGCAGTTCGGCACAAGGCTCAACCGCAATCACACAATCAATATCTTCATGCTGAAGTTGAAACCTGACTTGATCTTCACTACGGGCATAAACCAGTTCAATCGGTGCGCGACGCATTCGCCGTTCCATTGAGCGCTGCCATAACTCGTCAGGCTCAACAATCAAAAACTTCACAGTGGATCCTTATCTTTCAAAAAAGGGATTTTAACAACGAAGGTGGTGCCTTGCCCTTCCACCGATTCGACACTCAACGCTCCACCATGCCGCCGAACAACTACATCATGGCTAATAGCGAGCCCCTGCCCCGTCCCTTTGCCTGGCTCTTTGGTTGTATAAAACGCATCAAAAATGCGCGTTTTTTTCTCATTGGGAATACCACAACCCGTATCTGAGAAACGAATCACCACAGCATCATCCAACCAATGGGTTGCAATGTTGATATGCCCCATCTCACCTTCTGCACTATTTTTAATATTTTTCTCTTCAATAGCGTGGGCTGCATTGACAATTAAATTGATAAAGACTTGTGATAATTCAGGATAACAAAAGAAAGGCTCCTCATGCTCTTCAAAATTGGTATGCAGTTCCGCGACATATTTCCATGTGTTCTTCGTAATAATGGCACTGTCATGAATCATCTGCTTCAAATCGAAACGACGAATCGACCCATCTCCTGGGTGAGACAACATCCGCATTGAGGATACAATGGTCGCAATGCGTTCAACACCATTAATCGAATGAGCAATCGCTTCAGGAAAGTCTTGCTTTAATATATCCCACTCTTCAGCGATCTTTTCATCCTCAAAGTGAATATCCAACGATTGAAACATCTCGAATTCATCATGTAAAAAGTGTAAATTGTTTTTAACGAACTGTAACGGGGAGTTGATCTCATGCGCCACCCCTGCAGCCATCTCTCCCATCGCTTCCATTCGCCCTGTAACCCGCAAGCGTTGCTCCATAGCGCGAATGGTCGTTACATCCGTAATCATAATAAGATTGGCTCGAATATTGGAAACCACAATTGGCATCACCCGCACATTGCACGATTTTGAAGTATCATTACGAACGATGGTCTGTTCAAGCCACTCTGAGGTCATCTGCATCTCTGTCGCAGAATCGATCGCTTGCAGCACCTTTTCATTCCACTCAACATCCATATCAGAGACCGGATGCATCAACACTTGACTCGAAGCCAAATGAAACAAATCAGAAGAGGCATCATTCCAAAAAACAATTCGATTATGACGATGTTCTGCCACGATCAACGCCATCGGCATCGTTTTTAAAATTTCCTGACCAAAGGCTGTCTGTTCTCGGCTACGCTCTTTTGATGTCACCAATTCTGTAACATCGACACCCGTTAAAACATAATGGGTCTGTTCATGTTGTGATTGCACGACAATTTTTGCAAACAGCCAAAAAGGAACCCCTTTATGATCATGAAGATAGAGCTGTCCTTGCCAAAGGCCATCGCGATTGACAGCACTTCGAATCGATTCAAAGTAGGCGCGAGAGCGTCGTCCTCCCGCTTCATTTTGCTGTTCCAATGAAAAAGGTTTATAAAGAACGGCCTCTTGCGACAAACCAAACCGACGCTCAAACATGCTGTTCACATGAACTAAACTCCAGCTTTCATCGAAAACCATCAGCACCGTAAAAGCATCTAACTCATCAGCTTGCGCATGCACCCGATCAGAAAGATCTAAATTTTGGATATGAAGTTCCCTATTCCTAAAAAGAAGGAACCCTGCGACCAAACCCAACAATGCCAATATTAGATATAAAAATTCAGTATGAGCCACAACTATCCAGCTCAACAGTCCAAGATATCAGGCAGACTTTAACAACTGCCACAATCTTGACTGCCCTTTTTTCACTGGAGCCCACTCGGATTTTGTTTGTCCAATCACCTCAGTTGCACCTGTAAAAAGATAGCCACCAACAACCATCCGTTTTGAAATACGATCGATCACGCGGCAACGCTCTTCAGGACTAAAATAGATCAACACATTACGGCAAAAGACCACATGAAACTCACCTTCACCTCGAATTGAGGCGACACTTGCATCATCAATCAGATTAAGTTTCTGAAACTTCACCATGCCGCGCAATTTATTGTGAACCTTCCAATTGACATTGTCTTGTTCAAAATATTGCACAAGATCACGAACACCAAGCCCGCGCTGAACTTCCATTTGCGTATAAACACCCGCATCCGCATAGCGTAAAGCAACTTCATCCAAATCGGTACCGACAATGCGGCAACGACGCAATGAGTCGGGCATCAACTTATCCAGCACCATGGCAATGGTATAGGGCTCTTGACCACGCGAACAAGCTGCCGACCATACACGCAACTGGCGATGGCGCTCAAGCATCTCAGGGGCGATATGTTCAGCCAATGACTCAAAGGGATGTTTATCACGATAAAACATCGTCTCATTGGTCGTCATTGATTCTATGACATCTTGCGCCAATTTACTTTTCTCATTTTTACGCAATTCGGCAACAACGGCATTAATATCCGCCAGCTCATAATCACGCACGATCTTCACCAAACGGGTTTCAACCAAATAGCGCTTCTGTTCACTCAATGCTAAACCTGAGTGTCTCACTAGAAAATCTCTTAAAAAGTCATAAGTAGATTGTTGCATTATTGTATCCTCTTCACCAGTAACGGACCAATTTGATCCAAGGGGTACATTTCATGGGCTGCACCGCCCTTCACTGTAGCGCCTGGCATTCCCCAAACCACACTCGATGCTTCATCTTGCGCAATCACAAAACCACCATGATCCGCCAAATCTGCGGCACCATCGGCGCCATCACGCCCCATTCCCGTTAACACAACGGCCAAAGTTTTTACTTTTGGTGCCAAATGAACCAACGACTTAAACATTACATCCACCGCAGGTCGACAAAAATGAACCGGCGGGCTCTCATGCAACCTCACGCAAAATTTCCCTACATCATTAATCAAAATATCGGTATGCACACCACCAGGAGCAATATAGACATGTCCATTTTCAAGCACTTCGCCATCGACTGGAACCGTGCATGGCATCACCATTTTGGCACTTAAACTTTTAGCCAACGAATGAACAAAAAGGGGTGGCATATGCTGCACAATCACCACGGGTATATTAAATGGCTTAGTAAAAGATGAAACCAATATTCCAAGCGCGGCTGGACCTCCCGTACTGCTACCTATCGCTAAAATGGAGGGGCGAAACACGGCAGGAGGTGTACGAAAGCTGTAATGAACATCGGCAACGGGCAGTTTTACGCGAGGCTGAACCGCCCCTGAAGCCGTTGTATTCCGCCCATCTTTTCGACCAACGATACTGCCAGAAGTAATCCCATCAGGACGCCCCCGAAATGCTTCGCGCAAACGCGTTGTTAATTCAACCCGAAGATTTTCCAGTGGATTCGTTACAGAAGCTGTTGGCTTTAAAATAAAGTCAAACGCGCCCTCTTGCAGCGCCTTCACGGTACGGCTCGCATCGTCTTCCGTTTCCGATGCAACCATCACCACCACGATCTTAGGATAGAGCCTACGAATTTCTTTCAAGGTCTCCATGCCATCCATACGCGGCATATTCATATCCAATGTTACCGCATCAGGTTTTGCATCCTTAATCTGTTCAAGTGCATCAATTCCATCACGCGCACGGCCGACAACTTCAATATCAGATTCTAAGGCTAAACATTTTCTCAGAAAAACTCTGAAGGCTATCGAATCATCAACGATAAGTACTTTAATCATATCACCTACCTGCCTTCTGTTTTCTTATGATGCTTCGACAACAATCCCCA
This sequence comes from Zetaproteobacteria bacterium, assembly GCA_002753275.1. GTDB lineage: Bacteria > Pseudomonadota > Zetaproteobacteria > Mariprofundales > Mariprofundaceae. Next base: position 2,160 of record PEAA01000019.1, on the reverse strand, counting down.
CTTGCTCGAGCTTACTGGCAATCATATCAGCATCAAATGGTTTCATAATGTATTCATCGGCCCCTGCAGCCAATGCTTGCAACATCGATGGCATCGATGCCTCAGTCGTCACCATAACCACCTTTGGATTCTCAGAAAATTCCGGTTTAGAGCGCAAATAAACTAAGAAATCATAACCATTCATCTCTGGCATATGCCAATCCAATAAAATGAGAGACAGATCAGGATTCTTTTCCAACTGCGACACAGCTTCTCGACCATCTGCAGCCTCAACCACTTCCCAGCCCATTTTTTTCATAATTCCACGCAGTGCCATGCGCACAACACGCGCATCATCCACGACCATTACTTTACGAACAATACTCATTGTTTTCTCCCTTTATCATCTCTCAACAAGCGTGAATTTAACATGACTTAGTTTTTTTCCAACAGCTTAGCCATTTTTTTTGCACCTTGATCACAACGCATACTGTCAATCAATACACGACTATCAAAAACTTCTGTAACACGCCCTTGAATAACAGCCGTACCACGAAACACGCCCACACCAGAATCCAGTTTAATATCAACAGGAACTTCAAGCACATCGTGGATCACATCCACGCCCAAGCAAAAATGATGTCCACTGGTATCTTGTAAAATTACGCAATTATTGACACCTTGTCGCAATTTGCTATCAGATAAAAGTTTATCTTTATCCTGCCCTTTCATAAGCGATGAGAGGCGCTTAAATGGAATCACCTCTTCACGATATTGCAGAACAACACGCCCTGCTGAGACCTCAAAACGATCAGCTGTAATCTTCTCCAAACGCTCCACAACCGACATCATCAATGCATAACGCTCACCTGCATTCTCAACCACAAGAATCTGCTCACAATCTTGAGCCAGCGCATTGTTATCATCAGAAACACCCGCTTCTTCATGATCAGACTCATCAAGAAGTTTCAAATGGGAAAGCAACCCCGATCCATCAAGAATAGGAACCACGCTGCCATCCCCAGTAATACTACAACCGGCATAAATAGATAGATTCTTAAAATGCTCACCCATCGGCTTCACAACAATCTCTTCAGAACCCAAAACCGCATCAACAGCCAAGCCAAAACTCGATGCCCCTGCATGCACCACAATGACAATAAACTCTTTAGGTCGCTCATCGCTAAGCAATAATGCATCTGCCAAATAGAGCACCGGCAACAACCGTCCACGCAGACGATAGAAATTGGCACCTGCATATTGCTCCCAAGCATGATCGCCTTCACGAATCGCCAACAACTCCTGAACATTCATTTGCGGCATGGCAAAGTTTTTCTCTGCCACACGAATCACCAATGCAGGAATAATCGCAAGCGTTAATGGAATACTCATTCGAATGGTACTTCCCTTACCCATCTCACTCTCAATCGTGACATGCCCCCCCGTTTTGGCGATCTCCTGCTTGACCACATCCATCCCCACACCACGGCCAGACACCTTAGAGACCTTTTCTGCCGTAGAAAGGCCAGGGTGGAAGATCAACTGCAATGCCACTTTATCGGTAAGCTGCGAGGCTTTTTCTTGCGTAACCACACCCATCTCAATCGCTTTTTTGACCACGCGTGAAACATCAATTCCCTTACCATCATCGGAAATTTCAATAATAATACGACTACTCTCTTGAAATGCATCGAGTTTCACAACGCCCACAGCCGGCTTGCCAACCTTCACACGCTCTTCTGGCGTCTCAATACCATGATCACATGAATTTCGAATGATATGCACCAAAGGATCTTTCAATGCAGCGATAATATAGCGATCCAACTCTGTATTTTGCCCAGACATATCCAATCGAATGCGTTTACCAAGTGAACCACCCAAATCACGCACAACGCGCGGCATACGATTCCATAAAGTTCCAATTGGCTGCATACGCAAGCGCAAGGTATATTCTTGGAGACTGGTCACAATGTGATCAATATTACGACCAACTTGTGCCACTTCACCTTGATCATTGGCCAATAACTGAATCAAACGGTTACGATTTAAAACCAATTCACCAACCTGATTCATCAACTCGCTCAACACTTCCACATCGACACGAATACTTGACTCTTGCTGCCCCACATCTGAAATCGCTTGATCGGCAGACTCTGCTGCCTTCGCGCGCTCGGACTCAAC
>PEAA01000018.1 GCA_002753275.1 Zetaproteobacteria bacterium | reverse complement strand
TATTCAACTCTTGGAAGTTTGGTATCCTGACTAAAGGCAGTAGCCCGATTAACGATTTCATCGAAACGTTTTTCTTCCCACGGTTCAGCAAAGCCTTTGAAGCGGACTTCGGGGGTGGTGGAGCCGGGAGCCGGGAACATCTTTTTGAGCATCGCCTTTTTCAGCACCACCAGCTTCTCATGCTTCCGCTGATGCAATCCAATCATTTGATCAAGGTTCTCAAAATACGCGCCGACTTGGGTTTGTTCTTCGATTTCCTGAGGCACTCCGATGGGGGTGCTTTTTGCCTGCTCAACCGTATAGTGCCCAATCGTGCCAATATGAGAGATGCTTTTTATATATCGCTTAAACGGGAATGCGGAGAAAAAAGTATATAAATAACAGCTATCCATGTTCTCTCCGACTTTAAGCCAGAGCAAATCGGCATCCTTAAAATACAAAGGATCATCTGTTTTTACTAAATATGGTATTCCTATCGAGCCACCGCCAGTAACCAATAGATCGCCTTTTTTGACCCGCCCAACTTTTGCCGTTAATGCGCTGAATAGCTCAAACGAAATAAACGCTTTTTCATTTTCATTGCCTTTAAAGTCTGAAACGACATCACTGGATCTAAAAAAAGGAACACCTGCTTTTGTCCACTCATGTTTATGAACCCGTGCAGCCGAAGTAATGGGAAACATTCCCCCTAGCGTTTTCTCTTCCCACTCGCCCGTGAAACCTTTAAAGCGAATTTCTGGCACATTCTTCTTTGCTTGTTCTGCCATCTTACTCGCCCTTGAGCAGGGTTTTAAACTCGGCAAGTCCCTGCATGTCGAATGCATTGCCGTCGAGTTCGTCAATCAAGCCTGCAAGGCTGGCCTCGGACTGCTGAATGGCGCGGGCATTGTCGGCGTAGGTAATCCGGTATTTTTCGGCCAGTGCTTGCAGTTGAGTGCTTAGCGTATCAACCAGCACAACCGGCAGTTGATGGAGCGCATCACTGAGCGGAATGATCCATTTGTGTTCGAGCAGTTCACGAACCTGATCATCACCCAGCTCCTCAATCGTCTTTTTCGTCAATAGATGCAATGCAGCGGCTTCCGCTTTTATGTCTGCTTTGAGTGTCTTTTCTTCATCCAGAAGTGTGCTCGCCCTGATCAGCTTATGCGCGAAAGATTCCTCCGGGAAATCAAAGGATGCCTGCAACTGCATCAGATAACTGTTCACTTTGGCCTTGCCGTAGGTACCGTCCTTATTGGCCTCCATCTGAGTCCAATCAACCTCTGTATGTTCCCGAATAAAGGCTTCTTTCTCCGGTTTCTTTGCCTTGGCTTCGAGCAGTTCAAGATAGGCGTTTAGTGCCCGTATTTCATCGGAGTCCACACTGGTGAAAATATCCGCCAGCTCGCTCTTCATTTTCGCCGCCACGAATTTATCGTTGGCATCGTTCAGAACCTCATATTCGCCCTCTTCTTCCGAAAGTGTCTCGATAATCTCTTCAATGCCTGCGACAACCTCGATCAACCGTTGCTCTTTGGTTTGCAGGGATGCCAGCTCTTCACTCAGATAGATCGCCTGCACCAGTTCAAACGGCATGATGCGGCCTTTCCAGCCATCCTGTACCTCTTCCTTTTTGCCATCCTTACTCTTCATCACCATGTTGGGATCAACGACTCGGGAGGAGTTGAAACTTTCGGTCTGAAGAATTTCGAGATCGATGGCGATTTGCTGCCAGTGATCATCGAGGATCTGATAGGCATGATATGGATCAATCAGCGGAATGGATTGCAGGCGTGAAAAGATATCGCCACCGATCCGGTTCTCCTGTTTAGCCACATTGAGCCTGAGCATCTGCCCGATCAGTTCACTATTCAGCCAGCCGTTAAAACCGGCAAAGGATTCGGCATACTTATCGGCAAAGCCGGATATTTCTGCATGCTCGCGAATCGCCTGCGCCAGATCCGCCACCTTCGGCTCCACATAGGGCGTACCGCTTTCGGTAAACAGCGAATCGCGCAGCGTCGGGAATGCCTGCCAGAAATCGGCAAACGCATCGAGTTCGCTTTGCGGGATGCCGCCGAACATCGAGGCATAGATATCCCAGCTTTCAGATGCGCTTGAGGAATCGACATAGCGTGGGATGTTAAGGTTATAGTCATTCTCTTCGCGAATTGTCCTCTTCTCCACCAATTGGCTGAAGTGAGGTACGGTTTCACGCGCGATAACGGTATCACAGATTTTTTTGATGTCGGAAGCGCGCAGCTTGTTGTTCTTACCCTCTTTGGCAAAGCCTTTGGAAGCATCAACAATCAGCACATCGGTGTTGGCTCGCTTCTGTTTGAGGACAAGAATAGTAGTAGGAATACCGGTGCCAAAGAAAATATTGGCCGGCAATCCGATGATGGCATCGATATGATTGTTCTCGATCAGGTTTTTGCGAATCACGCCTTCTTCACCGCCACGGAACAGCACACCGTGCGGCAGGACAATGCTCATGATGCCGTCGGGCTTCAGGTGATAGAGATCGTGCAACAGAAAGGCATAGTCGGCTTTCGATTTCGGTGCCAGCCCGAAACGGGCATAGCGCGGATCACTCTCTTTATGATCCGGGTCCCAATTTTGCGAATAGGGAGGATTGGAAACAACCGCATCGACATAGAGCGGGTTGTAGCTGTTGATCGGATCATTTTCATCGAAATAGGGCCAATCATCTTCAAGGGTATCGCCGTTCCGGGTCTGGATATTATTCGGCAGAATCCCGCGCATCACCAGGTTCATGCGGGTCAGGTTGTAGGTGTTCTCCTTCCATTCCTGCGCGAAGTATTTGATGTTGTTTTTATTGTCCATGTGTCTGGCAACACAATGGCCGATATTGATCAGCAGCGAACCGGAACCACTGGTCGGGTCATAAATCTGGATGGTGTCCTTATCCTTCAGATGATCAGCAACGATTTCCGACATCAACAGCGAGACTTCATGCGGCGTATAAAACTCACCCGCCTTCTTGCCCGCATTCGCAGCAAACATGCTGATCAGGTATTCATAGATAAAGCCCAACACATCATAGCCCTGCCGGCCATCCATCGGGATATCCTTGATAAGATGAATCAGCTCACTGATCGCTTTGGTCTGCTTGCCCGCGGTATCACCCAGTTTACTCAGGCCCGTTTCAAGGGTTTTGAAAATGCCATCAAACAGCCGCTTATGGTTGGGATGAATCAAACGACTGAATGCTGAAAGCCCATCGCGCACATTGGAAACATCAAAATCTCTTCCCTGCGCAATCCAGGTGGAAAACAGATGTTCGTAGGCCATGAAATAGCCGATATTGCCTTTGATATATTCAACGGTATCAGCATCCTCTTCAGAAAGCTTGCGGATATCCTCATCACTGAACTCTTCGCGCCGGGCAAAGGCGACCTGTTTGTCGGATAGATATTTATAAAAGATGAAGCCTAGGATGTAATCCTTATATTCATTGGCCTCAATTTTGGACCGCATCTGATTGGCGGATTCCCAGATCTTCGCGGCAAGCTGTTGTTTATTCACGGCATATACTTCCTTCGTTGCTTATAAGAAACCAGAGTCAGCTCTTTTTTCGCAAATTCTGTGCTGAATCAGGCGACATAGAGATGTTGCGAACATCCTCTCCCCCTAGATGATCCTTTATGCGTAGCATAGATGACTTCGATCAAGTGTCACGACTTCAACTTAAACACATGCCCTATCACCTGTGGCAGAAAGGGGGCAGGTCTCGTTTCGCGCATGTACTACCACCTATTTAAACCTCACTTCAATAACCTCGCCCGCCAATGGCATGTGAATCAGCATCTCCAATACAGGTTTCCCTGTCGCAAGCTCCACGGCTTGCTTATACACCTGCAACTGCGGGGCATACGATTTGGCTTTTGCTCCTGTCTCCGTTCCGGGGTAACTCTTGTGATCGATAATCACATAGCCATCGGGAAGTTCGAGCAAGGTGTCTATCCACCCTTGTGTCTCTTGCTGATTGCTCAGCTTCATGCTGATCGGCCATTCACGCATCATGTTGGCATCGGGATAATGAGATTGAATCCATGCCGTGAGTCGATCACTCGCCTTCAGCATATCCGCCGCCCGGATTGCGCCTGCGACACCCCAGTTTTTCAGCAGGTTCTCTGCCATGCTTAAACGTGAAGCCTGATCACAGTTCACATCATCTGCGCCAAAGAAACCATGCATCGCATTACCAAAATCAGCCATTTTGGGATTGGAACAGAGATTTAATCGATCACCCAGCCTTGCCTTGATCTGTGCCTCTACATCATCCTCATGGAGATCGCCCCAACTCACACCACTGGGCGCAAATGTTGCCGGTGGATATGCAGCACTGGTTTCAACCTTCGGCAACATATATCGCGCTTTCGATGGGGCTTGAGCCTGTGCTGAGTCATCGCTTGCCAGATGCCGGGTCTGCGCATCATAGACTTTCGTCTCCTGAGTGCCTTGCTGAATCAAAAAGGCATCCTCATCATAATCAAGAATCATGTTGCCAGTTGCATCCTCAACCAACTCATCCAGCCAATCTTGCTTGGCTTTATTCGATTTAACCTGACGCGCCAACACCAGGCCATCTCGCGCACGCGTCATCCCCACATACAGAAGGCGTTGCGATTCACTCAATGCTTGTTTCTTTGCCTTCACTGCAATCTCGGAATCATCCAAACAGAGAGAGATCGCCTCAACACTACGCTTCGTGCCATACGGCCACGGCCAGAAGCGAATCCCGCGCCCCTGCAAAGGATCATCCGCCTGAAACAGTTCTGCTTCCTGGACCGATGCCCCAAACAAACGGCTCTTGGATGGCTTTTGCAAGCTCGCCATAATGACCACGGGCCACTCCAACCCTTTCGATTTGTGATAGGTCAAAATGTTTACAGTGTCTGAACCGTGACCTTCTGCTTGCATCAGCTCTTTGCGCACTTCATAGAGCCAGGTTAAAAACCCACTGACTGTTGCTGCCCCCCGGCGTGACTTACACCGATCCTGATAGCGAACACACGCTTCGCGCAACTGATCCAGATTACTCAATCGCTGATCTGTCTCTCCCCAGGCATGTGCCATGCGATCCATCCCCACACATCTCATCGCCAGCTCCAGCGACTCCAAAGGCGTGAGGAACATCAAGCGGCCCCTGGCCTCATCAAGGCTCTGCATAATGGGATCAAGCTTCCACGCCTCTTTCGTAGCGTTGGGGGATTCAAGCAGCTGTTTCATCCAGCCCTGATGCTGGGAGTGATGATCTGCGTAACAGACAATCTCAGCCATCGCGACACTATCGGATGAATCTGTCATATAACGAAGTGCCGCCACAGCCAACACACACTCCTGTGTCGCCAGCAGCTCACCCTGTGCAATAGATGCACGAACACCTGCCTGATTCAGTGCCGCAGAAAGCTCTGAACACTCCTCATTGGAACGACATAGCACAGCGATATCACCCGGCTGAATATCTTTCTCTTGAATAAGAGCCTTGATACCGGCAACCATGGAACCCGAACGCGTGGTCGCATTTTGACCATCAATCAGCCAATCCTCTAACCAGCCCCCTGCCCCGCTCTCTTTTCGTGCTTCAGGGATACTCAGGCACACCTTGGATCGATCCAACTGATGCGCAAAGGCCGTCGCAAAAATATCATTACAAAAATCGACCAACAGCTCTTTAGAACGCCACGAGTGTTTCAATATGTTCTTCTTCGCGTCTTCAGGATTGAGTGATTCAATCTGTGTCGCCACAGCATCCATCAAGGCGGGGTCTGCGCCACGAAATCCATAAATTGACTGCTTCTGATCCCCCACCCAGATCACATCTTTGGCAAGCTCGGAGAGTTTCAAGAACAGAGCCAATTGGATCGGGCTTGTATCCTGAAACTCATCCACCATCAAAAGCTGCAAACGCTCACGCATGGAGTTCTGAAATGAGCGGTTATGCGTGGTCATATCCAGCACCAACACCTCTTGATCCACGAAGTCCATCAAGCCCTGCTTCTTCTTATACCCTGCATACTCCGAGAGTGCCTCGGCGGCGCATGCAAACACACCTTCGATCATGGCTTTCATATCTGAACGAAATCGTGGATGCTTAAGATGCCGTGCTTTGGTTGCGACATCATCAGACTCCCAAGGGCCCCATAGGCTGCGGATCTCATCATCCTTTTGGTTGAATGCGATGTTCTCAATGGTCACCCAATCCGCCCAGGATAGCTCCCAACCCTTCATCATCTTCTGATGGATATCCCGAATGATTGGAATGGTCGGCTTTTTACATGGTGTTCCGGACTCAAGAAGAGCAACAGCCTTGATCAATGCCTCTTTGAGCCGCTCATCTTCGCCATTCATGGATTCTGCATGCGCCGTTCCTAAAAGCGTATTCAACGATTGCCAAGAGTTCTGAGCGGATCGATCGAGATCGTTTAATTGCATGCCGTTGGAGCGAGCCAGCTCGACAATTCTCTGCACAAAATCACGCCAATCATCTTGCTTGGAAAAGCCCGAGCCGTATCCCATCAAACCGAGTCGTTTCGCCACAAGTTCCAATGTTGGCGAAAACTTCTCAATCGCATCCTTGGTCGCCATCTGAAAAATGCGCTTGGCATCTTCTTCAGGAAGGATATCAACCGCAGGAGATAAGCCCGCCTCAAATGCATACTCTTTTAACAACTGCGCACAAATCGAATTAACCGTCCCAATCAGTCCATCGTAAATACGCTGCGCCTCTTCAGCACACCCCTTCCCCAATAGCTTCATGCGAATACGCTCTTTAAGCTCGGCCGCTGCCTTATTGGTGAAGGTGGTGGCCATAATCGCTTCTGGCGCCACAACATCGCAGCCTTCGCCCTGAATGCGTTTGGCGATCTCTTCCATGAGAAAGAATGTTTTTCCAGAGCCTGCACTGGCACTGATCAACTGAATATTGTTCATTGTGCACCTCTTGTTTTCCCACAGATATTTCCAAACTCACAGAAATGACATGGCGGACTAGCCACCATCAAGTCACGCTCCTCTCGATCTGCATTTAACAGCTCTTCATCCTGCATGCCTGTAAACGCAACATGCCCCTCTTGAACATCTTGAAAGAGCGCCGTCCAGCTCTTCTCACCGCGTTGCCATATCTCTTGCACGGAGAGGGGTGACTCCAGCGTTCGATACGCTTGGAAACTTGAGTCTGCCGTCAGCAACTCGCCTTGGGCCAACATAAAGTAAGCGCCGGGAGCCCAGTCATCCTCAGGCTTTTCTTGCAGCATCCAGGCGTAACTGGCCAACTGCAAGGCCTCTCCATTCTCCACCTCTGCTTTTTTGTAGCGACTTGATCCCGACCATTTCAGATCAATGACAAAGGCGCGGCCTGCTTCATCTGCCAATAGAAGATCGATATAGCCATGAAAAGGGATACTTCCCAGCGATTTTCCCTGAACCTGCCCCTCCGTTTTCGTCACGGTGAGTTTCGCTTTGTTGATCGCATTCACCAAGAGCACCACAGCATCCGCTACCTGATCACGATAACGGCAACGCTCCACATCACGCCCCGCTTCTAAAAGCTCTGCGGCCATTTGAGGCACGAACTGATCAAAATAGATTTCCGTCTGCTCACGGATGGTTTCCACACCCCATAAATCTGGATCGGTATAGAGCTCCTCCACAATACGATGCGATAGTGTCCCGATCATCTGATTGCCCGTCGGCAGAGAGAGGGAATCCATCGGTCTGAGATTGGATGCATACTGCAATGCCCACTTGGCAGGGCATCCCAGTAGTGTACTCATTTGAGAGTACGATAGTTTCTCTGGCATCTGGATTGCGCCCTCTGAAATAGTCACGGACGCTGTTCCAGCCTCTAAAAATGCACGATCACGAAGCTCAAACTGACATGGACCACGCCCCATGAACGATGCGTGATTGCTCTCTAGCAGTGATGAACAGGATTGAACCAAAACCTTCCAGGCATCTTCGCTATTTTTATCCGATGGATCAGCGGCAAAATATCGAATCTCATCCCACAGCGGATGAAGTTGTTGAACGGTTCCATGATGTTTCTCCGGTGCAACAAGAATCAGTCGCTTACCGGCAAACTTTAATGCACGACGCAAACCTGCGGACTCGCGTTGCCGCCTCTGGATGGAGGACTCCAGCTCAACACCTATTCCAGCAAGTGCCGCACGCTCCTTCTGACTCCAAAATATCGATGGACGACTCCCATGGTCAATAAAATCCCACCACACGATCGTTTCAACACCCGATGCAATGGCACTCGGATCAGCCACACGCATCCAGGGAGCAGCCTCACTTTGATCATCCGGATTCCTGGCTCCCTCCGCGATAATCGAATCCAACATCCGATCCACCTGCGCTCGCGGAATAGGCTGAGACTCTTTACTCGCAAGCTCTGCCAAACGACCCGCTTGCGCCATCGCTTGAATCGCATGCTGATCCACCTCTGCTTTCACAAATCCCTGTTTCACCCACTCACACAGATCTTGCAAACGCTTCGGCTCAATGCCTTCAGAGCCACTTTTATGATCGACAAGAAACTCACGGATCTCACGCACCAGACGATTCGCCCTCTCTAAGGCATCCGATTCGCATTCACCCGCTTCCACATAGTAGCCTTGGTATTTCTCAAGAATCTTTGATTCCGCCTTTTTCCATGATTCTCCATCAATCCCCGGTTCATGCTGGATGGCAGCGCGAAGATATTTAGCAGCAACAGCGGGAACAGGTGAAACAGGTAGCGATAACAATTCCAGTAAGGTTGAGATACTCAGTGGAGCCCAACAGTTTGCAATGGCCAAGGGAAGGACTTGAAGTGCTGATCTCCAGGGTGATCTTGCGCCACCGCCCTGAACCGGGAGCCCAGACTGCGCCAGGGCTTGATCCAGAACATCACTCCCCTGCTTCTGAATCACTAAGACATCTTTATTCTTTTTCTGATCTGCTTTTAGCCATGCTGAAACAACGGATGCGGCGGCCCACTCATCATCGGCTTGGAGAAGCACAAGCGTGTCATCATGATCTTGCACCATTGCGCGTCTCTTACTGGCATCAAACATCGCATCTTTCACAATTCCCAGGTTACCGTCCGATGGTGCTATCTCATGTTCAGCATCAACCATGCTGACACCCATCTCAGCTAACATGCCAAACAGATTCGTGAAAATATGGGGAAGAAAGGCATCCCCTTCGACGATGACTGAAGCAATATGGAGGCTCTGATTCCCCATAGATAATACCTGTGCAACACGCTGCAACCGATCACCAAGGCTCTGACGCACCTCATCCGCAACACCTTTTTCCAACAAGGCGAGTGCAGCAAGCTTTGCTGTAAAGTCAGAGGAATGAGCACCATTCCAACCCGCCAGCACCAGCTCATCACGCCAACCCAAAAGCTGCCTTGCAGATGACCAGCCATCTTCCTGGAACGATGCCCGATAATACCCGGCATCCGCATCAGAAAGCGCATCTTTCATGCGCTGCATATATGCATGGATACGAATCTCATGGTGTATTTCCCTACCTGTGAGACCCAACTGCGTTTCAAGGACATTTAAAAGCCCTTGAGGACCCACATAGAGCGTACCAATAGCCGCACTACCCGCTCCTGAGCCATGAGGCGCAACTTGCTGGTCGTACGCCATATCAAAAATAATCTGCATGATTGTTTCCTCTCTCTTCGCTAATGATCCCAGATAAAGAAAGCCAATCACTCAATCTCCCCGAACCGCACCAATATTGAGTGAACTTTCGCATCAAATGCGACAGGTTATGTCTTACTTCTCTTGCCTCAACGAAGCCACACCGCCCATTCGCCACAACACCCAAAGACCCGGCAGTGCTGAGAGTGCCAATACAACCACCCAAAGCGCCGCCATTGCAGCCGCCGCATCAACATTGGCACCAAAATAGCCTACGAAACCGACATACCCCGCTTCGCGCACACCAAAGCCATTGAGAGAGATCGGCAATATCGCCACCAAGGCCACCATCCCCACCATCACAGAATAGGCGAACCAAGACATCTCAAGCCCCACCGCCATACCCAGAAAAAAGTGCGCCTGCACCATCAACATTTGAAAAACCAAGGAGATCGGAAAGCTTTTCCACCATGCCGATCGAAACAGAGATTCATGAAGCGGCAGCGCTACCCATCGATGCAACACGCGGGGCAAACGCTCCAACGCATGCGTATAGACCCAGGGGTAGGCAAACATCCCTCCCCAAAGCAGACCAACGCCCAAAAGCCACGCCCCCCACCACAACGGTGGCCAATCGAACCAAAACATTGAAAGCGTCAACAGCAATATCAACGCATAGAGGCCATTCACACGATCCAACACAACACTGGCAGCCGCAAGCCCCCCTTTCCCTTCACGCCCCTCACCTTTGGCCAACAAAATGCCGCGCAACACATCGCCGCCAATGGTTGATGGCAAAAAGAGACTGGCAAACATGCCTAAAAAATAGAGTTTAATTTTACGCATGCCTGAGACTTCAAGAGACAATCCCGTACTGATCCAACTCCAACGCAAGCCGCACAACACATAACCCGTCGCCACACACAACCATGCGGCGGCCAAAAGCCATGGATTGGTAGCCTGCAACTGCTGCCACACCATCGCCACATCGACAAAGCGATAGACAACGACCAGCAGCGCAACGGTTAACAGCAATTTCAGCGTAAAAAAGAGGGTTGTTTTTTTCATCTAGGGCAATCGTAGCAAAGCATGCTGATTATGCCACGCACAATCTCATTTGAACCGACCGCCATTGCCCCATAGAGTCGCAACTTTCATGGAGCGCCGATGACCCTATTTCAACGCACATCTATTCCAACGGTCGTGCACAATCAGCCGATCATGCTACTTACCCTGCTGTGGGCTGTCCTCACACTCCCTTCGCTTGGGATCGCGCCACTTTTTGATTACGATGAGACCATCTACGCTCAAACCGCTCTCGACATGATGCATCTAGGCGAATGGGTGGTTCCAACGGCCAATGGCATCCAGTTCTTTGAAAAGCCCCCCTTCACCTACTACTTAATGGATCTCTGTTTTTCCATTTTTGGCGAAAACAGTTTTGCTGCTCGCCTCCCCTCAGCAATATTCACCCTGCTCACCGCAATCGTTTTACTCAATTTTGGCACCCGTATTCACTCTCGTAAATTTGGACTTAGTAGTGCGCTCATCTTCCTCACCATGCTGGAAGTGGGCATTTTAGCCCATGCGGCCATTCTTGATGCCGTGCTCAATTTTTTTATTGCCACATCGCTGCTCTACTACATCTTATGGCGCCAATCCCAATCATGGCGCGATGCGTTATGGGTTGCCTTCATGATGGGGGCCGCTGTGAGCATCAAAGGGCCCGTTGGCGCAGTCATCCCTTTCTTGGTTATTGTGATTGAAGGATTATGGAGCAAAACACTCTGGCAAACTTTGCGCACCATCCCTTGGGCAAGTTGCCTGACGCTTTTTTTGATTGCCGCACTGCCATGGTATCTGATTATTTGGATCAACCACGGCACGCAGTTTTTATATGAATTTATTTGGGTGCATAACATTGGGCGGGCGCTGAACCCCATGCAAGGGCATGGTGGCGGTTGGCACTATTATCTTTTGGTATTCATGATCTCCACGCTGCCGTGGTTTGCCTTGGTGCCAGCATCAATCATGCAATGCCTTCGCCAACCCACCGATCACCCTTTTTCACACATCGGCCGTATCGCTGTTATTTGGATAGTGATTGTGATCATCCTCTTCACCGTTGCGCAAACCAAACTCCCCCACTACATCTCATGCATCTATCCTGGGGTTGCACTACTCATCGCCATGTTTCTCTTTCAGGTTCGCGCTCAATCGATCGCATCGAGCCAAACAGCGCGGGCCATTGTTCTCATCACGATGATTCCCCTCGCGTTTGCCTTGATCGCCTTCCCCGCAATTTACCCCATACTGACAGAAAACATCACCCACCCACGCGCGATCGCCATTGTTCAACAAGCGATATTACCCTCATGGAGCATCTCACTGTGGGGTATTGCAATGCTTGCGAGCATCATTTGGTCCATTCAATCGACGATCCAACAAGCCACCATGGTGCGCATGGCTATCGTCGGGATCCTTTTTCAATCGACGCTGCTCTTTGGCATCGCCCACTTTGCGGGGCAACTGATGCAAGCACCAATGATGAAAATCGCCACACAGCTTCAAACATTACCGCAAGATATGCCAATTTATAGCTACAAACTCAACGCGCCATCGATCTCTTTTTATAGTGGGCGAAATTTTCACCTTGTCACCGAAAGTGACCTTCCCGATTTCACCCAACAACCCATGGCCATTTTTTTACGCAATGAATCACTCGCCGAACTTCCCTGGCTACAACAGCAACAACCCTTGATCACACAAGGTGGTTATTTACTTTATCAACTGAATCGACCAAACTAACTCCTCTTTATGCAATTATCATTGATCATACCCGCATACAATGAAGCGCAACGACTCCCACAAACCTTGGGTGAGATGTTTCAATGGCTTGATGCCCATCTTGATATGGCGTATGAGATACTGGTCATCGATGATGGCAGCACCGATGATACGCTTGTCCTCCTGGCGCCTTTTTTAATCTCACGGCAAAAACAATTTCGTCTCATTGAGCAGCCGCACAATTTAGGCAAGGGTGCTGCGGTTCGCCGTGGCATGTTGGAAGCGCGCGGTGATATTCGTATCTTTCTTGATGCGGATCACTCCACCCATATTCGCGAATGCACCAAAGTGATCTCAGCCATGCAGTCGGGCGCCGATGTCGTTATCGCTTCACGCCAACATCCTCAATCGATCATTCCCATACGCCAATCGTGGCTGCGTGAACGAATGGGAAAAACATTCAATCGCTTGATGCGCCTCATGATCCAACTTGAATTTATTGATACACAATGCGGATTTAAGGCATGCAGTGCCCAAGCGGCCATCGCCATTTTCACCCAACAACAGCTCGATGGCTTTAGCTTTGATGTTGAAATGCTCTATTTGGCTAAGCGCTCCGCCTTTAATATTTCTGAAATACCGATTGAATGGCGCAATGAGAGCAACTCCAAAGTGCGTATGCTTGTTGACCCCATGCTGATGTTTGTTGATATTGTGCGTATTCGACGATTGCATAAAAAAATCCCCATACCACAAAAAAAGATTGTCTAACCTGAGGAGTTCCCTATGCCAATGATTACCTACCAAGGCCAAACCTATGCATGCGCCAGTGATGAAACCCTACTCAATAGTCTTGAAGCCCAAGGCGTTCATCTTGTCTCTGGATGCCGTGGTGGAAATTGTCAGGCCTGTTTATCCAAGGTGATTCATGGCAACCCTCCCGCCGATTCCCAACGCGGCCTCAAAGCAACAGAACGGGCACAAAACAAATTTTTACCCTGCATTTGCAAACCTACTGAAGATATGGAAATCGCAACGGTCGATGATGTCGCCAACTATGCAAGCCGTGTATTGAGCAAAGATTGGCTTAACAACTCCATTGTTCGCATCCGCCTTGAAAAGCCCGAAGGCTTTGACTACTTCCCCGGTCAATTTATCAATATCATTCGTCAAAGCGACCAACTCTTGCGTAGTTACTCCCTTGCCAGCATCCCCGATGAACCCTTTCTCGAATTGCATATCAAACGCTACCCTGATGGCGCGATGAGTGGCTGGATCGCCGATGAACTGCAAGTGGGTGATACCGTCACGATGTCTGGAGCTCTTGGCGACTGTTTTTATGTTCCCGTTCATCAACATCAAGATCTGCTCTTAATTGGAACAGGGACAGGACTGGCGCCACTTTACGGCATCGTGCGTGAAGCGCTACGCGCAGGGCACACGGGTGATATTCGACTCTTCAATGCATCCCTGGCGGCGGAAGGGCTCTATTATTTGGATGAGCTACAAACATTAATGGATAGCCACAGCACACTCACCGTGACCCCATGTGTCTTGCATGGTGAAGCTCCGATGAATGGTATTCAAGGCCAAGTCGATGAGGCAGTCATTAAAGCGATGCACGGAGACTGCACGGCCTGGCGTGCCTACCTCTGCGGTGACCCTGCCATTGTCAGTGCATTACAAACCGCCTGCTTTATGGCCGGTGTTTCAAGCCCTGATATCTTTGCCGACGCCTTTACCCCATCGGTATAAAGAAAAATATTCGCCAATGTTCAAGGAGGTGAAGCCCGCTTCGCTTCCTTAACTGGCACGCTCATCCCGCACGATGGGCGCCAAGATGCACAATAAATCAACCTCTGAAATTTCTCGAACCAATAACCGTTTACTGCGTGAAGTGTGCCCTGAAACCACGGCAATATCCCCCTTACGCAA
Organism: Zetaproteobacteria bacterium; assembly: GCA_002753275.1. Classification (GTDB taxonomy): domain Bacteria; phylum Pseudomonadota; class Zetaproteobacteria; order Mariprofundales; family Mariprofundaceae. The sequence continues at coordinate 24,807 of PEAA01000018.1, read as the reverse complement.
CCCCAATGTTTTCGCCATAAAAGCAATCACCGCATCATTGGCTCGCCCCTGCTGTGGAGCTTCATTGACCGCGATTTTCAGGGCATCTCCATGAATACCACACACCTGAACCCGCTTCGCACCTGGCTGAACATGCACCCGAAGATAGATACCATCGGCAGATGTAACGATTAACCCTTCGGGAAGTACCATCGATCGCATTAGACTCGACTGTAGGAATTAATGAATCAACGATGCCGAGAAACGCGCCAAGGTATTAACAAGAAAACTTTGCAAAAAGAAAATCACCAGCAACACCACCATCGGGGAGAGATCCATACCGCCAATGTAAGGCAACCGTCGCCGAATGGGATAGAGCACAGGCTCTGAAAACTGATTGATCATCCGCACAATGGGATTATAGGGATCTGGCGACACCCATGAAAGCACCGCGCGTGCAATCACCACCACCATCGCCAAGGTCAAAACAATATCAAGAATGCCGGCAATGGCTTGTAAAAAATAGCCTAAGACATACATAACTATGCCAACTCATGTGAGCGTTTCATCGCTGCTGCCATGCCCTTACGAATCGCGGCCGGCAATCCCTGCTCATACATGGTGTCGAGTGCAGCCATGGTTGTTCCGCCAGGACTGGTTACCTGTTTCTTCAAATCTGTTGGACTACGCCCCGATTCCACAAGCATTTTACCTGATCCAACAATCGTTTGCGCCGTCAATGTCCGAGCCAACTCCGCAGGAAGCCCCGCTGAAATGGCTGTGGTCTCCATAATTTCTGCAATCAAAAAGATATAGGCTGGGCCAGAACCTGAAAGTGCTGTCACCGTATGCAGATGGCTCTCGCTCTCAACCCACGCCGTTTTTCCAGAGGCTGACAGAACATACTCCGCCCGTTCACGGTGGATCGCATCTTGAACATCGCTATACATCACCGACATACCCTCACCCACCAAGGCCGGTGTATTGGGCATCACCCGCACCAACGCATCTCCAGCTGTGGACAACCAGCCTCGCAGTGATTTCACACTTGTGCCGGCAGCGATACTGATCACCGTTGCACCCGATTGAATACGGTGAGCAAGCAGAGGAACCACTTCCGCCATTTTTTGCGGCTTTACGGCCAAAAGAACGACATCTGCGGACTCTACCGCTTTGGCATTCTCTTGCAGCGTATGCACGCCATACATCTCATGCATCATGGTGAGTCTTGCTGCATCAACATCTGTTGTGATCAATGAAGCGGCATCGTGCCCTGCATGCACCAAGCCAGAGACCAAAGCTTCGGCCATATTTCCACTGCCAATAAAGGTAATTTTTAATTCAGAAAACGGTTTCATGCAATCATACGCTCCATCGCCAACATCTAAAATGATTCAACCAATTGATAGCCAATCAACTCTTACCAACCCTACTGTTTACGCATCGCGAAACAAGATACTGCCTATCCTAACCATAGTTGCACCCTCTTCCATAGCAATTTGATAATCACCACTCATCCCCATCGAGAGTTCATGGCACACCGGCTGAAAGAGACCTTGATCGATCCAATGGTTGCGCAATTGACGCAAAGTGCGGAAGCTGGCGCGCACACTTTCAACATCCGCATCCGCCGCCATTCCCATCAAGCCGACTACGATGAGGGCGGGGCACTCCCTTTGCAATGCCGCATAAAGTGCCGCAACATCCGAGCCATCCACCCCCTGCTTTTGGGCTTCACCGGAAATATCCACTTGAATGAGAACGGGCAATATCTGCCCCAAAGGCACGCTTTTATTGACCGCGATGGCCGTCTCCAAATCAACCAAGCTATGCCACATTGCCGCATACTGACCGATATATTTGGCTTTATTCTTTTGCAAATGGCCAATCATGTGCCAACGCAAATTGGGGTAAGCCAGCGCACGATCACGCAATTGCTGCGGGCGCGATTCCGCAAAGTCACGCTGCCCGAACGAAGCCACCTGCTCAATCGAAGCGGTATCCGTATACTTCGACACAGCAATCAACTTCGCCCCATGATCGGCGCACTGCTGCTGTAGCGATTGCCAATAATCAAAGAACATTCGTACCACTTCCTTGCCAACGGGTGCGCTGAGACAGTGCCCGCGCCAAGGTATATTCATCGACATACTCCAGTTCCCCACCTTCGGGAACCCCACGGGCGATGCGTGAAATATTGACCCCTGGCACGGCATGAAAGCGTTGTGAAATATAATGGGCCGTTGCTTCGCCATCAACGGTGGCACTGGTCGCCAAAATCAGCTCCGCAACATCCTTTTGCGCCAATCGCATCGCCAATGCGGCAAAGGTCAACTGAGACTCCCCCACCCCATCCATCGGTGACAAACGACCATGCAACACATGGTACACGCCCGAAAAGGTTTTGCTCCGCTCCAACATCAATACATCAACCGGCTGCTCAACCACACAAATAACACGGTGGTCCCGGCGATGATCATTGCAAATCAAGCAGTGATTATGCTCCGAAAAACAGCCGCACACCTCACAAAAACCCATCGACTGATGCAATTCAGCCAATGCCGAAGCAAGTTGTTGCACCTGCGTCGGCTCCTTGGCAAGCAGGTTCAACCCCAACCGCATCGCACTCTTTGGACCAATGCCAGGCAACCCACTCAACTGCTCAATCAGATGCGCAAGCGGTGCTGGCACACCCTCATAACTCAACATTACAAAGAGAATCCTGGTGGAATAGGCAGCCCTGCCATCATCTCTTTCTGCTTCTCTTTCACAGCATTAGAGACGGCCTGACTCGCCTGGTTCATCGCAGCAACGATTAAATCTTCGATCAAATCACGGTCTTGATCCGCCCACACCTCATCTTCAATCTGAAGTGAACGCACCGAGTGATCGCCGCGCATCGTCACCTTGACCATACCGCCACCAGACTCTCCGACCACTTCCATATCGGCCAAGTTTTCTTGCATTTTTTTCATATTTTCTTGCAACTCTTTCGCCTGCTTCATCATTTTACCAATATTCACAACCTACTCCTGATTTAATATCCAACAAATTGACTTACAACTCTTCCGCACCACTGGCCATGCGGACATCGCGCAATGTACAATCCAGCGTCGCCATCAATCCTTGCACATGGGGATCTTCTTCCGCTTCTCGGCGCAAATTTTCTTGAAAGGCTTTTGCTTCGCGTGCTTTGGTCACAGCAAGGCTCTCTACTTGGCTATGGGAAAAACTTGCCTCATCCCAGATGACATCGCGCCCCAACCACTCGGCAAAGGTGATCCGTTCAATCGGCGTGATCAACTCCTGCTGATGTTTACTCAAGGCCAAATGCACCTCATTTTCTGAAAAAGAGAGCAAGCCCACCTGCTCAAGCATCGCTGATTCCATCGGTCGAATCTGCGCATACGCTTCCAGCACCTCATGCCATGATCCAAAACCGTATGACTTTTTACTTGTCGATGCAGCAACCTCTGCTTTGACCTCCTCGGTCAAGGGCTTCTCAATCGCATCTTCGACAACACTTTCACACACCTCCAACAGCGCAAGTGGCATCGAATCCAACACAGGTTCAATCACATTGACGCGAACTTCACCCGCCAAGTCATCAACCATGGCAGGCGCACTGACGCGCTCACCACGGGCAACATCCCTATCCGCTATTTTTTTTTTAGGCTCTACATCCATGTTTATCATCGGACTCAACGGTGGCAGCACCCCCTTAGGTTGTGACAACCCACCCAGATGACATAAACGCAACACAACCATCTCCGCACTGCGCCGTTCATCACTCAAACTTAAATCTCGCAACGCTTGCAACAATACCTGATAACGCACATCCAGATCTTTGCCATCCCAACATGCCGCCCATGCTTGCAGCCAGTCACGATGCGCTTGATCCACTTCATCATTCAAAAGTTGCGGCACCACCTGCACACATGACAATTGATGCAGCAACGCAAGTAACGATTGTAACAAAGCGCGCGTTGAGTGACCTGTTGCCATCGCATAACGCAACACTTGCAACGATAACGCGGCATTGGCCGCCAACAAAGGCTCCGCCAAGGCACGAATCAACTGATGCCCCACCAATCCAAGTGATGCCTCAACCGCATGCAAATCAATGGATTGACGCGAATAGGCGAGCACCCGTTCGGTTAATGAAAGGGCATCACGCACACTGCCATCGGCCGATTGCGCAATCCGTTGCAGCGCCGCTTTTTCAGCCGCAATCGACTCTTGCCGCAACACATAATCCAAATAGTCGATAATTTCATCTTGCCCCAAACGGCGCAAATCAAAGCGTTGGCAACGCGAACGCACCGTGACCGGCAACTTGTCCGACTCCGTGGTTGCCAAAATAAAAAGAACCCGCTCTGGCGGCTCTTCCAGCGTTTTGAGCAGCGCATTAAAAGCGCTCTTACTCAGCATGTGCGCTTCATCAATAATATAAACTTTATGGGGGAGATTCACCGCAGGATAACGCACACCCTCTAAAATTTCACGAATGTCATCGACACTGGTATGGCTTGCTGCATCCATCTCCTGAACATCGAGGCTCTTTCCCTGCGCAATCGTCACACATGCAGAGCAGTGGCCACAAGGCTCCGCATCATTGGACTGAACACAATTGACCGCCATCGCCATCAAACGGGCAATGGTGGTTTTCCCGACCCCACGAATCCCCGTCAAGAGAAAGGCATGCGGCAACTGCCTGGAAAGCAACATCTGTGTCAGTGTGCGAACCACCACATCTTGACCGACAAGGTCAGCAAAGCGTTTTGGCCGCCACTTTCTCGCTAAAACAACATAAGACATTTATAAAAACACCACCCTTTACGACTCCTCAACCAGATTATTCATCTGTTTTCGGAACCATCGACACATTGATCAATCCGCGCACCGGATCGGTTGAATCAATCTGCACAGCGACCTCATCTCCCAACGAGAAGGCAATATGCCCACTACGACGCGCAATCAAACAGTGATTGATCTCATCAAGGTCATACGCCCCCGCCAGCAGATCCAACGAAACCGAAGCCTCCGCCAAGGTCTGCTGCAACTCAAAAAAGATCCGCCGTTTACTCAGTCCCGAAACCCTTGCCTGCAAGACTTCACCAATATCCTTTTGATGATAAAGCGCTGCAAGCATCGCCTGAACATCCCACTCCGCACGCTGCTGTTTACGCTCTTGCGTCGAGGCATGCTCACCAATGGCGCGCAACGACTCTTCGCTCGCACCACCCTTGCCATGCTCAAGCAACACCTTCAATGAACGATGGGTAACCAGATCAGCATAACGCCGAATGGGGCTTGTAAAGTGACAATAACGCTGATATGCCAAGCCAAAGTGCCCCTCATTAAGCGGGGTATATTTTGCCTGCTGCATCGAGCGCAACACCAATTTTTGCAACACATGGGCCATCGGCAAGTGTGAACTACGCTCCAGCACGCCTTGCACATCAGCAGGTGTTGCCGAGCCCGCCTTACCCAGCGGAACAAACATATCATACGGTTTTAAAAAGGCATTGAGGGTCTCAATCTTTTCACGCTCCGGTGCGGGGTGAACACGGTAGAGAAGCGGCTGCTCTTGCTCTGCGAAGTAGCTTGCCACGGCGGTATTGGCCGCCAACATCATCTCTTCAATCAATCGATGGGCAGTATTTCGCGGCGATTCATTGATTGAAACAACCTGTTCATTTTCGATCAACGCCCGCGTTTCAGGCACATCAAGATCAAGTGCACCACGCTGGCCACGGCGTTTGAACAACATCTGGTAGAGTCGTGCCGCATCAAGCAACATGCTACGCAACTCAGCAGATGGAACCGCATCCTCTTCATGATCTTCAAGCCAGCGCGCCACCTTGCCATAGGTCAAACGCGCCCGTGAACAGATAACCCCATTATAAAAACGGGCAGAACGCTGCCGTCCACCCACATCAAAACGAAGCCGAGCCACCATCGTCAAACGATCAACGCCTTCATTGAGAGAGCAGAGCCCGTTGGAAAGCGATTCCGGCAACATCGGCAGAACGCGATCGGGAAAATAGAAAGAGTTGGAACGCGACTGTGCCTCCATATCAAGCGGCGTACCTGCCCGCACATAATGGGCAACATCAGCAATCGCTACCCACGCCTCAAAACCATCGCCGCGCGCCTGCACACAGATAGCATCATCAAAATCTTTCGCATCCTCGCCATCAATTGTAACAAAAGGGAGATGGGTTAAGTCCAAACGGCCCATCTTATCTTTTTCAGAGACAATGGGAGCAATGGCAGCGGCTTGTTTAACCACGGGTGCCGGAAACTCAACCGGCAAAGAAAGCTCGCCAATCACCAACTCAATCAACGCTGAAGGGCGATTCACATCGCCCAACACCGTTTTCACCTTACCACGCAGTGGTTCGGAACCGCGTTGAATCTCAACCACCACCCAGTCACCAATATTGGCATCCAGACGATCTTTGCCAGCAACAACAATCGATTGCTTCATCCGTGCTGAACGCGGCTCAACCATCGCCAAGCGACCATAGTTGACCAAGCGTCCGACAATCTCCGATGAAGCGTGTTCGACAATGCGCTCAACCACCGCCGACTCCCGCCCCCGTTGATGAATGACGCGTACCTCAACCACATCACCATGCAGCAGTTGGCGCATCTCATCAACGGGCAAAAAGAAACCCTTCTCTCGCCCCTCAACATCAACAAAACCAAAGCCGTTGGGATGTGCCGAGACTTTACCTATCCAGGTTTTTGCATGCACAGCGCTGCGTCTGGGGCGCTCGTTCCCCCTGGAACCTTGATGGCCATGCGCTTCATCCACCGTTTTTCCTTTTGCGTATGTTCCCCTTGCATCGCGCTTCTTCTTAACAGCCTCCCCATGGCGACCCGCCACACGACCTTGCGCGGGCTTGTCACTGCTACGATCACGCTCTTGCCAACGCTCACCGCGTGGTCGCTCCCCATGCGGATGGGATTGGCCGTGTTCCGAGCTAAACGCATCGCCATCCCGTTTACCTGATGCAGCAAAATATTGACGCCCTTTGCGCGAAGCCACTTTGGCAGGCTTGCCACCATGCTCTGCAGAGGCACGCTTATGACTCAGCGATTGACTGGCATTGCTGGCGCGTTTTTTTGTTGGACGCTTATTTTTCTTTAGATTCACACAATCTCCTCAAGGGTCGCTCCGATGTTACATACCATCGAGGTTCAACCCATCATGATGCAAACCGCAAGCAGCAACATCACTTCACACATTTCAATTCCAGCGCCCAGCAACTTCATCTGCATCAATCCACCTATCCGGTGCATCAACCAAAGCACTCCGTAAAGCGCCAAAGGAGCCAACCACAAACCATCGGTGACAAAGAAAGTAACGCCCCACAAGGCAAACAGCCACGGCAAATATTTTTCAATCAAGCCATCAGAAGCCTGCATCATCTCGGTTAAATCACCCTGCGCATCCGCATCGACATGATTGCCCCACCAGATCGCACCGATCAGCGTCCACACGGGAATCAACAGCAATGCCGCCCAGGCACCCTCTTCAATGATCAGCGTCAACATCACCCACTTTGCCAACAGTAAAAAAATCAACGACAAAATTCCTGCAAAAGCAGCCTGCTCACCCTCTTGCGAAGCATGGTTTGAAACGGTCAAAGCCAAGCCCATCGCATGACGCATGCCCCCAAGCGACAACCACCCCCCCAGCACCAAGAGTGCTGACAACATCGGAGATAAGAAAGCAGTGACCACCGTCGTTGCAAAAAGGGAGAAACCCAACAGCATGCCCACCATGGGCAGCCACGGCAACACTGTTGAGAGTGCAGGGGGCTCCTGCTCTTCCGCCTCTTTTTCACCCAACGCGATCGGTGTCAGCCAGCGCAAGGCTGCAAAAAAATCATTCATCGAATCATCCTCACTCGTACTCACTTCTTTTTTCATGAATAAAACCGTAATAAAAGTTCCTAAACCTTACCATACAATGGTTTACATTTAAAAAAAAAATCTAATAATCAGCCTAAATCTAGGGACTGGATCTCAGTCACACTTCAAGAGAGGGAAACATTATGATGAAACGCATCACAATCGCAATGACTGCAGGGTTATTGTTTTCAGCACCAGCAATCGCCAGTGACCACGGCGAGTCGCACGCAACCCATGGTGACAAACATGGAGAAACCCATATGGCAGCATCGCACGGTGATCACGCAGCAGGCCATGAGGTTGTTTCTGATAAAGTCATCATGGAACAGCGTAAAAACTTAGCAAACAACACCAAAAACAAAGGATTCGGCCCACAATCGCCGCGTGATATCGATGCGACTTCTGGCAGCGATGCCATCGTCTTTGGTCAAGCGCCTGACTATACACGCATGAACCTATGCAATATCCATTTCCACAAGGGTGCAGAACACAAGGGGCAAAACTTCTCCACCTATGCAGGCAATGGTGATGGCAATGGCTACAACAGTGGCTACTTCGCAGACACCTCGGGATTAAGCGAAAAAGAGTTAAAAGCGACCCATGGCAAAATCTGTGACAGCTCACATAGCACGCTGGTTCCAGGTGATACCATCGAGGTTCACTATGTTCACTCAACTGCGGCAATCACACCGGGGGCAACATTGGGCTCATGCCTTGCTGCCGATGTGGACAACAACCCACAACTTCGCGTTGAAGCACAGGTTTATGTCGTTGTGAATGATAAGCATGCCCTTGATTTCAACAAAATCACCAAAGTTGGCAAAAAGGATGGCAAGTACCAAGCAGTCAATATGCCAACCCAAGATATGGGCACCCCTGTGAACTACATCGGTTCAACCACCGGCCCTGGCTACAACGAAAAAGGTTCTCCCTTCCAGGTTTCATGGTCAGTATTCCCCAATGTTGCCAAGGTTGATATCAACTCTGTAGGCAAATGGTGCCAAAGCAATGAATTCAAGGAAGATCATGCACATGGCGTTCGCAACCTTGTGAAAAACCCAGATTTACTCTCTGAAATCGATTAATTCAACGCAGGCTTAACAAAAAGCCCGCCTCATTGGAGGTGGGCTTTTTTATGTCTTAGCGATCATTGAGCTGGCAAGCGACAAATGATACAAAAGGGTGAATCATCCCAATGCTTGACGCACCACCTGTGCCAAATCATTCATACTGTATGGCTTGGGAAGCAGGCCGATCAACGCAGGGTGATGCCCCACCTGCGCTTGAATATCATCACCCGAATACCCAGAAGAGATGACCACCTTCACATCAGGATTCATCTCAACCAACTTAAAGAAACACTCCGAGCCCGACATCACCGGCATGGTCATATCCAAAATAACCAAATCAACTTCATCACGCGCTTGGGCATAAATATCCAGCCCCTCTTGACCATGACCGGCGAGCATCGAATGGCAATTGAGCTCATGAAGCCGTGCACTCAACACCGCACTCACCAAAGGATCATCATCAACAATTAAAACAGTTGCTTGCAATGAAAGCAGCTCTGCAACTTTGGCTTCCACGGCGCCAGCTTCACGCGCCTTGGAAGCAAGATTCATTGCACGAAAAGCAACGGTAAAAGTACTCCCTTCCCCTACAATAGAATCAACAGTCAAGACGCCTTGGTGGGAATAAACAATGCCAAGAACCGCCGACATTCCGAGCCCACGCCCCGTAAACTTGGTGGTAAAGAATGGATCAAAAATACGCGCCTGCACCGCTTCGGACATTCCACAGCCATCATCTTGCACCTTAAATGCAACATAATTTCCTGGCGTGACATCGGCTTTGCAATAAACATTTGGCTGTTGTAAATCAACCTCTTCAAGGGAAATCATCTGCGTGGTGATATCAATATTCCCGCGCGCCCCCTGCAATGCATCTGCCGCATTGATCACCATATTATGTAAAATTTGCTCAATCTCAACAATATCCACCTGAACTTCCGGCAATGTATGATCAAGGTCAAAATGGAGTTGCACATTCTCAGCAACGGATGCGATCAATACCCCCTCCATCTTTTCAATAACAGCACTCAAATCGATGATGGTTGCATTGATACGCCCACTACCTGAGTAAGAGAGCATCTGCCGAGACAGACGGGAGGCTTGCATCGCCGCATCCAAAATTTGTTTCATCATCAACAGGGGTTTCGAATCGGCGGGCTGCCCTTTCATCAACATTTCAATATTACCAACAATCGGCGTCAGCAAATTATTAAAATCATGGGCAATACCACCCGCCATCAGCCCCAACGATTCAAGCCGTTTATGCTGCTCAAGCTCCAACACCTTTTCCGCTTTTTGCTTTTCTTCAAGCAACATTGCATATTTTCGCATATCGTTGATCACCAAGGAAGCACCTTTCAAGCCGCCAAAATTATTCTCATTGGTCATTCCCGAGACAATCACCGAAACCTTATGACCATCTTTTGCAATAAGGTTTTGCAACGAAAACTCTTCGTTCTGCTTATCTGAATAGAACAATTGACCAAAGGGCGTCGCTTTAATGACATACCAAGGAGGATCGAGCTCCTCATCGCGGACAATCACCAGAATGCGGCGTTCTCCACGACGATTTTTCAACATCAGCAATGAAATTTTAACGACAAATTCTGAGCCATCCTTTCTCTGCGCATGCAGCAATTGTCGATCACTCATCTGCATTGAGCGTTGTTCCATCATAAAACGGTGACGCATTGCCTCATGGTTGACACGGATAGAATCGGGCACCAACAGATGAATCGCTTGACCGATCACTTCACCACTACTGTAGCCAAAAATCTTTTCTGCCCGTTGATTAAAGGAGCAGATCAAACCTTCCGTATCGACCTTCAACACAGCATAAGGGGCAATATCCATGATGCGAAAAAAGTTTCGATCATCAAGATCGTAACTCTCTTGCATCTTTTCTGCTGCCTGCGTTAACATTTTTGCGGCAAACAGTTCATCTTCATGAGCATCATATTCAAACAGATCTTGCAGCTGCCGACCCAGAAGCTCTGCTTGCTGATAGCCCAGAAGATGACACAGTGCAACATTGACCCGCTTAATCACCGAGCTGCTATCTATCTCCAGCAAGCCTTCGGACATCGATTGCGTGACATGGCTAAGGTATTCAAAATCACTACTTAAATGGATAAGGTTGGCTAACAAACCGCATACAGCCTGAAGAAACATCGTGGTTTCCTCATCCAGAACATGGCCATGCTGCACATAAAGATTTAATACCCCAAGCATGCGATCTTCTAAAAGTATAGGCATCACCAAGTGGCCATGCGGCTTAATCCCCGCAGGCATATTTTCATGGTCCGCGTCAATCGAATCTTTGAACAACATCGTTTTGGATTCGGCCACCTTACCACAAAGGCAGCGACCCAACGCAAGTTGCTGACACATACCCAACAATGATGAACTCAAATTGCGCTCAGCCACCATATACAAGCGATGAAATTGCTGATCGAGAACAAAAATACAACCCTTCTGTTCCACCTTAAGCCAATCAAGTTGCAAAAGAATATCAAGTGATTTTCCCAACATGTAGGGAAGTGATTGCGCAGAAATTTGATGACTAATGTGGGCAATTGCCATCAAAGCACGATAGTGCTCATGATGAAAACTGGAATCCTTCATCGTCTATACACACCATATGGAAACATCGCCCTCCCCCCCTACCGATTGATCACAATGGATCCACCGTAAGATATCAAGAACACAGCATCTCGTCGAATAAGACTATTTCTTTGGAATATCCAAAAGACTTTTGCCCGGCTCAACGAAGGTGACAACCTGCTGAGGAAAAGGAATATGCAGCCCGGCTGCTTCGATCTGCTCTTTGGCACCTTGGGTTAAACGCCACACCGTATCACCATAAGCCTCAACCTTCACCCAAGCACGAAGCTGTAAATTGACACAACTATCTGCCATCGCAAAAACAAAAACCTTGGGGGCAGGATCGTTGAGAACTTCCGCATCACTCTCCGCCAAGCGTTTCAAAACCAACAACCCCGTTTCAATGGAATCACCGTAATCAATACCCACTGTCAGATCGATGCGGCGTTTACCATTACGGGTAAAGTTTTTAATCGGTTCTCCCCAAAGAGCGCCATTGGGCGCTGAGATATAGAGGCCATCGGCTGTTTCTAAAATGGTGGTAAAAAGTCCAATCTCGCGCACATTGCCAATGACCGAGCCACACTCGATAAAATCACCCACTTTGAATGGGCGTAAAAACAGCAACACAATTCCGGCAGCAATATTGCTCAAGGTATCTTTAAGCGCCAAACCAACGGCCAAACCTGCAGCACCCAAAAGCGCGATCACACTGGTCGTATTGACACCGAAAAGATCCAAAACAATCAACAGACCTAAGATATAAATAAGGTAGGTTAAGATATTGGCAAAGACGCTAATAATGGTTGGATCCATCAATTTGACATCGGAGGTCGCACGCAGCATCACCCGTTTCATCCCACGAGCGACAAGAAGCGTCATCACCACAACCATAACCGCGATTGAGAGATCTTTCCCCAACGCAATCGCCATCTCTCGATGCGATTCAATAAATATTAACAGTTGCTCCATGGGTCGCTCCTTTTCACGAAAAGCGAAATACTAATACAAAATTGCACAAAAGCTCAGAGCGATTTTAATCAAGCATCCCCATCACCAGCCACGGAAGCCATAGAATTCACTTGAATGATAGGTAAATGAAGAATCACCTCTAACCCTTGTGGGCGATGATGCGCCAACATAACCTTTCCTCCCCGTGCCTCGACAAGCTCTTTGACGATCGCCAACCCCAGGCCATGGCCCTCTTGCATCGAACGCTCACGACTAACGCGATAAAAGCGTTCAGTGAGATGCTTAAGCGCATCATCGCGTACACCTTCCCCATCATCCGCAATGTGGATCACGCAGAGACCTTCCTGATCAAGCGAAAAACGCATGCGCAAATGTTGCATCCGTTTGGCATGATAGCCGGCATTTTCGATCACATTGCGTAATACCCGCTCAAGCTCCAGGCAATCCATCGAAACCACGATCGACGCATCACACTGCCACTCAACTTGAACCTGCACCCCTTCAAGCATACTCTCCATATCTTCTAACACATGCATTAAAGTGGGCTGCACCTCGCATTGGTATTGCTGCTGATCATTGGCAAAGGATTCCAAGGTCAACAATGACTCAATCATTTGCTGGACACGATCGGCGGCTTGCACAATCGTGGTCGCGGCCTCAGCACGAAACTCCGCATCATCCCCAAAAATTTTCAAACTGCGGGCATAACCACTGATCGAGGTGAGTGGCGTTTTTAAGTCATGGGCCAAATTGGTGTATAAATTCTTACTCTTCGCCTCCATTGCAACACGCTCGCTGATATCGACACAAAGAATCAATGCCTGTCCATGCTCTAAAGGAACCAGGCGCGGTGCAAGAATGGTGTTTGAAAGTTTCATATCTGACAGGGGGGAGCCCTCAGGCAAGTTGGACAACGCCGTTTCAAACGCTTGCTGCCAATCGGCATTACGAAAAAAGATCAACAATGGCTGCGGCAAAGGAAGACTTGGATTAATGTTAAACAGATGTTGCGCAAGTTTATTGGCGGCAAGCACACGCCCTTGATCATCGACCCGCAAGACGGCCTCTTCCATCGAAGAGAAAAGTGCATCAAGCAGATCACTGTTTTCAAGAAGGTCGCTACTCAAATCGTTCTGCTGATTTTTTAAGATCCGAATCTGATTTTCTTGCTCAGCACTCTTCAACTGCAGTTCTCGCACATGCTTATACCAACCAATCCCCATCGCCAAACAGAGTAGCCAAAACAAAAAATCATCCATTATGAGGCTTCCACCTCAATATAACGATAACCCGCACCTCGAATGGTCTGAATCCGTCGCTCCATCCCAAACTCTTTTAACGCCAAGCGTAACCGTTTCACCGTCACATCAACGGTTCTCACCTCAACATAGGCATTCACCCCCCAGACATGATCGAGGAGATATTCTCGACTTCGCACTTTACCGGGTTTCTCAAAGAGGGTTTGAAACAATCGAAATTCCAGCGGTCGCAAGGTGATTCGTTTCCCTTTGGCGACCAGCTCCAAGGCATTCTCATTCATTTGAATATCACGCAGCGCCATACTGGTTGCATCCTCAGCAAGTGCTTTGCGGCGTAATAGTGCATGGATACGCGCAACCAGCTCTTCAGGATCAAAGGGTTTGGCAAGATAATCATCGGCACCTTCACGAAGCCCATGAACCCGCTCTTCTGTATCCCCCAATGCCGTGACCATCAAAACAGCCATGTGCGCATGGCGCCCTTCGGAACGCACCCAACGCAAAATATCCATTCCACGGGCACCAGGAAGCATGCGATCCAGGATCAACAATCGGAAACGGTGATCTTTTAAAATTTTCACAGCCTCATCGCCATGAGAAGCCAAGGTTGCACTCAACCCTTCATGCCCAAGCAATTTCATGATCAATCGCGCAATCATCGCATCATCTTCAACCAATAAGACATCAATCGACACGCCATCAACAGGGGGCTCATTTACAACATCAGACGCAATCAAAGGATCTTCCATAGCCACTCCTAACCTTTACAATGCAACAAACAATATGACAGATCCATGACAGGTTTATGACATTGCCACAATTCAGAGCAACATGAAAGCATCACACCGCCACACCAACCACATCCCTGGCACACCAGTCAGAATAGCGTGCATTGGTAAAATAGAGACCGTGAGCAGGCGCTGTGGGGGCTGTATGGTTGCGGCTTTTAGCCGCTAACACCTGAGCAATCTCCTCAACAGACCAACGCGCCAACCCAACCTGCACCAGTGCCCCGACCAAGTTTCTTACCATGTGGTATAAAAATGCATTGGCGCGCACATCCAGCATAATTTGCCAATCGTCGCCGATACGCACATCCAACTGTTTCAATATTTTGATTGGTGATGCAGCTTGGCAATGGGCCGCCCGAAACGATGAAAAATCATGCTCGCCCAGCAAAAGCTGCGCCGCCTGCTGCATCGCCTCAACATTCAATGGACGCGGCATCCACCAGTGCTGCCAACGATGCAGTGCTGAAGCCGTGCTACGGTTCCAAATCTGATAGCGATAACTTCGTTCAACACATTGAAAACGGGCATGGAAGTCAGCATCGACCGCTTTCACGCCCACCACTTTAACATCATCGGGAAGATGCGCATTTAACCCATGCAAATAGGCGCGCGGAGAGCGTTGCCAACGCTGAAAATCCACATCCGCGTGCGCCACCATCGCTTGCCCATGAACCCCTGCATCCGTTCGCCCCGCCGCCACAATGGGACGCAACACTTGCTCCATCTCCATGAGCGCTTGCTCAACGACCCCTTGAATCGACGCTGCGTTCTCTTGCCGTTGCCAACCGTGATAATGACTCCCTTGAAATTCGAGAACCAACGCGATTCGTTGCACCATATATAGAACTCCCTCTCAAACCGTTACCGCCTCAACCCGTGCTACACCTATAAAAGATGATCAATCTGCACACAAAGAAGTGACCATAAACATAAAAAAACGATCATCAACATCGACAGCACATGCGAAGCTGCCCGATCCTCACCCTGCATCAAGGCTGTGACACGCGCATCCCAATGACTATACAGATCATCGGCAACCTGGTTGGCCACTTGCAACATTTCTAACATCCAACTGAGCAAAAAAGGCAAGACTTTACGCCACCGTTTGGATTCACGACGCCATTGCGCCACCTGCTGGTGCAGCGCTTCTTTCACAGCCCCGTGCAACGGCACAAACATCAATACATAAGGTGTCATCCATTGCTGCAACGAAGGCGTGTAACGCAAACATTGATACCATTCATTCAACGAAATGATCCGTATCAACACCATGGCTCCAAGAAAAAGTGCCACCAAACGCAGTGCTAAAAAACTCCCTTGATAACATCCCTCAACCGTACAATTTAAATAGGCAATCACATGCCCCGGTGTCATGTAGGCATGCAACACAAGTGTCGGCACGACCAACCAGCGCAACCAGCGCAATGCCTGCAACAAACTATACCAGCGCCGCTCTTGCCAATATAAGATCGACACAAACAGCACACCTTGTGCCACAAGCGCTGTCAATGTATCGAGGATAAGGGTGAAAAACAAAAGATAGAGTGCAACAAAAACACGCAATCCTAATGGGATGCGAAGATAATTTAACGACATATATTGCAGCATCCATCCCTAGGAACGAGAGGATGCACGCGTTTATTGATCGCTATTGTGGCGGCGTGGAGTGAATGTAAAATCTAACCCCCCATCACTCGACAGCCCTCCTCCCAACGCTGAGGAGGTTCCATCATTCAATGAATCCACTTTACCAAAATCGACTTGACTCAAGGTCTCTTTCATCATTTTCAAATTGAGCCAATCTTCATCCGATAGCTTCCGCTTAGAGTAGTCCAAAAACCACTCAAGGGTGATATCATCACCACTGGTAATGATCGTTTGCAACCAGATTAAATATTGATCAATATGGTGTTTGGCTTGCGCCAATCGGTTGAGCATCACTTCCGCATCATTCAAAAGCCCCAAGCGCAAACAGTCATCAATATCATTGATGTTCACAGCAGGATCATTCAATCCCATATGAATACTGGTCACAAAAGCACTTCCCTTATCGGCTATCTTTTTAATGCGAGGAGCATCCTGGGCGACATCCTTCTTGACCGTTGAAGGACTTTTTTGTACGCCCCCTTCTTGCTTCCCTTTCAGATGAGTATCAACAGCGAAACTGCGCGAGCTTGCCGGTGTAGAGACAACCTCTTTAACAGGAAATGTCTGCGATGATTCAACACCCGATGCCAATGGAGATGCTCGACGAGCCCCCCGCAACCGAAGCAATAACACCACCAAAAGAGCTATCAACAATCCAACCAATACAAAAGTCAACAGATCATCTTCAGCATACGCCGAGGTCGGCGCATCCGTTGCATCCTTTTTACGCGTTAACATCTTCATCTGCTCTTCAAGGCTTTTCAAGCGCTTTTCAGAGCGTTGCTGAACCAAAGCCAACTGCTCACCTAGCGCAATAAGCGCAGCATCTTTTTGTGCCAACTGCTGCTGGAGGGTAAGGTTCTCCGCTTGTAATTGTTGCGCATCAACAACTTCCGCCACTTGCGTTTTAGGATGCTGGGCAATCACATCAAGCAGTGCCGTTTTTTCTAGCTCCATTGCTGAGGATTCATCGCTTGCGACTGAAGATGGAACCACCTCAATCACATCCGCAGAACTTTCCTTCGCCACTTCATGGCTCACTGAATGAGAAGGATCGACTTGCGATACGACAGAAATACGCATATTCATCGATGACTGATGCGGCGTTGCGTGGCTATGCCATGCATAATTTTGTTCGGAAACCTGCTTGGAGGCTTCATCGGAGCTATATTTCAACACAGCCTCACGATGAGGCAACTGAAGATAATACCCAGCCTTTAACCCATTGATATTATTTCGTAAGAAGGCTTTAGGATTACGCTCAAAAATCGCCATCATATATTGCTCAGTAGAGAGCATCG
Source organism: Zetaproteobacteria bacterium (assembly GCA_002753275.1). Lineage (GTDB taxonomy): Bacteria > Pseudomonadota > Zetaproteobacteria > Mariprofundales > Mariprofundaceae. Next base: position 7,258 of record PEAA01000018.1, on the reverse strand, counting down.
GATCTTCTTTCAGCTGCCGTGCAAGAACCGTTAAACTCTCCCCCGTTTTCACAGGGCCATAACGATCAAGCCGCCGTGAGGATGGCTTGGATGAGGGTTGCAGCACCTCAGTGACATGCTCCGCCCCTTTCACATCATTCGCTCCAATCGGTGAGGTAGTCAGAGTTGGAACAGGTGCCAAAGGCTCATGCATGGGGAAAAATGCAATCTTCTTATACTCAACTAAACCGTCCGAAGTGAGCTTTAACAGTAGCGTTAAAAATGCATCGCGCACGGGCTCCGCTGAGGTCAAAAATATTTTCCAAGAAATTCCCTGCTCCTCGACAAGAACCTGCGTCTGGGCCAAGACTTTCGCATAAAAAATATTTTGATCGCCATATTCACTCGCTGATGCCAGTGTGACATCAACCTCATCACCCACACCCTGCTTAGACAAAACGATATTGGCACGCAAGGGTTGATCAAGGTAGGAATCTAGGTGCGCACTCCCCCATTGCGCTGCATCAACGGGCAAGACCATAACAAACAACATCAAAATCAGCAGCGCACTCCGAGATGCTCCTGCAACCATGCTGCCACCCTGAAACAAGCATGAATTGAATGAATCGAATGATTGCATCCACCGCCCGCTCAAGGTTATGCGCCCCATCACAGCCATGATCTAATGGGCTACTGCAGTTTTTCCAATAAGCAACTCGGCAATTTGCACCGCATTAAGTGCCGCACCTTTACGAATATTATCCGCAACAATCCATAAATTAATGGTATTAGGGCACGAATGGTCATCACGAATACGACCGACCCATACAGGATCCGTACCACCAGCATCAGAAGGCATAGGATAATCTTCGCCCGCGGGATCATCCACCACACACACACCTTCAAATGCACTTAACAATTCACGCGCACGGGCAGCATTCATATCATCCTCAAAAGTAACATTCACCGATTCAGAGTGACCATAAAAAACTGGGACACGCACTGTCGTCGCTGTTACAGCAATACCATTATCCAATATCTTGCGTGTCTCTTCCATCATTTTACGCTCTTCTTTGGTATAACCATCTTCCAAAAAAACATCGATATGAGGCACCACATTAAAAGCAATACGGGCAGGTAACACTTCAACCGTTGCTGCTGCACCCGAAAGCAGTTGACGCGACTGCAAGGCAAGCTCTTCAATCGCTTTGGCGCCAGCCCCGCTCACCGCTTGATAGGTCGAAATGACCAAGCGTTTAATGGCCACCGCATCATGCAATGGCTTAAGAGCCACCACCATTTGAATGGTTGAGCAGTTTGGATTGGCGATAATGCGATTATTTTTTGCCATTTGTAGATCTTCTGGGTTGACCTCGGGAACCACCAAGGCGATCTCAGGCTCCATACGCCATGCACTGGAATTATCAATGACATAGCAACCCGCATCGGCAAATCGAGGGGCATGCGTTTTAGAAGTGCCGCCACCCGCTGAGAAGAGTGCAATATCAACACCACTGGGATCAAAAGAATCCAAATCTTCAACGATAAGATCCTTTCCATTGAACGAGACCGTTGTGCCTGCACTCCGACTTGAGGCCACTGCAATCACTTCAGAAACAGGAAATTTACGCTCTGCCAAAATCTCAAGCATCGTCTGACCCACCGCCCCTGTCGCCCCGACAACGGCAACGCGATAACCCGCTTTATCTTCGATAAATTCACTCATGCTAAACCTTCCAATCGCTGACAAACAGCATCACCCATTCCTGAGCATGACACCACAGTATCCCCTGGTTGTGCCAAATCAATGGTTCGAATGCCATCATTCAAGGTTAATTCAACCGCCTGCTCAACCTTATCCGCCAAATCTTCACGCCCCAACGAGAAGCGCAACATCATCGCTGCAGACAAAATCGTTGCCAACGGATTGGCCTTATCTTGCCCCGCAATATCAGGCGCGGAACCGTGAATAGGCTCATACATCGCAAACTTCTCTCCAATTGAAGCCGATGGCAGCATGCCAATGGAGCCCGTAAGCATTGAGGCTTCATCAGACAAAATATCACCAAACATATTGGTGGTAACAATCACATCGAACTGTTTTGGATTGCGAATCAACTGCATCGCCGCGTTATCAACATACATGTGAGAAAGTTCTACATCTGAATATTCAGCAGCATGGAGTTTGATCACCACTTCACGCCAATACTCAGTCGCCTCCAACACATTCGCTTTATCAACTGAACAAACCTTTCCGCGGCGCAGACGGGCTGCTTCAAAGGCTTTGCGAGCAATTCGCTCAATTTCAGATGTCGTATAAGCCAGCGTGTTGTAGCCACGCTTTTCACCATTGGGAAGTGTTTCAATCCCGCGCGGCTGGCCAAAATAGATACCTGAAACCAGTTCGCGTACCACCAAAATATCAACACCTTGAACCACCTCTTCTTTCAAGGTTGATGCTGAAAGAAGCTGATCATGGACTTTCGTCGGACGATAATTGGCAAAAAGACCCAACGCTGCACGAATTCGCAGTAAGCCCGCTTCAGGCCGAAGGGGTTTATCCAACGGCTCCCATTTGGGGCCACCCACTGCGCCAAGCAACACCGCATCGGACGCTTTCGCCAACGCCAAAGTCGCCTCAGGAAGAGGGTCGCCTGCGGCATCATAACCAGCACCACCGACATGCGCCTCTTGCCAAGTCGACTGCAAATCAAACTTTTTATTTAATACTTCAATCACTTTCATGGTCTCCCGAACAATTTCAGGACCAATACCATCACCCGGCAATACAGCGATCTTCACACCCATAACTTACTCCTTCGACATTGCAGCTTTAACTGCTGCAAGGAAATCATCTACATCTTTAAATTCACGGTACACGGAAGCGAAGCGAACATAGGCAACACCATCGAGTTCGCGTAGCGCATGCATAACCAATGCGCCCACCTGCTCCGCCTTCACCTCAGCATCGCCAAACTCTTGCACAGAACGCATCACCGATTGAACTGCATGATCAATCTGTAATGCAGAAACAGGGCGTTTTTCAAGCGCCTTGGTCATGCCATTGCGAATTTTATCAATATCAAAAGCTTCGCGCACCCCGCCTTTTTTCACCACCAACGGCAAGCGCAACTCAACCCGTTCATAACTCGAAAAGCGTTTATTGCACGATTCGCACTCGCGACGACGACGAACAGCCGCACCATCTTCGACCACGCGTGAATCAATCACGCGTGTATCGGTCACTGCACAAAAAGGGCAATACATACGGGTGTTACAGAGCCATTGTTAACAGATCAATCTTGATAAATGGGAAACTTATCCGTCAACACGCGTACTTGTGCACGAACCTCCGCATGCAAAGCGGCATCCTCAGGCGCAGCCAAAACTTTTAAGATCATCTCACCGATCAAACGCGCTTCGGCCTCTTTCATGCCACGCGCAGTGACAGCAGAAAGACCGATACGAATACCACTGGTAATAAAGGGAGAAGCAGGATCAAATGGAATGGTATTTTTATTGGTTGTAATTCCAGCGGCTTCAAGAGCCTCTTCAGCCTGCTTACCATTGATACCTTGTGGACGAACATCGACACGGAACATGTGACAATCGGTACCACCCGAAACAATACGAACACCACCCTGTGACAAAGTATCCGCCAAGGCGCGCGCATTGACCACCACCTGCTTCATATCTTCTTTATAAAAATCGCTAAGTGCTTCGCCAAAAGCGACCGCTTTTGCGGCGATGACATGCATCAATGGACCACCCTGAATCCCTGGAAAGATGCGCGAATTAACCTTCTTCGCAATCTCTTCATCATCGGTGAGAATCATTCCACCACGCGGGCCGCGCAAGGTTTTATGGGTTGTCGTCGTCATCACATGGGCATGCGCAACCGGGCTAGGGTAAGCACCCGCGGCAATCAATCCTGCATAGTGGGCCATATCAACCATCAAATAGGCACCGACACTATCAGCAATTTGACGCATACGGGCAAAATCAATGCGACGCTCATAGGCTGAAGCGCCGCCAATAATTAACTTTGGACGATGAACTTCCGCCATTTTTTGCATCACATCATAATCGATCACTTCATCCGATTCGCGCACACCGTAAGCAATAACATTATACAAACGCCCAGAGAAATTGACGGGAGAACCATGGGTTAAGTGGCCACCATGTGAAAGATCCATACCCATAATTGTATCACCCGTTTGTAACAACGCCATGCAGACAGCCATGTTCGCCTGTGAGCCCGAGTGCGGCTGAACATTGGCAAACTTGACACCAAACAGAGCTTTTGCACGCTCTTGCGCCAAGGTTTCGACCTTATCGACATATTCACAACCACCATAATAGCGACGGCCAGGATACCCTTCGGCATACTTATTGGTCATCACCGAGCCTTGCGCCTGCATGACCGCCTTTGAAACGATATTTTCACTGGCAATCAGTTCCAAAGTATGTTGCTGGCGACCCAACTCATCATGAATGGCCTCAATCACGGCCTCATCAGCTAAATCGTGATTAAAAAAATCTGAACGCATCGACATAAAAAACCCCTTAAATCAATAAAGGGTCCATACGGACCCTTTAATTTCTAACAAAAAACCAACAAATTTATACGCGGCGTTCGCGGATACGGGCAGCCTTACCACGAAGATCACGCAAATAATAGAGCTTCGCACGACGAACACGGCCATTACGCGTCACAGCAATACTCTCCAACATGGGAGAATGAAGTGGAAAAACACGCTCTACACCCACACCATTAGAAATTTTTCTAACAGTGAACGAGCTTGAAATACCTTTATTATGGCGTGCAATTACAACACCTTCATAAGCCTGTAAACGCTCGCGTCTTTCAACGCCTTTTTTGGTCTCTTTAAAGTCAACAACACGAACATTTACGCGAACGGTATCTCCTTCACGAAAACTAGGAATATCACCACGAATTTGATCGCTTGTTACATCATCTAATGCACGCATTTCTACGCCTCCAAATCACTTCTATAGAGTCGGTCAAGATAAATTGACAAAGCCGCCCTAACAGAAAGGTGGCGGATACTACCGACTCCTTGCAGCGCTGACAACCATCCATTTGCATCGGGAAGTCCAGAAAGGTCCAATCCCGAACCCGTACCGAAAACAATCAGGTGATTCCCCGCAATATCCATTAATGATTCCGGCTTCACACATGACGAAACCGGAGGATTGGCAGAGGTGTACCACACTTGATAAGGGCCATCTTCCAGCACCACATCCAGCGAATCGACCATCTTCAAATGGCGCATCATCTCGCGCCGAGCAGGATTACGCACCCCCGCCTTACCGCTCAACCAATGTGACTGAACATCATAGAAAAGCGACTGCATCGCTGCAGCTGGATGCACAAAGTAAACAGGGGAGACATTGTAAAAAGCTGCGGTGCGAGCAAAGTCATGAATATCCATCGCCGTGATCGCCGTTGTCGCACGCTCACCTTGAGGATTCAAAACAGGGTAATGCACCAGTGCGACGGCTATTCTCGAGCAACCACTCATGAATGCGACAATACAGCACGCAAGCGTGCTTTAGAGCGTGCCTGTGACTCAGACTTGCGCCACGCCTCTATCGCCTGATGGTTCCCCGAAAGCAAAACTTTGGGCACAGAACGCCCCTCAAAGATTTCCGGACGGGTATAGTGCGGCCAATCCAAAATTCCATCTTCCGTAAAGGAGTCAAGCACCGCCGACTCAGAACTTCCCAAGACACCCGGCAACAAACGAATCACCGCATCCAAGACTGAGAGTGCTGCAGGCTCACCGCCGGAAAGCACATAATCACCAAGCGACAACTGCGCATCGACATCGGCACAAATACGCTCATCAAACCCTTCATAGCGACCACAAAGCAGCGTGATGCTATCCAAAGCCGCATATTCAAGCGCAACCTCTTGCGTAAACGGACGCCCTGAAGGGGTTAGCATCACCACATGCGTAGAAGGGATACGGCGGCGTGCTTCGCGAATCGCGGCAACCACAGGCTCGGGCTTCATCAACATCCCCGGGCCTCCGCCATAAGGGGCATCATCGACCGAGCGATGCTTATCTGTCGCAAAATCACGAATCTGAATACAATCGACTCTCGCTTGCCCTGCAGCTATCGCACGCGATGGAATCGAGCACGCAAGCGGCGAGGAAAAAAACTCAGGAAATAGCGTTAAGACTTGGGCGTGAAACAAACATCCATCCCATCAAGAAGGGAGACTTCAATGATCGAAGATTTCAAGTCAACATTCACCACAACATCTTCAATAAAAGGAAGCAACCACTCACCATGCCGATGTTGTGTATCGGTTGTCTCATCATTGGTTACAATCAACAGATTGTCTTGCGCACCAAACGCTTCCACAGCCGCAACTGCTCCCAAAACCAAGCCACCACAACAAACTTGGCAGCCGATCAAATCATCATAAAGATAGTCATCCTCAGCGACAATTACGGCTGATTTCTCAATCCAGATCTTTTGCCCCTTCATCGACTCGGCACCATTACGATCCGAAACACCTTCAAGATAGGCCAACATCTGCTTACTGTGCGACCAACACCGCTCAACGCGATAACATTTTGAAGATGCCATAGAAAAACCCACCCGCCACTGACTATAGCAACCTATAGCAGCCTGCGGATGGGTGTGAGAATATATTGTCAACGCACCTTTCAAACCATGCGCGTGACCAATATCACCAATATGTAAAAGCGAATTAGTTATTGGAAGCCTTGGCTTTAGCAATAATTGATGCAACACGATCAGAGGCTTGCGCACCCTTATCTTGCCACGCTTGTACAAGCGCAAGATCAAGATTGATCACTTCAGGTTGTGAACATGGATCATAATAACCCACTTTTTCAATGAATGCACCGTCACGAGGATTACGACTATCGGTAACCACTACTGAATAAAAAGGACGCTTAATGCGGCCTCCGCGTTGCAAGCGAATAACTGTCGCCATAACTTACCTCCAAAATAGAGCGCGCACTCTAAATAGACCACGCATCATATACAAGTTTTAAAACACCTTGAGACCACCAATGGTCTATCAAGGGGGTGTTCAAAAGCACAACAACGGGTGCTTAAAAAATTATCCCCCGCCTAAATTGGACGGGGGATAAGAATAAATTTCTGGCATCGACCTACTCTCCCACAGGGACCCCTGCAGTACCATCGGCGCTAAAGAGCTTAGCTTCTGAGTTCGGGACGGGATCAGGCGTTTCCTCTTTGCTATGGACACCAG
>PEAA01000017.1 GCA_002753275.1 Zetaproteobacteria bacterium | reverse complement strand
CCAGCAAAACAACCCGCTTCTGCTTGCGCTGCAGCCGACATCGTGAGAGATCAAGCCCACCCAAACCACCCCGTTGCGTCCAGGATTCGACATCGAGAAGATGGCGCCGACCGGGTACAACCCCCTCGCCCAAAAGGGTCGTAAACATCGTTTGCAACAGGTAGATGCGAACAGTTGCCGTAACACGATTCCAATCCTTCCATAACACCGCACATTGGTGCGGATCGATGGATTCAACATTCACCTGCTCCACCAAATCCGACACAACGCCACCCACGCGCACCGCTTGCAACTGCCAACGCTGAAACAACGCCAACGGATCAACACCTTCCGCGAACATCGCAGGGAAAAGGCTCTTACGAATATGGTTGCGCCACAAGCGAACATCTTCATTGCTTGGATCATCAATATAAGGGATTTGATTCAAGTGCAAAACGCGCTCAATCGCTTGACGCGGCACATGCAACCACGGCCGGTAGAGCGAAAGCCCCTGCTGCGCACGCACCGAGTGCATCCCTTGCAGCCCCTTCACCCCTGAAGCTTGCAACATCCGCATACAAACACTCTCCGCCTGATCATTGGCATGATGCCCCAGACATAGTGCATCCACCCCCTCGGATTTGGCCAGCGACACAAAAGCCTGATAACGCCCCGACCGCGCATTGGCTTCGCGATTGTTCGCCGAGGGGGACGATAATCGCACCTTCACAAAGGGAATCGCCCACGCATCTGCCAAAAGTTCTAATGCCTTGGCATTTTCCGCCGATGCTCCATGCCACGCATGATCCACATGCCACGCAAAAACGGTAAACCCCGCCTCTTTGAGCGTCAAAAGAAGCAAGGTCGAGTCAATTCCGCCCGACCATGCCACTGCCAACCGTTGCGGCAATTGCCTATAGATCGGGCTTTGTTGTAGCCATGCCACACTTTCGCAAAGATCAAATTTGCTCAACGCTTCTGTCACTCCTATGCTTCACCTCTATGAATTTACCCTTCACCTTCACCGTTTCAACCCAATCAACAGCCACATCCTCATGCAAGCGATCTGGAAATTCGTTGAAAGCACTCCTTCTCTGCGCCATGTTTTTCTTACCCATGCACGCATTTGCCAGCACCATTATCGTCACGCTCCCCCCCCTTGCGAGTCTGGTTAAGATGTTGATGCCCGATCAAGAAGTCACTTCTCTACTCACCGCCAATGGTGATCCTCACGACTTTCAACTCTCACCCAAACAGGTTGAAACACTACAAAACGCAGCGCTATTAATTCGTGCGAGCGCCGATGATGGTGGCTGGAAACTCCACACGCAACAACAAAACAGCCTCGATTTATGGCCAAGCCTCGACCATGGCTGGTTGGTTCCAAGTGAAGTGCGCACCATTCTCCCCATCTTGGCCACGGCATTGGCGAAGCAATTCCCTGCGCAACAAGAGCTCATCAAAACGCAACTTGCCGCTGCGATCGAATGTGTAAACGACGAAGAGGTGATGTGGCACAACACACTCCTCCCCTTGCAAAATAGCGGTGTTATTTTACAACACCCAGCATGGAATCATCTCTTTGAGGCCAATGGCGTAACCATCTTGGCAACGCTTGAATCAAAACAACATCACCATGAACATGGCCCACACGCCTTAGAGCATGCGGTTGAAACCATGGAATCTCACCCCCAATCGTGGCTCATTGGCGACAAACACCACAACAACCGATCCCTCGAATGGCTCGCCAACCAAGCCGCTTCCCCTCACACCATCATCTATCTGGATGCGCTCGGCAATGCGCAAGAGCATTGGTTAATGCTCTCAAAAAACAACCGTACCATCATTGACAAGGCGCTGACAACACATTGAACAAAGCGCCAGTTATCGAACTCTCGCATGTCAGCTTCGGCCCCAAACATGCACCGATATTGAAAGACATTCATCTTACCTTGAATGCGGGGCATTTCATGGCGATTGTTGGCCCCAACGCCGCAGGCAAAAGCACCCTGATTTCAATCATTGCCGGGCTAATTACCCCCGCCCATGGGCACATTGATCTCTTTGGCCAGTGCATGAATCGCTTCAATAAAAACCGTATTCGGAAACATATTGGCTTTCTTCACCAGCTGCATGACCATGAGCCACGCTTGCCGATGCGTGTTGATGAAGTGGTCGCTATGGGGCTTGCAGAGTACGCTTCCCCCCTATGGAAACCGTTGGGAAATCGACAGGCGATTGAAGATGCCCTTCGCCATGTTGACATGCTTGAACATATCCATCGCGATTTCCGTCAACTCTCCGGAGGTCAACGCCAACGGGTTCGCTTGGCGCGCGCATTGGTACGCAAGCCTCGCTTATTGATCTTGGATGAACCCGCCGCCGCACTCGATAGCAAGCAGCAAGAAGCTCTCTATCGTCAACTGCGCAACCTTTGCGATACGCAAGGCACCGCGATCATTATGGTTGAGCATGATATTGCCGCCATCTCTGACTATGTCGATTCAGTCGCGTGCCTTAATCAACGCATCCATCATCACGCCATGCGTGGTGAATCAATCCCCGATGAGGTGTGGCAAGCGATGTATGGTGAACACATCAACATCATGGCGCATGACAAAGGGTGTATTGGTTGCCATGAACCCCCCAAAACAACCCATAGCCATGCCCGCCATTCCGAGAGAGGAGAGAGCCATTGATCGCTGATTTTTTCCACAGCACTGTCATGATGGGTGCGCTCATGCCTGCGCTTTTAATCGGTTTTGTCGCCTCATCCATCTCCTGCATGATTCTGGCGCATCGACTCTCATTTTTAACCGTGGGCGTTTCACACGCCTCACTGGCGGGGCTGGGTATCGCGGTCACCTTGAGCTTACCTCTGCTACCAACGGCGACTGTTGTTGCGGTCTTGGTTGCCCTACTGCTCGCCTCCATGCCCAAAACAGAAGGAATCTCTGAAGACAGCGGCACCGGCATTCTCTTTGCAGGAAGTATGGCTCTTGGCATCGTTCTACTCGCCAAAGCCAACAGCCAGGATGTTGACATGCTCGGACTTCTGTTCGGCAACATCCTCACCACATCGCCACAAGAGCATCTCTGGCTACTCTTCATCGGCACCATCATTATGATCAGTTTGATCCTTTATGCGCGCAGTTGGTGGAGCATCGCTTTTGATGCCGTCACCGCGCAAGCGGGTGGCATGCCTGTCGCGTTCCTTCGACTCATGCTCTATGCCATTGTCGGTTTAACCGTCATTTTATGCGTCAAACTTGCAGGGATTGTTCTCACCACAGGATTGCTTATTTTACCTGCGGCAACCGCATGGTTTTGGGGCCGCAGCATGCTGCACATCTGGCTTCTCAGCGTTATCGGTTCACTCACAGCAACGATGCTCGGCATGATGATCTCATACGCTTATGATTGGCCATCTGGTGCCACAATTGTATTGAGTTTATGCATCTTATTTCTTATCAGTTGGAGTTTATCATGGTTAAATCAACGCGTAAAAATCGCCAAACACCACCCGCTATAAACCCATCTGCCACACCCCGACGCAAAGCACAACTGAGCAGTATTGGGCTGCGTTTTTTGGCAGCAGGCTATGATTTCATGATTATTATTGGCGTCAGCATGGTGCTCGTTGGCATTCCGCTCACCATTGCCAACAGCGCCCTCGATGCCATGCCTCCCAAATGGCTGCAATATATGTTGTTTGTCTCGGTCTGCTACGCCTACTTTGTTGGCTTGTGGGTCAAAGGGGGAACAACAACCGGTATGCGTCCTTGGAACTTGCGCGTTGCCATGGTCGAAAATGGCGAGCCACTCACCCTCGCCACGGCATCCGCCCGTTTTGCCGTACTGATGATCACATGGTTGGCGCTTAGCATGACCTTTCTGTATCTCTCGGGTCGATATACACACCACACACTCTTTTTTATCTCGGCGGCAATTCCCGCAATTAGCTTGCTCTGCATGCTCATTTCAAAACGCCGCCAACCCTTGCATGATCTCGTTGCTGGCACTGGGGTCTTTCGTTTGGCCAAAAGTGATGCTTAACAGGCACAATACCCTTGCCAAACGCCATTGAAATCGATCAATTAAAAAAGAGTTTTGGCAATTTTCAAGCCATCGGCGGGCTTCATCTCTCCATTGCCCACGGTGAAATATTTGGCCTTTTAGGCCCCAATGCTGCGGGAAAATCAACGCTACTTCGGATGCTCTGTGGCATCCTTTCCCCTGACAGTGGTAAAATAAAGCTACTCGACATGGATCTCTCTAAGCATGGCGAAAAAATGAAGCAACATATTGGTTATGTGGCACAATCCTTCGCTCTCTATCCCGAACTGACCGTCGCTGAAAATTTACATTTCTACGCGGGGCTTTATGGCATCGATGATCAAGCGCACCTACAATCGCTACTCGAAACCTTTGAACTTGTTGCGATACAAAAGCAACGCGCGGGGAATCTCTCCGGCGGCTATAAACGCAGGCTCTCCATTGCCTGCGCACTCGTTCATAATCCGCAAATCATCTTTCTTGATGAGCCTACAGCAGGAATCGACCCCTTCACAAGAAAAGAGCTATGGCAGCAATTTTATCAACTCAGCAATGCAGGGAAAACGCTCGTGGTCACCACCCACTACATGGAAGAGGCGGAGCGCTGCCATCAACTGGCATTTTTGCACCATGGGAAGATCGTTGCCCAAGGAGCGCCCGAGGTCATTATCGCATCGCTCCAACATTACGCGATATTCCAGATTACAACCTCTGGCCACCCTGCATGGATCGATGCTCTCAAAAAACTTCCTCAACTGATTCTACTCAACCCTTTTGGACACCAATTGCGCATCATCACCGAGCAAGACATCCACGCAGAAGATATTCAAAATTTCTTGCGCCCACACTCCAATGAAACCATCGCAATCCAGCGTGTAGAACCCACCATGGAAGATGCTTTCATGACCCTCACCCGAGAAGCAGCCACACCATGAACCCCATCCTTGCCATCATGAAGAAAGAGTTTTTGCAACTGCGCCGCGATCCTCGGTTAATTGGGTTTATTCTGTTTTCACCACTCGTGCTGATGATTCTATTTGGCTTAGCACTTAAACTTGAACCCGACCATTTGCGCATGGCCTATGTCGATCAAGATCAATCGATGTTTAGCGAACTGATCAAAACCAACATTTGGAATGATGGCTATTTCGAACTTTATGAAGTTGCCGATCCGCAAGCGATCATCGATCATATCCGTGATGGTAAAGCACGGGCTGGGCTCTTGATCCCCAACGATTTTTCAGCAAAGCTAATGGACAATCTACAGCCGACCGTGCAGATGTATGTGGATGGAACGATGCCCTCGCTCGCCACGGCGATGGACAATAAAAAGCATGCCATCAATGATGCCAGTGTCAGCAGCGATATGTATTTTCTGGATCCAGACGACACCAGCACCATCATCGCCCCAGAACCTTTTTTATTGGATGTTCAACTGCTCTTCAATCCTGAAAAACGCGAAACATGGTTTTTTCTTCCTGGAGTTATTGGCGTATTGATCATGCAAATTTCATTGATTCTCACAGCCACCGCCATTGTGCGCGAAAAGGAAAACAACACGCTTGAACAAATTTTGGTCACACCAATTCGTAAATGGCAATTCATTTTTGGGAAAATCCTCCCCTATATTATGATCGCCTTTGCCGATTTTTATTTGATCTTGGCAATTGGCTGGCTGATGTTTGACCTTCCGATACCCGCATCGCAAGGCATGCTGTTCATGCTCGCCAGCGTCTATGTCTGCGGTCTCATTGCAATGGGCTTGGTTATTTCAACCCTCAGCCAAACCCAACAACAAGCGATTTTCCTCTCCATTTTCATCCTCATTCCATCAATCTTACTCTCCGGCTTCATCTTCCCCATCGAAGCCATGCCGAACTACATTCAACCGATCGCCTACCTTCTTCCCTTCACCTATTTTGTCGAAATCATTCGCGGCATTCTGATCAAGAACAATGACTTCATGGTACTGCTGCCAAACTTTGCTGCATTAAGTGCCTTTGCCATCCTATTCATCACCATCAGCATCATACGCTTCAAAAAAACATTGCCGACATCATGAAAGCACTCTTTCTCACACTCTCGTTGACGCTCCTCCTCGAATTTTCTCAAGGCGTGAGCGCCTTTGAAAGCAAGACTGCAAAGCCTTCCAACAATGGGCTAGAAATTATGCAAAGTGCCGAAGCGCACAATCAAGGGTGGCACGATAGCCAAGGTAACTTGACCATGACCCTCATCAATCGGCATGGTGAAACACGCATCCGAAAGATCCACAGCATGGCACGCGAAGCAACAGTGACAGACCATGCAAGCGAAGGCGAACAGCGACTAATGGTTTTTCTATATCCGCCAGAAATTCGTGGCACCAGCATGCTCAGTTATAGCCATAAAGATCGCGATGATGAACAATGGTTATATATCCCTGCTTTAAAAAAGGTTCGGCGCATCGCTGCACGCAACCGCAACAACGCCTTTATGGGTAGCGAATTTAGTTATGAAGATATTGTGGGTGAAACCATAGAAAAGTATCACTACCAATGGCTGCGTGATGAATCCTATCAAGATCAGCCATGCTTTGTGATCGAAGCCGAAGCGATTGACCCTAAAGCCTCAGGCTACAGCAAGCGCATCCTGTGGATCGATCAAATCAAATTTCGCACCTTGAAGATCGAATATTTTGATCAAAAAGAACAACCCTTAAAAATACTTACTTTTAACCATTATCAATGCTACTTATCACATTTCTGGCGTGCCGAATTAATGGAAATGCACAACCTGCAAAACGACAACCGCACCCTGTTGCAATGGTCCGAACTCGAACTCTACACAGGATTAAACCACAATGACTTCAGCCAGCGTGCATTAAAACAGGAGTAATCAATCAACACATCGGTCGACATCAACATTGAACAATGTAGCCTTTCCCTCAAAAATCACATTGGTTTCATATGCATTTTCACATTATCACATCACTTATATTAACATTGATCCTTACAGCTTGCAGTAGTGGTGGCAACAGCAATTCGCCAGCCACAACGGCACCATCCGCCACAACCGTCTCAGGCTCTGTCATTAAAGGGCCGGTAACCAATGCCACCATTAAACTCTATCAAATCAATGCCAATGGCAGTCGTGGTGCTTTGATCTCCAGCACAACCACCGATGCATTGGGCAACTGGAGCGCAACAACTGCGACATTCCCTTTTGAGGTGGTCGCAACAGGTGGAAGTTATATCGATGAGGTCTCAAATATAACCATCCCCCTCACTACCAACGAACTCTCCACCATCGTCGCCCAACTCCATGTCAATAATCCTATCCCTATCACTCCCATCACCACAGCCCTCAGCGCAAGAATCAAACAACTGACATTACTTCCTGCCAACAGTCTCTCACAAGCCATTAACCAAGCAGAGGCGGAAACCTCCCTTGCTCTCGGCTTCAACCCCATCTCAACCCAAGCATTCAACCCTTTAACCATCGCAGTCAGCGCAACCCACAATGAAAAACAGTATGCCACACTGATTCTCGGGCTCGATGCGCTGGCCAACAACAATGTCAATCTCACCACCATAAAAAACAGCGCAGGCGTATTAGCCACCATTCAAGCGCTGGCAAACGATGCATTGGATGGTGTCATGAATGGCAAATCTGCAGATGGTGCAACAATCAGCATCGCCAACATGCTGTTGGTTGATCTTACCGGTGCGGGTCTCAGTGAGATTAATCAGGCTGCTGCGACACAAAACATCCCTGCACTTCAAGGTAGCACGCTCACGCCAGGATCCACCGATACAATTTCACCCGTAATTAGCGGCGCAGCCAATATCACCGTTACCGCCATCAGTGCCGCTGGCAACAGTGCAACTGCAACCGCAAATGTTCAGGTCATCAATCCAACAACACCCCTTGTTGATACCACACCGCCTGTTATGACAGCGCCTGCTAACATCGGCATCTCTATTAGCGCGGCGACGGCTGCGGGTACGCCTGTCACCAACCAAGCGATTGCAAACTATATCGCATCATTCACTGCCATCGATGCCGTCGATGGTGTCATTACGGTCACCAACAACGCACCGACAACCACCTTCCCCATCGGCCTCACCTCAATCAAGTTGACAGCTCAGGATCAAGCAGGCAATAGCAGCAACGCAACGGCCTTCATCAATGTTTTACCCTTACCGACCGTACCACCATCAACCGACAGCACACCCCCACTATTCACCGTTCCAAACAACCTCTTTCTTTCAGCTGTAATCGGAGCGACAACGGTTCCCAGCAGCGATGCTGCCGTCATTGCCTACATCAAGGGCGTAAGCGCAAACGATGCCGTTGATGGCGTTGTCACGGTCAATAACACGATGCCAACCACCCTCGCGATCGGTAGTAACAGTGTCTATTTCTACACCGTAGATGCCGCGGGTAACAGTGCCATTCAAGCTGTCAATATTGAGGTTTTCCCTTCAGATACGCTTGTTTTTACCGGCACAGCACTGGATGAATTCAACGCCCCGGTTGTAGGCGCAACACCATTTATCGAATGCAGTAATGGCAGTTACTGGGAAAGTACCACGCCATCGAATGCCAATGGTTTTTTTGCCATTGCCGTCAGCGCGACGACCTACTTAAACCAGTCCTATTTCACCTTTGGCATACGGGACCTCCCCACGCTGCAGCTTCAAGCCGCGTGGTATCAGCAGCCCAGCCTATCCACCAACCTTGCGCAACTTGCAACACAGGTTTCACCGCAAAACCTTCCCATCAACATCAATGCTCAACTGGTTCTAAAAACGGGGGCAACACTTCAGATCAATACCAACGCCAGTGCAGCATCCAGTGCGTCACCCGGTGCGATCATTCAAGTTTATGATGCCACAAGCTACCACAAGAAAGTGGTAGCAATGGCTGGAGCTGCGACAACCAGCGTAGTTCTTCCCGCTGGGAGTTTTACTGTCAAATATGAACCTACGACGGCGACAACGCTCAAAACAGACACCCTTTTTTGGGGCAATGGTACACAAACATTTGATCCGGCATTGGCGATGCCCATCACCATGACGATGCGGCAAATGCAAACAATTGCATTCACAGAACAGCTAATGAGCCCTACACAAATTTCTTCGATTTCGACATCTTATATCAACAGCTATCGCCAAGGCGTAGGGCTTCCCTCTCTCACCGACGATCCATTGCTTGCCCTAACCGCTCTCAATCACTCAACCTACCTACAAACCAACATCAATGACCCATCGGTTCAAGGACTCGGTGGCCACAGTGAAACCGCCACACTTCCAGACTTTACCGGCATCACCGCAACCGACCGTTACGCTGTAGTAGCAGGTGCAGCACCGACAGCGTGGAGCGTTGGCGAAGTCTTTTATGGTGGCAGTGATATTGTGAAAGCAGTCGATAGCTACATCAATTCCGTGTACCATCAAATTCCGCTACTCGATAGCAACACCACCATGGTCGGCACAGGGCGCATCACCAACGGCTGGGCCGTATCCAACACAGGAACAACGCAACCCACCACAGCTCATGCTCTCTACCTCTATCCCGCCAATGGCCAGACAGGTGTCACGCCCATTTTCTACAACACCGAGCTTCCCGACCCTCTCTTAAATAGCGGCATAGCCTCACCCACAGGCCCTGTAATCAGCATGAATGCACCAGGACATACACTGCTTGTCTCCGCGGCAACCATCGCAGAGACCATAACCTCCACGGCAGGACCCACACTACATATTGTCGATCAAGCCAGTGATCCAAATGCGCGTCTATCCGCAGAACACATCTTCTTCTTCCCTCAGATCCCTCTCAAACCTCAAACCAGCTATACGATTCAAGTGAACTACTCCCTCGATGGTGGTGCAACCCAACTCTATACTTCAAGTTTCACAACGGGATGGAAATGATGCATATTCAAAAAGGAAAAGAGCCTTACATCCTTTTAGAAACGATAAATCACCTGATCAAAATCAACAATTTTTCCATTGGAAATTTTAACGCCCTCCGACTCCAATAGCTGCCGCTTCTGCGTGATGCCACCGACATACCCTCCCATGTTTCCATCGCTGCACACAACGCGATGACAAGGGACTTCAATGAGCCGATTATTTTTTGCCATCGCCACACCCACTGCACGATATCCCTTCCCCCCCAAAGCATGCGCAATTTCAGCATAGGTCGTCACCCTCCCCTTCGGTACCTGCATCAACAAGGAGTAACAGCGTTCATTAAAATTTAAAATCATCGCCATCCCCTTCATCAACAATCAATCGATGACAAACAGAGCGTTAAAGTAGAGTATGTCATGTTGTTGTCACGCAACTTTTTTATGCTTAGAAAGTTTTACAACCATCCACCAAGCAGGAGTCTTTCAAGTGAGTGAATCTAACGAAATTTCGCTAAATCATCCCAGTTTATATCTCAACCGTGATTTAAGCATTATTCAGTTCAATCGCCGTGTCTTTGAGATGGCGGCAGATCCGACGCTTCCTCTGCTTGAACGGCTGCGCTTCCTCTGTATCAGCAGTACCAACATGGATGAATTTTTTGAAGTACGCGTGGCCATGCAGAAACATTTCAAAAACAGTGGCTCACTTCGAACCGCAGCTGATGGCCTCACCGCATCAGAAATTTTATCGCAAGTGCGTGAACGCGTCGATGATTTGGTCACCGAACAGTACCAACTTCTCAACAACGATCTCCTGCCATCACTTGCAAAACAGGGCATTCACTTTTTACCTCGTGCCAGTTGGAGTGAACAACAACAAGAGTGGATTCGCAACTTTTTCCGCCGAGAACTTCTGCCCGTATTAACCCCCATTGGGCTTGATCCCGCTCACCCATTTCCCAATGTGTTAACCAAGATCCTCAATTTCATCGTCGAACTTGATGGTAAAGATGCTTTCGGGCGCAACTCCCAATATGCCATTGTGCAGGCACCAAGATCTCTCAAACGGATCGTCCATCTCCCCCCTGAAATCTCTAGATCTGAAAACTGCTATGTCTTTCTATCATCAATCATTCATGCCCATGTCGATGAGTTTTTTCCGGGAATGTCTGCAAAAGCATGTCACCAATTCCGTATCACCCGTAACAGCGAGTTATTGGTCGATGATTTAGAGAAGGGTGATTTAAAACAAGCTGTTGCAGGAGAACTATTGGAGCGCCGCTTTAGTCAGGCGATCCGCCTCGAAGTCTCCAAACAGTGCCCCGCCAAGCTCTACAACTTCTTACTAAAACAATTCAACTTAACCACCGATGACCTCTATCGCGTCGATGGCCCTGTCAATCTCTACCGCCTCTCCGCCGTCTACGATG
The DNA here is from genome assembly GCA_002753275.1 of Zetaproteobacteria bacterium. Taxonomy (GTDB): domain Bacteria; phylum Pseudomonadota; class Zetaproteobacteria; order Mariprofundales; family Mariprofundaceae. The sequence continues at coordinate 28,241 of PEAA01000017.1, read as the reverse complement.
ATGTCATGCGTGATGACCTCAAGTTTCCCCACTATGAGCAAGGTGTGCCTCAGCGTTTACAGGTTGAAAACCCCGATATTTTCAATCTCATCAAAGAGGGGGATATTTTACTCCACCACCCCTACCAGCGTTTTTCACCTGTTATTGAGCTGCTCAACCAAGCGGCTTCTGATCCCAATGTTTTAGTGATCAAACAGACAATGTACCGTGTAGTTCCAGATTCGCCCTTGGTTGAGGCGCTTATTCGTGCGGCACGCGCCAACAAAGAGGTAGTTGCAGTGATTGAATTAATGGCCCGTTTCAATGAAGAGGAGAACATTGCGCTTGCCAACCGTCTCTCAGAAGCAGGTGTTCAAGTGGTCTATGGCGTCGTGGGCTATAAAACACATGGAAAGATGCTCATGGTTGTGCGCCGAGAAGGGAAAAAACTGACCCGATATGTTCATCTTGGCACAGGAAATTATCACACCATTACCAGCCGATTTTATACAGATTTTGGTCTCATCACAGCACATCCTGATATTGGTGAAGATGTGCATAAACTTTTTCAACAACTTACAGGGCTTGGCAAAGCCATGCGCCTCAAAGCGATGCTATCCGCCCCTTTCACACTGCATAGCGGCTTAATTGAACGCATTAATCTCGAAGCCGAACAAGCAAGACTTGGGGAACCGGCGCGCATTCGCGCCAAAGTCAATGGACTTGAAGAGCCGAAAATTATTGAAGCACTCTATCGCGCTTCACAAGCAGGGGTAAAAATAGACCTTGTCGTGCGCGGAATATGCTGCCTCCGACCAGGCATCAAAGGCGTTTCCGAAAACATCAAGGTTCGTTCTGTATTGGGAAGATTTTTAGAACATACCCGCATCTACTGTTTCCATAACCGTGGCGAAATAGAGCTCTTTTGTGCCAGTGCCGATTGGATGAACCGCAATCTTCTTGGTCGCGTTGAGACCTGTTTCCCAATCCTTGACCCGTCACTCAAAAAAGAGTTGATCGGACAAGGGCTAACCCCTTACCTCAACGATAATACCGGCACATGGAAACTCAATGCCGATGGCTCATACCATCGCCTACAAGGGCGCTCTAGGTTTGTAAATGCGCAACAGTCGTTAATGCAGAAGCTCGGTAGAATTTCAAAAGTTGAGCATGAACCATCTTTGCAACATGAGCAAAACAATGCGAAAACAGAAATGCCAAACATCGAAGAAAAAAATACTGAGAAAGCAGAATCGCCTACCATTAAGGAAAATAACAGCAACCCCGCTGAGCCAACAAAATAAAAAGAACACGAACGAGCTCCCTGCATGCACAAAACAGTGGCATGCAGGGGGAGTCAGTCTTACACTTTGAAGGTTAATCGACGCTTCAAATCAACATCAATATGGACGCCAAAGGCGTGATGAAAATAGTCGGATACTTTTAATGCCGCCCATCGTTCCAAAAGCAGATCGCCTGAACCTTCCAAGTGTAGAACCACTTTTTTATCGGAACAATCGGCAACCAAATAATCAAGGCGCTGACGGCGCTCTTTATTCAAAGCAATGCCCAGTCGCAATAAAGCGCTTAACATCCACACTTTTTTCTGGCTCTTTTCATTCAAGGCCAAGAAATCTGCATGGCCATCATCCGGAGAGTTTTTGCGTTGAAAGCGCACAACTTGCGCCAACATCGATTTTTCCATATCACTCAACCCTAGGAGCGGAGAGACTGTAATGATATAAGCTGCATGGCGTTGATGTCCACCAACATGAACATACATACCGATCTCATGCACCAATGAGGCCATCTCTAACAACAACCGCTCTCGCCACCCCATAGAATGCAATGTTGCCAATTGATCAAAGAGCGAGAGCGAGAGCCGCGCAACCACCTTGCTGTAGCGTGCATTGACCCCATAGCGTTTACCCAATGTTCGTGCCAATGCCAACAAATTGCGGCGCTGCATCGCATTGGTACGGTTTTCACTGTCAAGCATATCCAAAACAATACCATCAAGGAGACCCGCATCTGGCATTCGCATCACCTTGGCCCCAGAGACTTTCATAATTTCATAAAATACCATCGCTGCTGGCAAAATCACATCGGCACGGTCAGGACGCAAACCCAAATCACGCACCCGCTCTTCAAAAGTCATTACAGAAATTTTTTCAATTAATAATGCAAGCTCCTTGAGATGAATCGAATCGACACCCTCGACACCAAGTAACCGACCTTTTAATTCACCAATAGCTGCAGCATTTCCCCCTGTAGCTACGCAAATTTTCACATTCCGTTTACCTATTTGTTCACGAATTTTCTTGCGTGTACTATCCAAATACTCTGAAAGAAGCGTATGAAAATCACCCTCTTCTCCGAGCATATTTAATAAGCGAACCGTGCCAATATTCAGACTTTGTGATGAAACCACTTCACCACTTTGACAAAGCGTTACCTCAACACTACCGCCCCCCATATCAATCAACACGCTATATTTATTGCTTAAATCAACACGGCGAGAAATGGAATAGTGCACCAAGCGCGCCTCTTCCTCTCCAGAGATCAACTGCAAATCGATGCCTGTCTCCGCCAAAATACGCGCACGCAACTCATGCCCATTTTTAGCATCGCGCATCGCACTGGTCGCAGTTGCACGGCAATGGGTCACATCATGCTGCTCCATAACCGCACGAAATGATTTAAAGGCTTCAACCGCATCATCCATCACTTCAGGGGTTAAATAGCCTGTAGCAAAGACATCTTTACCCAAACGCACAGGCTCTCGATAGCGTTGAATTAACTGCGGGGTTCCATCCGAATCGTACGCTGCCAACCCCAAGCGCATCGCATTTGAACCCACATCAATGGCTGCAAACAAGGCGCTGTCATTAGGAACCTTTTCCATCCCGGACATTGTAATAATTTCCATGCCGTTATGATGCAAAAATTGAGATTACAATGCACTTACTTTTTTATGACATAACCCTATTTTCAATGGCAATAAAAAAGGCCCGCATCAGCGAGCCTTTCAATCTTAAAGAATTTGAATCTTCAATTAGTTAGGAATTACATTCTCAGCTTGAGGGCCTTTAGCGCCTTCAGTAACATCCATTGTTACGCTTTGACCTTCTTCCAAAGTTTTGAAACCATCCATTTGGATTGCGCTGTGGTGAACAAAAACATCACTACCGCCATCCTGTTCGATGAAACCAAAACCTTTTTCATTATTAAACCATTTTACTTTACCTGATACTGCCATTGTTACGAGACCTCTTTACTTAAATAAACCAAAAATATTGGCTTTAAAACCCAGTTGGACAACGCATGCCTTACAACATTGAAGATTCATCTGAATTTTTCAGCGCTCCACGGTAGCCATATTATTTGTCACACGCAATGTTTTTCATTTTAAAAAAAACTTTATGCAACATGCAGCACAAATATTTTCAGTAACTATGCCCGAAAAGCATGCGTCATAGGGTAGCGTCGGTCTTTACCAAAAGCGCGTAAAGTGATCTTGACACCGGGAGCAGATTGACGCCGTTTATACTCTGCAGCATAGAGAAGCCTGACAACTCTCTCCACATCCTTGGCATCATATCCCTCTTCAATAATATCCTGAATGCTCATACGCTTCTCAATACTACATTTCAATATTGCATCCAACACAGCATAATCTGGCAATGAGTCACTATCCTTTTGATCGGGTCGCAACTCCGCTGAGGGTGGTTTATCAATACTATGCTGCGGAATCACCATTCTCGTACGATTCAAATAATGAGCCAGCTCAAAAACCTCACTCTTATAAACATCTTTTAATACAGAAAATCCACCCGACATATCACCATAAAGCGTTGCATAGCCAACAGCCAACTCCGATTTATTGCCCGTCGTCAGCACCATTCTCCCCGTCTTGTTAGAAATCGCCATCAACAAAACACCACGCATTCTCGCTTGAATATTCTCTTCGGTCACATCCAATTTCGTTTTGTTCCATGCCTGAAAGCTCGGCTGCAATGCCGATTCAACCGCATCAACACAGCAATGAATGGGCAAATGAATTGTCTCTATATTCAGCAAGCTGGCTAACGAGAGCGCATCTTCCATCGCATGGTCTGAAGAGTATTTTGAAGGCAAAAGAACACCGAGGACATTTTCACACCCCAAAGCCTCCACCGCAATCGCAGCTGTAACCGCTGAATCAATCCCACCAGATAGGCCAAGAACAACCTGCCAGCAACCATTCCGGCAAACATAATCACGCACGCCCATCACCAATGCCTGATGTATTTGAGCAATGGTCTCAGGCAAAGAAGCCAACGCTCTCTGCCCGACACTGCACAAATCCAAAACAGGTGCCGCAGGCTCAAAGAGAGGTGCGCGCAAAATGATTCCTTGATTGCTCGCAGGCATCGCCACATGGCTTCCACCATCAAAGACCACTTCATCTTGCCCGCCAATGGCATTAACATAAACCATCGGTGCATTCATCTGCTCTGCCCGTTTCAACATCAACGCTTCACGCTCAAGCTGTTTATCTACATGGAAAGGGGATGCGTTTAAATTTAACCACACATCGCATGCAATAGTACGCTGTTTCTCAACCAAATCATCGTGCCATGCATCTTCGCAAATACCAATGCCGATACGCCAATCATCAACCATAAAAAGCGTATTTAATCCATCGCCCGCATGAAAATAACGCTGTTCATCAAAAACACCATAATTGGGCAATGACTGCTTATCATAAACACCAAGAATCTCACCATGCCGTACGACAAAAGCGCTATTAAACAGATGGTTGCCCATTTTTCTTGGGGCTCCAAAAACCAAACAGACATCGCCTGATGCATCCACAACCTCTTGCAGTGCCACTTCACATGCTTGAACAAATGCCGGTCGAAGCAATAAATCTTCGGGTGGGTAACCACACAACATCAACTCAGGAAAAACCACCAAATCACAGCCTGCATCAGCAGCCCGTTGCCCATGCTCTAAAATCATCGCCACATTTGCGCGCATATCACCAACCAAAGGGGCACATTGCGCCAACATCACTTTCATAAACTCTCAGCCTCAACTTCTTCTATAGATCTTATCAATGGAATCAACATCGCATCCCCATAAGAGTAAAACCGATACCCTTGCGCAATTGCAAAATGGTATACATCCAGCACCCTTTCACGCCCAATCATCGCGGCCACCAACATCAACAAGGTAGATCTTGGTAAATGAAAATTGGTCAGCAGAGCATCGACCATCCGCATTTGATAGCCTGGATAGATAAAAATATCTGTTCGACCTGCGCCTGCATGCAAGACTCCTTCGCGATCTGTCGCCGACTCCAATGTCCGTACACAGGTGGTACCGACGGCGACAATACGATGCCCCTGCTCATTAGCGGCATTGATCGTTTTAGCGGCATGTGCAGAAATAACATAGCGTTCTTCATGCATCACATGCTTGGAAACATCATCGACTTGTACTGGCTGAAAGGTTCCGGGCCCGACATGCAGCGTCACCGAAACAAAGGTTGCACCAAGATTTTGCATTTTTCCCATTAATGATTGCGTTAAATGAAGCCCCGCCGTCGGTGCCGCCACAGCCCCTTCATGTTGAGCAAACACCGTTTGATAACGCTGCTGATCCTCTTCACAGTCGGGCCGCTCAATATAAGGGGGAAGCGGCATGTGCCCATGGATTTGAATCGCCGATGCCACATCCTCGGCAACCAACTGAACCACAACATCTTTACCCTCTTTCGAAACAACACGCGCAGTAAAATTTTCAGCAATGGCAATCGTTTCATACACTTTAAGCGGCTTGTTACTTTTCGCCCACGCCAACCAACGATGCTCACCAAGGGGCTCAAGAAGAAGCAACTCCACCTTACCACCGGTCACCTTCGAACCCAATAAACGGGCGGGAATAACCTTGGTATCATTGATCACCCAAATATCTCCCGCTCGTACCCATGCCAATAAATCATAAATATGCTGATCAACGATTCGCGGCCCATCCACAACGAGCATGCGTGACGCATCGCGCTCCGCCAGAGGACGAATAGCGACCTGCGCAGCTGGCAGTTCAAAATCAAAATCTGCTAATGTAAACACACCGAGATCGTTACAGGTCGATATGCAAAAAGTATGGATCTCTTTTGAAGCGTGCAAATTTCATACGCAAGCACTTATCCATGCCTCTAGCGCCGTCCGTTGAATCACGCAATCGTCACCACACCTTCAGGGGTGCCCATCAAAATCACATCCGCACCTTGATGCGCAAAAATACCATTGGTCACCACGCCAGGCGTTGCATTCCAAAGATCTTCCATTGCTTTCGCATCGGTGATGCAAAGGCCATGAACATCAACAATATCATTGCCATTATCGGTCACAAAGCCCGCGCGCAACACAGGACTCCCCCCCATATCCTTGGCCGCGTGCATGATCAACTCTTTCGCCATAGGGATCACTTCAATCGGCAAGGGAAATGCACCCAACGCATCAACTTGCTTGCTGGCATCAACGATACAGACGAATTTATTGCTTGCTGCTGCAACAATTTTTTCACGCGTCAATGCGCCGCCGCCACCTTTGGTCAAACATTTCAGCGGGTCAAACTCATCCGCACCATCAACATAAACCGATAGACGACCATGCTTTGCCAACGCCTCATTCAAATCAAACACAGGAATTCCATGACCACGCAGACGCTCTGCGGTGACTTCTGAACTTGCGACAGTACCCAAAATATCATCTTTGATCGTTGCCAGCGCATCAATGAACATATTGGCGGTTGAACCTGTTCCAACACCGACAAGGGTACCTTTCTCAACATAGGCCAACGCCGCTTCTGCTACTTTTTTCTTCATCTCATCTTGCGTCATCACAATCTCCTGTTTTGTTTTCTAAGTTTGCTCGCCCAACTATACTCAATACCCACACGCTGCCAAAGAAAAAGGCTCGATGCAAAAAGGCTTAAAAACGAACAGATTGATTCATGGGGCTTTTTTCAACTCACTTGCAAGCACGCCGCCGGACAGCACCAATTTCATCCCCTGCTCAACCGTAAGCTCTGGATAACGCAGCTTTCCAGGATCAACATAGAGCAACCAACCCGTTGTTGGCAATGGGGTCGAAGGCACAAACACCGCCACCAACGACTCATCCGTGCTACAACCAGGAAGTGCACCATCCCCGGTCACAAAACCAAGTACCCACTGCCCAGGCTGCGGAAACTCCAGCCACACCACCTGACGAAACGACTTGGATGAGTCCCCAAACACCGAGCCCAACAGTTGCCGTGTCGCTTTATGGGTTGTGCGAACAAGGGGGATGCGCTCCATCAGGTCATGAACCCATTTCATCGCACGGCCACCAACCACGCGCGTCGTAATAGCCCCCGTAAGAACTATAAATCCAAGCGCAAAAAGAATGTCCATTCCTGGAAAGGAAAAGCCAATCAACACATCAAACTGATAGGTTTCATGGATATATTTGGAGATTCGAAGTGCGAAGCCAATCAACCAGTTGACCAGCAAGATGGTTACAAGCAGCGGAGCAAGTGCAACAATTCCCGCGATAAAATATTTTCTCAGTCGATGCGTCATGGCAAAAAATCTACCCGACAATGCAGCGCTCGACCAGTCATCGAATATTCATCACTTGTTTTGCACATACGCCACCTCTTGCAAAGCATTCCACAAGGAGTCACCAACAGGTCCCATGGTTTCGTTAAGCCTGCGAAAAAGGTAAATATCGAGTTCAACAGGTTCAAGCCCTGCACCAGACAATGCCAACAATCGCCCATCGGCAAGCTCCTCGGCAACCCGATGGTATGGCATACGCCCCCACCCTGACCCCGACAATATGACCCGTTTTTTCATATCAAAGTCATTCACCAACCACTGTTGCGCTCCCTCAATCAAACCCGCTGACTGCTTGGGACGATGACGGCTGGTATCTCGCACCACCACTTGCACACACAACTCCAAATCTTTGACCTTAATCTCAGGAAAACACGCAGCTAAAACAAATGAGGGTGCAATCACGGCGACCATTGTCGTTGAAGTCAAACGAACCGATTCCGTATTGGGAACAGGGGCGAATCGCTCGGCAATGGCAAAATCGACATCTTTATCAAACAACCGTTCCAATGTTCCGCCCATATTTTCAATCTGCAGCGTCATGCGCGTGGCTGGTGCTTGCGCAGAGACCGATTGAACCACCTCGATCACTTGCTCCACAGGGGTGATCGCTCCCAACGCGATCGAAATCTCAGTCTCTCCTCCTTGAGAAAAATGCGCAGCCGCTGAAACAAAGTCCTCCGCCTTTGCTAAAATCCCTTTCGCTTTGTCATAGAGTATTCGCCCTGCCGCATTCAAATCGGGGCGATAATTGCTACGATCAAAGAGCTCACATTGAATTTCAGACTCCAAATTTTTAATGGCGATACTCACCGCAGACTGACTGCGAAACAGCCCCTCTGCGGCCGCATGAAAGCCACCTTTTTCAACAACCGCACAAAAGGCACGCAACTGATCCAATGTCATTACCACCCCCACCTGAGCCATCTTGATTTAAATATCAAATCAACTCTATCGTTTTTTTATACTATAAATCAATCAAGATGACTGCATAGTTGCGCCATTCAACAGCGGAGGTGCTATGCTAACCAACGGTTCAACCACTTACGGCTCAATCGCCATCTCCCTCCACTGGCTGATGGCGATCCTCATTTTTTCCATGTTTGCACTGGGGCTATGGATGGTCGATCTGAACTATTATCACCCATGGTATCATGACGCTGCTGAACTGCATAAATCGATGGGTATACTCCTTTTCTTGCTCTTACTCTTTCGCTTCACCTGGAGGTTCCGCAATCCCATCCCCAAGCCCCTAGGAAAAGCATGGGAAAACAGCCTTGCCTCTCTTGTTCATCGTAGCCACTATCTGTTGCTCTTCGCCATCGCCATCACGGGCTATTTTATTCCCACGGCCAATGGTGTTGGCATCGATCTTTTTAATTTGATCACCATTCCAGCCACCCTCTCATTTAGCAAAACTGAGGTGGATCTTATAGGCGAATTGCACCAAGCCATCGCTTGGAGCATTGTCATTTTAGCATTGCTGCACGCAGGCGCCGCCATGAAGCATCACTTCATCGACAAAGATGCAACATTGATACGCATGCTCGGGTGCCAATGTTCACAAAAATCAAAACAACAAGGAGATTAACCATGAAAATCAAAACAATCTTGGCCGCGGGCCTACTTAGCTTTGGGCTATCGCTGCCGGCACAGGCCGTTGAAAATTACAACTTCGACATCAAAGGGCAGCACGCCTTTATTCAATTCAAAATCAAACACCTGGGATACAGTTGGCTGATAGGCAACTTTAATACATTTGATGGCAGTTTCACCTATGATGCTGAAAATCCAGCGTTCAACAGCGTCAACACCACCATCGACTTGGCGAGCATTGACTCCAACCATTCCGAGCGCGACAAACATCTCCGCAGTGGTGATTTTTTTGATGTCGCCAACTACCCAACGGCAACCTTTAAAAGCACCAAGTTTCAAAGCAGCGGTGATGGCAAAGGTATCATGACGGGTGAGTTGACCCTGCATGGCGTGACCCAAACCATCACCCTTGATGTGCAAGAGATTGGCGGCGGCAAAGACCCTTGGGGCGGATTCCGTCGCGGCTTTGAAGGCAGCACCACGCTACACCTTTCAGATTACAAAATGGTCAAAGGCAATATGCTTGGCGCACCCGCTGAAAATGTAGAGATTTTCCTCTCTATTGAGGGCATTCGCCAGTAAATCAACGCAATCCCACCACCATGCGGATCGCTACATGCATCCGCATGGCTATGCTTTTATCTCAATTTATGGAGTTTCAACCATGAGCGAACAACTGTTCTCCCCTGTCAACCTTGCGGGCACAATCCTCTCCAATGCGATGGTTATGGCCCCCATGACACGCAACCGCGCCCCCGACAATATTCCCAATGATCTGATGGTTGAGTACTACAGCCAACGCGCTTCAGCGGGTTTAATCATCTCCGAAGGGGCACAAATCTCAGAAGAGGCCGTTGGATACCCTGCAACACCAGGCATCTACAGCGATACGCACATTGCCGGCTGGAAAAAAGTGACCGATGCGGTGCATGCCCATGGCGGACATATCTTTTGCCAACTGTGGCACTGCGGCCGTGTTTCGCATCCTGATTTTCATCAAGGTGAACTGCCCGTTGCCCCTTCCGCCATCCAACCCAAAGGGGATGCCTTTACCTTTGAAGGACTCAAGCCTTTTGTCACACCGCGTGCTTTAGAGCTCCATGAAATTCCTACACTGATTCGACAATATGTTCATGCGGCACAAGCGGCCATTGCAGCTGGTTTTGATGGCGTGGAGATCCATTCGGCCAATGGCTACCTGCTCGATCAGTTTTTGCGTGACGGCAGCAATCAGCGCCGTGATAAATATGGTGGATCCTATGAAAACCGTAGCCGTCTTCTGCTTGAAATCATTGCGGCCATGAGCGAGGCAATCGGCTCCGAGCGAATCGGTGTTCGCCTCTCCCCCGTCAATGGTTTTAACGACATGCACGACACAAACCCACAGCCACTATTTAATTATGTTGCGACAGCCCTAAGCGAATGCAACCTTGCTTATCTCCATGTGGTTGAAGTGAGCATGCAAGGTGAACCATCCAAAAGTTTTGATATCAAACAGCTTCGTCAATGTTATCAAGGAACCTACATTGCCAATGGCGGCTATGATAAAGTGCGTGCTGAATCAGCCTTGGCAGCAGGCGATGCTGAACTCATCGCCTTTGGTGTTCCATTCATCGCCAACCCCGATCTTCCTCAACGGTTGCGCAACAATGTCGATCTCGCCACACCTGATGCTACCACCTTTTATGGTGGAGATGCACACGGTTATACCGATTATCCAAACGCAACATTGTAAACGGCAACGCGATGCAACCCACACATCTCATCCCGCATCCCGAGGGTGGCTGCTATCAAGAGGTTTTTCGTTCAACCCGTTGCATCACCAATGATCAAGGCCACAACCGCTCCGCATTAACGCACATCTACTTCGCCCTGCAAAAGGGCGAAGTCAGTCGTTTTCATCGCGTGAATTCCGATGAAATTTGGAACCTCTACCAAGGCGATCAACTCGATCTCTACCTTTGGGATGGTCTGCCCTCACATCCCCCCGAGCATATTGTGCTATCTGCCAAGGATAATGCCTTCTGCCATGTCGTTCCTGCGGGGGTCTGGCAAGCTGCTGAAGCAATTGCCAGTGATCTGCTCGTTGGCTGCTCCGTCGCACCAGGGTTTGAATTTTGTGATTTCCAAATGATCGATGCCGCGCACGAAGCACATCAAAGACTTATCGCTCTCGCACCCGCATTGCAACGCTTCTACTAACACCGTTTTTTCGCGTCATTCCCATCACCCAAAAGTCGCGCTTTTTTTTATATCTTCTGTTTCTATGGCTGCCGCTTTAGACTTTTCACATGAGTGCAACCGATATCACCCTCACCCTATTATCGATCATTGGCATCCTTCAACTCGTCTGGATGACCAACATCCTGCATGCGAAAAACATTCCCAACCTGCGTATTCGACAAACGATATTGCCACTCCTCAATATCTGGATCTTGATGTGGCCTATTTACAACAACCCGCGCATCATCTTTATCACCCTGCTTCTCTTTGCGATAACGCCCTACTTGCCACTGAAATGGACACGGTTGTTTCACACCATTACCCATGGTGAAGCGCAACTGTGGCTGCAACAACTCTTTGCGCTCGCAATCGCCGCAACCCTCTTTCAATGGATGCCTAATGCAGGGTTTGCAGTCGCTCTTGCTATCACCCTCGCCCTCCCTCTTGTACAACTCTCTGTGCTATTTATGCGCTCCCCTTATCTATTGGCGGGGCTATTTTCTGCCGTTATCACAGCAATTTATCTCTGGGCCAATTCGATTTATCACATTGAAACAGCGCTCCCTATTGCAGTTCCATTGATTGCCTTTGCGCTTTTTTTACTGATACCTACGCTTGGAAAATCTCCTGCCATGGCCTTATCATTCACGCTTCTCTTTTGGTATTTTTAACATCGGAGCGTAGAGTTCTCGCATGATCCTCTCCATCAATCCTCAACTCCTCCAACACATTCACATGGCGCTACAAGAAGATGCGTATGACCAGGATCTCACCGCCATTGCCACCATCCCGGCAAACCAAATCGGCCGTGCAACCATTATCAGTAAAGCCCACGGCGTTCTTTCTGGCATCGATGTTGCCAAGGCCGTATTTCACACGGTCAACCCCGCATTCATCACCACATGGTTCAAGGACGATGGTGAGGCCATTGCCCCTTTTGAACCCCTTTGCACCCTTGAAGGCCCTCTCCAACAACTGCTTTCCGTCGAACGAACAGCCCTCAATTACATGCAACATCTCTCAGGCATCGCCACCGAAACCAATCGTTATGTTCAAGCGATAGAAGGCACAGGCTGCACCATTGTCGACACACGAAAAACAGCGCCTGGCATGCGCGCCCTGGAAAAACGCGCGGTCCAACATGGTGGAGGCAACAACCATCGTCACGACTTGGCCTCAGGCATGTTAATCAAAGAGAATCACATCGCTGCAGCAGGCTCAATCACGACTGCCATCGAAGCTTGTCGCGCCCTCGCGAAAATGCACCCTGACACCTGGGTGGAAGTTGAGTGCGAAACCTTGGAGGAAGTCGCTGAAGCGGTCGCCGCCGCCCCTGATATTATTTTATTAGACAATATGGACATTGCAACAACCCGCGCCGCACGGGCAATGATTCCCTCAACGATCATCACCGAATCGAGCGGCGGTATTACCCTTGCCAATCTTCGTGACTATGCGGAAACGGGCGTTGATCGTATTGCCATCGGCTACATCACCCACTCAGCACCTGCGCTCGATCTCTCCATGCGCGTTCAATAAGCATGCAGCCTTTCAATGAGGTCACCTTTCGCAGCCATCTACAAAGCAAACATTTTGGTCAACCCTGCTTAACCTTCAATTGTATCGACTCCACCAACTCCGAGTGGGCGCGCCAGTTACAACACGACAACCCAATCTTCAATCGAGAAGGGGCGTTAATCGTGGCCCAATCGCAACAACATGGGAGAGGCAGACTTGGGCGAAGTTGGTACAACCATCACAACAGCACTCTCACCATGAGCATCTTGCTCACCCCGCCCGAAACAACCCCGCATATCTGCAATATTCCACTGATTGTGGCCGTTGCCATTCAACAAGCTTTCCCTGAATTATCCCCTCTACTCGCCATTAAATGGCCCAATGATATTTTATACCATCAACGAAAACTCGCCGGCATTTTGGTTGAGCGTTCGCAAACAGCGGACTATCCACATGCCATCATTGTTGGAATCGGCATCAACATCCATCATCCAGCGCATGGATATCCCGATGAAATTTCAGCAACAGCAATCGCACTCAATGAAATCTCCACAACACCTATCGATATTTCAATTGCAGCATGTCGCATTATAGAATCGCTTGAGCATTATTATCACCAATGGCTTCAAGAGGGGTTTGGGCCGATACAAACATTATGGTGGCAAGCCCATGCAGGGAGCCACCGATGCATTCGTGCTTATGATTCTGAACGCGGCTATATTGATGGAATTGCTGTCGGACTTGACCTGGATGGCGCGCTTCTTCTACAAACTACAACATCCATCGAACGAATCATCGCCGGTGAAGTGGAGATCCTATGAAAACTTTTCTCGTCATTGATGTTGGAAACACTCAAATAGTCCTAGGGCTATTTCAATCCAATCTCTTACAACAACATTGGCGTATCTCAAGCAATCAGGCGATGACTGCCGATGAGTTGGCATGGAAAATTGAGGGGCTCATTCGCCACACTGTTGTTGATCTCAAAAAGATCCACGGTGTCATGATCGCCAGTGTTGTTCCCCACCTCGATGAATTACTGCACGATGCCTGCAAACGCATTTTAACATGTGATGTCGCATTTGTTGGCTCAAGCCAAGTCAAAACAGGCATGGCCGTCGATTATAAAAATCCACGCGAAGTCGGCGCAGATCGAATTGTCAACGCAATTGCAGCCAAAACACGCTTTGGCGCTCCTGCGATTGTTCTTGATTGCGGAACCGCAACCACCTTTGATCTGGTTTCCGCCCAAGGTCACTACGCTGGCGGCTTGATCATTCCTGGCATGCAAATTGCGCTTGAAGCACTTTATCAGCGTGCAGCAAAACTCCCTGAAGTTTCACTCTCTCCACCAGAAACACTGATTGGGCGTGATACCATATCCAGCATGCAATCGGGAATATTTTGGTCAAGTATCGATGGGCTCAATGGGGTTATCAAACGACTACAACAACTTGATGAGTACAAAAATGCTCCCATCATTGTTACAGGTGGGTTGAGTCATGCCATTTTATCGGAACTACATAACATCACAGCACATATCGCCCACTTAACACTGGAAGGGCTTCATACACTCGCAATGCGGCATTTTACCAACGCTGAATAGACAACACTCTCAGGCTCCATAACGCCATTGATACCACCATTGGCCAATACGCTCATGCAGGGCACGACTCACATCGGCCAATACATCCGCATCGGGGAGATAACTTAACGGGGTATAGATATTCTTTTCAACCAAGTAGTCACAGGGCGCTGCCAAAACTTGCAGTCCCTGCTGTTCAAATGACCAAACTGCACGCACCATGTGTGTTGCCGAAGTCACAATCACCACGCGCACCGACTGCAAATCAACGCCCTTATTAAGCAATAACTGTTTGGTATTGCACGCATTATCCCATGTTGTATTGGAAGAAGTTTCCGCCTGCACATGCGCACCATCCAATCCCAAACGCATTAACCAACGGCGCATCACCAACCCCTCAGGCTCTTGCGTACTATCCAAGGGAGAGCCACCAGTAGCAATCACATTCAGATGGTTCTTCAATGCCAGATCAGCAGCATAGATGGTGCGCAGCAACGCCTGAGAATGCAAATGATCAAGTACGCCGCCATACTCAGGAGCCTGCGCATAAACGCCACCGCCCAAGAGAACAACCAGATCCTCACGCCCATCGACACTGGCTGGAATTTGCAAACCAATGGGAGAAAATCGCGCTTCCAGGGGTTGAATAAGCGCGTCTTTGACAGGCTCTATAGACAAGAACCATAAAAATAAAATTGATAAATAAAGCAGTCCTTTGCCAAGCCGATGTCGGTAAAAAAAGAGACCAACAACCATCGATACAATCAAAATCCCTGGAGGCAATAATAAGAGGCCGACAGCTTTAGTGAGAATCAACATCGACTACTCGCGCGTTGTTAAATGCCGCCAAAGCTTCAATCGTGAAAAAAGAAACCATCCAATCGCCACAACCGCAGCCAAAATAACCACATGCTTGATAATCACAAACATGAACAGAACCAATACAAACAGGGCAAACGCCGTCCATATCTGTTTTTGAATGCCGCTGACTTTCTGCTCAATAGTCACATAATCACGCACGGACAAACCGCAATGGGGGCAACGGCGCGCCAGATCCGAGACCATCGCCCCACATTCGGGGCAGTTCATCAACGCCATTAAAGCGACTGTTGCCGCTCACGAATCGCCGTAGCAAAACGATCAAACAGATAATCCGCATCATGTGGGCCAGGGCTCGCCTCAGGATGGTACTGCACAGAAAAAATCGCCCGATCTTTCACGCGCAACCCTTCGACTGTGCCATCAAAAAGCGAACGATGCGTCACTTCAACATCGTCAGGAATCGCATCATCCATTACCGCAAAGCCATGGTTCTGACTGGTAATTTCAACCTTCCCCGTCGTATCATCACGAACAGGATGGTTGCCACCTCGGTGCCCAAACTTCAATTTGAAAGTCTTTAACCCAAGTGCCTGGCTAAGTAACTGGTGCCCCATACAAATGCCAAAAATAGGCACATCGGATTGACAAAGTTCGCGAATAGTCTCAACCGCATACATCACCGCTGAAGGATCACCAGGCCCATTGGATAAAAAGATTCCATCAGGATTCATTGCCAAGATTTCAGCGGCCGTGGTTTGTGCTGGAACAATGGAAACATTCAAACCGCGATCAGCCAACTTACGGAAAATATTGCGTTTGCAACCAAAATCAAACGCCACCACATGAGCCTGTTTTTCAGACGATTGAAACTGTGTCGCCATGAGATCATAACTGCCCTGCTGCCAAGATGAAATCTCAGAGGTGCTCACTTCACCAACGAGGTCGCGCCCCTCAAGGCCGCACCATGATTTGGCCATCGCCAACGCCTCTTCTTGCGAGGTCGCATCGGAAACAATGGCGCCCTTCTGTGCACCATGATCACGCAAGTGTCGTGTTAATGCCCGCGTATCAATCTCCGAAATCCCCACCACCTCATTGGTTTTTAACCATGTTTCAAAATCGATCTCTGAACGATAATTGGAAGATATACGGGCAGGCTTGCGCACAATACAACCTCGAACAGAGATTTTTGCCGACTCCGCATCTGCCGCATTAACACCGACATTGCCAATATGAGGATAGGTAAAAGTAATCATCTGATCCGTATAGGAGGGGTCCGTTAAGATCTCCTGATATCCTGTAAGCGATGTATTAAAACAGACTTCACCGACGGTGTGACCGATCGCCCCCAATGCCTTGCCCTTAAATATACGCCCATCTTCTAGAACCAAGAATGCCTGATTATTCACTATCTATGCCTCGCTACAAAGAATCAATTGAACTGTTATAATTGCTGACGCTGCTTGCGTTGCTGATATGCAAAAGCGTCAAAGTTACGCACTTTATCTTCCATAATTTTCATCTCAGATTGCATCATGTAGTTATTGATTTGATCTTTTTGAAAAATATCCAACACTTTTGAAAATTCGGCAGCAGCTGCACTTAAATGCTTCTCTTTTTCATACTCATTACCTTGAATCATATGTTCTGTTGCCAAACTCATTCGCTCAATATAATCCTGCAATCGGGTATCTAAATTTGTGAGCACTTGTTGATCACCTTGACCCGCAGCCATCTGAGCCCGCACAAACTCCATTGCTTGCGCGGCGGCTTTAATTTTATCTTGTGGCATCTCAAAGCTTCGTGCTCGCTCTAATCGCACACTCACATACTGCTTGGCATGCAAGGTATATGTATCAAACAACTCTTCATTACAATAAGCAATACGATCATTCATCTTATCGGTAAAAAGCCCATCAACATCGACCTTTTTTACAAATTCAGCGGCTTGAATCGAGGCCTCAATCGCACTAATTTTATTGGTTGTGGTAATCGCCTGATACATATTGCGAATAGAATAATCGAGCTGACTTAACGCATTCTGAAGCGCCTCTTTTTGCAGTAACTCCGCTTCACTCAATCCACCCTGCTCGCCCCCTTTCGAGGTCATGAAAAAGAGAATAATTAATGCAATGGCAACAACTCCAACCAACGACCACAGCAAGACTGTCATGCCAAAAATACCCCTCTATACCGCTGAATACTGCGCATGCAACTCACGCGCATGAACATTCGGCAATTTATTCATAGCATTAATAAGCGCCAAAGCCGAGGCAACTACAATATCGGTATCGGCTCCTTGACCATTAATAATACGCTCGCCCTCTTGAATACGGACGGTCACTTCCCCTTGCGCATCCGTACCCGATGTGATCGCATTAACAGAATAAAGAAGCAATCGGCTATCAGTATCAAGCAATGACTTAATCGCATTAAATGCCGCATCGACTGGGCCATCGCCAACACATGATGCATCATGAACAGCACCATCAATTTCGAGAGAAACCTTGGCAATCGGTTGCTCTTGCATACCAGAGGAGACATGCAAATTGACCAATTTAATCGACTCTTCGTTCACATCACCATCACCTGACAAGATCGAAATCAGATCTTCGTCAAACACCTCTTTTTTCTTATCCGCCAAATGTTTAAAACGCTCAAAAATGGCCGGCATCTGTTCTTCCGAAACGGTCACACCCAGCTCGTCATAACGGGCACTAAGTGCTGCACGGCCTGAATGTTTGCCTAAAATCATGCGATTGGTCGTCCAACCCACCGATTCAGGGGTCATAATCTCATAGGTCTTTTTATGCTTCAAAACCCCATCTTGATGAATCCCTGACTCATGCGCAAAGGCATTGGCACCTACAATCGCTTTATTGGGTTGCACAGGCATTCCCGTAATTTGGGAAACCATCTTTGATGTTGGCACCAGTTTTGTGGTGTCGATACCCGTTTCAATATCATAACGATCCGACCGTGTGCGCAAAATCATCACGATCTCTTCCATCGCAGCATTGCCAGCGCGCTCGCCCAATCCATTAATCGTACACTCGACCTGCCTAGCCCCATGCTCAATTGCACTCAATGAATTGGCAACAGCAAGGCCCAAATCATTGTGACAATGCACCGAAAAAATCGCTTGATCCGCATTGGGAACGCGATTCAACAGCTGAGAAATTCGGTCACCAAACTCATCAGGAGTCATGTATCCCACGGTATCTGGAATATTAATCACACGCGCACCGGCAGCAATGGTCGCTTCAACGATACGACACAAAAAATCCATATCAGAACGGCCCGCATCTTCCGCAGAAAACTCAACCTGCGGCACCAATGAGCGCGCCAATTTCACCGAATCAACAGCCCGTTTTACCACATCATCGGGGGCCATACGCAATTTCGCTTCCATATGTATGGGGCTCGTCGCAATAAAAGTGTGTATCCGCGCACGATCGCCAGCGGGTTTCACAGCCTCCGCTGCACGCGTGATATCCTGGGCATGGGCACGAGCAAGCCCCGCGATCACCGCACGGTCAACTTCAGATGCGATGCGAAAAACAGACTCAAAATCGCCTACTGATGCAACAGGGAAACCTGCTTCAATGACATCCACACCCAACAATGACAAGGCTTTTGCAATACGAACCTTCTCTTCCAAATTCATAGAACAGCCAGGAGACTGCTCACCATCACGAAGTGTCGTGTCAAATATATACAAACGATCTGTCATACAACCTTCCTCAATTCACCATCACGCGCCATGGGCATCATCATTAACATTCGACTTTCGACGCAAGCTCCGGTCTCTCATCAGTTGTCGGTATTGCCACACACTCAAAAAAGGCCCATGCGCACAATAAACAAACATCACAAAAAATAATACTTTATATGTTTCAGCAACCAACAGCGCAAGGCCGATCAACATTCCAAAAAGCAATGGAAACGGTCTTCTCTGCCGAAGATCAATGTCTTTTCCTGAAAAGAATCGTACCCGACTCACCATCAACCACGCCAACATTAACACCATCGTCATACTCAACCATGAAATTGGCTCCAATTGCATCTTCTCAAAAAAGAGTACCATCGTCGCCAACAACAAGGCTGCACCCGGTGTCGGCAACCCTTGGAAATAGCGTTTATCCTGAGTATCAATTTGAACATTAAAACGCGCCAGGCGCAATGCTGCACAAGCAACAAACATAAACGCAGCCAACCAACCGTATTGATGAAAAGGGGCCAAAACCCACAAATAAACCAAAATAGCCGGAGCCAATCCAAACGAAACAATATCACAAAGCGAATCATACTCAGCACCAAAGTCGGTCGAGGCATTCAGCAATCTTGCAACGCGACCATCCAGCGCATCAAAAATCGCCGCAGCCACAATCGCCCATGAGGCCATAATAAAAAGCCCTTGAATAGCTGCGATGATCGAATAAAAGCCAGCAAAAAGCCCCATCGTCGTAAAAAGGCTTGGCAGCACATAAATACCACGACGAATACCCAAGCGCTTATTCGGGGATGACTCTACCATACCCACGCGCCCACACTCAGCCCTACAAATAGTTGGAAAGTTTTTTTCTCAGACATGTGGCAAGCCTACATGGAAATATGAGCAACAGAAAGCACCATTGTTTTTTGTAATGTTTTTAATGCCATCGCGTTGTTGCATCATATACCTGAGAATCGATGCCCATCCACACTTAGACAACAAACAGTTGGCTTGCTGCATCTTGCACAACAGACTCAACCTCACGGCGCAAAACCGTTCGTCCCAATGCCGCCATCGAGGTCACCGGCGCATCTGCCATCCCGCATGGAACGATCCCTTGATAGTGCTTCAAATTCGGAGAAATATTGAGCGAAACACCATGAAATGCCACCCACTTGCGGCACCGAACCCCCACGGCTGCAATTTTCAAACCATCGACCCAGACACCAATACCACGCGAAGAGCGCGCAGCAACAATCCCAAAATGCTGAAGCGTCACAATGACCATCTCTTCTAAACGCCACACATGTTGATGCAAATTCTTATCACGCCGCAAGTCTGCGACGACATAACATAACAATTGCCCCGGACCATGGTATGTCACCTCACCACCACGCCCAGTCGGATAGACTTCAATCATGTCACCATCAACAATCCGAGACTTCACATCGCCCATCTTTCCAGATGTCCCAATGGTAAAGACAGGTGGATGTTCCGTCAGAATAAGGGTGGAACCCGCAGTTCCTGCAACAATTTGAGCAACGCATTGCTCCTGCTCTGCAACGGCATCAGGGTACAACTGAAGCGCATGACGAACAATGTGCAGCATCAATCCCAGCTCTTTTTAAAATGCGTAATCGAGGATCACCTTCTGCGTCACATCACTACTCTTCACCTGTTGAGGCGGGCGACTATCATGGGCTGCATCAACACTTAAGCGCAAGCCAAGGGCATCGCTCAACGAAACGGTTAACGACAACTGCCCCAACATACGAAAATCGCCAAAGTCTTTCATGGCAGGCTGATAATAGACCACTTGGTAAAGGCTTACATTTTCAGCCAACTTTTGCTTCCAGCTCAAATAGCCATTCATACGCCACAAGCTTGCATGCAACACATCGGTTGTAGCTGCTTTTGGCTGCAACTGTTCACGCTCATAAAAACCGCCTAAACCGACATTGACCCATGCGTTGACACCTGGGTGAATGCCGAAACGACCGCCACCGCCCCATAAAACCCTTGAGGAAAGACGAGAAAATTCATTACGCTGATACTGTGTAAACGCTTCAACGGCCCATGCATCATCAAGCTGATAGCGATGACGCGCATGCAAAAAAGACTTACTGGTATTACGCACCACGCCCGCCTTACCGTACGAATAGCTCCCAGAGAAAAAACTTAAATGGGCATCCTGCTTATACATCAACAACCCTTCCAAATCATACGACTGTTTCACCGTATTGCCCGAACTGCTCTGCATCGCAACCCCAGCCTTACCGGAAACGCCTTCAGCATCCGCTTTTAAATCCATAGACTCCACATTCACAATCGCCAACGCATGAAGGGGAT
This sequence comes from Zetaproteobacteria bacterium, assembly GCA_002753275.1. GTDB lineage: Bacteria > Pseudomonadota > Zetaproteobacteria > Mariprofundales > Mariprofundaceae. The sequence continues at coordinate 6,806 of PEAA01000017.1, read as the reverse complement.
TGAACAACATCAATACAATTAAATAAAATAAACGATTCATAATTGCGAACCCTAACCCCATTTTCATATTTGACCACCCGCATATAAAACCTACAATCTCATGCTCTCAACCTGAGGAGCTGCTTGTGAACCCATCCAATATCACCCCTGAAAACATTGAATCGCTAAATTTTGAAGCATCATTAAAACAACTTGAATCGCTTGTATCGAAATTGGAAAGCAACCAACTCCCCCTTGAAGAGAGCATCGCTGTATTCGAACAAAGCATTCTCCTGACGCGCCGTTGCAACGCACTGCTGGACAACGCCGATGACCGTTTACAAAACAGCATCTCCCTTGCCGAAGGAGAATAACTGTTGAGCGCCTCCATCACACTTCTTAATGCCCATAAAAGCAGAGTTCACGAAGCACTGCTTGCCACACTGCACGATCGGCAACATGTCACGCCGAACACTCTGTGGCAAGCCATGCACTATGCCTTGCTTGCAGGAGGAAAACGCATTCGTCCTGCACTAATGATCGAATGTTATCTTGCATGCGGTGGTAGAGATTTGGCCGCCATCATGCCTGCCGCATCAAGCATCGAGTGCATGCATACTTACTCCCTCATCCATGACGACCTACCCGCAATGGACAACGATGATCTTCGCCGTGGTCAACCCACATGCCATAAAAAGTTTGATGAGGCGACGGCGATTTTGGCAGCGGATGCACTACAAGCTCTCGCATTTGAACTCGTCACAACACTCCCAACAACCGATTCGACCAAGCTTTCACTGATTCAATCGCTCGCCATTGCATCCGGGGCACAGGGAATGGTTGGCGGCCAAATGCTCGACATCGAATCCGAATCCCACACCATCGAAAGCATCTTGGATGTAGAACGCATTCATCTTCACAAAACTGGCGCGCTTCTCCATTACTGCTGCCATGCAGGGGCGTTACTTGCAAGAGCAGATCGCGTGCAAACAGCAGCATGCTCGCGTTATGGAAAAATTATTGGGCTGCTTTTTCAAGTTGCCGATGACATTCTTGATACAACCCATGGATCAGCGACTTTAGGCAAAAGTTCTGGCAAAGATGCGGCGCAAAATAAAGCCACCTATGTCTCCATTCTTGGTGTCAAAGAGGCGAAAATCATGGCCCAAGAGATGTATGAGCAAGCGCTGCTCGCCTGTGATGATTTGGGTGACAACGGAACCGTTCTCAAGCAACTTGCGCACTATATCCTCACAAGGAACCATTGATATTATGGATGACAAACGCACGCTACTCGAACGCTGCACAACCCCTGCGGAATTAAAGAAGTTACCTCGATCGGCACTGCCACAACTGGCGCAAGAGATGCGCAACTACCTTATCGAAACGCTAGCGCCCATTGGCGGACATCTGGGGGCGGGGCTTGGCGTGGTCGAAATCACCATTGCACTCCACTACCTCTTTGATTCACCCTGCGATAAACTGATATGGGATGTAGGTCACCAATCCTATCCCCATAAAATTCTCACTGGACGGCTGGCTCAAATGCCGACGATTCGACAAAAGGGCGGGCTGTGTGGTTTCACCAACCGTTTTGAGTCCGAGCATGACGCCTTTGGTGCTGGGCATGCTTCGACCTCTCTCTCCGCCGCGCTTGGCATGGCGCTCTCACGCGATTTACAACAGCAACATTACCATACCGTCGCCATTATTGGCGATGGCGCACTCACTGGTGGCATGGCCTTTGAAGCGTTAAACCATGCAGGAGCATGCCAAGATAGCCGTCTTCTGGTCATTCTGAATGACAACGAAATGTCGATTTCTCCCAATGTTGGCGCAATGTCCGCCTATTTATCGCGTGTCATCTCAGGAAAAACTTATACCCACGCCCGTGATGTTACCAAACGCATCTTAGAAAAACTTCCTCGCGCCCTTGATGCCGCCAAACGCATCGAAGAACATCTCAAGGGGATGATTACGCCCGGAACGCTTTTTGAGGAGATGGGTTTTGTCTATATCGGCCCCATTGATGGTCACAATTTCGACCATCTTCTTCCGACCATTGAAAACTGCAAAGCCCTCAATCGCCCCGTGCTACTCCATGTCATCACCAAGAAAGGGCTCGGATTCTCCCCCGCGGAAGATGACCCTGAAACATGGCATGGCCTTGGCCCGTATAATCCAGCAACTGGACTTCCCAACCCTTCCCATGCGCAAACCTTCACACAAGTTTTTGGTGACACCTTGGCCGAGTTGGCCGATAGCGATCCAACCATTATCGCGATTACTGCGGCAATGGGAACGGGCACCGGAGTGTCCCGTTTTGCCAAGCGCCACCCCGATCGAACCTATGATGTAGGGATCGCAGAACAGCACGCCACCACCTTTGCTGCGGGCATGGCTGCGACGGGGCTCAAGCCTGTCGTCGCCATCTACGCAACCTTTATGCAACGCGCCTATGATCAGGTGATCCATGATGTCTGCATTCAACAATTGCCCGTTCTCTTCTGCCTCGATCGTGCAGGCATTGTTGGTGCCGATGGCGCAACGCACACCGGTATGTTTGATATTGCCAGCATGCGTATTATTCCCAATTTAATCTTTATGGCGCCCAAAGATGGCGATGAACTTCGCCACATGCTCCGCCTCGCCTTGACCCTGAACGCGCCCACTGCCATACGCTATCCTCGCGGTGAAGCCATTGATTCACATAGGGCCACCACCCCACTCGAACTGGGAAAATCTGAAGTGATCAAAACAGGGCGAGATGGCCTGCTTATTACCCTTGGAACCCGCTTCCAAGATGCAGAGCGTGCGCTCGAGCGTTTTGAATCGGAGAGCAACCAATCGTTTGCATTCATCAATCTGCGCTTCATCAAACCGCTGGATAGTGATACGATTCTCACGCACCTCGTTCACAACAAACCCTTAATCGTTGTTGAAGAGGGCGTGCGCGAAGGCGGCATTGGAGAAGCGATTGCTGCACTGGCACTAAAATATGGGTGGTCTGGCCGATTCCATCACCTTGCCATGCCTGACATCTTTCCTGAGCATGGCACACAAGCGGAGATTCTCCATGACCTAGCGCTTGATGAAGCAGCGATTTACCGCACACTTATATCATGAACAGCTTAGAATTACGCGTTGTTGAACTTGAGAGCAAGATCTCCTTCCAAGATCATACCATTGGTGAACTCAATGAAGTGATTACCGATCAACAAAAGATGATTGATAGCATCCTCAAACGCATCAAACAGCTTGAACAAAATGCACAACAATCCACTGAAATCCGTAAACCCCACGAAGAGCTTCCACCTCCGCACTATTAAGGATCGCGGACTCATTTACGGTCTCTGATGCATGGGCACATGGGCAACATCCCCCTTAAAAAGCCACTCACGAAGCAACCAGCGCATTATTCGCATGTGCCTCGCCACCACGCATCGACTATTTAGGTGAACGGTGCACCTCCGTCACCATATCCCCGACTCAATCGCCGCATATTCAATCCCACAGTTCCACTGATATGCAATGCATGAGATACCTTGCGGATGCACCTCGCTTGTCACAGCCACCTCCCTTCGCACATAGAGAGCCCCCGCAAGATTCATCGGATCAAAACCCTCCAATCCATCCAGCGACTGCAGTATCACCGCATCCACATCATACACTTCACCCTGCACGGTGTCGGAACCACCAAAGATCACCCCAGGATAAGCACCATCAATGTCATACATGGTGCCATGGGCAAAACCCTCGTCAATAAAAGTGGCTCCCGTGAGCCAACGGTGATTATCATGCCCACGCTTCAATGTGCCATACACAAAAATCAGCATTCACCTCTCTCCTGCCAGACAAAACCCGATCGGAGAACGCTCCGCAGCCCCATCGTTCACACGCATCTCCTCGTGCAGTTCGTGCAACATCACATCCGCCGTTGTCTCAATACCAAAAATCGTCAAACGCTTGTTCACAGTGGCAAAATCACCAGGTGCCAGATAACGCATGGTTGCGATGCGCTCTTGATGTCGCTTCAGCACACGCCCATGAGACTCCTGCTTGAGCATCTCTATACACTGCGTGGCGTTCATATACTCAAATCCAATCTTGAGGGCAAAACGACGCAAACTCGCCTGATCCAGCTCTGACATTAGGTTAGTCGAACAGAAGAACAATCCATCAAATGACTCCATCTGCACCAACAGTTCATTCACTTGCGACAGCTCCCACGAGGCGCGTGCCTGCCGTCGATTACGCAGCAACGAATCGGCCTCATCCAGCACCGAGGGTGTAATTTTTTTGTGTAAACGGCATTGGTTTACGGCCTTGGCATCCTATCTTCGAATTGAATGCTAAAACGGTTTAGTGCTGATTTCCAGTCTCTGATAGGCATCGTCCATTTCTTGCTGATATGTCATCGACACGCTCCAGTTATCGGCTGATGCTGCGCAGCACTCTTTCGCCTGCACGCTGACTCTTCACAATGATGGTGAAGTCGTCGGCATAGCGGGCGAATTTACACATCATCGTGTCATATAATATCAATACCATCCTGCCATTCACTCTCTTAAGGAGAGTGCGCCCCAATAAGCAGGAGTTGAGATGATTGATAGCCGAATGCTTTTACAACAAAACTTTGCTTCTATCTTACGATTTCCCCGCTGGATGCAAGCTCCAATTTACACCTTTTTGCAGTGGTGGCTACAAGAGCACCGAATCAACCACTTCATTCAAAGTCCATCGATCAACGATATCCATGGCATCCCATTCATCGAAAAGGTTTTAGACTTCCTTGGTGTCTCCTATAAAATTAAGCATCATGAACTTGAAAACATTCCGGCCATTGGAAAACTATTGGTCATCGCCAACCACCCATTGGGTGGTTTAGATGCTTTGGCTCTAATTCAACTCGTCGCACAACAGCGCCAAAATAAGCGCGTCAAAATCCTTGCCAATGAACTGTTAATGCATATTCCACAACTCCACCCTTTACTCATCCCCATCGACACCATGCACAATAAAATGAGTCGGAGCAGTTACCGCGCTATTGATGAAGCCCTTGCAAGAGAAGAGGCCGTCATCATATTTCCAGCAGGTGAAGTCTCTCGCCTACAAGGTCTCGTCTTGCGTGACCGAACATGGAAGCAAGGGTTTATCCATATCGCCACACGAAACAGAGCGCCAATCTTGCCAATTCATATCCAAGCAAGAAATAGCGTGCTATTTTATTTTATAGCGCTGTTTTCAATGACAGCAGCCACGCTCTCACTCCCTCGTGAGTTGTTCAAAAAAAAAGGGGCTCCCTTCGAAATCACTATCGGCAAAGTGATCAATGAACGCTGGTCATCACAGCGTGATATCTCAACGAAACAGACGGCTCAACTCTTCAAAAAACACCTCTATCGCATCGGTCATGGCAAACGGGAGATTTTCAACACCGAGCAAACGATCGCCCATCCTGAAAGCCGCCAACTTCTGCGGGATGATTTAAAGCAGTGCCAACACCTTGGTATCACCAGTGATGGCAAAAAGATCTACCTTGCAAACTATGATCAAGTGCCTTTTCTCATGCGCGAAATTGGCCGTCTTCGTGAATATAGCTTTCGTAAAGTTGATGAAGGAAGCGGTTTAAAACGGGACCTTGATCATTACGACACCTATTACCGTCACATTTTATTGTGGGATGATCAAGCTCTTGAAATTGTAGGTGCTTACCGCATTGGTGAATGCCAACATATCCTGCAAAACATGAGCGAACATGCACTCTATACAGCGACGCTATGTCAGTATGATGTTGGCTTTGTTGAGCATATTCTCCCACAAAGCATCGAATTAGGGCGAAGTTTTGTTCAACCCCGCTATTGGGGAAGTAGAGCATTGGATTATCTTTGGCAAGGAATTGGCGCCTACCTCAGTGCCCACCCACATATTGAATATCTATTTGGCCCCGTGAGTTTAAGTCATAGCTATCCTGATGCCGCCAAAGAGGCTCTGGTCTATTTCTACCGCCACTATTTTTCACCGGAATCCGCATCAAACCAAGCAATGGTTGCAAAAACACCCTACCTCATCTCCAACCAGTCCATGGCACAATTAAAACATATTTTTCTCGGCGACGACTACACCCAAGACCTCAAAGCACTTCGAGATTATCTCAAACTTTTCAATGTTAGTATTCCGACGCTATTTAAACAGTACAGTGAATTATGTGAGCCTGGCGGCGTACAATTTCACGACTTTGGTATTGATGCGGAGTTTAACCACTGCATCGATGGATATATTGTTGCACAGATCTCAAAGATCAAAGATAGCAAACGCAAACGCTACATCCATAGCACACCCCATGAATCTGGACACGCCCCATCGCCTCCACCTTGCAAAGAGTAACGCGCATGCTTACCGGTTGGCATTCTTAACACAAAAGTGTATCAATCCCCCTATCATGGAAAGAAATCATGGGAGGTGGTCATGTTTCACCCACATTGGAGCCGAGCAAAATATGCAACTTTATCATGTGCAATGCTTCTTGCCCTCACCGCATGTGATGATTTAAAAACGGAGGACTTTCACCGGTCGCTCCTTGAGAAAGATTTACAAAGCGTCAAATACAGCGATGGCATCAATATTCGTGAAGCCAAAGTGATCGCCGAAGCCTATCTCTTTGTTTATGGTGATATTGCAGGGCCTGCCCCGCAAGTCTATATTCATAATGCGCAAACTTCGTGGCGTGCGACAATTAGTGGTGGTATGGCGATTAACCCTCATGACTCAGGCCTTCCGCCCGTTATGATTGATCAAAAGAGTGGGCTCATCACATGGGAGCTCGG
>PEAA01000002.1:106939-150818 GCA_002753275.1 Zetaproteobacteria bacterium | reverse complement strand
GATTGAACTCTTCATTCAGTTACTCCTCCCTCTCTTTATTCGATACCTTAAAATACAACTTAAAAAAGATTAATGTTCTTTAATCATCGGCGAAACTAGCCCTTCATGCAAAAGTGTCAACTCCATGCGAACAATCGATATCCATTAGAGAAAAAAGCGGCCTATTCGAAACGGAGCTGCAACATCCGCCCCCCTGTTTGGTCTGAAATCTTACGAAAAGCAACTTTCGTCACCGAGCTATTATCCACTCCCAACGGCAATGTAAAAACAGGTGCAGGAATTTCACTATAATGAATCTTATCCGTGGGTGGCTCATCACCAATCAAGATATAAGCCCCAGGAACCGTCGCATTCTTAGCCACATCACGAAAAGCATGTCCAATCGTCTCATCAGTTCCAACAAAAGGGGCTTCCTGCATCAAGCGATCAAACATCTCTCCCATGGTGCCAGTATAGGTACCCGACTTCGAATCGGCATACCAAGTTACACCAGAAAGGTACTTCCCTGAGCGAATGGCAATCACCCGCAATACAGGTATCAAAAATGTTGTCACGCCATGCATTGAGCCTGTTCCATCAACAAGAAGATGAACATCTGGCCCCGGAAGATCCCGCAACCCTTTAACAAACAGATCAAAATCTTTACGCCCCTGTCCTTTCGACAAGCCCGCTGTCTCTAAAATCCGCTCTTCCTGCTGCTTCAGATCACTGCCGGCAAGCATCACCATCTCTTCTTGTAACCGCTCATTTCGCGACTCAGCTGCCGCCAGCAACTCTTTTAACTGCTCCAATTCTTGCTGTGAAGCATCCGAACCACCACCGCTGCCATTATGTAACTGGGTATTAATCACCATCACAGCAAATAGAAAAATAAATGCGGACAACATCAACAAAGCCATATCCGAGAAGATTTCGTAGATATTATCTTGAACAGACTTACGACTTTTACGCATAACTACAAGCTCACTGTTTATTTCGATTGCGATCTAAAATACGACCCCAAAGACTCACCGAGCGCACATATTTGGCATGCTGTGCTGCCAACTTATACATCGAGTCATCTGCAGCCGCCTCTTTAATGGTAGCATGCATCTTCTCCATGGTTTCTGTGAGCGACTCCATCTCTTGCCGACTCGCCTCCAAGGCAATCTTCGTTAACTCCGCGCGGCTCTGCAAGTGGCCTAACTCACGCTCTCGCGTCCTCATCTCTTGATCTGCAAGCGGATTCAAATCGCTTGCACCATACACCATCACAGCCCGAACCATTTTATCTTGCAAACTCTCGACGGATGCATCTGTAATCCACGCAAACACCCGCAACAAAATCCCACCCAAAACTGAACCAAGCAGCGTTGTATAAAAAGCAATCCCCATCCCCGACATCGCCCGACTCAAACTGTCAATCATTTGATGTTGATCTTCACCAATCGCATTGAGTGCACCATTTAAGCCCGTCATAATGAGCGTCATGCCAAACACGGTGCCAATTAACCCCAGTGTAATCAGAAGATTACCAATCAATCCAACAAACTGACTCATCCGACGCTGGCCAGCAAATTCAACAGCAGCAAGCCCCTCAAGATCCAGAGGGCCACTCCTCTCAAGAACCAGGCGAAGTGAATTTAAATAACAATCGACACAGCGATGCCCATAATCCGACTTCATCGAGAGCAACCCCTGCTCCTTGATACGCCCCTCCAATCGGTAGGCGCGAAACCACTCGGCGGTCAAAATGCTCACATGATAAAAACTAATCAACACTCCTAGAAAAAACATACCCAAGATCACCCAAGTCATTCGTGTCTTATCTTGCATCACAAACTGCAACATATCCGCATCACGATATAACAGTGCAAACACAGCCACCGATGAGATGAGCCAACCTAACCAAACAACCAAGGTTTTCAGCCCTCTTTGATCAATCGCTTTTTGATAAACATTATCCGCCATAAACAACCTCAATAAAAAAGCCCGATTGGATGACCAACCGGGCTTTCATTCAACATAATCGTTCGTTTTATTTACCGTTTCGTGCCTTATCAGCAATACCTGACAATACCAAAGGTAGCACAAATCCTAAAGCGACAAACATTAGGAATGCAGGCAAAAATGTTTCAAAATGCATAAGAATCCTCCCAGAAGCAATATCTGCCGCTAGAATATCACCACGGTTGATCGTGGCAAGCATTTCTTACTTATTAAGAACATCCCCACGCGTCGTTTCTGCCAAAGCACCAACTTGAGCAATCAAATCATCACCCACTCCAAGCTCAGCCAAGGTTGAACGCAAATGCACCAAAATATGATCAAAATGAGAATCGTTCAAGCCCATTTTCACCAAATGTTTATGCCCTTCACGCATATCTTTTCCTGTATATTTGCTTGGACCGCCAAAAACCATCGTTAAAAATGCTTTCTGTTTTGCTGACTGCCGAGACATGTCGACACCCTTAAAAAAGTCTTTAACATGCGAATCTGCAAGAACTTTGCGATAGAAAAGATCTACAGCAGCATTCACAGCACCATCGCCGCCCAACTGCTCATACAAAGACAACGATGATCCCGCGCCTTTATCAAGCACATCATCACGGGTTGTTTCTGCAAGCGCAGCAACTTGTGCAATCAAATCTTCGCCGACACCAAGCTCAGCCAAGGTTGAACGCAAATGAACCAAAATATGATCGAAATGAGAATCATTCAAGCCCATTTTCACCAAATGACGATGACCTTCGCGCATATCTTTACCAGTATATTTACTAGGGCCACCAAACACCATGGTTAAGAAAGCTTTTTGCTTCGCCGACTGGCGTGACATATCCACACCTTTAAAGAAGCCTTTGACATAAGCATCAGCCAAGACCTTACGATAAAAAAGATCAACAGCTGCATTAACCGCAGCATCTCCACCAAGCTTCTCATAAAGACTTTTCTCTTTTTCAGGCGCAACAAATTTCTGATGAATGCGTCCACGGTCTGCCAATCCTGAAAGCCATAACGGCAAGATAAAGCCAAATACCGCAAACAGCAAAAATGCTGGAATAAATGTCTCTAAATGCATAACTTAACGATCCAACACATCATTACGAACGCTGTTAGCAACACCTATCACGGTATCAATCAAATCTTGACCAACGCCAAGCTCCGCTAAGGTTGAACGCAAGTGGGCAATCACATGGTCAAAATGTGCATCGTTCAGACCCATTTTCACCAAATGGCGATGACCTTCACGCATATCTTTACCAGTATAGCTATTAGGACCACCAGTCACCATGGTCAAAAATGCTTTCTGTTTTGACGCTTGACGAGACATGTCTACGCCCTTAAAAAAACGATTGATAAATGCATCGCCTTGAACCTTACGATAAAAAAGATCAACTGCTGCATTGATGGCAGCTTCGCCACCCAACTGTTCGTATACTGTACTCATATGATTCCTCCACAGAATAATTAAACATACCCCTAATGCCTGTATGCGGGTGCAACCTTAATACCACTGGACAAATGATGTCAAACTAATATATCTTTTGGAGATGCAGCTAACCCTCTACACCGATTATACATTGCGCGTCCTCCTCTATCTCGCCCTTCATCCAGAGAAGCGTTGTACAATCACTGAAATCTCTACGGCATACGGAATATCGCGCAACCATCTTGTAAAGGTGGTACACAAACTTGGGCAAGGCGAATGGATCTCAACAACACGAGGGAAAAATGGAGGGATGCAATTGGCACGACCTCCGAAAGAGATCAATATTGGCCAATTGGTTCGGGAAACCGAACCCCACATGAATATTTTAGAATGCTTCGACAAAGAGACCAACACATGTCCTATCATTGCACCATGTTCTCTCAAGCATGTACTGTTCCAGGCAAGAAAAGCCTTCATGGATGTTCTTGATCGACACACATTGGCCGATGCATTAAATCAACCCGAACAGATCATTCAAATTCTACACTCCTCAACGCAAAAATAGCGCAACTCATTGCCACACTCTATTGGTTGGTTACTATAAGCACATTATATTCTCTGCTGTAGGATGACTCATGATAAACTCCATAAAAAATGCTATTGCTCCACGACACTTAGGCCTAGCTGCGCTCTGCATCTTAGCGTGGATTTACATGGCGCTATTTCGTTACGATGCTCTTGGAATTGAAGAAGGCGCTGCGCATGCATTGCTGTTGAACTGGTCAATCATACACCAGATTGCCAGCCCCGTTGGCATGTATGGTGTTCCCGATCTACGGGCAATTATTTTTGTTCCTCTCGATTTACATTGGGCTGGAAGCTTAGCGGCTGCAAAAGTGTACACGATGCTCATTCTCTTTGGTACAGGGCTGATGATGTATCGGTGGGCAGAAACAACCTATGGTGAAGAACCTGCGATGATTGCCACGGGATTATTAATGATTAGTCCTATTGCCTTAATGCAAACCGATGCCATTGGTGGAGGTATCTATATCTTGGCTGCATTCATCTTAATACAGATCCTTAAAAATGCACTCGATGCCTCTCCACGAGAACTTCCTAGTTGGTTTTTTCTTATCGTCTTGCTTAGCGCGCTTTGCGTAACCATCCACCCTCTCGGGCTTGCCATTCCTATTGCATTGGCATGGCAAACTTGGCGCAACAAACCCGCGAGCAACAAACAACGCTACCTGACCCTCTCTGTGATGGCAGCATCAACCCTATTCCTATTTCTTCGCTGGGGATGGCATGAACTTGAATCGTCGCCAACCAACTTCCTCATCACATTAAGTGATTCCCTGCGTGGCTCACCATTGGTTCATGGTCACGATGGATGGGGCATTGGTCTTACAATTACGATCCTATTTGGAGTTGCAGTCTCTATCCACGCATGGAGAAAGAGCATCGACCTACTGGGACTTATATTGATACTTGCGTCGATTATTGGGGTCTTCAACCCTGATCACACTTGGGCATTTATATTTTATGCCACGACACTTTATCTCATTTTTCCCGTCATCATCTCTTACAACCAACAACTCAACAGCAATGGCATTCTCGGAAAGCGTGGAATTTCACTGGTCACGATCATGATCATAGCCACCACCTCGATGATCGCATTACGCGATTATCAAGCAGTGAACAAAAAAGAGCTTAAGAATGGCATTGACCAATTAATTGCAGAGCTCGCAATCGATGCTGAGAATCCCAATGTCCCCTTTGTTGCAGCCAGTCAATGGCCGGCACGCACACTATTAGCCTGTAGGCGCGATGTTTTACCTCTTCCTCCAGCCCTTGAAGACCAAGCCAAGTTTACTCAACAAATTTCCGGAGTCACCCATATTACCTTTGACCCTCAAAACATTCATCAACAGAAACTCGCACGAAATGTTGCAGCGATTAGCCATACCTTTGAGACAACGGTACTACAACCTGATGGTGTTATTGTGAAAAAGCGTCAATAACCACCCTTTTCCCCCACCTGAAGCAAAACATGCAGGTGGGGGATTTTTTTCTAATTTTTACTTTTTCCATGCCAAAGACTAAAAAAAAGTGCCAAAGCCAAACCAAAAAAACCACCCATCAAACAGAGACCGCCCATAGCGGAAACCACATAAAGCTCTCGCGATGGCTCTCCAGAGGATGATCGCATCTCGGGAACGGCAAAACTTAAAATAACAACCCCGATGACCATTAAAACTGTATAGAAGCGAATTTGCCGTTTCCATGTCGCTTCTGTTTTTTTCAACATCATCATACGACAATGCTCACACAGTCTTTTGCCTACCTCAACATCAGCATCACACTGGCTACACTTCTCCATTAATTACCTCCCCTTGTTTATCTCATTCACCCAAGCAGGGTCCCCCCCCCTCCTTGCTTCAACCGCAAATCTTATTCAAAGAATCATCGTACTTCCCAACAGCGGCAATCAATCATCAGCACTGAAATTTACATCAACTTTAAATTTCAGTGAGACACTGCATTGCCGCTGCGACTGTAATAAATGAACCCAAAACCAAAATCTCGCCCTGTGGAACATGACCCAATACATCCTTTAATGCAGCGATCACACTCGCGACATGCTCGCCATCTTTGGCACGAGGAAAAACAACTTGCCCAGCAAATGGAGATAACATATCGATCGCATCATCCAAATTACGGTCTTCTCTTGTTTGCACAAGAATGACATCAAAGAACAAACCGCTCTCCTTAAACCCTTTCACCAAGGCCATTATCGCATGCATATTATGTGCAGCATCAAGCCATACAATAGCCTCATCCTTGTACACAATCTTCTGCATCCGCCCTGGAACAACAGTTTGCTCAATTGCCCGCTTGATTCGATCATCCAGCGCCGTTGAAATCATCTCATCCTTCATTAACAAGCGCATCACTTGCAATGCCAACGAAGCATTTTGTTGCTGATGCAGCCCCCACATCTTCGGCTGGACTTCCACATCAACGGCAATCGTAAGGTCTGCTCTAACCGTATGTAATAGCATCTCAACAACTTCATCCTGAGGGGAAGAAACAACCCACCGGCACCCTTCCATAGCAAATGACTTTTCATATGCCACCAGCTCCAAGCTGTCACCGAGCCAACCTTGATGATCCAAGCCTATGGGCGTAATCACAGCAATATCAGCATCAACAGCAGTAGTCGCATCAAGACGCGCACCAACACCAGCCTCAAGAATCTCTACATCCACTTGCTCTGCAGAAAAAATAACCAAGGCAGCCGCCGTTGCAACCTCAAAATAGGAGGCACCAATTGTAAGTGCCCGTGGCATCAATCGCTCGACCACCCCATTTAGAACTTCGCTCTCAACAGGAATTCCATCAATGCGAATACGCTCATTAAATGCAAGAATATGGGGCGAGGTATAAAGACCAACTTTCATCCCCAGCGATGCAAAAGCTGAGGCAACCATCCACGATGTTGATCCTTTACCATTGGTGCCAACCACGCGAACCCGCCACTTGGGGCGCCGTAACGATAAACTTTGCAACAATGACAACACGCGCGCATGCCCTGGCAAATAATCTCGATCCGCAGAAGGTTGTCCCAGTTGCGACAACCACCCTTCGACACTGCGAGGTTTATCCATAGGTCAAAAATATTTATAAGGTTTTATTGGCAAAAGGGCGTTGCATCAAATGGCGAAAAGTCATCGATAAATAATCTCGTTGATCGCCACGATTAACAATTGCATCAATCAATCCATGCTCTTGTAAAAACTCAGCACGCTGAAAGCCTTCTGGTAATTTTTCACCTACGGTCTCTTGGATCACCCGAGGCCCTGCAAAGCCAATCAATGCTCCCGGCTCAGCCAAAATCACATCTCCTAACCATGCTACCGAAGCTGAAACCCCTCCCATTGTTGGATCTGTCAACAAACAAACAAAGGGGAGTTTTTGATCTTTCAACTGATTTGCAACCGACGAAGTTTTTGCCATTTGCATCAATGAGAGAATCCCTTCCTGCATTCGAGCCCCTCCCGATGCCGTAATGAGAAGATAAGGACAGCGATTTTCCACTGCCCGCTCCATACCTCGCGCAATCTTCTCGCCCACAACAGAGCCCATTGACCCGCCCATAAATGCAAAATCAAAAATCGACACCGAGGCTTTTTGCGCGCAAATCTCACCCAAATAGTTACGCATCGCATCTTCATTGCCCGCTTTTTTAACAGCATCTTTCACACGATCTTTGTAGCGTTTTTGATCTTTAAAGCCCAATGGATCTGCGGGTTTCAGATCCAAATCAAACTCTTGATAACTCGCTTCATCAAACAAAAACTCTGCTCGCTTGCTCGCTTCAATGCGCAAATGCTCATTACAACGGGGGCAAACCATTAAATAGCCATGTAACTCTTTATTATAAAGCGTCTCTTTGCATCCTGGGCATTGCAGCCACATCCCTTCCGGTGTTGGGGACTCTTTTTTCCCCGATGCTAAAATCTTCCTTGGACTATTCATCCAATCTGTTAACCAACTCATATTGAAAACCTCAAGCTGAATGTGATTCCAATGCGCTACGCATGGAAGTGGCAACCTCTTTTAATGCCTGAACTGTAATCATCTCATTGCCATGAAACTGTGCAATCTGGTTGACAAAATGGCTACCTACTACAACACCATCTGCAAAAGCTCCAACCTGAGAAACTTGTGCGGGGGTTTTAATCCCAAAACCAACGCAAATGGGTAAATCCGTAAACTTACGAATTCTTTTTACCTGTGCATCAATATCTCCAACCGCACCCATTTCAGCCCCTGTAATACCTTTTAAAGAGACATAATAAATAAACCCGGAAGCATGTTTGGCTGCTAACGCAATCCGGTAATCTGATGATGTCGGTGAAAGCAAAAAAATACGATGCAGATGATTCCGTCTAAACGCTTCATCGCAAATTGCGCTCTCTTCGGCAGGAATATCAACCAACAAAACACCATCAACCCCTGCTGCTGCTGCCTTTAAAGCAAATTGATCAAAGCCCAGCGCGTAAGGGGTATTGGCATAGCCCATCAGCACAATGCCAATATCCGCTCTTGCAGCACGCACTTTCGCAGCCAATTCAAAAACATCATCCATTTTTGTACCCGCAGCAAGCGCCCGCTCACTAGCAGCCTGAATAACCGGACCATCAGCCATAGGATCAGAAAACGGCATGCCAATTTCGATCACATCAACCTGTTCCGCCAAAGTAAGCAATAATTGTTCGGACAACGAAACGGATGGATCACCCGCCGTCAAATAGCCAACCAACGCAGCCCGTCCATCGGTTTTACAACGAGCAAAAAGTGTACTTAAACGATCATGACTCATACCTGCTCTCCCAGCAATTTCATCACCGTATTCATATCTTTATCCCCGCGCCCTGACAAATTAATCAACACCGATTGCTCTTCTCTCATCGTTGCAGCAATGCGCATCCCAGCCGCCAGCGCATGACTCGACTCCAATGCAGGTATAATTCCTTCTGTTTTGGTTAATTGCTGAAAGGCCGCCAACGCCTCTTTATCGGTCGCACTATCAAGATCAAGCACACCTTGATCAAACATCGCTGCAAGCTCAGGGCCTACACCAGGATAGTCCAGCCCAGCGGAAATACTATGCGTCCCCTCCACTTGACCTTCATCATCTTCAAGCAAATAGGTTAAATTTCCATGCAAGATTCCTTTTTTACCACGAAGCAATGAGGCCGAATGTTGCCCCGAATTCAAACCATATCCCGCCGCCTCAACAGCGACCAAGCGCACAGGGTCATCCCGCAATGGGTGCAACAATCCCATCGCATTGGAACCACCACCCACACAGGCAACAGCAACATCGGGCAATTTACCTGTTTGTTGTAACATTTGCGCCCTCGCCTCTTGCCCTATCACCGCATGAAACTGCCGCACCATCAACGGATACGGATGCGGCCCTGCCACCGTACCAATAATATAAAATGTATGCTCACATGACGCAACCCAATCGCGCAACGCTTCATTCAAGGCATCTTTCAAAGTTGCGGAGCCAGAATCGACCGGTATCACATTGGCCCCCAACAACTTCATACGAAATACATTGGGCGCCTGGCGAATCGTATCTTCCCGCCCCATATAGACATCACACTCCATATTGAACATCGCCGCGACAGTCGCGGTTGCAACCCCATGCTGCCCTGCACCGGTTTCAGCAATGACCCGTTTTTTCCCCATCCGCTTGGCAAGCAGAGCTTGGCCTATGGTATTATTAATTTTGTGTGCACCCGTATGGGTTAAATCTTCGCGTTTAAGATAAATCTGTGCACCACCGACAGCGTTTGAGAGATGTTTCGCATGATAAAGTGGCGTTGCCCTTCCGACATAATGTTCCAAAAGATCCATACGCTCCGCATGGAATTGTGGATCAGCCCATGCCGATTGAAATGCATCCTTAAGTTCCTGCAGGGGGCCCATCAATGTTTCTGCAGCAAACATACCACCAAAAACACCAAAATGTCCCATCAAATCTGGGGCGTGGGTAATATTCAAATCATACATTGATCGATCTAAGCTCAAAGCGTCACTCCTTGGGTGGACATCAAAGATTGGCGCATCGCCATAAGAAATTGAGAAATAAGCGCAGATTCCTTGATTCCAGCGGAAGACTCTACGCCGGAAGAGACATCAAGTGCAAACCACATCCGTTTACTCATCGCCTCTACGACATTATCAGGCCTCAAACCACCAGCCAAAAGCAATGGATAATCATGATCAAAGTGACTCAACACATCCCAATCAAACGCCTTGCCAGTCCCTCCATAAACCCCTTTGGGTGCTTTTGTATCCAACAATAATGCGCAAGGGTAGTCATGGGCATGCTTCAAATCATTCACCGTTTCGATAGCCAATGATTTAATAATCGGAAGACTTTGCGCCTGACAAAACTGCGGAGACTCATCGCCATGCAACTGAATATTGTGCAAGGGCGCAATACGCAACACATCATCAATCTCCGACTGCGTGGGATTAACAAAGAGACCTACACTCGTCACAAATGGCGGCAACCCTCTTATAATTTCAGCCGCTTTTTCCGGGCAAACGTACCGCGGAGAAGGTTTGTAAAAAACAAATCCTAACGCATCAACCCCCATCAATGATGCCGCCATTGCATCCGATTGACGGGTTATACCACACACTTTTAACCGTGTTCGAAAAAGAGTCATCTGCGAACTATAACCGCTGCGGCTTAATTAACAAAAAAAGAAGCCTCTATAGCCACACGAAAGCCCTTCAAACAACGACACAATCCTTGCGCCATCATTCAACACCTTGCATATTCACACCATGGCATACCGTTATTCCCCATCCCCATTTTACAATGAACGCCCCCAAAACACCACGCCTGACCTTATCGTCATTCACGCAATCAGCATTCCAGATGGTGAGTTCCATAGCGATTATATTGAATCTCTTTTCTTAGGAACCATCACACAGCACAACCTCTCCTGCAACAAAGAGCTAGCAAACCTTGAGGTCTCAAGTCATTTTGTCATCGATCGTCAAGGTAATATTACACAATTTGTTCCACTACGCATGCGTGCTTGGCATGCCGGTGAATCATCTTGGCAAGGTCGCAGCAACTGTAATGATTATTCGATTGGCATTGAACTCATTGGCGATCAGCGCACCCCTTTCACCTCCAAACAATACAGTTCCCTGACACAACTTTGCCAACAGCTCATGCACCACTTTCCGCAAATCACCCAAGAACGCATCGTGGGTCATCAAGAAATCGCACCTACGCGGAAATGGGATCCTGGCGTACAATTTGACTGGCATCTCTTGCGCAAAATGATCAACCATATCCATGAGACGCCTCAATCACCCATCGATGCTGAAAGCTGGGTTTAAGCCATTGCAAAGTTCACACGCCTATTTTCATTTGACAACAGTTTCCATTAGGGTTCGTGGCATCATGATTTTGTTTCCTACAATTTATTGCAAACATGCGTAATCCCTACCGTTTCCTGCGCTGTCTTTTTACGGCTATTTTCCTGCTTTTGAGCGGCTGCGCTACCACCAACAATGACTATGACCCATTGGAGCCGATCAATCGTCCTATTGATGCAGTGAACACGCTCATTGACAACTACACACTCAAGCCCATTGCAGAAGGTTATGTCATCATCACCACACCAACCATGCGCAATGGCGTCACCAACTTTTTCAACCACTGGATGTACCTCAACACCATCTTACATGATCTTTTGCAAGGCAAAGTCGTTCAAGGAAGTGAAGATGTTACTCGTTTCTTCATCAATACCACACTTGGCATGGGCGGCATCATGGATATCGCCAGCAAAATTGGCTACGATCAGCATTATGAAGACTTTGGCCAAACACTGGCGGTTTGGGGCGTAGGTGAAGGCGCCTACATTGTTTACCCAGTTTTGGGCCCCAACTCCCTGCGTAAAACGCCAGACTTTATCACATCATCCATCACCGATGGTATGTTCTGGCTTTCGACGGTCGTCGCATCAACCGTCACCATGCCAATGTATATTCTAAAGTATGTCAATGTGCGCGCGGGGCTTTTATCGGCATCAGAGATGCGAGACGAACTCTCGTTGGATCCTTATGTATTCACCCGTGAGGCATGGCGTCAGAACCGACTTCATCTTATCTACGATGGACATCCGCCTGCAATCAGCAAAAAAGATCCCGATGCTGAATTTGATGAATGGGCTGATGATCCACAAAATCGTGAAAACAGCAGTACACTCCCCAACTCCATGCCGATCCCAACCGGCGTGTTCAATCCGTAATGACCTTGGCATTAACGAATCAAGCCCTGGGGAAACCCCATGTTTTCAACTTTTTTACCAACACTCAACAATCTACAAACTTGGGGATACTCTGAATAAATCAGAGCATCTGTGCAGACCATGAATGGCCTGCCAAAACCATAAGCTGCAAGTGACTGGTTTCATGACGAAAGGAAAAATTTCTTTTTTTCCTTTCGTCATGAATAACTACAGGGATGTAGTGATTCAGATCAATATTGGCTCTACTTGCTCGACCTCAGCGATCAAGCACGACAGCTACAATGTAGGGAAAGAAGAGGCTCGACTGGCGCGGTTACGCAATGCATGATCGGCAAGAACCAAGGCCAACATTGCCTCTGCAATGGGCACTGCTCGAATACCTACACACGGATCATGGCGTCCTTTGGTAACAATCTCCGTTTCATCACCATGAATATCAATGGTCGGACGCGGTTGCAAAATCGAAGAGGTTGGCTTAAGCGCCATTCGAGCCAAGATCGCATCTCCGTTTGAGATCCCCCCCAAAATTCCACCCGCATGATTGGAAAGGAAACCACTGTTCCGGATCGCATCACCGAACTCAGAACCTTTGGCCTCAATACATGCGAAACCATCGCCAATTTCAACACCCTTCACCGCTTGAATTGACATCATTGCTTTAGCGACATCCGCATCCAAACGATCAAAAACAGGCTCGCCTAAACCAGCGATAACACCCGTGGCTTGAACGCTGACTCCCGCACCTATGGAGTCGCCCGTTTTTCGTAAAGCATCCATATAGCCTGCCATTTTCACAGCGGCCTCAGCATCGGGACAAAAGAAAGGGTTACGCGCAATTTCATCCAAATCAAAGCGCGCAGAATCAATGCGCACCGGACCAATTTGATCGACCCATCCTTGAATATGCACGCCCATGCCTGCTAAAAACTTCTTTGCAACGCCCCCCGCGGCCACACGCACCGCCGTTTCTCGGGCACTAGATCGCCCACCACCTCGATAGTCTCGCAAGCCATATTTCTTAAAATAGGTGTAATCGGCATGACCCGGGCGAAATTTATCTGCAATGTCAGAATAGTCTTTACTACGCTGATCGGTATTACGAATCAGCAAGCCGATTGGGCATCCCGTCGTCACCCCTTCAAAAACACCAGACAATATCTCGACCACATCATCTTCTTTACGCTGGGTGGTGTATTTAGACTGTCCAGGCTTTCGACGATCCAAATCGGGTTGAATATCTGCCTCTGAGAGCACAACACCTGCGGGACACCCTTCAACAATCGCAACAAGCGCAGCCCCATGCGATTCACCCGCAGTCGTTACACGGAAAACTTGACCCAAACTAGAACCAGACACGAATTAATCTTGTGCGATGCCAGGATCACCTGCACCTATATGGAAACCGCTATCAACATAATGCACCTCACCCGTCACGCCTGAAGAGAGGTCCGACAACAAATAAGCGGTTGTATTACCGACCTCTTCCTGCGTCACATTGCGACCGAGCATTGAGCCTCGCGCACTCTTTTCCATCAACTTTCTAAAGTCGCCAACTGCAGAAGCTGCCAAGGTACGAATAGGACCTGCAGAGACTGCATTCACACGAATACCATGCTCGCCCAAATCTTGCGCCAAATAGCGGGTTGAAGCCTCAAGCGCGGCCTTGGCGACGCCCATCACCCCATAACCAGGCACCGCACGCACGGCACCCAAATAAGACATGGTCACCAAGCTTCCACCAGGGTTCATGATTTTTGCAGCGCGCTGGGCAACAGCAATAAACGAATAAGCGGAAATATCCAAGGCAAGATGGAAATCTTCACGCGTGGTTGTTGAAAAAGGATTGTGCAGCGCATCTTTGTTGGCGAATGCAATCGAGTGCACCAAAAAATCAAGCGTACCCCACTGCGCCTCGACCTTGGCAAAAAACTCATCCATTTGCGCATCATCGGTCACATCAAGCGGCTCAATCAGCGTTGAACCCACGGACTCTGCCAATGGACGAACGCGCTTTTCCAACGAGTCTCCTAAATAGTTAAAACCTAACTCTGCACCTTCACGCGTTGCTGCTTGCGCCACACCCCAGGCAATCGATTTATTGTTTGCAATTCCAAGAATTAAACCTTTTTTGCCTTCAAGAATACCCACTGGATGATCCCCCTTGCGCTTAAACATGATTAGAAAATAGTCATAAAATCGGGCTCCATTATTGCGACCACCAAGAAAATAACAAGATGAACCCTCGCTCATAACGCAACCACATGATTTAAAACACTCTTGACCCTGACGAAAGCCCCCTTATAATATCTCTGCTAAACACATGGGCTCGGCGAGGAATATGAAGAAACAGGACCTGCACAAGTTTTCGTGGAAAATCACAGGGCTTTTGCTCTGCTTGGCCATAGGCATTGCATTTCCAAGCGTAGCAACGGCCAATCCATCCTCGCAGCTTTTACCCCTCACACTATCCCAAACAATTTCAGGCATTCACGCCAACCAAAACATCCTGTATCTGGAAGACCCTCTCCATCAATATACCATTACCGACATACAAAAACCTGCCGTCGCCAATCTCTTTAAAACGCTCCCGCACAATCAAACCCATTTAGGTCTAACAAAAAGTGACTTTTGGCTACTCCTCAATGTCCACAACCCAACATCTGAGACAATCCGCTGGTATCTGGAATTCATGCAACCGCAATGGGACTGGATCACGATTTACATTGATGATCAACATCCCATTTCCGTGGGTGACCATACCTCATGGAGAGAACAACAACTTCCCTTTGAAAACAATACCGTTGAAATCACAACGCTCGCGCTACAGCAACAACAGATCCTCATTCATTTCTCCAACGCATCTGCAATATTTGCCGAAGTAGGCTTACGCGCATGGACGCAGGACACCCATGCGCAATTTTATTCACAATGGACGATGTTGATGGGACTTTTCATCGGAATTTCCATCACGCTATTTTTGTATAATCTTTTCATTGGTTACTCGACACGCATGCATGAATACCTTTGGTACACCATTTATGCTCTCATGCCACTGCCCACACTTTTTGCACTCACCGGAATTGGAAACCACTATGTGTGGGGCAATAATTTATGGTTCAATGACTTTGCCCCTATTCTATTTTCCAACCTGCTAATCATCACAGCATGCCAATTTTCGCGCACATTTCTTCACACCAAGGAACGCTCGCCATGGAGCGATCGTTTTTTCATCGCGCTGATGCTCATTAGCACCGTCAGCCTTATCATTGGTGCCGTGGGTTTCCGTATGGTTGCATTGCAATGTCTTGTGATTGTTGCCACCATCTCACTAACCATGCCCCTCTTTGGTATTTGGCAATATCTCAAAGGATATATCGATGCCCGCTTTTATATTGCCGCATGGAGCGCATGGAGCCTCTCAATTTTCATAGCGTTGCTGCGCCACACGGGTGTGATTCATTTGGATTCATTTGTCATGCTCACGCCTGCAATTGGCCTCTTTATCGAAGGGATTCTCTTATCATTTGCCTTGGCGGATCGCATTAACATCCTTCAACACGACAAGTTAACGCTTCAAAACGAACAACTCATACAACTTGAAAATGAACACGAGCGTCTCGAAACAAAAGTGAAGGAGCGCACCCTTGCCTTGGAGCAGGCCCGCCAACATGCTGAATCATTGGCACGAACAGATGCGCTAACAGGTGTTGCCAATCGCAGAGCTCTTTTCGAGGCAGGCGATCGCGAACTTCAACGGTCGTTGCGTTATGATTCTGAACTCTCTGCAATGATGATCGACATTGATTTTTTCAAACTCATCAATGATCGCTATGGCCATGCCGGCGGCGATGCCGCACTGATTCATGTCGCCACACTCTTAGCAAAGAATCTTCGCCAAGAAGACTTTATTGGACGCATTGGCGGCGAAGAGTTTGCCATTGTCTTACCCCACACCTCACTTGCATCGGCAACCATAATTGCTGAACGGATGCGCAATCAAATTGAACGATCCTCGGTCATATGGCAAGACCAGTCGATCACATTAACGGCCAGCTTTGGACTGGCACAATTCAAACACTTTGAACAAACAGAGCATGAAAACAACTTCGACACCTTACTAAGCCAAGCGGATAGTGCGCTCTATCAAGCCAAGAAAAATGGCAGAAACCGTATTGAGCACTGGAGCCATCAACCCCGCGAGACGGTTTAAGCCTGGTGAAACCTCCCAGCAAAAAATGTTTCTTTACGCATTTCAATGCTTCGACAAAGGCCCCGCATAAGCCAACACCCCCTATAAGGGTATCATGAAAGAGTGGAAAGAGGAAAACTTAGCGATATAGTTAGCCAAACTTATTTCATAACGGACGAGGTTTAATATGGCTTTTGTTGTAACCCAATTATGTCAGGACTGTGTCGATACTGCGTGTGTTGCGGTTTGCCCTGTTGACTGTTTTTATCAACCCAAAGAGGTCAGCGCTGAGTATCCAAACATGCTCTACATCTCGCCTGAAGAGTGCATCGACTGCGCTGTGTGCGAGCCTGAATGCCCGTGGGAAGCCATCTATCCTGAAGAGGATGTTCCTGAAGTATTCGAAGGCAACATCGCACTAAATGAGCGTTGTGATACTGATCGTGATGATTTCGAACTTGCAGAAGCCAAAGATCACGACTCTCCATCTTCTGAAGAAATTGCTGCCAACAAAGCGAAATACGGCCTTTAATTTGCATGGCATTGATTTAAATCAAGGGGCGAAAGCCCCTTTTTTTATTGCCGCAGATCTATCAACCACATCCAATAAAAATACCCCATGACCTCCCCCCTTTCGATCGTAAGTGCCGAGCCTCAAACTTCAACGCTGCAACTACACGGCATGCTTTTCTCTGAAATAGAACAACTTTGCCGCGATCAACAGATCAAACCATCCCATGCGGAGCGACTCAATGCCGCCATTTATCGCCATCGCAATTTGGATATTGCACACATTGAAGGGCTCCCACACAACTTTCGCCATTGGCTCGCGCAACAAACACAACCCATTGCAGCACAAGCAATATCGGATCAACAATCCCAAGATGGCACGCGGAAATTCCTATTTCGTATGGAAGATGGCAGCGATATTGAAACGGTACACATCCCCACTGCCAATCGACTCACTCAATGCATCTCAACACAAGTCGGTTGTGCAATGGGCTGCGGCTTCTGTTTAACCGCCCAACTTGGACTTAAACGACAATTGCGTGCGGCAGAGATGGTGAGTCAAATCTTCCTTGCTGCACAAATCAGCGGACAAATGCCCCGAAATCTTGTTCTTATGGGCATGGGCGAACCCCTGCACAACTATGACGAGGTCTCTCGCTTTGTTCGTATTGTGACAGATCCCAAGGGCATGGCCTTCTCTCCTCGACGCGTGACACTATCAACCTCAGGGATTGTTCCCGGCATCTACCGCATGATTGAAGAGAGACTCCCTTGCAACCTTGCGGTCTCGCTCAATGCCACCGATGATGCCACACGCGACCAAATCATGCCCATCAACCGAAAATACCCCCTCGCTACACTAATGCGCGCAGTCACCGATTACATTGCGGCCTATGATCACAAACGGGTACTCATCGAATATGTAATGCTACAAGGCGTCAATGACTCTTTGGCGGATGCCGAACGACTCATTGCATGGATCAACCACCTTGGCTGCACCATCAATCTACTCCCTTTCAATGCCTTTCACGACACCGCTTACAAAAGCCCAAGTATTGAGACTGTGTCGCAATTTCGACAACGCTTGGTGGAAGCGGGCATTGTCACCGTTGTGCGTGAATCGAGGGGGATGGATATCTCGGCCGCATGCGGGCAACTTCAAGCCGAAAACAGTAATAACCGAGATTAAGACTCAATTTATCTGTTGACAATTGGGCAAAGTTTTCGATCCTATTGACGACAGATATGGGTTGGGAGGGGATTCACTTTGTTAACATCAAGCGTGCAAGATCGTGTTCTCGTTGTCGATGACAACGCCACCAATCGTCAAATTTTCGAAATGATGCTTGAGTCTTCGGGTTGGGATGTTGTCATTTTCCCATCAGGAGCAGAGGCGCTTCATTATTTACGCCAACATCGCGCAAGCTTACTTCTTATTGATGTTCACATGCCCGTCATGACTGGCTTTGAATTGGCCAAAGAGATCAAAAAAGACCCCATTCATGACAACACGCCGATTTTGTTTATCACCGCCGGCGATCATAATGAAATTTATGTTGAGCAAGGCTTTGATATCGGTGCGTTTGATTTCCTTATCAAACCTATTAGCAAACAGATTCTCATCAATAAAATTCGCGTTTTTTTACATCTACACCATCAACAAACGGCTCTTGCAGAGGCAAACCGTTATCTCGGTAGTCACCTTCATAAAGTCACTGAACACATGTCGGATGGTTTAATGACCATCGACAAAGAAGGCGTCATCAAAACATCAAACCCCGCGCTACTCGAGTTACTGGGCTATGAAAATGGTGAACTGAGCAATCGAACCATGGAATCGTTGATTGATGACGAACATATTGAGCCATTCAGTAGTCGCGTCTTTAAATCGGCAGCTGAAAAACTTCAAAAGCAGTTCAACAGCGACAAAAGCAGAGCCTTTGCCAACATGGAGAAGGCACCGATTTCACTGATTCTTGTTGATCAAACTGGAAATATCGTCTGCGCTAACAGGCATGCCGAAGCAACCTTTCAATTTGAACGCGATGGGCTAAAAAACCAGCCTATCACCCAGCTGATGCCAGCATCTATTCGGCCACAGCACGATGAATACTTCAGCTACTTTTTCTCCAACCCCAGTGATCGTCCCATGGGGCTTGGTCGTGCTTTTATCTCTGAGCGCAGCAATGGTGATTCTTTTGATTCTGAGATTGGTTTAATGTATGTCTCTATTGACGATGAACCTTATGCGCTTGCGGTTATCCGTGACATCCATCGTGATATTTCATGGCATGTTCTCAGCGCCACAGGCTATGGTGGACTCTTAACCGCCAATGGTGGTGAAGAGTACATGCTCTCTCATCTGCACCGAAAAGATGGTTCGCGCATCTCTGTTATTCTTTCAGGCTCATCAATGTTTGACAACGACAACAATCTCATTGGTGCGGCCATTTTTGTCACAGATATGGAAAAACACATCAACCTTCTGCAAGAAAATCAGCGCATCATGGGCGAACTCGAAAAAGCGCAACATGAACGGCTTGAATCCCTTGGCCTGCTGGCAGGTGGCGTGGCCCATGATTTTAACAATTTGCTAACGCCTATTATTGGCAATCTTGAAATGATTGCGCGTAAAGTCCCTGTTCTCGAGGTCAATAAACTCGTCAAAGACGCCCTCTCAGCAGCCAAGCAAGCAAGTCGTTTATCCAAACAGATGCTCTCCTATGCCGGTTCTGGACGCATCGCCTCAACAACGATTACCCTCAATGATCTCATTGAACCTATCGAAAGTGTGCTCTCTGCCTCGGCCGAAAAGGCCCATGTTGATTTCAAACTTGACCCCAATCTACCCCCCGCCGATCTTGACATCGCTGAAATCGAACAAGTTTTATTAAATATGGTTGTTAACGCCTCCGATGCGATTCACCATGTCAATGGTCGCATCACCGTCTCTACTTTCACCCATATGATTGATGAGCAATATCTTGACCGCTCTCGCCACAAATTGGATGCCAACTGCGGGCGCTATGTTGCTTTTCGTGTTGAAGACAATGGCAGCGGCATGTCCGAACATGTGTTGTCCAAAATCTTTGACCCTTTTTTCACCACCAAGTTCACAGGGCGTGGTCTCGGCATGTCCGCGGTGTTAGGCATTATCAAGCACCATCATGGCGTCTTAAAAATTGATTCGATTGAGGGGCAAGGAAGCATTATGACGGCCTCCTTCCCTATTTCGAACAAATCCATCCAAGTCCATCATCATGAAAATTCAGATGATGAACACAATATCAGCGGTAACATATTAATTGTTGATGATGATGAATTGGTCAATCGCATCTTGCAGGCTCGTCTTGAAGATATTGGTTTCACCTCCATCCAAGCTTTTTCCGGCATGGAAGCGCTTGAAATTTATGCCAATGAACATCGCAACATTGATGCCGTGATTCTCGATATGACCATGCCGATGATGTCGGGGGCGGAGTGCTTTGAGAAAATTCTTGCCATGAATCCGCAAGCGAAGGTGATCATCTCATCTGGATATGCACAGGCAGATATTCAGTCCGAATTTCCTAAAACACCCCCAAGTGCATTCTTAGAAAAGCCTTATGAATCACATCAATTGATCCGTGTATTAAAACAAATTCTCGCATAACCAAGCGCACGCATTGCATCAAATCGGTGGCATTGCGTGCATCAAACTTGCAACATTTGATCAATTTGGAGACTATCCGCGCCCGAAACAAGAGGAGGCTCTTTGAACGCTCATCACCAACAGCAGCTGTGCAACCTTTGCCAAGGCTCTCAATTTACACCCTTATCTGAACACGACCGACATGGAAAAGCATTGATTACCGCGGTCTGCGATAACTGTGGCTTGGTCACGCATATGCCGCTTCCCAGCGAACAAGCTCTAAGAGATTACTATGCCGAAGATTATCGAAAAGATTACCATGGCGATGCCGTCCCAAACCCTCGGCGCATTATGCGCGCGTGGCACAATGGCGAGCGCATTTATCAACAGGTCAGCCCATTTTTACCACGCCATGCCGATGTTTTTGAGGTTGGAGCGGGCATTGGCTGCACGGTTAAGGTATTTGAAACCCATGGCATCAACGCTTCCGGAACGGAACCTAACCATGAGTTCAATGCCTACACCCAATCCGTGCTCCATGCCCATGTTGAAAATACCAACCTTTATGATTTAAAGGCAACACAACAACATGATGCGGTACTTTTGATTCATGTCATCGAACATTTTCGTGAACCGCTTAAAGCGCTCCGAACCATCGCCCGTTTATTGCGTAACGATGGTACCCTTTATATCGAATGCCCAAACTTATCAGCGCCTTTTGCCACCTTTGACCGTCTTTTTCATTTTGCGCACATCTACAATTTCACCCACCACACCTTAATTCAAATGGCTCAGATGGCTGGATTTGAAGTTGTCAAAATTTTTAGTTCGGAAGATGAACCCGACATTCAAATTCTTTTCCAAAAATCAGCTACGGTACCTTCGCCTAAATGGGATACTGCTGAAGCCCAGCGCATCCACCAAGCGATCCATCAATATGGTACGCTCTGTTACCACATGCGCGGCAACTATCTACGCCGACGCATAAGTAAAATATTAAGTTATCTTGATGAAATCCGTCATGCCAAAGCGTTTGTCCGCGTTCTTGAAGCGAACTTCAACCCATGATTCCTGTCATTGGTGATATTATTGTCGATGAATTTATTTGGGGTGATGTCACGCGCATCTCTCCAGAAGCTCCCGTCCCTGTCGTCTCGGTCAATCAAGTCGATCGACGATTGGGTGGATCTGCCAATGTTATTCGTAACCTACACACCCTGCTCACCCCAACAGCGATGATTGGCGTCATTGGTGATGACGAACCCGGACAATGGGTCAAAACGCAATTAAATGGGATGGGTGTCGATGCGCGTGGCGTTTTAATCAAAAGCAATTCCCGCCCAACAGCCATTAAAACCCGTATTATTGCCCGCCATCAACAATTGGTACGCTATGATCGTGAGTGGGTTCAAAAGCTCGGAGAAGAAAGTCATCAATGGTTATGGCAACAGGTGCAAACCTTGTCCTCCCATGCCAATGCCTTTATTCTCTCTGATTATGGTAAAGGGGTACTCAGTGCAGAAATGTTAAGGCAACTTATCACATCACTGCGTGGAAAACTGATTGCTATTGACCCAAAACCGGAGCATACCGAGGCCTACAAAGGGGCCAATGTGATTACCCCCAATCTTCATGAGGCCGCTGACATGGCGGGCATGAAAGCGATCAATGATGATCACAATGTCGAACAAATCGCAAAAACATTGCACGATCGTCTGCAACTGACCTATACACTGATTACCCGTTCCGAGCGTGGCATGACCCTCTATGATGGTTTGCAATGCCACCATATTCCCACAGCCGCCCGAGATGTCTTTGATGTTACCGGTGCTGGCGATACAGTCATTGCTGTCTTTACGGCCTGCCTCTGCCGCGGTGATACACCTCTACAAGCTGCGCAAACAGCCAACCGCGCCGCCGGTGTTGTCGTTGGAAAAGTGGGAACAGCTACCGCAAGCTGGCAAGAGATCGAGGCCCATTAATGGCAAAAACGCACCCTTTACGCATCGCTATTGGTATTCCAGCCCGATTCAATTCATCCCGTTTCCCAGGTAAGCCACTGCATCAAATTGCAGGAAAACCGATGATTGGTCATGTGATCGAACGCGCCTTAGCCACGCAATTAGGGCAAGTGATTGTTGCCACCGATGACAAACGGATTGCAACGGTTGCTGAAACATTTGGCGCAACGATCTGCCTCACATCACCCGATCACCAGAGTGGTACCGAGCGACTTGCGGAAGCGATGGCCGATGTGGCGTGTGATGTCGTGATCAATGTTCAAGGGGATGAACCCTTAATCGATCCTGCTGCGATTCATGCCGTTATCAACCCTTTTGAAAATGATCCACAACTTCCCATGGCAACCTTGGCGCATCCCATTCATCGAAGTGAAGATCTCAATGACCCCAATGTCGTCAAAGTTGTTTGCAACGCAAAGAATCACGCCCTCTACTTTAGCCGTGCGAACATCCCCTTTGTGCGTAACACCAACGCAGCAGCACCTGCGCTCCAACATGTCGGCCTCTATGCCTATCAAAAAGATTTTTTATGCGATTATCCCTCACTCACCCCCTGCGCCAATGAGCAAGCTGAACAACTTGAGCAGTTACGCGTCCTCCATCATGGCTATACGATTGCGGTGACATGTGGTGATTACAACTGTATTGGCGTTGATACCCCTCATGATGCCGATCGTGTCGAGGCATTACTGCTTTCGCGCCATTTTCACTAACCACTCAGGAAAATCAAAAACATGCATAGGCTCAGCTATCAAATCACCTTGCACAAAATCACACCCCATCTCCTTGAGAAGATCAAATTTCTTCTGTGAATCAACCCCTTCAGCAATGACACGAAGACCCAACTGGTGAGCCATCATAATAATCGCTTCGCATAGCACTAAATCTTCATTGTACGCAATTAAATTTTCTACAAATACCCGGTCAATCTTTAAATAATCAACATCAAACTTTTTCAAAACAGCCAACGAAGAATAACCCGTACCAAAATCATCCATTGCAACCTGTAAACCATGTTTCTTGAAATCAAGCAGATGGCTTGCCGCGATATCCAAACGCTCCATCATGACATTTTCAGTAATCTCAAGAATGATAGCGTTAGGATTAAGGTTGGCGGCAACAATCAGCTCTTGCCACCCAGCAAAACTTTGCTCCCCCATAAATTGTACGGGTGAGATATTGACGCTTACTTGAAAATCTTCATGGCAGCTCTTTCGTAAACTGGTCGCCAATGCGACAGCTTCTTGCAACACCCAATCACCAATTTGATGAATCACGCCTGACTCTTCAGCCAAGTGAATAAATTGATCGGGATAAAGCACCCCATCAGAAGGGTGATTCCAACGGATCAACACCTCAGCCTTTGTAACCATCCCTGAACGCATATCGATCATCGGCTGGCAATCAATCATAAATTGGTCGTGCTCCACAGCGCGGTGCAAATCCGCAATCAAGCGCAATTTATCGAGCGCTTCTGCCTGCATATCTTCGGTAAAATAGTGAAAACGGTTTCTACCCGCACGCTTGGATGCATACATTGCATGATCCGCATTACGCAACAATTGGTTGGCATCCTGGCTATCATCAGGGTACAAAGTAATACCAAGGCTTCCTGAAATATATGCCTGTTCATCCCCCAAGAAGAAAGGCTTTGCCAATTCTCGTAACAAATGATTGGCAATCGCCGCCACATCATCAACATGCTTCACCTGCTCCAAAATGATGACAAATTCGTCCCCTCCCAAACGAGCAACCGTGTCGCACTTGCGCACGCAATGCTGCATACGCATCGACGATTCTTTCAACAAAATATCGCCCATATCATGTCCGAGTGAATCATTAACCTCTTTAAATCGATCAAGATCAATCATAATCACCGCAACTTTTGTCCCATTGCGTTGCGCCAATTCAATCGCATTTTGCAATCGATCATTAAACATCCGTCGATTAGGAACCCCCGTTAGAGTGTCATAATTGGCTTGCCGCCAAATCAGCTCTTCTGAAAGCTTTTTTTGCGTAATATCGGTAAAAAGTGCAATGTAATAAAGGACATGATTATTGGTATCTTTCACAGCCGAGATACTCAAATACTCAGAGTACAGATCACCAT
This sequence comes from Zetaproteobacteria bacterium, assembly GCA_002753275.1. Classification (GTDB taxonomy): domain Bacteria; phylum Pseudomonadota; class Zetaproteobacteria; order Mariprofundales; family Mariprofundaceae. Next base: position 126,090 of record PEAA01000002.1, on the reverse strand, counting down.
TCTTACGCCGGTTGACAATCTCCCCCATCCATGAGCCCTTCTCATTCACAGAAGACCACATATCTTCATAGAAGCCACGGCTCTGCTGACCTGAACTCAAAATCCGCGGTGTTTTTCCCAACACCTCATCACGGCTATAACCAGTAATAGCACTAAAGGCACCATTGACATCAATAATGGCACTCGCTGCATCCGTAATCAAAATCCCTTCATTAGCATTTCCAAAGACTTTGGCCGCCAATTGCAGCCCTTCTTGTCTATGCGTATTTTCAATGGCCAATGCTACCAGTCGCGCTTCATCCTTAATCAAGCGCACCTCATCATCATGAGGTGTATGAAGGTATTGATGATAAATCACAAAAACAGCGACGACCTCGCCTGTCGAAGAGTAGATCGGATAAGACCAACATGATGCAAGGCCCAATGCCTCTGCCAACGCACGCGATTCTATCCATAGGGGATGATGCATAATGTTGGCTTCGATCACCGGCTCCCCTGTATAAACAGCACGCGCACAAGGAGAGCTCTCCGATGAAATCTCCAATGATTCAACAAATTGATGATAAGACTCTGGCAAACTGGGCGCAATTCCGACACGCAACCGTTTGGCCTTATTATCCACCAATAAAATACTACAAAGCATTTCAGGATTAGCTTTCTGCAATGCCAAGACAATACTTTCAAGCACCTTTTCAAGAACATCACCATTAATCAACTGCTGCAACACTTGACTGCGACTGCGTGCTCGAAACTCTTGTACTGCCAAAACATGGGCCTTTCGCGCCTCTTTTTCATGTTGCATTGCATTCTGACGCAACATAAAAAAGACCAAGAAACTCACAAAACCACCCAACAACAGAATTACAACTCCTTGCGTATGCTGATGTTTTGCATCAAAGGCTTTACTGCTGCGGTATTCAACGGTCCAGGTATGACCCGCAATCGTCACTTTCCGACTTGTCTTAAATTCCGAAAGATGATCATCCTCTTTTGACTGATAAAGAATCGCAGATTTGTGCGCTGAAAATTTATCTCCATCATAAACGATAATATTCATATCTCTATCTTCAATATCAGGAAAAATCCCTTGCATCATATCAAGCGCGCGAAAAGGGCTATAGACAAAGCCCACCAGCGCAGCGCGGCGCTCTTCAACTGTTGAGATCGGTGCTTCTTTCTTATAATAAGGAAGATAAACAAGAAATCCAGGTTGCACATTGCGATCGGTCTCTTGTACCAAGGTAATCATCCCCGACAATGCGGCCTCACCGCTGTCACGGGCACGGTCCATCGCTTCTCGACGCACAGAATCTGAATACATATCATAACCAAAAGCACGCTGATTGCGCCAATCAAAAGGCTCTAAAAAAAGGATGGCGCTGTAAAGATCCCGTTCACCTTCGGGGCAAACATGATAATCAGGAAATCCTTCTTTCTGAACAGAGGCCTCATGGGCAAGAAGATTTTCCTTCGCAATCATCACTGAAAAACCAATGCCTTGCACACCAGGAAGCAGGTTATCTACCTCCAATGATGCGACGAACTCTTTCCACTCCGCACGATTGACCTCTTCACTGGACTTCATAAAAGCGATACCACTTCGCAATATTTGCACATAACGCTGCATACGCTTCACGATATCATATTCTGCCAATGAAACCTTGGCTTGAAAACGAAGAGCATCACTGTTGTTGGTCAAAGACTCTGAATATTTAAACGCTCCAAAAGTTGAGAGCAACAATACAAAAAGCACCACCCAGGCCCAATGCGTATTGACTGAAATATGTTGATTGCTTGCTCCCATCTACGCCCCCTTAACATCAATTTACGCACATCGAAGGCTTCACACAAAAGCGGCTACGATAGTATAAAACATCCCATAAACCGTTAACGCAGCATGCAAATTACACTTTCTTACCCACATATCTACTTAAAAATTATTCTCCTTTTTTCAAAGGTCCACCTACACGCCATTCGACCTGCTCAACAAGCAATAAATCACATAAATAACAAACAATTAACGCATAACAACATGAAATCTATATTGACAAACCCCACCATCATCGCATGATTGCTTTCGTTGTGGGTAATTGTGGGGATTCACCCCAATAAGTGGAGCAAGCTATGTTTGAAGGCGAACATCAAGTCAATATGGATGAAAAAGGGCGCATTAGTATTCCTGCAGCTTATCGTGATGTATTACGCAATTTATACACGCATGAGACCATCGTCATCACCCGCGACTTTGATGGCTGTTTGCGTGTTTACCCGCAAGATGAGTGGTATCGCCATGTACAAAAATTTCATACTCAGCCGCAAAATTCCCCTGAAATCCGTGCCTATGAGCGTGTTGTCATCTCCGCTGCCGTCACCACACAACCAGATAAACAGGGGCGAATTCTTATCAACCACACCCTCCGAAAACATGCCGGGCTCATCAAACATGTCACATTTGCTGGCGGCAGCGGTCGATTCCAAATTTGGGATGTTGAACGACGCGATGTGAAGTTAATGGAAGATGTCATCGCCTTACAACAAGCCCGACTTGATTTTTAATGTCACACATTCCTGTTCTTAGCGAACCCTTTATCTCGGCATGGGTCACCAATCCTGAAGGCTGTTATATTGACTGCACCTTTGGCCGCGGTGGTCACGCGAAAATGGTGTTGAATTTATTATCAGAAAACGGGTCTCTTCTTGCCATCGACCGCGATCCTGAAGCCATTGGCGTGGGTAAATCCCTCCAGCAAGCCGATAATCGTTTTCATATTGTTCAATCGCCTTTTTCTGAAATTCATGAGGTCGCCGAGCTGCTTGGTTGGCATGCTGTTGATGGCATTGGCTTTGATCTTGGCGTCTCTTCCCCACAATTTGACACCCCTTCACGCGGATTCTCCTTTGTTCATGATGGCCCTTTGGATATGCGCATGGACTGCGAGCACGGTATTCCTCTCTCGCACAAACTTGCCCACATCTCTGAAAAGCAATTGGCGGATATTCTCCGACAATATGGCAATGAACGGTTTGCGGGTCGAATTGCCAAAAACATTTTACACGCATTTCATCAAAATGATCTTCACACGACCCAACAACTTGAAAACATCTGTTTTCATAGCGTGCCGAAAAATGCCCGTTACGGCAGCACCCACCCTGCAACCCGCACATTTCAAGCACTACGGATCTGGGTCAACGATGAAATGGGACAAATTGAGCGTGCGCTCAATGCCGCCATGGATCTATTAAAACCTGGAGGGCGCTTAGCTGTCATCTCTTTTCATTCCGGGGAAGATCGTCTCGTTCGCGACTTGATTGAGAAGCGCGTAAACCCTTGCCAATGCCCACCCACATTTCCAATCTGTGCCTGTGGCTTAACCCCTTCAATGCACTGGATCTCAAAAAAACCGATTCGCCCCTCCGAAGATGAAATCACAGCGAACCCGCGAAGCCGTTCATCGATGCTCCGCGTTGCTGAAAAGAACCATGACTAAATCGACATGGAAGACGCTTTTTATTCTCACCCTTCTCGCGCTCTTTATCGCTTTTGCAGCAGGAAAGGTATGGATAAGCCACAAGCGTAATGAAATCTCAAATCAAATGGATCAAGCACGGCAAACAAAAGAGCGCTTACTTCATGACATGCAACAACTTGCGATTGAACGATCAAGCCTGATTCAACCCGAACAACTTCGAAAGAAAGCCAAAGCATTCGGCATGGCCCCTCCCCGTGCTGATCAAGTCATTCCTCTTGATGAATAACGAGTCCCTCTACATCAAGCGCCGCCTTGAATTCATTGCAGGGCTTATTGTTTTTTTGTTTCTGCTAATCATCATTCGTGCCGTTGATCTGCAAGCGTTCAAGCATGAGGAATATCGTAAAAAGGCAGAGCGACAACGCACTGTACAATATCAAGTGATCGCTCCGCGTGGTGCGATTTTGGATGCAGCTGGACACACCCTTGCGGAGAGTATTCGTGTGCCATCAATCGCAGCCATCGCTGAAGATATTCCCCCACAATCGATTCCTCAAATCGCCAAAATCTTGGGGGTTTCAAGCAAATCTCTGTACAAACGGCTCGCCAAACGCAAAGGCTTCGTCTGGTTAGATCGCCATGTCGCCCCTGAAGTCGCGACACAAATTAACGCGCTTAACCTCCCGGGTATTCGTGAAGAGAGCGAGTGGCAACGCTTCTATCCACGCGGGGCAGAGGTCGGGCATCTTCTTGGCTTTGTCGGTATTGATGGCAATGGCCTTGAAGGACTTGAGCGCAAGTTTAACAGCACGCTGCAAGGGCAGATGGGGATTCGCGAAGTACGCAAAGATGCGGCACGACATCTACTCCCTGGCTCAAACTGGATTCAATCCACCATTGCTGGAGAAGATCTCGAACTCACCATTGACAGCGGCATTCAGAGTATGGCGTTTGCGGCACTCGCCGATGCTGTGCGTGACAATGGTGCCAAAGGAGGTTCTGTTGTCGTCATTCGCCCCAAAGACAGTGCCATTCTTGCCATGGTCAGTTGGCCAGCCTACAACCCTAACAACTTTAAGAAATTCAAACCCGACCAATGGCGTAACCGTGCCGTGACCGATGTCTTCGAACCAGGCTCTACACTGAAGCCTTTTACCATTGCAGCGGCACTGGAGAGCAAACGGTGGAAGCCAACTTCATTAATCGATTGTGAAAATGGCCACTACCGTGTTGCTGATTATGTGATCCATGATGACCATCCAGAGGGGGTGATCGACCTCACCCGTTTACTGGTTCGCTCCAGCAATATTGGTGCAGCCAAATTGGCCAAGGATGTCGGTGCAGATGCGCTCTACCGTATTCTTGATCAATCGGGATTAACCATGAAAAGTCCTATCGCATTTACTGGCGAATCCAATGGTATATCGCCATCGCCAGAATCATGGGGCCCCGTCGAAACCGCCAACATCGCCTTTGGCCAAGGTATTGCGGTCACCACCCTGCAACTGGCATCAGCGTTTAATGTTTTTGCCAATGGAGGTGTCTATATTCCACCCCATATTTTGAAAAACCAACATAATGCAATGCAAAGCCTCCGCACCGAGGTTTTCTCCAGCAAAACGGCAAGCCAGGTACTCACCATGCTTGAGGCGACCACCTTGCGTGATGGCACCGGTACACAAGCGATTCCAATGGGATACCGCGTTGCAGGGAAAACAGGTACTGCACAAAAAGCCAATCGCCATGGAGGCTATGCCAAAGATCGCTACACAGCCGTTTTTGCGGGGATTGTTCCGGCAGATCGCCCTGAACTGATTATCGCCGTCGTGATTGATGAGCCTGCAAAGAGCATCTATGGAGGGAGCGTCTCTGCACCTGTTTTTCGCAATATTGCCGCCAACGCCCTGCCCTATTTAGGTGTCTCCCCAGCGCAAGGCATGATGCCCCCACCACCATCCATCGAAGTAAAAACAGCGCCCGTCAACACCACGGATAATGCACCTACCATTTCGTTTTTACAGCTCTCTTTGCGCGAAGCCCGCGTATTGGCCCATACGCAACAGATTAAATTGATCACCCATGGCTCTGGCTGGGTCGCTCAACAAAAACCTAAAAAAATCGAATCCCTGCATCCCGGTGATCAAGTGGAGATCTGGCTACATGAATGAAACGCTAAATAAACTTGCCAAACTGACCCAACCCGCCCCCATGCCATTGGCACGGCTACTCAATGATCTATCCATTCCCCCCGATCTATTGATTCACAACCTTCATGAAGATTCACGCTTGGTTAAGCCTGGCGATGCATTTTTATGTATGCCCCGTGCAAACACGCATCAACAAGCCTACTGTGAACAAGCGCTGGCCTTGGGTGCCAAGGCCATCATTATGATTGAAGAGCAACATACGCCCCCAGCAAATGACCACGAACCTCCCTATTTCACCCTAAAAAACCTTGCGCAACTCGGCGATCTATTGCGCCGTTGGTTTCATACGGAATATACAGCTACCCATTGTATTGGCACCACAGGTACCGATGGAAAGACCAGTATTACATGGATGATTCGTGAAATTTTAGAGCGCTTGCATGGCCAAATATGGTCTTCCGGCACCCTAGGCTGGGTTCGTAATAGCCATGAAATCGAAGATATTGGCAACACGACCGCATCACTGCTCAACAACCACAGGCTCCTTGCCGCCGCCCATCGTCACCATATTGAAGCACTGGTGATGGAGGTTTCATCCCATGGAATCGAACAGCAACGCATTGCCGGCATCCCTTTTCAAAGCGCAATCTGGTCATCCATCGGCCATGATCATCTTGAGGATCATGGCGGCTACGCAAATTATTTGGCCATCAAAGCCTCCTTTATTGCACAGGTACTGGCCCACGGAGGCGTTGCCATTTGCAACGCGGATCATGCCGACATTCGCACGCATGTTAAACCAGGGAAAAAAGTCTATTGGTATGCCCACCATGATCATCCGCATGCCGTCGATTTACGCTGGAAACAGCTCGATAAACATAGCATGGAGATTCAATTCACCCATCGCACCCTTGTCATTGAAAACATCCCCGCAGGTCAGTTTCATGCTGAAAACCTTGCGGCTGCCACCCTGCTTCTCTGCACACAATGGCACCTCCCTCTTGATGATATCCCCTTCGTATTGAATGGTATTACGGCACCCAAAGGAAGAATGCAAGCGGTCACCGTGAACGATTGGCAAGTCTATATCGACTATGCCCATACACCTGAAGCACTGCAACGAAGTCTATTGACAGCCAAAGCATGGACCCAAGGACGGTTGATGGTGCTCTTTGGCTGTGGTGGTAATCGCGATAAACAGAAGCGATCAATCATGGGTGAAGTTGCCGCCAACCATGCCGACATCATCTGGCTTACCAATGATAACCCGCGCCACGAAAACCCCCATGATATTTTGGCACACATTCAACAAGGGATCAGCGCAAAGCCCCCCGTGCATATTATCCCTGACCGTGAAATGGCTATCGCGGATGCCATTTTGCAAATGCGTGAAGGCGATATGCTGCTCATCGCAGGCAAAGGGCATGAAGAGTATATGGAGATTGGCGATGTGCGTTTGCCATGGTCGGATGCCGTAATGGCAAAAAAATATCTTCTGCAGAAGAAATCATGATAAAAAACGCTGCCTCTTTCAGTGCGAATGAAGTCACTCTCGCCACCGGTGGACGCTGGCTCAAAGGGAGCCCTGCGCGTATTGAAGCCCTTACCACCAATTCTCGCGAGGCCTCGCCCGCAAGCACCTTCATCGCACTACGCGGCGAACGCTTTGATGGACATCAATTTGCACATGGTCTCGAGGGTAAGATCTCAGCCCTCATCGGCGATCATCGCGGCATTCAATCATGGCAACAACTCAACACCCCCATGCTAGAGGTCGAAAACACCTTAATAGCTTATGGGGACCTTGCCCACGCCTGGCGTGAAAAATTACGCCATTGTAAAGTCATTGCGCTGACAGGCTCCTACGGAAAAACCACCATTCGCAGCATGCTTGAGCATGTCTTGCGGCAACACGGGCTCCGCGTCCATGCAACCCAAGCCAACCTTAACAACCGTATTGGTGTCCCCATGACGCTATTGGCAACCCCAGAGGATTGCCAGGTCGCCTTGATTGAATGTGGCATCAGTGAAGCAGGTGAAATGGATCATCTTGCCAAAATTGTTACGCCCGACATTGCAATCTTAACAGGCGTGACCGCAGCCCATAGCCAAGGACTCGGAACTCTGCATGCCATTGCGCAAGAGAAAGCAAAACTGCTGACTACCGCTGCATCATCCATCAATTACTTGGGTTATGGTGTCGCGCCTTTGCTCGACCAAGCGATGCAGCGGCGATGCATCAGTATGGATGACAACCATGGGGTACAATGGCAACGCTGCGATAAGACCTTGCACCTTCACTATCTTGGTCAGCAGGCCGAGATCACCCTCTCTCTTCCCGCTGATCACTGGTGCGCCAACATGGCGTTGGTCGCCACGATTTTGATTGAACAATTTCAGTTTACCCTTATCAAGGTGGCTGACGCATTACAACATTGGCGAGCCGTTGCAGGACGCATGCAAGCCATAAATGGCATCCATGGTTCGCACATTCTCAATGATTGTTACAATGCCAATCCCGCCTCTATGCAGTCAGCCCTAGATACCTTGGGCAACCTCGCCGGCGAACGCATCGCCATCCTGGGTGACATGGCGGAACTTGGTGACAGCAGTGAAGGCGCGCATGCAACCCTTCAGCTTCCTCCTCTCCATCAACTGCTGCTTGTAGGCCCGCAGATGCAACACCTTCACCAACAACAGCCCCATGCCTTATGGTTTGAGAACAGTGCTGCGGTCTGCTCTTGGATGCAAGAGCATCCTACCTGGCCACACCCCAATCATACCGTGCTGATTAAAGCGTCACACAGCATGAACTTTGACACAATCGTTCAACAACTCACCCTGCCAAGGAGCCCGCATGCTCTATAACTTACTCTATCCATTTGCCGATCAATACCCGATCTTCAACCTTTTCCAATACATCACTTTCCGCAGTATCTACGCCTTGATCTCATCACTGATCTTCTGCTGGATCTTTGGCCCCATGTTCATTCGGTGGTTGAAAAAAACACAAGGAAAAGGTCAGCCCATTCGGCAGGATGGACCGCAATCCCACTTCAGCAAACAGGGAACCCCCACCATGGGCGGGCTACTCATTCTCGTTGCCTTTACTTTCTCGACCCTACTCTGGGCCGATTTAACCAACCCTCTCATCTGGTTGGGATTAACGCTGACCTTGGGTTATGCACTGATTGGCTGGCTGGATGATTATTTGAAAATTTCCAAGGGCAATTCAAAAGGGTTGGCGGGGCGTTGGAAAATCATCTTACAATTGTTCTTTGGTGGCATTGCTGCCTATGGCTTGATGCAATATACCGACCCTATTGTGGATATCCCCTTCTTTAAAACACAATGGGATATGGGCTGGTTCTATATGCCATTTGTTATTTTTGTGCTTATTGGCACCTCCAATGCCGTCAATCTTACTGATGGCCTCGATGGTTTGGCCGTGACACCAACCATCATGGTTGCCGCCGCACTGGCATTTGTGGTCTATATAGCAGGCCATGTGAACTTCTCGACCTACCTGATGATTCCACATGAACCGCTTGCGGGTGAATTAACAATTTTCTGCAGTGCACTCATTGGTGCATGTATCGGATTTCTTTGGTTTAACACCTATCCTGCCCAGGTTTTCATGGGTGATGTCGGTGCGCTTGCACTTGGCGGTGCACTCGCCTTTGTCGCTTGTGCCGTACATCAGCAATTTTTATTGGCGATTGCCGGTGGAGTGTTTGTGCTTGAAGCGGTCTCGGTGATGATTCAAGTCGCCTCTTTCAAATTGACCGGAAAAAGGGTCTTTCGCATGGCTCCGATTCATCATCACTATGAGCTCAAAGGGTGGCCTGAGCCGAAAGTCATTGTCCGTTTCTGGATTATATCGTTCATTCTTGCACTTATTGCCATCTCAACGCTGAAGTTACGCTAATGAAAACAGAACATATTGCCATTATTGGAATGGGCGCCACAGGGCTCTCATTAACCCGTTTTTTAACCGCGCAAGGGCATCGCTGCGAAGGCTTTGATGAACGCATGCCAAACAGACCGGAAACCATCAGCACACCACTCCATCTGGGGCCTCTAACCCTCGATTCGCTACACGACTTTGACCGTATTTTACTCAGCCCTGGAATCCCCTGGATGCACCCAGTGCTCGTCGAACTGCGTGATCAAGGAGCGATCATGCATGGTGACTTGGACCTGTTTCTGCACCACTACCATGGCGCCCTACTCACCGTCACCGGCACCAATGGCAAAACCACGGCCACCCACATGATTGCACAGCTCCTTAGCACCTTAACAGGTGGAATCGAAGCGGGCGGAAACATTGGTACGCCCATGCTAGATTTAATGGAAAAAAGTCCTCAACGGGTGGTTCTCGAACTCTCCAGTTTTCAACTTGAGCGCAGCCAAAATATTCATCCACAGTGGGCCGTCCTCCTTAACATTCAACCCGACCATGCCGACATGCACGCCACCCCTGCCATCTATGAAGCGGCCAAGGTGAGTATGTTTGCACGACAAGGCTACGGAGATCGGGCGCTGCTCCCCAATGAGTGCCACTGGGATGCGCTTGCCGATCAACTTGTGCGCCGTGGCGCATGCGTACTCCGTTTTGGTCATGCCAGCGAAGATGGTGAGAATCAACTTGCTTGCGGCATAGCACCCCACCGTGGCGCTATGCACCTCTTTTGGTCACACGCGGGTGAAAAAAAATGGCTGGCTTGTGATCAACTCTGTATCAATGGCGCCCATCAACACATTAACCTTGCCGTTGCGGCGCAAGCGGCCGCCGATTTTGGGGTCGATTCCACCATCATTAACGCACAACTGACCTCATTCAAAGGGCTTCCCCATCGCCTACAGCATGTTGCCCATGTGCGTCACCGTGACTGGTATGATGACTCCAAAGCCACCAACCCCGATGCAGCCTTAGCGGCACTGCGAAGCTTTCCGCAATCGTTGTGGATTTGCGGAGGCTTACGCAAAGGTCTCGCACTGGATGCATTGATTCCTACTGTGCGCAACCATGTCGCACACGCTTTTATCATCGGCCTGGAACCTGAAGCCTACGCTACGATGCTCACCGAAGCAGGTGTTTCGTACACGCTTTCACATACCTTGGCACAAGCCGTTATCGATGCCGCAAACTTGAACAAACCGTTGCCTGTTCTGCTCTCCCCTGCAGCGGCAAGCCAGGATCAATTCAAAAATTATGCAGAGCGGGGGCAACAATTTACCGCTGCCGTCCGCCAACTGACCCCATGAAACACTATTTTTCAAAAAAACATCCCGGCATCGATCTTTGGATTGTAGGAACAACACTTGCCCTCATGTGCTTTGGACTCATTATGGTCGGCAGTGCCAGCCTTGATGTCTCCAGTGTACGCTATGACAATCCTCTGCGCATGATTCGCAACTGGGTCTTTTACATGCCTTTAGGGCTACTCATCATCGTGGTTGTCTCTCACATAGATATTCAAAAAGTTAAATCCTACAGTGTTCCCATTCTATTTGTCATGATGATCATCATGAGCTTGTTACTCATCATCGGGCACGAAACCAATGGGGCAACCCGTTGGTACTCCATCATGGGATTTAGCTTTCAACCCGTTGAGCTGTTCAAACCCGCCCTCATCCTATACATGGCCTTTTTTATTTCGAGTAATCCAGAAAAGCTACGCACATTTAAACATGGGATTCTACCCATGTTGGTGGTTTTAAGTGGTGGTTTGACCTTACTGATGCTACAACCAGACTTTGGCAACACCATGCTGCTCTTGAGCAGTTGTTTTTGTCTCTGGCTTGTCGGTGGTATCCCCGTTCGCCACCTCTTTTTACTGATTGCATTGACCATTCCTGCGATTGGTGCTGCGGTCATTTTTGAGCCCTACCGCATGCTGCGATTGGTAAGTTTTATTGATCCATGGGCAGATCCCTACAGTAGTGGTTATCAATTGATTCAATCAATGCTTGCCTTTGGTGTTGGTGGCATTCAAGGGACAGGACTGGGACAAGGAATACAAAAACTTTTTTATCTTCCTGAAGCTTCCACCGATTTTATTGCCGCAGTGATTGCCGAAGAGCTGGGTTTACTGGGAATCTTCCTACTCATCGCACTGTTTGCGATTTTGATTTGGCGCGGATTCCGTATCTGTTTACGCTCGAAAGAGATGTTTGAGCGATTAATGGCCCTTGGCTGCACGCTGTTAATCGCAATTTCAGCCATCATTAACATGGGCGTGGTCATGGGACTTTTTCCCACCAAAGGCATGCCACTCCCTTTTATCTCTTATGGTGGCAGTGCGCTCATCGGCAACAGTATTTTAATTGGTATTTTACTCGGAATCTCTCGGCAACAAGCATTAGCCAGCACCGCGGCGGGCAAGCCCGTCAAGAAATCTCGGGCACAATCCCATGCATAAATCAACCGACCCCCATATTATCATTGCCGGTGGTGGAACCGGAGGCCATGTCATACCTGCACTGGCACTTGCCGATGCCATTCGCACCCAATACCCCTCCATCAAGGTCACCTTTATTGGTGCCAAGCGCGGGCTTGAGGCCAAACTTATGCCCGAGCGCGGAGAAGAGATCTTACTTCTACCGATGCACTCCATTCAAGGAGCTAGCGTTTGGCAAAAGATTCGTGTGCTGGCATGGGAACTACCCCATGCAATCTGGACCATTCGTAACCATTGGAAAGAGAAACCAGCCCTCATGATCGGTGTAGGCGGTTATGCAAGCGTCACAGGCATTCTCGCGGCCATCACCCGTGGTGTACCCATCCTTCTATACGAACAAAATGGCTATCCAGGCCTTGTAAATCGAACCCTTTCACGCTTTTGCCAAGGGGTTCTTCTTGGCTTTAGCGAAGCGAAACATCACCTCCCCCCTTCCGCAAACTGTGTCGTCACCGGCAACATTATTCGCAAAGAGCTATTAACCCTTTACCCACAACGAATCACGCATCATCCCCTACGCATTTTGATTACGGGAGGCTCCCAAGGAGCCAGAATTTTCAATGAAACGGTTCCCAAAGCATGTGCACAACTCAAAGCACAAGGCACGCTTTTCACCGTCACCCACATTACCGGAAAGCAAGAGGGCGCCTTAGAATCAGTGGCACAAGCGTACCATCATGCCGGCGTAGAGGCGGAAGTTTTACCCTTTTGCACCAATATGGCTGCCTTTTATGCCAGTGGAGACATTCTCATCGCCCGCAGCGGTGCCATGACGCTGTGCGAAGCCGCAGCCGTTGGCATTGCAACCATTTTCGTTCCACTGCCGCATGCCGCCGATGACCATCAAACCTTTAATGCAAAAACCTTAAGCGATCATCAAGCCGCAATATTACTGCCCCAGTATCAATTCACTCATGCGCGTTTAGCCGAAATACTCACTCAGCTTCTCCATGAGCATGACCATCGCCTGGCGATGGGTGCGTGCGCATATTCTTTAGCACCACTTGACGCAAAAGAGAAGCAACTTCAAGCTATTGCACACTATATTTCAACAACATCATCATCCTTGGACCCCTCTTTATGAAAAAACGCATTCAACATATCCATTTCACGGGCATTGGCGGCATTGGCATGAGCGGCATCGCTGAATTGCTACACAACCAAGGATTCCAAGTGCAAGGTTCAGATGCTGCAGATAGCCCCAATGTTCAACATCTTCGACTTCTGGGTATTCCCGTCTTTATTGGCCACGATGCCACGCATTTGGGGCAGGCACAGGTCGTGGTGGTATCATCAGCGATTCACAAACAAAATCCTGAAATTTTGGCCGCCTATCAACAAGAAATTCCCGTCATTCCACGCGCAGAGATGCTGGCTGAACTGATGCGTATGAAACAAGGCATCGCCGTTGCCGGCAGTCATGGTAAAACAACCATCACCTCCATGATTGCCCATGGCATGGAGTGCGCGGGGCTTGACCCCACTTATGTGATTGGAGGCAGGCTCATGGCCAGCGGCAGTAATGTTCGCCTTGGTGAAAGCCCATGGTTGGTCGCAGAAGCAGATGAGAGCGACGGATCTTTTTTACGCCTCTCGCCCACCATGACAGTCGTGAGCAATATCGACCCAGAACACCTCGACCATTATGGTGATTTTGACCATCTCATGGGCGCCTTCGAACAATTTGTGCAACGCACCCCTTTTTATGGATTGGTTGTATTGCATCATGAACACCCCAATGTGGCCAAGCTGCGTGAAAACTTACACAAACGGGTCACAACCTACGGACAGTCTCCTCAAGCAGACCTTTCATTGAGCGAACAAACCGTACAAGGACATACCCAGTTTTTAACCATCCACCGTCGTAAACAGAACGATGATTTGGCAATTGAACTGCCCATGCCTGGGCTACACAATGCCGAAAACTGCATGGCGGCAACGGCCGTGTTGCTAGACCTTGGTATTACCGAAGATGTCATTCAAATGGCATTTCGCAGTTTTTCAGGAATACAGCGCCGTTTTCAGTGTACACCCTACCTTGATGGCGTATTGGTTGATGATTACGCCCATCACCCCAAAGAAATCTTAGCAACGCTTGAAGCTGCTCGGCACTGCTGGCAAGACAAAAAACGCTTGGTTATTTTTCAACCCCATCGCTACACACGCACCCGCGACCTCATGGAAGAGTTTCTAGGGGCATTTGACGCATGTCATGAAGTGCTAATTTTACCCATTTATGCTGCAAGCGAGTCTCCGATCGAGGGCATTTCATCTGAAAAATTAAGCCATGATCTCATGGTTCGAGGGCATCGCAATGCGCGTTTTTGCAACAATCTTAGCCAAGCACGCCATGATGCCATTCATGCCCTACAACAGGGAGATATTGTCCTTCTTCTCGGAGCAGGGTCGATTGGCGGGCTGGCGCGCGAATTGCGGCAAGAATTAAGTAAATCCACCCCCGTCAACACATAATCACCAATGACCCCTTCTTGGATCAACAAACTTCAGAATCACGGGCAATTAAACCATGATGTCCCCATGTCTGCACATACCACGCTACAAATTGGTGGGGTTGCCGATTATTTTTTTAAACCTCACTCCCAGCAAGATCTCATCGCATCCATCGGCAACATCCCGGCAGAGATACCGATCATGCCATTGGGCCGCGGCAGCAATCTTCTTGTTCATGATCTCGGCATTCGCGGAGTGGTCCTGGACTTAGGCAATTGTAATTTCGCAGAAATATCACAGCATCATGTTACGGCACAAGCGGGTGTTCGCATGGGAAAATTGTCACAAATGTGTGCCAACCATGGCTTAACAGGACTTGAATTTATGGCCACAGTCCCAGGCGATTTAGGTGGTGGGGTCGCGATGAATGCTGGTGCCTTTGGCCAACAGCTCTCTGACCATCTTCTGGCCATTACGCTTCTTAACCGCCAAGGCACATCGTACCAGATCATGCGCCAAGATCTAAAAATGTCGTATCGCCACACCCAACTTCCCCAATCATCAATCATTTTAAGTGCCGAGTTTGAGCTTCCCGCAGATGAACCCGAAGAGATTCGTCAACGCATGCGCGGCTTTCGACAAAAGCGTAGCGCAACCCAACCTCTTTCTCAGCCCAACTGCGGTTCGGTTTTTAAAAATCCACCCGGTGATTTCTCCGCCCGCTTAATTGAAGCAGTGGGACTGAAAGGTCATCAAATTGGCCAAGCACGCATCTCCTCCGTTCATGCAAATTTTATTGTTAATGAAGGTGGCGCAACATCTGCCGATGTTCGTGCTCTTATTGCACTGATTCAAATGCGTGTCGCACAACAATTTTCCATAACCCTTGAACCCGAGGTTCGTTTCATCGATGTATGGCAAGGAGATGATCATGCAACATAAAAAAGTAGGTGTCCTCATGGGAGGACAATCCAATGAACGCGCAATATCACTTGTTTCTGGCAATGCGGTGCTACAGGCATTGTTAGCGTCAGGAATCAATGCTGTAGGAATTGATCTACAACAAGAGTGGGATCAAGAGATTCGTGCACACGCCATCGACATCGCCTTTGTTGCTCTCCATGGCCCTCTTGGTGAGGATGGTTGCGTACAAGGAATGCTCGAAAGCATGGGGATTCCCTATACTGGCTCGGGGGTTTTGGCCTCATCTATCAATATGAACAAACGGGTTTGTAAACAGCTCCTCAACGCTGCGGGTCTAAAAACACCTGTCGATATTCCCCTCGGAGAACAGGGCCCTATTCGCTACCCTGCCATCATTAAACCAAGCAGCGAAGGATCAAGCATTGGGCTCCATCGCATCAACACACATGATGAATGGCTACAATTAAACCTCGATCCCGCCATTGACTGGATGGTGGAGATGCCCGTACATGGTGTTGAAGTCGCCGTAAGTGTTCTTGATGGGCAAGCCCTTCCGGCAGTAGAGATTGCACCGCGCTCGGGGGTTTATGATTTTGAATCCAAATATACCCAAGGGGCTACCGAATATTTCTGCCCGGCACGCATCCCCCCAGAAACGCATCGCCGTTGTATGGAGGTCGCAAAACAGGCGACAGCGGCCACCTTCTGTGCAGGTGCACCGCGTGTGGATATGATCCTTGCCGATGGTGGCGAGCCGGTGATTTTAGAGATCAACACCATTCCAGGGATGACACCATCGAGTTTGTTGCCCAAAGCTGCTGCTGCTGCAGGCATCAATTTTAATGACTTATGTTTAACATTGTTGGCCACGGCGCATCGACAAACGCAGGTGCTCTTGAATGGCTAGAGCCAACACCTACAAGCCGATCCCCAAGCCGATCGCAAGAAAAAAAAGTTGGCAAGAGCGCTGGCGGCAACTGCGCTTCCATGCGCCCTGGAGAAAATCCTACACAACCCTGCTCATCGCCATGGCTTTCATCACCCTCTTGGGTTACGCAAGCTATTGGGGCAATCAAAAGATGGTGCTCACCACATGGCAAGTGGACGAAAGCGAGGCTTCCGAACTTTTTGAAGCTCAAATCGCCGCCACCATGCAGGCTTTTGAACACCAAGGTTTTTGGCAAACCCGTCCTGCACAGATTCGCGCAACCCTTCTAAATGAAATCCCAGACCTTGCTGAGGTTACAGTACGCCGCAACTTACCTAACCAGATCAATATTCACATCACACCGCGTGAACCAATTGCCATTTGGGTTGACAAAGATATGACCTACTTAACCGATAATACCGCTTTTTTTTACCAATCAACGCGCCCTGATCTATTGGTCAACACCCCCATTTTAAGAATGAAAGCTGAAGAGCTCCTCGACGCTACAATGGCTCTATCCGATGTGAAAAAACAATATCCTCGTCTCTATCAACGCATCAGCGAGTTTATTTTTGAAGATGATTTTTTAAAGATCAACCTCCTTCACGGTGAACAGTGGCTTCTGCAAAAAAAAGAGCCGTTGAAACAAATTGCAATGTTGGTTAAATTACTGGAAAATCACCGTTGGAAATCACAGTTATGGCGTGTCGACATTCGTTTGAAGCAACGCTTATTTTTACGGCCCGCACCACTGGAGGGAGCGATCTAAATGAGTAAAAATCAACAACCGGTTATTGTCGGACTTGATATTGGCACCAGTAATATTACCTGTGTGGTCGCTGAATCATCGCCTGATGGTAAGCTCGATGTTATCGGTTTAGGTTGCCACCCATCTACGGGAATGCGCCAAGGTGCAATCATCAATATTGAAGAGACGATCCAAGCCATCACCCATGCTGTGCAAGAAGCATCGATGATGTCAGGGGTTGATATTCACTCTGCGTATGTCGGTATTACCGGCAACCATATTCAAAGCTTTAACCAACATGGGTTTGTGAAGACACGCAACGGTGAAATTACCATTGAAGATGTCAATCGCGCCATTGAAAGTGCCAGCGCACAAAACATCTCTGCCGATCGAAAAATTCTTCACATTCTGCCTCAAGAATACATTGTCGATGATCAAGACGGTATTAAAGATCCTATCGGAATGAATGGCGTCCGATTGGAAGCCAATATTCATATGATTACCGGTGCCATCTCATCGACACAAAACATTATCAAATGCTGCCATCGCTGCAATCTTGAAATTGTCGATACAGTCGTGAATCAAATTGCCTCTGCGGAAGCCGTATTAACCCAAGATGAACGCGATATGGGCGTACTACTGCTCGACATTGGTGGTGGAACAACCGATATGGCCATCATTATCGACGGCGCTGTTTTCCACACTGCGGTCATTCCCGTAGGTGGTGACCATTTAAGCAATGACTTGGTGATTGGTCTGCGCACCTCCAAAAAAGAGGCCGATAAACTCAAAATGAAGCATGGTGCCTGCATGGTGAACAAGGTCCCCCCCAACGATGTTATTGAGGTTCCTTGTGTCGGCGGCCGCGAACCGCAATCCATTCAGCGTCAAGTGATGGCTCAAATTCTCGAGCCGCGTGTGCAAGAGCTTTTTGAAATGGTTCGTGAAGAGCTCGAGCGTTCAGGATTTAGGGACCGCATTGCCGCAGGCATCGTTTTAACAGGCGGAAGTAGCCTCCTCGAAGGAATTGTTGAGCTGGCTGAAGATAATTTTGACAATATGCCTATCCGTGTTGGCCCCCCCATTGGAATTGGTGGTTTGCAAGATGTAGTTTCTAATCCAGAGTTTGCCACAAGCACTGGTTTAATTTTGTATGGTCAACGCTATAAACATCAACGCAACAACAACAAACGCGCAAGTGGAAAAGAGACCCAGAAAAAAGATTCAACTGTAAAACGCATTTTACAATGGTTTGGTAGCGACTCACACGCTTAATCCACGCCCATAGAGTCACCGTTACATAGGAGAGAGTTATGCCATCGTTCACTATCGATGATACTGCAGGTCAAAATGCCAAAATTAAAGTCATTGGCGTTGGCGGCGGCGGCGGAAACGCCTTAAACAACATGATTCAACACCATATTAATGGTGTTGAATTCGTCGTTGCCAATACCGACTCACAAGCGATCAACCGCAGTCAAGCTTCGGTAAGTATCCAACTGGGGTCAGATATCACCCGCGGCCTAGGAGCGGGTGCCAATCCCAATGTTGGTCGTGAGGCGGCGCTCAACGAGCGCGAGCAGATTCTCGAAGCGCTTCGTGGAACAGATATGGTCTTTATTACTGCAGGTATGGGGGGGGGGACAGGGACCGGTGCAGCGCCTGTTGTCGCTGAATTGGCCAAAGAAGCGGGTGCACTCACTGTTGCAATTGTAACCAAACCATTCCGATTTGAAGGCCGCCGGCGCATGAAACAAGCGGAAGCGGGCATTGAAGAACTCTCCAAACATGTCGATACGCTGATCACCATTCCCAATGAAAAACTTTTGGCAGCTGTTGGGCAAAACACTGCAATGCTTGAAGCCTTTAAAGTTGCAGACAATGTCCTGCTTCAAGCAGTTAAAGGAATCTCCGACATCATTACTTTTGAAGGGATTATGAATGTCGATTTTGCTGATGTAAAAGCGGTCATGACAGAAACGCGTGGCATGGCGATGATGGGTTCGGGTGCAGCATCGG
>PEAA01000002.1:0-106134 GCA_002753275.1 Zetaproteobacteria bacterium | reverse complement strand
GGGCTGGGTGTTGACAATGCCTTAATCGAAGTCGATGCGCCTGAAGTTCCTGTGATGGATGGCTCTTCCGCACCTTTTGTCTTTTTAATCCAATGTGCAGGCATTCGTTCACAGAAACGGGTTAAAGGAATCTCCGACATCATTACTTTTGAAGGGATTATGAATGTCGATTTTGCTGATGTAAAAGCGGTCATGACAGAAACGCGTGGCATGGCGATGATGGGTTCGGGTGCAGCATCGGGGGAAGATCGCGCATGCAAAGCGGCTGAGAGCGCAATTCACTCACCCCTACTTGAAGATATCGATTTGCACGGCGCCAAAGGTATTTTGGTCAACATCACTGGCGGTCCCAGCATGACATTGGCAGAATACTCTGAAGCCGCTGAGATTATCGAGAATATTGCCGATGAAGATGCCAATGTCATTTGCGGCATGGTCTTTGATGAAGAGGCTGGTGATGAGATTCGCGTCACCGTGGTTGCAACGGGACTGACGGATAAAACGGCAACATACCAACATATGTCTAAAGCCACGCCTGTGGCAACCAAACCTGCGGTACAAACAACTTTTTTACAGCCAGAGCCTATTCCTGCAACAACGGTCGAAGCGACACCGCCGATATTTGAATCCATTGTTCCTGGCAACTCGGGTGCGCAAGCCACTTCAAGTAAGAGCAATCCTGATATTAATGTCCCGACATTTATTCGTCGACAGGCCAATTAATAATTGCCATGTTTTCAATGAGCGTTATATTTCGTTACAATGGCTTCACAACGAACATAAAGGAATAGTGTATTCATATGATCTTACAACGAACATTGAACCATTCCATACGGTGTAGCGGTATTGGGCTCCATTCTGGAAAAAAAATCTCTCTAATCCTCCATCCGGCGAAAGAGAATCATGGCATTATTTTTCGCAGGTCTGATCTTGGCATTGATATTCCTGCCAGATCTGAATTTGTAACCGATACGCGTCTCTGCACAACCATCGGTAAAGATGGTGCATCAATTTCCACCATTGAGCATTTACTTTCTGCCCTTTCAGGGCTGGGTGTTGACAATGCCTTAATCGAAGTCGATGCGCCTGAAGTTCCTGTGATGGATGGCTCTTCCGCACCTTTTGTCTTTTTAATCCAATGTGCAGGCATTCGTTCACAGAAACGGGCCAAAAAAGTTTTGCGGATTTTAAATAAAGTCGAAGTAACGGACGGAGATAAGCGCTGCTCTCTCCACCCAGCAACAGGATTTAAGATCAGTTACCTTCTTGACTATGACCATCCACTTTTACGGCAACGCCAAGTAACCATCGATTTTTCACAACAAGCCTATACGCGTGAAGTCAGCCGAGCACGCACCTTTGGTTTCTTACACGAAATTGAATCGCTGCAAAAATCGGGATTAGCGCTTGGCGGTTCCCTTGAAAATGCAGTTGTTCTTGACCAATTCCGTGTCCTAAACGACGGCGGATTGCGCTATGATGATGAGTGCGTACGCCATAAAATTCTCGATACCCTTGGTGATCTATTCTTAGCAGGATTACCTATCGTGGGAGCATTTGAAGGTGAACGGACAGGCCATGAGATGAACCATCGTCTCGTCACGGCACTGCTTGCCAATAAAGCATCATGGGTCATTGAAGAGTTGTTGGATGATCAAGAGGATCATACCGCTTCAGCAATCGAAACAGCGGGGCTTTCACCCACCTTCCGTTAAAGAGCTACGGATTGAATCAAATCTGCATAGATTCAACCCGTACTCCCTAACCCCGAGGATTCATTCTCTGCCAAGAATTCTATCATATAGCAGGCCTACCGACGCAGGTTCACAAATTAAGGGAACCGTGCAACCCGCTCTCACCGCCTTAGCAACAGCATCAAAAATATCATTTCCAGCCCCTTTCATGCAAAGGTCATCACTCCAAATCTCTCCTTGATAGCCAAATTGTTGGCGCAAGACCGTTTGTAACCAATAGCTTGAAAAAGTCGCCAATTGAGGGTCAAGGGCATCATAAATCACATGAGCGCTCATGACATGCATCAACCCATGGTTCATCACACGGACAAATGTTTGCGCTTCAGCCAAAACAACCTTGGCATCAGCATCAACATGTGGCAAAGCCAAGTGCGAATCGGCATCTGCCCGCCCATGGCCAGGAAAATGTTTACCAATGGCAACAATCCCTGCCAGAGCAAGCCCATCCATATAAGCACACGCCAATTCAGCGACCGTACGCACATCGCCAGCATAGGCGCGTTGACCAATAATTTGATTGCCCATAGGGTGAAAAATATCCAATACCGGAGCACAATCGTGCGTAAACCCTAATGCTGCCAATGCCAAGCCTACACGATAAGCATCGTCAAAAACCAACGATTTGGCCTGCGCCTCATCCCCCGACAAAAAGAGCTCTCCATACACTGCAGCATGCGGGCGTTGGCAAAATGGGGGCCAAGAAATCCGATGGACTCGCCCCCCCTCTTCATCAATGGCCACCCACAACGCCTCTCCAGCAAGTGCTTTGGCTTCGGCAATCAACTGCTTTAACTGCTCGGGACTCTCAATATTACGCGCAAATAAAATAATTCCACGCGGTGGATAAGCCGACAACCACTTCCGCTCACCCTCTGTTAGCATTTTTCCCCGCAATCCAACAACCCAATCCTGCTGATTCATTGATCTGCCGCCTTTTTTACATCCAATTTATCACGCAACATATCTCCCAAAAGATTCACCGCCATCACCAACATAAAGAGTGTTACACCTGGCCAAACCACCAACCACGGCGCCAGTAACATCAAGCGTGTTCCTTCACGAATCATCGTACCTAAAGATGCATCGGGAGGCTGCACCCCAATACCCAAGAATGAGAGTCCAGCCTCACCCAGAATCACTGCGGCAAGACCAAAACTTGCTTCAATCAACAAAGGGGCGGTAATATTGGGCAACAGATGGCGAATAGCAATATAAAGGCTCGATGAACCTGCCGCTATCGACGCCTGAACAAAAGGCGCCTTTTTGAGCGACAATACTTGTACCCGTGCTAAACGGGCAAATCCCACCCAACCCACTGCAACCAATGCCAATATCAGATTATCCAAGCGTGGTCCAAGCATTGCTGCCAATGCAATCGCCAATAAGATTCCAGGAAATGATAATACAATATCGGCAATACGCATCAATAAAGCATCTACCCAACCACCAAGCCAAGCCGAACAGAGACCCAAGGAAACTCCAATCAAAGCACTGCACACAATCACACATACACCCACGAAAAGCGAAAGTTGCAACCCTTCTGCAAGTCTGGCCAACAGATCGCGCCCGAGCGCATCAAACCCCATCAAATGATGCAAACTTGGCAGCGCAAGTACCTGCTCTAGATCAATCGCATGCCCATCTGCACCATAAATTTGTGCGAGCAATAATATGGCCATCGGAACCGCCATACAGAGCCAAAAAAGTCGCATACTCAATCGCATCGTCGCTGCCTTGGGTCCAGTATGATACCCAGAAGATCCGCCAATAAATTGGCAGCAACATAAAACAGTGCAATCAACAACACGCACCCTTGCACCAATGGATAGTCACGGCTCTGAATCGCCTCAATCGTCAGCAATCCCAGTCCCGGCCAATCAAAGACGGTCTCGGTAATCACTGCACCACCCAACACGGAACCCAATTGCAGAGCAAACATCGTCATCACGGGAATCGCTGCCAAACGGGCACCATGCCGCCACCAGAGTGAGGTCTCAGAAACGCCCATCGCCCGTGCCGTGCGCAACGCATCGGAATTCATCACTTCCAACCAACTTGATCGGGCCATGCGCGATAAAATCGCCGCCAATGCGGTACCCAATGTCACCGCAGGAAGTACAAGATGGGCCGGCGTCCCCATGCCTGAAACAGGCAACCAACCCAGCGTAACCGAAAAGAGCAACATCAACATGGGGCCAAGCCAAAAATTGGGAATCGACACGCCAAAGAGCGAAAAGCTCATCGCCATAGCATCCTCTTTTTTACCTGCATGTTTGGCTGCAATATAACCCATTGGCAGCGCCAATATGATCGCTAGGAGCAAACTTACTATCGCCAAGACGGCTGTCGTGGGAAGCCTTTCAAGCATCAGACTCAAAACATCTCGTCCATCAACAATGCTTTGGCCCCAATCACCTCGCAACAACTGCCCAAGGTAGTGGGTATATTGTTGCCATAGTGGCAAATCCAAGTGCAATGCTTGACGCATCGCCTCTCGGTCAGCCATTTGCGCCGTCTCACCTAACAAGGCTTCGACAGGATCCCCTGGCACCAAATGCAGCAAGAAAAAAACCAGCGTCACAACCCCAAACAATGTCGGAATCACTTGTAAAACACGCGCTAAAATTAATGACTGAATCATCAGAACTTATCCATTTAATGATGAATTTGCACAGGTAAACCAAGAGCAACCACTTGTTCAGCGATCTTAGCCAGTGCTTGCTTTGGCAACGCCGTGACAAATGCTGACTCTGCCTGCAATGATGGGCGTGCTACGCCATAAAGGAGCACCCCTTGAATAGGAATTTTTTCATCCAAAAGCATTTGTAAAAATGCGCAATACGCAGCGACCTGAGCCGCCGAAGGCGCATCTCCTTTCCACGCAAACATACAGGTTTGAATCCAAGTCGGGCAGAGGCTTGCCGCAATTTTCACCTGTTCAAAAAACTGCCGTTGATCAATGCGCACACCATTGATCCGTTCCACATCGTCCGCATCGATCGCATCCACCTTAATCCACACCTCACCAGCAACACGATCCATCAATGCGAGTCCCTCTTGCACCCATCTTTTAGACATGTATGAGCCATTCGAAATCAGTCGTAACGGTAAATGCGCAAGTTCAAAATCCGCCATAATCCCAATGACACATTGGATTAACACTGTAAACTTCCGTGTACTGGTCGGCTCGCCATTGCCCGATATCGCCACATCACACAATTGACGCATCTCTTGAGGAACATGCTTCTCCAGAAATGAGCCATGGATCACACAATGGAGCATCGCTCGCAACTCTTCTTCTAACAGTGCAAAATCAATGGTTGGCGCAGCCCCGCGCATCAGGTTTGGGACTTGGCAATAGACGCAGTGCCAATCACACGCATGATTGGTATTAATATTAATTCCGATAGAGAGTCCCCCGGCTCTGCGTGAAACCACAGGGTAAACATAACGCATCTGCATCACATCACGATCATGGTTCGCCGTTGTCAGTTGCATCAACGGTGCCTCACCCATCCATCGACAGCCGTTCGGCCACACAACACATTGCTTGCACGACCTGTTGTAATTCCCCACGACTAATCACCAATGGGGGCATCGTATAAAGCAGCTTACCAAAGGGGCGTAACCAGACCCCTTGCGCGATGAGAAGTGACTGAACCTCTTGCATATTCATGCTATCAACCATTTCAATCACACCAATCGCACCAAAAACACGAACATCCGCTACCGCCGAGAGACATTTGCAAGGCATCAGTGCTGCCATCAATTGCGATTCAATATCTGCCACCCGCTGTTGCCAAGGCGTTTGTAATAACAGATCCAAACTCGCCAATGCCACTGCACATGCCAAAGGATTTGCCATAAAGGTAGGGCCATGCATCAATACACCGGCCCCATCAGCATGAATCCCCTCACAAACGGCATCGCTCACCAATACCGCAGCTAGCGTCATGTATCCACCTGTTAACGCTTTACCCACACACATGATATCAGGTGCAATTCCTGCATGTTCACAAGCAAACATTTTCCCTGTTCGGCCAAATCCAGTTGCAATTTCATCAATAATCAACAATAGACCATACCGATCACAAAGCGCACGCACCCCCAGCAAAAAGCTTGCATCATAGATACGCATTCCACCGGCACCCTGAACCATCGGCTCCAAAATAACACCTGCAATCACATCGCAATGGTCGCGCAGCACCGCATCCATTTGCGCCAAGCACGCAGCCACCTTTGCACCTGGCATCGCGGGTGAGTCAACAAAAAACTGTTGCATCAGCATCTCTGAAAACCAATGGTGCATGCCATTTTCAGGATCACACACACTCATCGCGGCAAAGGTATCGCCATGATAACCACCACGAATGGTGACCATTTTTTGCCGTTGAGGCTCCCCTTGTGCCCGCCAATATTGCGCAGCCATCTTGATCGCGACTTCTACGGCAACCGAACCCGAGTCGGCATAAAACACCTTTTGCAATGAACTCGGCGCAATGGCGAGCAACCGTTGCGCCAAAAGGGCTGCTGGCGCATGGGTCAATCCACCAAACATCACATGGGCCATCTTTTTTACTTGCAGATGAATGGCATCATCCAGCTCTCGCACAGCGTAACCATGAATTGCACACCACCACGAAGCCATGCCATCAATCAAGCGGCGACCATCATAAAGCTGTAAGTAAACCCCTTGCGCAGACTCTACCGCAATATTTTCATGGGGCTGTTTCATCGAAGCATAAGGATGCCATAGATGTGCACGCTCAAAATCTGACCATGAAGGTTGCAAATCAGGCTGCATGCGTGCCTAAACTTTGCGTTAAAACATCGCGCGTCAAACGCTCAAAGAGCATTTGCTCCGATTCTATCGAAGTGCCTTTCAACTGTTTTTCCAACTGCAGCAACCGTTGCAACATCGCAAACAAATCAGCAACTGACCACACCTTTGATTCTGCAACGACATAGGTGCGCGCATCGCCAAACACCTTCGCTTTTTGCAAAGCATTGCGTTCACGCTGCGCTTCATACCAACGAAACATCAATAACATCGTCATACGCGTGCTCACCCAACTTAACAGTTGCACAGCGGCAACCTGTTGCTGAGATAACAGTCGCCCCACAACCGACAACGCTTGGCTATCACGGCTCGCCAAAAGGTGGCAATAAAGATTGATATCTTCAGGGGCTCGATCACCTAACAAATCACCAATCACGCTCATATTCAAAACAATATCATCATTACCCACATAAAACTGCAGCCGCTCAATCAGACGATTAGCATCGGCACGCATGCCTTGCAAGTACTCCCCCATCAACACCATTGCTTCATCATTGACCTGTAACCCAGCCCGATTCACACGATCAGCTAGCCATTGCCGAAATGCCCCTGCGCTTGGCAATGAAAATTCACATTGAACTACTGTGCTCTCCGCCTGCATCTTCTTATGCCACGCTTTTTTCCAAGAAACTTCCGGAGCACACATAATCAAACAGCTCCCTACGGGCATCGTCTGCGCCAATCGCAACAGATGATCACCCTGCTTGATCGTCACCGACTCCGCATTACGCACCAAAGCAATGCAATTGGAGTCACCAAAAAGTCCAGCATTACTACGGGCAACTTCAATCTGCCCCAACTCACTCACATCAAGACGCAAATGATGGCCGGTTTTGGCAACAAAAAGCGCTTCGGCAGCTTCAAAAAGTGCATCGCGGTCTTCGCCATAGAGATAAAAACTCGTTGCAGATGAGTCGTGTAAACGCAAGGGGGCGATCTTCATAAAAAGCTAAAAACCCGACTGAAGCCGCGCCCAAGCTTGCGCCACCCACTGCTGAGCAAGCTGCTGCAAAAGCATCTCTTTGGCGGCTTCTACGCCAATACCCGTACCATCATCATAAACCTCTCCACTCTCTGATAATAATCCGCTCTCCCAAAGCACACGCCCGCCCCGTTCATAGAGCGTCAATGATGCCCGCCAAGTTAATCGATACTGTGAAACCAAACCCGAGGTCGTATAAGCACTCGGCTGCCAAAATTCTTGCCCCTGCTTCACCACCAACTTCACCCTATCATCGATTGGCCCCGTCAAGATAGCATCGCTAGCACGATCATCTTCAACCGCCGACAAGTTATAAGGAAGTGTTTGTGCTTGCATATATTGCAACAATTGCTTGCCCAGAACCTCATTGACTTGACCGCTATCAACTCCGACCTGTAACTGCTGAACCGTACTGGGAATGACGCCCACACCACCTCCCGAGCCCACCAGATGGTAGCTGCATGAAGCCAACAGCCCCACCCCAATCACTCCGGCCAAAAAATATTTCACGCAGGCTTCACTACAATATTAAGCAAACGACCTGGAACGAGCACCACTTTCACCATCTGCATGCCCTCAAGCCAGCGGTTCAACAAAGGATCTGCAGCGACTGCAGCCAACACTGTCTCTTGCTGTGCATCTTTTGCCACTGTGACCTCACCTCTTTTTTTACCCCCAATTTGAACCACCAAATTAATCTCATCTTGCACAAGAGCCGACGCATCAACAACGGGCCAGGGCTTTAACACCAACATTTCCCCCTCGCCCATGCGCTCGGCACACTCCGAGGCAAAGTGAGGCGTAAAAGGAGCCAACATCGTCAATACCGACACAACCCCCTCCCGCAACACGGACGCTTCATTGTGGCTAAAAACAACATCCACGCTCTCATCGCTCCCCACTTTAAACGCTTGCAGATGATTCGAGAGCTCCATCAATGCCGCAATGGCAACATTAAAAGCAAAGCCATGTTCAAAGGCATGGGTCACGCGTTGGATCGTTCCATGAATGTGTCGTTTCAATAGCTTCACATCGGCAGCACCATTCGCAGCGGCTTCCGCTTCCGAAGGGGAAATTTGCACCACTTTCTCAACCAAGCGCCATACGCGATTCAAAAAGCGCCGCGAGCCTGCCACGGCTGAGTCATTCCACTCCAAGTCTTGCTCAGGAGGTGCGGCAAACATGGTAAAAAGACGCGCCGTATCGGCACCAAACTCGGCGATAATCGCATTGGGATCGACCGTATTCCCCTTAGACTTTGACATTTTGGCACCATCTTTAAGCACCATCCCTTGGGTCAACAGATTTTTAAAGGGCTCGTCGCCCCCTTCCTCGCGGGTAAACAGCCCGACATCCCGCATCAACTTATGATAAAAGCGGGCATAAAGAAGATGCAATACGGCATGTTCAACACCGCCAATATATTGATCTACCGGCAACCATTGCGAAACAGCATCGCGATCGAGCATCGTGGCGTTATCGCGCGACGAACTGTAGCGGGCCATGTACCAAGAGGACTCCATGAATGTGTCAAAGGTATCGGTCTCTCGCTTGGCCGCTCCGCCACAATGCGGGCAAATGGCATGCACAAATTCATCACATTGGGTTAGCGGGGATGAGCCACCCGTAGGCTGCAAATCTTCGGGCAAACGGACGGGTAAATTTTCCTCTTTCTCAGCAACCACGCCACACGCATCACAATAGAGAACAGGGATAGGCGCCCCCCAATAACGCTGCCGCGAAACCAACCAGTCCCTTAAACGGTACTGTACTTTCTCACAACCTTTTCCTTGCGCTTCCAGATGTGTGATAATCGTTTGTTTCGCAGCCTCTGAATGCAATCCATCAAAGAGCCCCGATTGCATCAGCAATCCTGAATCGGTCATTGCGGCGGTACCGTCCCAATCACCAGCGGGTTTGCCAATCACCTGCTTAATTGGCAAACCATACTTCTGCGCAAATTCGAAATCCCGCTGATCATGTGCAGGGACACTCATCACTGCACCTGTACCATAAGTCATCAAAACAAAGTTGGCCACCCAAACAGGAATCGCTGCTCCTGTCACCGGGTGGTTGGCATAAACACCTGTAAACATGCCTTTTTTCTCCATCGTGGCCATATCGGCCTCTTTGGTCGAGACATGGCTACAAGCCTCAAGAAACGCAGCAAGTTCGGTCGATTTCGCAGCGGCTTGTTGTGCCAATGGATGACCTGCCGCCACCGCCATGTAGGTCACCCCCATCAATGTATCGGGGCGAGTGGTGTAAATTTTCAAAGGCTCATAATCGCCTTCAATCTCAAAATCAATCAACGCACCACTTGATTTTCCAATCCAGTTACGCTGCATGCCGACCACTTTTTCAGGCCACCCTTTCAGTGAATCCAGCTCCGCAAGCAACTCCTCCGCATAATCGGTAATACGAATGAACCACTGCGCCAAACTCTTACGCTCAACCTGCGTGTCACAACGCCAACAACAGCCGTCAACCACCTGTTCATTGGCAAGGACCGTATGGCACGGACCACACCAATTGACTTCAGCCTCTTTACGATAGGCCAATCCCTTCTCCAGGAGTTTGGTGAACATCCATTGCTCCCAGCGGTAATACTCTGGGTGACAGGTGGCAATTTCACGCGACCAATCATAAGAGAGCCCCAACCGTTTAAGCTGACGGCGCATCTCATCGATATTGTTATAGGTCCACTCAGCAGGAGGTCGCCCATGCTTGATCGCCGCATTCTCTGCCGGCAACCCAAAGGCATCCCAACCCATCGGATGAAGGACATTAAACCCTTGCATCCGCTTATAGCGTGCCACGGCATCGCCCAGGCAATAATTGCGCACATGACCCATATGGAGCTGCCCTGAAGGATAAGGAAACATCACCAAACAGTAATATTTCTCGCGCAGATCTTCAGCATCATCACACGCGGCATCAACGCCCTGCTCTCGCCAACGCTGCTGCCACTTGGCTTCGATGGAACTTGCATCATAACTATGGATCTGGCTATTGATATTTGATTGACTGGTGGTTTCTGACAACACACTCTCCCTATGAAACATTACGACATTGAACGCTATTTTATGGCAATACTGCCATTAAGCCAAAATTTGTTCACGAATCTTTTTCATAGCACGCACCTCTAACTGGCGCACACGCTCAATCGAAACCCCAAGTTCATCGGCCAAATCTTTCAAGGTCACGGGCTCCTCAAGCAGATGGCGCTGACGAACAATATAGCGATCCCGTTCCGAGAGCTGATCCATGGCCGACTGCAACTGCTGCAACTGTTGAGAACCATCGCGCTTTTGCATTAAAATATCTTCGGGTGAGTCCCCCTCAGAAGCCAACAATGAGACCCATGCTTCGCCATCTTCATTGCACGCATCGAGTGAAAGATCGCGCTGTAAAAATGACTGTGCAATTTGTTGATACTTCTCCCCAGTAACACCAAGCTTTTGCGCAGCAGCATCATTGGCGCGCATCTCAAAGGCAGCAATCGCCTGCTTTGCCTTACCTAGCCCTGCAAAGATTTGCCGCTGCAACTTGTTGGTACCCATCTTCACGATACTCCATGAACTCAAAATAAATTCATGAATCGACGCATGAATCCACCATGAGGCATAGGTCATAAGACGACACCCTTTTTCAGGGTCAAACCTTTTGACGGCATGCATCAAGCCCAATGTTCCCTCTTGAATAAGATCAGGTTCCGGCAACCCAAAATGACGGTATTCGCGCGCAATGGCGGCAACGGCATAAATATTACCGCTCACCAACCGCTTCGCAGCATCGACATCGTGATCATAAAACCATGCGTGCGTTAAACGCTGCTCATCGGCAAGAGAGAGCCGTTCTTCGCGGCGAATATCGCGATACATTAAAGATAAGCTCGACATTTCAGACATAAATTCCTCCATTCACTCTTAACCTCATCATCATTAGCACTCTATCATAAAGAGTGCCAATATAGCAAGAACGCTGGCGATAGATCAATTTGAAATTTGCATCCCAAAATAAACATGCCATGATTGTTGGCATTCTATGCTTTTAACATCTTGTTTTTTGCGACAAGACCAATACTTCAACCAAACCTAAAATGGGAGTTTAAACATGCCAATATCACTGAGCCAAATTGCACAACAAGGAGCACATGGCGCAAGCATGATGCCAATCATCCAAGGCGTTGGGCGTGCTGCCATTGAGATCTCATCACTGTTACAAACCGCTGTTTTCAAAGGTGCTCTAGGTGTTGCAGGCAGTGAAAACATTCAAGGTGAACAACAACAAAAATTGGATGTTCTTTCGGATGAAATCTTCCTAGAAGAGATGAAATCAACAGGCTTTGTCTGTGCCGTTGGCTCAGAAGAGCAAGAAGAGTTATTGGTCATTAATGAGTATGCCTCTGCCGACTGGGTCGTCTTGGTTGATCCTCTGGATGGCTCCTCCAACCTTGATGTTGATGGCCCTGTGGGCACCATCTTCTCTGTCGTCAAACGCAAAACCGACAACAATGAGCGCCCCCATGTTTCTGACACACTACAATCTGGGCAACAGGTGCTTGCCGCAGGTTATGTCCTTTATGGTCCCGCAACGATGCTCGTCTGCTCCGTGGGCGCAGGCGTCCATGGCTTCACCTACAACCGTGCAAGCTCACGCTTTGAGTTAAGCCATCCTGACATGAAACTTCCGGCAACCGGAGGCTACTATTCGGTCAACGAAGCCAATGCTGACAAATGGCTCAACAATATGGGCAGCAACCTTGAAAACCTCAAACAAGAGACCGGCCTCGGCATGCGTTATGTAGGCGCCATGGTCGCCGACATTCATCGTACACTGCTTAAAGGCGGGGTATTCCTCTACCCAGCAGATAGCAAAAACAAGAGTGGGAAACTGCGTTTACTTTATGAAGCGATTCCAATGGGCTTTATCATGGAGCAAGCCGGTGGCAAAGCGATGTCTGATGATGGCATGGCCGTCCTTGATATCGAACCACAAGCGTTGCATCAACGGGTTCCTGTCTACCTAGGCAGCCATAGTGCTGTTGACTGTCTTCTTGGAATCAAATAGCCACACAACTTCCACATTGAACGCTGCAACAACAGGTGAATTTGATGCCTTTTATTTGTCCCAGATTGGTATTCACACCCCCCAATTCATCACCCCAAACCGTGCTCCAGCATCTATTTCGACGCTGGAGCCAAATGCGTTTCCCGACCCCTTATCACAACCAGAAAAGCTGGCAACAACCGAGGTAAACACCAACACAAACCTGTGTAACGACCAAGCGATCCATCCGGCATCACCGATTTCAGCCATCAAATCTGAAAACAACTGGGACGAAATCAATCGTGAAATTCGCCTCTGCGAACGCTGCGAACTCTCCCATCATCGCAAACAGAGCATTGTCGGCCGAGGCAGCTCCAAGGCAAATATTCTCTTCATTAGTGAAGCGCCAACTCAAGAAGATGATTTCTATAATCAACCCATTTCTGGGCATGCTGAATCGATTTTCAAGAGCTTAATCAAAGCCATGCAGTGGCGTGATGATGATATATTTCTCCTGAACATTGTACGCTGCCACACCCCCAACCACCGCAGCCCAAAACAACAAGAGCTCCACGAATGCACCCATTGGCTACGGCAACAAATCTCCGTGATCCGGCCTACGACGATCGCCGTTCTAGGAAGAACCGCTGCCCAAAGCCTTCTAGACACAGATCTGCCCTTGGCCCAATTGCGTGGGCGATGGCACCAATACCAAGAGATCCCTGTATGGGTCACTTATCACCCTGCACTCATGTTACGCACCCCGAAACAAAAAAGTCTCTTATGGCAAGACCTATGCCAAATGAAGCAAAATATCCAGCGCATTTCCAACGAAAACAGCCCCATTTCAACAGATCGCCAACCAGAAGTCTCGCGGAGTTAACGCATTAAAAATGTTCGTGAACCAGAAGCATAGCGGTCGAATTGGCCAAGCTAAACAAACACCTATTTCTCAACTTCATCATCTTCAGCATCAACTTCCTCCCAGATCCGAACCCGCTGAACCTGTCCTTTTTTAACGCTGATAATTTCCAGATGCACCCCACCAAGCAGCATACATAGTTTGTTTTTAGGTGTATCTCCCAACACATGAACGATCAAGCCTCCGATCGTTGCTGCGGAAGACTCAGGCAAATCAACATCAAGAACCGCATTAATATCATGAACATTCGCGGTCCCAGAAACAACCAGAGAACCATCGGGTTGCGGCCAAATATCGGCAATGGTTGGCACATCGGATTCATCCACAATCTCACCCACAATCTCTTCAATAATATCTTCCAGCGTAATCAATCCTTCAATATCACCAAACTCATCAACCACAATAGCCATATGTTGGCGTTTCGCCTGAAAGTCAAAAAGCTGGGAAAGCGCATTGCGATTCAAGGGGACATATTGTGGCTCGCGCCAAATCAAACTATCTGCCAATTTTCCATGCTTATCTTTTAACTTAAAAAGATCTCGAATATGAATAATTCCCAGCAAATGATCTCGGCTTTGGTGAAAAACAGGATAACGAGAATGGGGCTGAGCAATCGCTTTGGCGCGGCAACTGGCGACCGTATCACTGGCATCGAGCATTAACATCTGTTTTCTCGGTGTCATCAAAGACTTCAAAGTCACTTCATGCAACTGCAGGCTACTGGTCAACATCTGCTCACGCGCTTGATCAAGCAATCCATGCTCCGCACTCGAGTCAATGATACTCACCAACTCCTGATGGTTAAAGCCAATGTGTTCTGCACCACCTGATACTTTGAGCAGCTTTTGCAGTCGCTCAATCACAAACATCAATAACGCGATAATCGGTCGTAATAACAGCTGCAATCCATGCAACGGTGTTGCCGCATAAGTCGCAACCCTTTCTGCATGAACAATGGCAATACTCTTGGGTAAAATTTCAGAAAAGACCAATACCACGACCGTCATCACCACCGTGGCGTAAAAAATCCCCACATCCCCGTAAATATGGACAAAAATCGTTGTCGCCAATGCTGATGCTGCAATGTTGACAAAGTTATTGCCGAGCAAAATCGTCGAGAGTACCTGCTCCGGCTTTTTCAACAATCGCAACGCCGCGGTTGCACCGCGATTCCCCGATGCTTCCATCGTCTGCAAACGCACCCGTTTAGCACGCATCAACGCTGTTTCAGAGCCTGAAAAAAACGCTGACAACAGTAATAAAAAAAGTAATACAAAAAGTCCTAATACCCAAGAAAACTGCAAGGTTGTATCCACCAATATTGATTTATCCTGTGAAGGAGTGAATAATTTTTACACCAAAATAGGCGAGGAGAAGCAGCGCATACGCACCTAGAATCATCTGACTGGTACGACGCCCATACCAACCCGCGCGCTTACGCTTTAACACAACCGTCAATAAAATGATAAAAGCGAAGAAAGCCAATAACACTTTGTGGCTCAACAATGCAAAGTGATGAAAATCAACCCACTGCCACAACAGTCCAGAAAGGATAGAGATTCCCAGCAACACCACGGCCCACAACAACTGCGCACACATG
The DNA here is from genome assembly GCA_002753275.1 of Zetaproteobacteria bacterium. GTDB lineage: Bacteria > Pseudomonadota > Zetaproteobacteria > Mariprofundales > Mariprofundaceae. The sequence goes on along the minus strand of PEAA01000002.1, from coordinate 90,984 downwards.
TAGGTTTCCATATCAAACAAAGAGGGCATGCTTTGCATCAACAGGGATATTTTCTTGCGTTTCAACATACGATCGACCAGTAAATACATCACAGCATGCAGAGCGGCAATCGTCATCAAGGCATAAGCAATCAACGAGATTAACAGGTGCCCTGTATCCAGAAGTGAGCTGGTAGGAATCCAGTAAATCACCTCTTCATGAGGTAAAAAAGCACTAATCAACAGCGCCAGTGCCGTGATAGGCAACAAAAACAACCCAAGCCCACGCAAGCCATGTTTTAAAAGACCTAATAAATAGATCCCCTGTACAAACCATGTCGTTGCAATCACAGAAGAGAGCAGCGTCCCCTCAATACCACGATGTGAAATAATACCGAGTGTAAAACCGGCATAGGTCAAAATCAGCAATGAAAGTGCGGTTGCACTAATCACACCTACCGCTTGGGAACCCATTTCATGGCCTTTAATCACCTCTCGCCACAATAAAAAACTGGCGATAAGCGTACTAATTCCTGCCGCTGACAAAATAAGAACTGAACTCATTGGCGTGTTATACCCAATGCGCATATCATATGCAATCATCCAACTTGACGACTGCGACACCATCATCGCAAAAGTGATTCATCCTCAACCATTACTTCATGCGTTGGGTCATTAAGGCACTGATCTCAACCGCTTTATCCACAGGCATATTGCCAAGAATCTTGCCCACTTGCATCTCATCAATACGCTGCAACACTGGAATCACTTCATCCAAACTCATCGATGCGATAATGTTGGCCGCCTGTTGCGCATTCATCGATGAAAAAACACCCGCCATTCGTTTAATTTTCTTCTGCTTAATTTTGTCTTCTTTATCCAAATCATCACGCACCTGTTGACTCAATGTCTGCAAGGTTACCAATTTTTTCTCAAGTTCTGCCTCAAGTTGTTTGATCCGCTCTTCCCGCTCATCCAAAGCCCTTGATCGTGCTTGCATCTCATCACGGTAGGCTTGTGTCTCCTGCAACAACTTCGCTTTCTCCATGGTCAAATCAGCCTTAGGAGAACCTGGAAAAAATCCAATATCGGACTCGGAGGCAGAGCTACCCCCATCACCTCCCTGTTGTGTACTGTTATTGACCCCATCCCCTGCGGCCTCTGCAATTGGGATCGATGCTGAAGATTCTAAAACTGTTGCTGCTGCCGAACCATCGGTTGGTAACACATACAACGAATAGATTCGTCCACCAAAAGCAACCCCTAAAAACAGTAGTACTGCAAACACATAATACTTCATGACATCATCTCTTTATAAAAATTTGACGCGATGAGAACATATCTTGCATCTCCTCTTCTGAACGGTTTTCGCGTATCCGCTCAATCAATTGTTGCTGTGCTGTGATATTACGCTCAACAGAATCAAGCTTCTGCTGCGCCTCCATCTGCTGCTTCAACAATGCGCGTCGCTTACCCTCAAGCAATTTCTGTGCCTCTTGCAGAGAACGCTGCTGTTTCTGCATATCTTCCCGCGCACCTGCATATAGCGTCAATTCTGACCCCATGGCGCCGCGACGCAGACTTTCTGAATATCCCAGCTCAAAATCGCGTTCTTGTTGTAAAAGAATAGCCATTCTCTGTTTAATGCGCCCATCTTCCTGCATCATTTCGGAAGCTTGCTCTTGTAAACGGTTCACTGCCAATTCCGCTTGTTTACGCAAACTTCCAAACGCGCGCAATTTTGAAAGTTCCTTTTTCACTGAACCCCTTCAACCAATTTGAAAAGCGCACTTCGCGCCTGTGCAATGGTATCACCTGAAGTGATCTCTTGAACCAAAAATCGTTCAATTTCTGGCATCCGTTTAAGCGCCTGGTCAAGCCCCGCATCATTGCCCGCTTCGTAAGCCCCCATCTGAATCAAATCGCGTGCATCATCCACTTTTGCGATCATTTTTCGCAACTTATTCACAGCTGCCAGCTCATTGGGCTGCAACAAAACCGTGGCTAAACGGCTGGTGCTTCCCAACAAATCAATCGGTGGATAGTGGCCTTTGGAGGCCAATGCCCGGTCAAGAACCACATGACCATCCAAGGCCGCACGCGCAGCATCTGCAACAGGATCTGAGGTTACATCTCCCTCCATCAACACGGTGTAAATGGCCGTAATCGATCCCCCGCCAATGCCGGGCCCTGCACGCTCAAGCAACGAAGCCAACGATGAGAAACAAGAAGGTGTATAACCACGGTTAGTGGGCGGTTCACCCATCGTCAAACCAATTTCCCGCTGGGCTTGCATAAAACGGGTTAAACTATCCATGAGTAACAGCACCTGTTTACCCTGATCCCGAAACCATTCCGCAATCGCAGTTCCTGTTAAGGCTGCTCGCATACGGAGCAGCGGAGGCTCGTCAGAAGTCGCTGTCACGACAATCGTGCGCGACAAACTGGCAGGATCAAGGGCCCGTTCCAGAAATTCACGCAGCTCGCGTCCACGCTCACCTGTTAAGACAATAATATTCACTTCTGCAGCGGTATAACGAGCAATCATACCCATCAAGGTACTTTTACCAACCCCTGCTCCCGCAAAAAGCCCAATACGCTGCCCCGTACCAATCGGAAGGCATGCGTCGATGGTGCGGACGCCAAGCTGCAACTGATCTTCAATCAATCCACGCAACAAAGGGTTGGGCGCACTGTTGCTTAAAGGATAAAAATTTCCATGGCTATTTTCAGGTAATGGGGTCCCATCCAAAGGTTGCCCCAACGCATTGATCACTTTTCCAAGCAAGGCCTCTGAAACATAAATAGAAGGCGAACTGTCTTGCGGATAAATCGCATCTCCAGGCGCAATTCCAGCCACAGATCCCGATGGCATCAAGACACTAAACTGCCCTTGAAAACCAACCAGCTCGGCTTCAAGCGGAACGCCTGAAGAGCACATAATCTTACACGACTGCCCAATACGCATCTGCAAACCCGCAGCTTCAACCACGGTCCCAACCACCTTACTCACCTTGCCAACAAAAAGTGCTTGGGTCTCGATCGCAAGATCCGTTAATAAGGCTGTACGCTCAGATTTACACCAGAGTGGATGCATCTCGTTCACTCGCCTCATCATCGATATCCAATGAGGGCTTCCAAGCAGCAATCGACTGTTTTAATGCCATCGCAGCACGGTGGATCTCTTCACAGGGATTCAATAAAACATCACCCTCTTTGGCCTTCAAACAGACACTACCCGCATGCAACTTCGAATCGGCAACAATCAACTTAAAGGGGTCGACCACATTTTCCATCAACCGTTCAATATGCTGTAGCGCCTCGCTTGGAACCGCCAACACCCAATGGGAATTTTCAGAAATCATCGCACTACTCTTGACCTGGCTGATCATCGCCAAATGCTGCACATCCGTGAGTGTTCCCAACGCTTTTCTGGCCATCGCCTCAGCAATATCAATGGTGACCGTTGCCCACTGCTGTTGCATCGTGTCAAAATCTCGACGCATCGCCGCGATCAAGATTTCCATCTCTTGAATGGTCTGCATACCACGCTCTTGCGCAATCTTCATCCCCGCCTGTTCCCCAGCCATATAGCCACGGTCTTGCGCCTCCGATTCCAGTTGACGCAAATACTCTTCAGACAAAATACCACTGGCATGAGGATCGTTAGGATCAATCTCTGGCAGCGCTGGCGTATGCGGCTGATAAACTTCCTCTTCCGCATCAAACTCAGGGAAACTATAGGTCGTCACATCATCCAATGACTGTGCAAGCTCCATCCACGATTGATCATCATCAAACACCGAAGATTTCACCGGAGGGGGGGGCAAGGGACGAAAAAAATCATCACTCATCGCTGACTCTCTGTAACATCGAGCAAATTAAGATACCATCTCCTCTTTCGAAGAGAGTGTAATCTCCCCTTTCTCTTCCAAATCACGGGCAACATTAAGAATTTTCTTCTGCGCAGCCTGAACCTCAGAGAGCTTCAATGCCCCCATCACTTCCATATCCTCTTTCATAATTTCAGAGGCTCGTTCAGACATACTACCAAAAAAGAGCGTTCGAATGCCATCACTCGCACCTTTAAGGGCTTTAATCAGATCATTCTGATCCACATTTTGTAACAGTTGTTGCACATCGGCAGAAGATACCGCAATCAAATCTTCAAAGACCACAATCTGACTATCAAGCATTTCAAAGAGCTCTTGGTCAATTTCACGCAAATTATCCAAAATGGGCTTAGAGACACTGTCATCAAGTGTTTTCAAGATATCAACCACACGAACCACACCATCAAAGGAGAGCCCTTGTCCCCACATATCCGCAGAGAGCCGCTCCTCTAATGCCCGTTCAATACCGGCAATCATTTCACGCGAAACATTTTCGAGTTTTGACATCCGCAACACCGTTGGCATCTGTTGATCAGGTGGAACCAGTCCCAACACTTGCGAAGCCAAATCAGGCTCCAACTGCGCCAAAATAATCGCCATAATTTGAGGATTCTCATCGGAGATCAACGCATAAATACTCCCCGGTTTCATCCCTGCAATTTTACGCCAGATTGAAATGGTATCGCGTTCATCAAGGGCATAAAGAATGCGCTCGAGTCGATCATTATCCAAGACCCCTTCGAGCATCTTACGCACACCCGAGCGGGAAACCGTCACCGAGGGTGATTTATAGACCTCAACAAAGTCATTCATCACCATCGACATCTCATCACCTTGGATATTCTTACCATAGAGCGGCGTATGCTTGGCAAGCTTCACCACCATATCATCATCTAAGAAATCAAGCACCTCGACCGCTGTTTTACTATCCAGTGTCGATAATAAAATCGCCGCCTTATCGACACCTGTCATCACTTGGTTTTTAAGCGCATCATCTGCCATAATTATGACCGTCCTTCAGGTTCACTACCTTCCTCTAACCACTTACGCATAATACTTGCTGTTTTTTCAGGATCTTCAGTTGCAATTTGATTCACAATTTCCATCGCACCGCGCTGTGCCGCACTTGAAGCGACCACCTGCTTAGCACTTAAGGTATTTTTGATGACATCCTCCGCTTCGGAACGCATGGATAGATCACCACCTAATCCATCACCACTACCAGACATCGAACCACCCATAGCAAGCCTTCCGATCAATGGACGCAAGACAAAGAGTGCAAAGAGGATCAAAGCCAAGCCAAGCAGTGCATATTTCACCATGGTAATCATAAACACACGGTCTTCCGCAGCTTTCAATTCCGCATCTTCTTTGGAGTTGTCCATCGACATCAAGGGAACGCTTTGAAGCTCAATCAAATCACCACGATCTTCATCATAACCGACTGACCGCATGACAATTTGGCGCAATCCCTTCATCTCTTGCGCATCTCGAGGTTGAAACTCACCCTTTTCATCAATACGACCACCCACCATCACCGCCACGGACAATCGTTTGATATCGCCACCTGGTACAATGCGATGCTCATCCGATTCACCTATTTCAAAATTGGCGGTACGCTCATTACGCGAAGCACGATCTTTTGAGCCCTCTCCTGTTCCACTGCCGTTATCAATCCCCAACGCCGCCTGCTCACCCGGCACGCCGCCCGCTTGATCGCCCGACGATCGATTCTCAGAGATCGTTTTTTCACTGCGCAAAACGGATTCTGGATTATAGCTGCGTTTTTTCATCTCAAAATATTCTCGGTTCAGATCAACATTAACCCGGACAACGGCCTGACCTATCCCCACCGTCTGCTCAAGCATTGTACGCACTTCACGCTCCATGCGCTGCTGCAACTCTTGTTGACGATCAGTAAAACTTTGCCCATTTTGCCCACTCGACTTCTCATCTTTATCGGCACTGAGTAAATTTCCACTGCTATCCACCACTGTCACCTGCTTCGGCTCAAGCTGAGCGACACTTGATGCGACCAAGTTTTGAATTGCCTTCACCGATGATTCGGAGAGTTTTACATTGCCCTTCAATCGTAGCATTACTGAAGCCGTTGCAACCTGACTCTTTTTAACAAACGCAGACTCTTTGGCAAACACCAGATGAACACGCGCCTTATTCACTTGTGGAATCACCTCAATAGTTCGAGCCAACTCCCCTTGCAATGCCCGCTGATAGTTAATGTTTTGTGAAAATTCACTCAAGGCGAACGATTGAGAATCATCAAAAAGTTCAAAGCCTGTCCCTCCCGAAGGGGCCAAATTTTCACCCGCAATTTGCAACCTTGCATCATAAAGCTTTTCAGCGGGAACCAGAATGGTTCCTCCTGAATCCAAACGGTAGGGTATCGCACTCTTCTCTAATCCTTGTGTAATACTGGAGGCATCCTGATCACTCAAGCCGCTGTAGAGTATTTTATACTCCGGCTCGACCGACCAGTAGGAGAGGCTGACCAAGCCAACGACCACCAACAAGACCGCAAGCATCAACAACCATTTGCGGTTTTCTCTTGCTGAAATATCACGGAACCCACCACCGCCGGTCACAACGCCGGTTGCAGCACCCTCCATGAGGCTATTGTTATCCGCCATTTATAAACTCAAACAGGCATGCGCATCACTTCACGATAAGCATCGAGAAGTTTGTTACGCGAAGAGGTTAACAGTTGAAAAGAGACTTCTGCTTTTTGCATGGCCAGCATTGCTTCCGTCATCGAGCCCCCTTGCCCTGTCACCAGAGCCGTGCTCTTGGCCACCCCTTCATTGTGAACGGCATTGGTCTCTTTAATGTAGTTATTTAGCATCGAAGCGAACTGGCCGCCACTGCGACTACCTGCACCCGCATTGGCGGTATCATTCAGGTTAAATGTACTTTGCGTGGGGGTGAACGAAGATAAATTATTAATTGCCATGGGTTAGCTCCTTACTTCATCAATGCCATTGTTTTTTGAAACATCCGCTTCGAACCCTCAAAGACCGAGGTATTGGCTTCAAAGCTGCGAGATGCAGCCATAAAATCCATCATTTCCGTGGTTGGATTCACATTGGGATACGCCACCATGCCATTTTTATCGGCGTCAGGGTGCGAAGGTTCATACACCATACGATATTCTGATTTATCCTTGATCACACCACGAACAACCACACTCTGCAACTGATCCGCATTCGAGGAACCCGCACTTTTAAATACTTCTGCAAAGTTTTTTTCTAATTTTTCCGTACCAAACACGACCATTTTACGACGGTAAGGTTGGCCATTTTCCGCCTTGGTCGTACTCGCATTGGCAATATTCTCAGAAACAACATCCATACGCTGTTTCTGCGCACGCATTCCCGAAGTCGCCAAAGTCATCGAAGAAAAAAACGGATCCGACATAACCTACCTCACTTCGCTTCTCTGATCAGATCTTTTAAACCTGTCAGTTTCTTATTAATTAACTGCACGGTTAATTCATGCATCAACTGGTTTTGTGCCAACCGTTCCATCTCTTGTTGAATATCGACATTGTTGACGATGCTCTTGGATGTCTGAAAAGGAGCGTCAAAAATACGCCGACTATCGCCCGAAGTGGATGTCGATATATGCCCAGGTTGGGTATTGGCCATTTCAGCATTTTTGCCAGCCATCGCAGCATAAATTGAGCCAAATGTTGATTCATCCCGTTGATATTTAGGTGTTTCTGCATTGGCAACATTGCTTGCGATACTCTGTTGCACGCGCTCACGCGAATACAATGCATTCTCAATGCGCGTCCACTTATCACCAAACAATGCCATATCTGCCATTACACCCTCCTTACCAGAATGAATTCAAACCGTTTCAAATGCACTCAAACACTAAAGCAAACAACATGCCAACTAGACCTCTTCACGGTAGGAGTTAAGCTTGTTACGCAATGTTCGCACGCTGATTCCCAACAATTCCGCCGCTTCAACACGGTTTCCTTGCACATGTGCCAAGGTTTTCTCAATCAAGGCACGCTCAACATCGCGAACACTCATGCCCGCAGCAATCTCTCCTCCTGAAGAGTGCTGCACGACCATTTCCGTCGGTACACGCTGCGCATGTGCCATAACCACGCTGCCACCGGCTGACGACTCCGCGGGTACTGTCGTTGTCAAATGTTTGCCGTGGGTCTCAAGCCGCCCTTCGAGCATCAGCATCTCACACTCCACCCGCCCTGTCGTCACCGCCATCAACGAGGCACGATGCATCGTATTTTCAAGCTCACGAATATTCCCCGGCCATGTGTAAGTCGTTAACATCACACACGCTTCAGGCGAAAGTACAGGCGCTGATTTACCATACATCTTAGCATACTGGCGCAGGAAGTGTTCTGCAAGCGGAACGATATCTTCTGGGCGTTGGCGTAATGAAGGGAGCTGAATATTCACCACATTCAAGCGATAGTATAAATCTTGGCGAAAGATCCCTTCGGCAAGGGCTTCAGACATTAAACGATTACTGGTTGCAATCACACGGGTATCCACCTTGATCGGCTGTGTCCCACCCAGACGATCCACTTCACCCTCTTGCAACACCCGCAACAACTTAGCTTGCAGATGCAGAGGCATTTCTGTGATTTCATCCAACAACAGCGTGCCCCCACTGGCCAATTCGAACTTCCCGGGGCGTGCTTTATCGGCCCCCGTAAACGCGCCTTTTTCATGACCAAAAAACTCCGATTCCATCATGCTTTCTGGAATCGCCGAACAGTTAACGGCAACAAAAGGTGCTGTCTTACGGCTGGAACATTGATGAATAAAACGGGAAATTTTCTCTTTACCCGTTCCCGATTCACCCGTGACAAAAATTGCAGCATTGGAGGGGGCAACCAGTGAGATTTGATTCAACAGTCGCCGCATCTGCACATTGTTGGAGACCAGTGGGTCAGAGTTTTGCTGAAACTCTTCAGCTTGTTGGCTCAACTGCATCCGATGGCCGGCATTGCGTTCATAGATAGCTAAAATTCCACTGGGGAATGGCCAGATACGGTAATCCATCGCCCCCAGATGCATAAACTCCGCACCACTATCTGCATCCCCGCGTTCTGAAACCACCACCAAATTCATTTCGGGCTGTTTTTCAAAAAGAAGAATCGCTTGCCCTTTGGCTTCAAACGACTCCCACAAGAAATAGAGCGTATCAATATCTGGCATTAAATCACTGATATCAATATTCAAAACCTCTTCAACCTGCGCTTTGGGAAAGCACCCCCCCAAATCCACACGAAAAGTCGCGGCAATCTCTTCAGGGAACCCCAATAAAACACAACGATTCATTGCCGCAACTCCTTCAACTCTTCGACTTCAATCATCTGCTCAAAACTTTTCACTTCCAAAGCAAAACGCTCTGCATCGTCCGATTTTTTTGCTTTTTCTAACAACCGTTTACTCGCTTCAAGATCTCCTGCACGGAATACACAATCGGTTTTAATCACATACCATTCCGCCTTACGATCTTCAACCCGAACCTCATCCAAGAGCGACAAGATTTTTTCACAATATGTATCACGCAGCAACAGTCGAACCTGAGGCGCAATATAGCTCCAATGGTCCAAAGCTTCACCCTCATCTTTAACATGACGCAGCGCTTCAGAAGCCATATACCAATCTTTCATTTTTTCATACAATGCCGCACGCATCTTCCAATACTCATTGGCCCGCTCCCCCAACGATTGCATATTGATCAGCATCAACTCATCACGCGCTGCTTCAAGACGGTTTTGATCCATCAACCAATGGGCGCGCATCAAACGAATCGCCAATGCCGTCTCTGCATCATCGGCCTGCACCCATGCGGAAGTTTCTGAAACCACTGCGGGATCACCATTAAAATACCACAACTTTGTCATTTCAAGATGAAATTTCGCCTGATCTTGTTGCTTCAACATCGGCTTAATCTCATCAAGCAATTTAAAGGCTTTATCATACAAACCCATTTGACCGTAGCCATTGGCGAGAAGAAACCCCACATCCGGCTCAAGCACTGCAAAATTTTGATAATGGTCCCATGTACTAATCAACCCAGACCAATCATTCTCTTTGGCCAATCCTTGTAGCCACTCCTTGAGCATTCGTTTACCAGCTTCATTCGCCTTGGCTGAAAAGGGGGCGATATTGGCCACCTCCGCCAAGGTTAAAAAACCAAGTGCACGGTTGGCAAATGCTGATTCACGCTTATAAATTTGCCAAAAAAGCAGCCCTTTGTAGTAGTTGGCTTCTACCTCTACATGGGTCATTGGCGCATCTTCAACCGCTTTACCAATCCCCACAATAGCAGAACGAAGCGGGTAGGGATCGACCGGCTTTTGGGTCAAAAGCATCAAATGACGAATCTTCGCATAACGCGCTACTTCCATATTTTTATTTTGAAACGAGAGCGAACTGTATTTCATCAGCGCCCCCTCAATATCCCCCTTTTCAGCCAACATATCGGCATAAAGAAGCGAGAGTGGCAACGCTTCTCGCTCATCAAAATTACGCGCCAAAAAGATATCAAGATGCTCTTTGACACGGGAAAACTCTTTTTGCTCCACAAGGAGTTCAATATAGGCTTTGTATAGGGGCAACTCTTGCTGAATCAACTCCGAGCATGTATCAAAGGATTTATCAAAACGGCTAGCAGCCACGGCATCTCGCCCCGCCCCCGCATCCACAGCAGCAAGCCACGCCATGGTCAAACAACGCATATTGGCAGGAAGAGGCCGAGACAAAATCGATAGCAAAGTCATCCGCGCTTCAGGGTAGTGCTGCAAGGCATAAAGCGCTTTGGCTTTTAACAAGCGCGACTCTGAACGCATCGCTGATTCTTCAGAAAATACGACACCATCAAGCTCACCAAGCGTCTCAACATAACGATCTTCACTCCAGAAAAGCTTGGCCAGTTTAAAGTGAACCTCAGATTCTTGAATGTATTTACCATAATAGCGCAGCAAACGACGATATTGAGCAACGGCGGCCTCAATACTTTGCCCTGAACGCGGCTCCAAAGCGCGCGCCAAAAGCAACTCGCCCTCAAAACGGGTCTCTTCCGAAATATCAACCATCGCCAAAATATCGCGAATTTGACGCACCGTTAATCCATCTTCACCGCCACGATCAATATACAAACGGGCATCATGCAACCGTTGTTTCAACGCAGCATCATCGGCCCAAGCAACAGGCGCGACAAAAAAAACAGCAATGAGCAACAGCATCAAGCCAAAAGTTTTGAATGACACCATTACTCCCCCTTTTGAAATCTATAACAAAACCACACATTGAATTGCATGCACCCTATCACCAGACAGTATGCATTGATAATTTGCCAAATCATCGCTAAATGTCAATTCATACCATCAATGCTTCCCTAAACATATACCGCAAAAGATCATCGTAAGGTTGATCTTCTTGACCTTATTCCAGGGGGTGTCAGATTTTTGACAGTTTCAAAAAGGGAGTCACCACATGGCAATTGCAGCAAACATTCTGCTCATTGATGCAGACGCGGATCGCAGCACTCCGCTGGCGGATGCCTTACAACAACAAGGGTGTTCTGTCACCGTCAGCCATCGCCGTTTTGATGCCATTGATCAAGCCAACCTTCAATCGTTCAACCTCCTGCTCTGCCAAGCACAACTTCCTGATGGTGATTGGCAAGAGGTGGTTTCAGACCTCAACATTACCCCCCATGTTATTTTTCACCCCGCAGATACACCGATCGATGCAGCGATGCACGCCCTTTGCAACGATCTAAGCAGTGCTGAAAAGTCATCGTTTATCATGAAACTTCTTGACCCTCTATCCCGCAATGCCCCCCCTGCGTACGAAGCGAAGGTACCTGCCAATGCCATAGCCTTAGACAATCAGATGGTTGCCAACTCCGTCGCCATGCAAAAAGTGACCCGCATGGCGCTGCGTGCGGCAAAAACCAAGAGTAGCATCTTAATCACGGGTGCAACAGGCACAGGCAAAGAGGTGATGGCACAACTGATCCACTCACAAAGTGATCGCGCAGCTCTCCCCTTTGTCGCCATTAACTGCGGCGCCATTCCTGAAGAGCTGCTTGAGTCGGAGCTCTTTGGCCATAGCAAAGGCGCCTTTACTGGAGCAACCCAAAGCCGCAAAGGTCGTTTTCAAATTGCCGATAAGGGAACCATCTTCCTCGATGAAATTGGTGACATGTCACCCAAGTTGCAAGTCAAACTGCTGCGCGTCTTACAAGAGCGCTGTTTTGAACCTGTGGGCAGCCACGAAAGCATTGAGATTGATGTGCGCATTATCGCCGCAACCCATCGCAATCTGGCCGATTCGATCAGTCAAGGTACCTTTCGTGAAGATCTCTACTATCGCCTCAATGTTATCCCGTTGGAGCTTCCCGCTCTGCATGAACGCGGGCAAGACATTCTTGACCTCGCACAGTTTTTCATCCATCAACTCAACGCATCAATGGGCACAACCATTGTCGGGATTGAGCCGGCATGCCAAGAGATTTTTCTCAACTATCCATGGCCTGGCAATGTGCGCGAGCTCTCCAACATCGTTGAACGCATCGCCGTGCTCAAAGGGGAAGGCTTCATCACTGCTGAAGATCTTCCTGAAAAGATGCGTGATCAGTACGAACTACCCATCGGAGGAAACCTCTTCCCCTTTGCCCCAGAAAGCACCATTGCCGAGCAACTCGACATGAAAAAACTGGTCGAAGATTTTGAAAATCAGCTGATTTTATCGGCGCTGGAGAAGTTTGATGGCAACAAGAAAAAAACCGCCGACTACCTCTCGATGAATCGCACCACCCTCATTGAAAAACTCAAAAAACGCGGCTTGGCGTAACAGCTTCGGACAGCAGGCAATGGAATTTCCATGCAGAAAATCCACCCGTCATTGCAGGCTTGATCCGCAATCCAGGAATGCTGTGCAAGTTGGCTTTCCGGATGCTGAATCAAGTTCAGCATGACAAATCAAACGGTGACCTAAATGGATTATTTAGCCTGTGATTGCAGCCACAAAAGATACTGCTCATCAATCAACGCCACCAATGATCTCGGGCTAAAAGGCTTGGTCGTGTAGGCATCGCCACCCACATCAAAACCGCGCAAGCGATCGACATCTTGTACCATCGCCGTTAAGAAGATCACCCGTGTTGCGCTATGGTTTGACTGTTTAATCGTGCGGCATACATCAAAGCCACTTAAACCGGGCATCATCACATCGAGCAGCACAATAGCAGGATGTTCTTTTTCGATGATCTCCAGCGCCTCTTTACCACTGTGCGCAAACAGCCCGTGGTAGTCCGTTTTGTAGAGCGACAAATCGACCAACTTGTGCATGTACTCATTATCATCGACGATTAAAACTTTAACTTTTCCAGACATGTTCAATTCACCTTATTCAAATATTGATTCCAAAATCCTCAATGACAACGCATCCAATGGCGCAGTGCTGACAGCAATTCACTCTGCGAAAAAGGTTTGGATACAAACCCATCCATCCCCGCATCGAGGCATGCCTGCGCATCGCTCGCCTGCGCATTGGCGGTTAAGGCAATGATGGGAACCCGATCACCCTCATCGTGCAGTGCCTCAAGCGCACGAATACGGCGCGTTGCTGCAAAACCATCCAACTCCGGCATCTGGCAATCCATCAAGATGACACCATAAGCACGAGTCCTAAAAGACTCCAACGCTTCCAAACCATTACGCGCCACATCAATGATTAAACCCTTTTCATCACCCAGCAGTGCCAACACGACCATCACATTGAGCTCATCATCCTCAACCAACAAAACAGCTCCGGAAAGGGCCGCTGATGAAGAATAGGCTCGCTCGCCACTCTCCTCGCCACTCTCCGCAGGAGCGGAGATCGCGCAGACGGGCAACGGTAACGCAAACCAAAAAGTCGAACCTTCGCCGACCACACTGGTCACGCCAATCTCCCCGCCCATCATCTCAATCAGATCTTTGGTGATACTCAGCCCAAGCCCCGTGCCACCAAACTTGCGTGTTGTTGACGCTTCGGCTTGTGAAAAAGGCTGAAAAAGCGCGGCTTGCTGCACATTGTTGAGGCCAATTCCAGTATCTTTTACCGCACATTTTAAGATACATACCGTCAAGGGTTCACCCGCATTCCCCACCTCTTCAACAAGCTCGGAGCGCATTTCCAAAATCACAAAACCTTGTTCAGTAAACTTAATGGCATTGCCCAGCAGGTTAAACAACACTTGGCGCATCCGCACAGGGTCCACATGCACTTGATAAGGGAGATCATCGGCAATCTTGGCAAAGAGTTGCAGATCTTTGTCACCAATATTGAAACGCAGCACCTCGAGCAACTCATCAACCAGCGCTCGTAACTGCGTTGGGCAAGGATCCAGCGTCAATTTCCCCGCCTCAATCTTGGAGTAATCAAGAATATCGTTAATGATGGTTAAAAGATTTTTGCCTGCCCGCATAATCACCGAAACATACTGCTTTTGCCCCGCATTCAGCGGCGTGAAACTCAGTGCCTCGGCCATGCCCAGCACGCCATTCATCGGCGTACGAATCTCATGGCTCATGGTCGCCAAGAAGCGGCTTTTGGCAAGGGTTGCCAATTCAGCTTTCGCCAACGCCTCATTCAATTTTTCGTTGTTCTGCTCAAGCTCTGCCGTTAACGAAAAAAGCTTCTCAAGATATTCATCATCGCGCAGCTTCTCCTCTGCCCGTGCGTTCTGATGCTCGAGCAACTGTTCGCGCATCGACTCTAAGGCGAGCAACATCGCCCGCTCATCGCCCCGCCCCGTCACGGAGACAGGCCTCTCCAAGAGACCATGGGCAATATCATCACACGCACGCCGCACCTGCCTGATCGGGCGTAAAAAAGAGCGAACGGCGGTCAATGAAAAGATGAGCAACAGCAGGAGAAATAGAGCGGCCTGCCAAACAGCGCGATCACGCATGTCAACAACCTCGTGATGCAAGGATGCAAGGGTGTCACCAATATGCTCGATCAAATGATTCTCATCAGCAAAAATATGATCGATACGCACGCTCGCCACATCAAAGCAGTGCAGTGGTTCAATCATGCTCAACTGCTGCATCGCCACCGCATTCCTGCACGCCGCAAGTTCACCCCCGACAGCAGGCACAGGGTTAAAGGGCTGCCCCGTGCCCTGCGCAATATCATGCAACATTTGGTTTAAAAAGGTGCGTGCCGCCTCCTGCGTCACCGCATGAGCAACGATTGCATCCATATCCGCCTGCGAAAGCGCTTGCTTGATAAAAAGATCAACCATCCGTGCCAGCTCAAGCCCCGCATCATTTCTTAAATACTCCGTAATACGAACCGCATACATTTCATTGACAAGAGTCAAAACCTCTTCCGCAGCCAAACGGGTGCCACCTTCACCCATGCGATCAAGCGTGCGCGAAAAGAGCGCTTCCAATAACGCAATTGTTTCGTTGTAGTGATGCAAAATTTCATCATTATCAACAATGGCCCCTTGATGCACCAGCCCACGCTTCTCAACCCATTGATTGAGCTTCGTTGCGATCTCACCCATGAGAATCGCATCATTCTGCGCATCTTGATCCACATCGACAAATGGTGCATGCAAACGCCACGCCTCTTGCAACGCGCGCCGATGCAGATCAACATCTTGAGATTGAGACCTTAACCGTTCGGCAAACGGCGGCGTGCGGGCATCATTAAAAGCAACCATCAACCCACGCTCACACTGCAACGAATGAATCAGCGCATTAGCCGCTTTGGAAAGGCGAGCATGACTCTCAATATCACCAATAATCGCCACATCTTTCTGCAAAGAGATCATCCGATCGCCGATAAAAAAGAGCCAACCCATGCTCGAAAGGATCAGAAGAAACATCATTTTCTGGAAGACTGAAAGGGAATTCATCATAGCCAAGAATAGAACAAGAAAACGGGATGTCTAGGACGAAGGACGAAGGACGAAGGACGAAGGACGAAGGACGAAGGACGAAGGACGAAGGCAATTGTTTGATATTATAGCAAAAAACTTCCTGCATGCAAGAAAAAAACAGCTAAATTATCGCTCGACTACTGCCGCTCCCGGTAGCTCAATGCGCTCAAATGTTGACGAATATTGAGCACATGGTTGGCACTCATTGAGAGGGCGTGCATCCCCATATCCAAGAAGTCTTGCGTCCATTTCGGATCAGAGGCCAACTCGCCACATACCGAAACAGGAATCCCGGCACTGTTGCCCGCATCCACCGTCCACTGGATCAACTTGCGAATGGCTGGATGTGAATCTTGATACATGTTGGCGACATCCTCATCGCAACGATCCGCAGCCAAGGTATATTGAATCAAATCATTGGTACCAATAGAGAAAAAATCGGCATGTTGGGCCAATTGATCTGCGATCAGTACGGCAGCAGGCACCTCGATCATTACCCCAATCAACAGCTGATCGGCAAGCGACAGCTCTTCAGCACAGCGCTTGACCATCGCACGCACTTGAAACAGCTCTTCCACCACCGTCACCATCGGGATCAGCAACTGCACAGGGCCATGCTCGGCCGCACGCAACAGCGCACGAACTTGTGTACGCAAGACATCGGGCCACTGCAACAACAGCCGAATACCGCGCATACCCAACGCCGGATTTTCACCGGCAAAATCCTTGCCCGAAAGTTGATGAAACAGTCCCAATTTATCGCCGCCAATATCCAAAAGACGGAAGGTCACGGTACGCCCCTCCATCCCCTCAACGACATGGCGGTAATGTTGATACTGCTCCTCTTCATCCGGCATTTCGAGCGCATTCAAAAAAAGGAACTCCGTGCGGTAAAGCCCAACGCCCTCAGCCCCGACATCTCGCGCCAACATCACCTCTTCTTTAAATTCCAAATTGGCCATAATGGGCATGGCACGGCCATTGTGACTGCGCGAAGTTTCAGTGGCATAACGGGTTAATTGCCGCCGTTTATCTTCAAGCAGCAGCAGATGATGCTCATACTCATGCAAAACCTTTGCATCGGGATTGACAAACCAGTCGCCCGTCTCTGCATCCAGAATGATGACATCGCCATCTTCAACCAGATCAAGAATCGACTCCGCGCCAACCAAGGCCGGCATGCCAATGCCTCGTGCCACAATAATCGAGTGCGAGTTGACCCCGCCCTGCTCGGTGATAAATCCATTGACCCCTTGCTGCCACATCTCCACGACATCGGGCGGGCTAAAATCTTCACCCACCAAGATTTGCACACCCGCATCCACAGCAATATCAAGAGGGGCCTCACCAAGCAAACGGTCTAAAATACGCTCACCCACCTGCTCCACATCAGCTTTGCGTGCGCGCAAATAGGGGTCTTCAATGGTATCAAAGATGGCGGCAACATGATCAAGGTGTTTACGCAAGGCCCACTCGGCATTGATCAACTGATTGCGAATAAACCGCTCGGCGCCCGCTTTTAATTCAGGGTCAAGCAATAAAGCGCGATGGGTCTGTAACAATAAAATCGGATCACGGCTGGGAAATTGTGCTAACTTATCACATTCCGCAGCAAGAAGATCCGCCGCAGCATCAATCGCTTGTGCCAGCCGTTCGCATTCACCATTTAGGTTCGAGACTTCAACGCTATACTCAGGAATACGCTGACGACCACGGGTTAACTTTTGCACCCGTCCAATGACAATTCCACTACTACGGGCGATGGCTGAATCGGTCGCCCCCATCACTCGCCCTCAGCAAACTTATCATCAATCAAGGCAATGATCGCACGGCTGGCCTCCTCTTCGTCACAACCTTCCACACTCAACTGCAACATTGTCCCTTTGGCTGCCGCCAACATCATCAACCCCATGATGCTCTTGGCATTGACCTGCACGCCATCTTTCTCCAAAAAAACATCACTCTCAAAACGCCCCGCCAAGGCAACAAATGCCGCCGATGCACGCGCATGCAGTCCCAACTTGTTTTGGATTTTAACGCGCGTCGTGATCATAAACGCAACCCTTTTTTGGTATCTTCGGATAACTGCCGCATATATTGATGCCCAGCCTGAATACTCTGCGCTGCAATCTCGGCAAGATTGCGGCTGCTTTTACGCAAGGTGGCAGCTTTAATCAACGAGGGTAAGCTAAACCCTGAAATCACTTCACAGGCATGATCACCCAAACTCCCTAAAGCAATATTGCACGGTGTGCCACCAAACATATCGACAAACACCAATACCCCTGAACCGGTATCACACTGTTTAATAACCGTGCTCATTTCATCATAAAGATGATCCGAGGCATCTGAATTGATCACATCAATCGCCGCCAAGAGCGGCAGTTCACCCATGACATGCTCAATTGCCTGCTTGCTTTCAGAAGCTAAACGCCCATGTGCGATAATGACCATTCCAATCATAAGAGTCCTACCTTTTCACCGATTTTTCATCACTGCATCAATCTCACGATGGCGAACCATCGTCTCTAACCCATTGGATTTCATCCACTTGGCGACACACTCCACCATATAAACAGAACGGTGCCGCCCACCACTGCAACCTATGGCGAGGGTAAAATAGCGTTTACGCTCACGCTTCAACTTGGGCCAGACAAAAAGCAACCACTGCTGCAACCATTCAAGCGTCTGCTTCGCCTCTTCATTATCAATGAAATAGTCATGGATGGCTTGATCCCGCCCTGTTAGGGGCGCCAATAACGGATCATAATGGGGGTTGGGCAAAAAGCGCATATCCATCACCATATCTGCCTGGGAAGGAATACCCCGCTGATAACTGAAGGATACCAAGGAGCATACCGGCGATTTTTGCACATGATCCAAACCATGGACTTGACGCCAAAAGGTCTCGACCAGATCGGCCAATTCATAAGGGGTTAAATGGCTACTATCAAGCACATGGGTCGCCACATCCTTTAAGGGGAGAATCGCTGTCCGCTCCTGATAAATCGCTTCGGGCAACGCAAGCGCAGCATAAATGGGATGGCGCCGCCGCGCGGTAGAAAAGCGCCGAATCAGTGTCACATCATCGGCATCAATATAGACCATCTCCCAAGCAATGCTCTCTGGCAGATTGGCAATCGCCGCTTTGAGCAAGTCCGCATGCTTGGCGGATCGTAAATCCAAACAGACGGCAGCATCACGGTGGCTGGCATCCATCAGCTGCACCCAATCCGCCAACAAATCAACCGGCAAATTATCGGTGCAAAAAACACCTTGATCCTCCAAGGCATGCAATGCTGTACTCTTGCCTGCGCCCGACAAGCCTGAAATGATCAACAGCATCTAATCGACAGCCTCATTGGTGGAATTATTTAAGATGCGTTTTTCCAACGCCTTGGCAAACTCTTCGGTACTATCAATCCCCAGATTCACCGCCATCTGGTCGCGCACCGCGAGCTCCACCATAATGGCCATCGAGCGGCCTGAACCAATCGGAATTTTCACTTTGGGTAGTGCAACATCGTTGATGATCGTTTCAGCACGCACGCCAAGGACGCGGCTCGCTTCGACCCGCTGATCCCACGGCAGAAACTCGACCACCAAGCCCACCCGTTTGGTCAGCGTAATTGCTGAAGAGCCATAAAGATCGCGGATATTTAACACCCCTAAGCCACGAATCTCCATGTGAAACAATAACGACTCCGGACCTTGCCCCACCAACACGGTTGGACTGCGTCGCGTCAACTCCACCATATCATCCGCCACCAGACGGTGCCCGCGTGAGATCAATTCTAAACCAATTTCACTTTTACCAATTCCACTGGGGCCGGTCATCAAAACACCCAGGCCGTAAACATCCAAAAAGACACCATGCTGAAAAGCAACCGGTGCCAAGCGATGCGAGAGATAAAGCGTCATCTCCGTCATTAAATAGGCCGAGGTATGCTCTGAAACAAACAGTGGCGTATCGGTTGCATTGGCTGCATCAATAATCACTTGTGGCGGGGTAATGCCGCGAGTGACCACCACCGCAGCCAGACGCAAATCAAAAACATCTTTCACCACCCGCTGCTGATGATCTTCCGAACAGGTCGCCAAAAAACTAAGTTCCGTCTGCCCAATCACCTGCAAACGGTAATCACTCAAATGCTCCAAATAACCGGCAAATGCCAACGACGGCTTCTGAATTCTTGGATGATCAATATAACGGTACAGCCCTTTTTCACCCGCAATGAGGCGCATAAGCATCGCATTGCCCTGCTCACGCCAAATATCACCTGCGGTAATTCGTGGCTGTTTGATCATAAAGAGCCCATTGACTCCTCCGAAAAGAGGTTGGAAACCTCAAGAGCAGAATCGGCAGACATCAACGCATCACGAAAGGCTTTTCGTTGCAACGAACGCGCCAATTTTGCCAACAACTCCAAATGGGCACGATCATCATTATCAGGCACCAACAACAAAATAATCATGTGCACAGGTGCATCATCTATCGCATCAAAATCGACACCTCGTGCATGGCGAGCAAAAGCCAGAACAGGGACCTTTAACGCTTGCAGGCGACCATGGGGTATGGCAACACCATGGCCTATTCCTGTACTTCCAAGCTGCTCACGCGCCATAATCACATTCAACACCACATCCACATCCATGGCGGGCAAATAATCAACCATTTCCGCGATCAGCGCGCGTTTACAACTCGCATCTGATGACAAAAGCACATGGGCAGCTGGAATTAACGAGTGCATTTACAGCGTGGGTTCGATCCAGCTCAGCGTTCCATCCTGCTGACGGCAGATCACATTGATTTGATCAGTAGCAATATTGGTGAAAATCAAAACATTCTTATTCTCAGAAAGTTCCATCAACATCACCGCATCATCGACAGAGATTGAATCGGCATGAACCTCTTCGTGTTCAACCACTTCATGGCTATGATCTTCCGCGAGTTCTTCAATATCTGCTGACAAATTCAACTGAGAGACTTTGATTGCATGGCCACGGCCACGACCTTTATGGCTCTTCAATTTTGAACGGTAGCGTTTCATCTGACGGTTCAATTTTGACACAACGGAATCAATGGAAACATACATATCATCATTGACATCACTCGCATGGATATTGATGCCATTGGCTTGCAAGCTGATTTCACAGCGTTGGCGATTTTTTTCAACCGACAAAACAACATGCACATCGAGCACATGATCAAATGAGTGTTTCAAATGCTGTAATTTATTGTTTACAGCCTCTTTGAGCGCCTCTGTCAATTCAATATGGTGCCCGGTAATAGATACTTGCATAATGTTAATTCCCCACTTCTATAATATTCAGGTTTTTACAACCCGTTTTCTTTGACTGCTGGAAGCGATACCCAACTGTTCTCGGTATTTGGCCACCGTTCTTCGCGCAATCTCGATCCCTTCTGCCTGCAAACGCTCGGCAATGGCTTGATCTGCAATCGGCTTCGCTGACGATTCGCCTTGAATCAAGGCTTGAATACGCTGTTGTACCCGAAACACAGAAATTGTCCCCCCGCCACGGGTCGGTAACCCTGCAGAAAAAAAACAGCGCATCTCAATCAATCCGAGCGGTGTTTGTGCATATTTTCCATTGGTTACGCGCGAGATGGTCGATTCATGCAAACCAACTTCTTGCGCCACATCCTGCAATGTTAATGGCTTTAATCCAAGTATGCCATGTTCAAGAAAACTTTTTTGCCGTGCAGCAAGGCACAAACCAACGCGCATGAGGGTATCACTGCGCTGCTCAAGGGCGGATAAAAGCCATTTTGCCTCCTGCTTGGCGGCATCCATGAAGGTTCGATCGTCACCACTCCACTTCTGCTTGGCATAAGCATCATTCATCTTCAACCCTTTCCAACCACTTTGCGGTACCTCAACCTCAATCGTTCGATCACGGTTCTGCTTAAAAATAATTTCGGGTTTAATGTAGATATTGTTTAACCCATGCAGCCCATGGCCGGGAAATGGATCAAGTCTGCGAATGCGCGCGCGCACTTGCGCAATCTCAGCCACCGAGCATCCCACGCGCGCCGCCAAATCTTCATCATGTTCGATCAAATACTCGGAAAACTGCAGTAACAAACGGCGCACAAGCCGTGTGGCATCATCCAGCTCGGGTAGTTGCAGCATCAAGCACTCCAGCAGATCGCGTGCGCCAATGCCGGCAGGTTCCAATTGCTGCACCACCGATTCCAGCACATGAGTGACCTGCGCAACACTCACCCCTGTTTCATTCGCCATCTGCGCAACCGGCACGCGAAAGTAGCCATCATCATCAAGCGAATCGATAATCACATGCGCCACTTCTCGATCGTGATCAGTCATCGGCTGCTGATTGACCTGTTCGTGCAGCGATTCACCTAAAGTCTGCTCATCTTTCCACTGCTGGTCAGGATCGGGCAACCCTTCACGCATCGAAGCGGAGTACATACTCTCCCAACGCTCATCGCCCCCTTCTTCGCGCCACTCATCTTCAACCATATCCTCAAATGAGCGCTCATCAAAATCCTCTTTGCCCTCACTTTCAAGCAAAGGATTGCTCTCTAAACACGCATCCAAATAGGTTTCAAGATCCAGTGAATTCATCGCCAACAGCTTCAAGCTCTGCGTCAACTGCGGCGTAAGCGCGAGGCGTTGCCCCAACTTTTGCGTCAAGTTGTTCTGTAAACGAACACTCATCGTAAGATACTTGTAACAGGTTAGGCGAAAATGACGCTACGAAGCCAACAACGGCGCAAGCAGGGCTGCCAACTCACCATTGCCATGCATCTCGGTGACGATATCACAACCGCCAATAAACTCACCTTTGATGTAAAGCTGAGGAATGGTTGGCCAATTGGAGTAATCTTTGATGCCTTGGCGAACCTCAGGATCAAGCAAAATATTGACCGCAGTAAAGGCGACACCATGCACATTCAACACCTGTACCACCTGTTGTGAAAAGCCACATTGTGGCATCTCGGGTGTTCCTTTCATAAACAATACGACATCTTTGCTTTTGACCAACTGATCAATTTTATCCAAAATTCCTTCGCTCATGATCCATCCTTATTATGACAATTTGTTGTTTAATTTTCGTTTGGCACCGAAGTTTTTAATGCCAACGCATGCACCGCTGCCCGCATATGGTCACCCAAAGCGGCATAAACCATCTGATGCTGTGCCACACGACTTTTACCGACAAACAGTGCCGATGTCACGACCATTTCAAAATGATCATCACCGGAATAGAGCCGCACATCCACCTCGGCATCGGCAATATGCGCCTGCACTAAAGTGCGCAATTCATCTGGGGTTGGGATCGTCATCAAGCACTCCTCACATTAAAATAGCCCGCGAAGCATGGCAGCCATGTGAAGAATGGCAACGCATAGGCCATTTTTAATAAAAAACTCATGATTTAATCCGGCCTGATTGCATCAACAAGGTGCGCACCACATGCCCTGCGAGCATAAAGCCAAAGAGGTTAGGCATATATGAGATCGTGCCATTGACGGCCCGAGGCAACACATTGGGATCATCACATACCGGCTGTTGCGGTAACGGTTTTATGGGATATTCACCTGAGAAAACCACCGGATAATCGAGGCTCATGCCAAGCGCGCGCAACTTGCGGCGCAAGTTGGTAGCCAGCCCACAGTTATATGTTTTCTCCAGTGTGGTCATTTCAACCTTACTCACATCCAGACGCCCGCCTGCCCCTAAGCTTGACGCAACAGGGATTGCAAAACGCTGACATGCCGCCACCAACTCCGCCTTGCATGAGACCGAATCGATACAATCAATGACATAATCAAAGCCCCCCGCTTGTAACAAGGCATCAAGATGATCCCGATTCACAAATTCGCATCGCAAGGTCAAATTCAAGGCGGGATTGATTAACATCAACCGTTCCCCCATTGCAGCAACCTTATCCATTCCAAGCGTAGCATGCGTCGCAACCAATTGGCGATTGATATTGGAAAGTCCAACACGATCGTGATCAATCAGCGTGATATGGCCAATCCCAGCACGCGCAATGGCTTCAGTAACAGCACCACCGACACCGCCAACACCGACCACCAGAAGGTGTTTTGACTGTAAAAAATCAAGCCCATCTTGGCCTAACAAAATCTCAGTACGCTCTTGTATCTGACTCATATCTTAAACAACTCCTGACTATTTTTCCGGCATTGATCAACCAATGCTTGCCCCGCAACATTTCGCAAAGCAGCCAAGGCTCGGATCGTTTCAACAATCAACGCCGGCTCATTGTTTTTCCCTCGCCAATGCTGTGGCGATTGATCCGGCGCATCCGATTCAAGCAGCAATGCACTGGCAGGCATCGCCGCAATCATGGCATGAAAACGCCGTTGGTTTGCATAGGTCACACGCGCCCCCACACCCAGATAAAAACCATGATCAACCCACTGTTTTGCCTGCTGAAAACTCCCCGAAAAGCTATGCACAACGCCGCGCAACGCTGGAAAATTACGCACTTCGCCCCAAAGCATATCCAACGCTTTATGCGCATGTAAAATTACGGGAAGATGAAAATGGTCAGCCAAGATCAACTGGTTGCGCAGCAGGGTCACTTGCTCCGCCAAATCACCACCGCGCGCCCCTAAATCGAGCCCACACTCACCCACAGCCACCGCATGTTCAAGATAACACGCCAACCGATGATAAGTCTCGGGGTTGATACCTTCACAATACCAGGGATGAATCGCATACGCGAGATGCAGCGCAACACCCATCGTCTCACAGGGAGAAACACATCCCCAACGATCCGGCTTCGAACAAGGCACAATAATATGATCCAATCCTGCCACACCCGCCCGATGCAACAGCGATGGCAACGCCCCCTCAAAACGGAGATCATCCAGATGACAATGGGAATCTACAATCCCTTGAAATCCCCCTTTCAATAGGGGGGGATAAAGCAACGGCTGCGCATCCACCTCACCCATTAAAGGGGAAGATGCTGCCTTAAAATGGTTGCCAAGCCTGATAGCGTATAGGGTTTCTCCAGAAAGTCATTGGGTTTGAAATCGCCAAACTGGGTTTCCAACTCCCCCTGAGCATAGCCCGATGAGATGATCACCACCACATCTTCGTTGATTGACTTCAAGGCCTTAAAGCAATCAAAGCCACTCATTCCGGGCATCGTCATATCCAGAATAATCGCATCAATGTCATCCCCATGCTCACGATAAAGAGCAAGCCCATGCTCACCATCATACGCCTGCAACGACGAACATCCGAGCGCTTCCAAGCGTGATTTTAACACTGCGTTGACGAGAAGATCATCATCAACAATCAACACATTCCCCTGCAGTATTGCCAACTCCCCGGTCAACTCTTTTTGTGCAAAAATCATCGCATCCGCACCCTGCTCTGAAACAGGAAAAAGAACCGTAAAGGTCGTTCCCTTTGCCACCGTCGAGCGAACACGAAGCAGCCCTTGATGACTATGCACAATGCCAAGCACTGCCGACATCCCCAAACCGCGCCCCGTAAACTTGGTGGTAAAAAATGGATCAAACAGTTTCCGTTGCACCTCGCTGGACATACCGGAACCATTGTCCTCAATCTCCAACGCAATATAGCTGCCAGCACCAACACCCTCTTTATAAATGTATTGATGAAGTTCAAAATCATTCAGCTCTTTAGCATAGACCTTCACAGCAATATGCCCGTGATTATGGCCAATCGCATCCGCACCATTGATGACCATATTCAGCAGAATCTGTTCCACCTCCGCAATATCAACATCGACAGCAGCGACCGAATTATCCATCGAAAAGTGAACCCCACCATGCGCTTCGGCGGCACCATTCAACACGCTGGCAATATTTTCAATCAACCGAGGCAGATGAACCGTCACCGAGGCCAAACGCCCTGACCCCGCATACGAGAGCATCTGCTTGGAGAGACGCGCCGCATGCTGTGCAGCATCCATAATTTGTTGTGCCAGTATAAAATTTCGTGAACCCTCCCCGTCAGCAGCCATCAGCAACTCGGCATTGCCAATAATCGGGGTGAGCAGATTGTTAAAATCATGGGCGATACCGCCCGCCAAAAGCCCGAGCGACTCTAAGCGTTGATGTTGTGACTGCTCCAGAGCTTCGCGCATCCGGTAATTTTGTTCGATCATAAAACGATATTTGCGGTTATCCATCAGCACCACAAAACCTGAAACGGCCTGCGCAGCATCGAACATCGGTGTGCAACTCATCACCACGGGCACCTGCTGCGCATACTTATCGTTTAAAATGGTAATTTGATCGCGTTCGCTCTCATGGTCCAAAAATTGTCCCATCTCCGTCAACTTCAAAATCGACCATGGCAAGTCATGATTGACATCATAAATCAATGTGATGACATGATCTCGCCCCTCCATACGCAGTGGAATTAAACTGACCCGTACATCCACCATGCCACCATTGGCATGTTGTGCTTGCACAATCGCTTCCTGCGGAACCATCCCCATACTGAAATCTTGATAAAAGCCTTCACCATTTTCCTGATAACGCTGCCGCATTGCGCTAGGAACCAGGCATTCGATCATCTCTCCATACAGCATCGCCTCATCATAACCCAAACGGTTTTTGACCTGTTGGTTTTGAAAAACCACCTTGCCATGCTCATCACAAACCAGCACAGCCCATGGCGTGTGAGCCAACATCGCCATAAACGCTGTCGGACTGGCATCGTAATGACTCTGTAAACCGACACGACTCAATTGCCCTGCAAATTTTTCCCACACTCCATCAACTTTCTCTTCAACAAGAAAATTCAATGGCTTACCTAACAACTCATACTCTTGATAGCCAAGCAGTTCGATGCAGGCACTATTCACACGGGTGATATTGCCCACAGGGTCAATCACCACCAATCCCTCATCCATTGCGGCAATAATATTGGCCGTATCCCGCTCCGACACAATAGAGCGCTCTTCGGACTGGATGCGGTTTTGAATCTCATCTTGCAATGTCTCATTAATGCGAAGCAGCGCCTGCTGGCTTGATTGAAGCTTAAGAAAGACCTTGATCTTATTGATCAACACATGGCTCTCAACCGGCTTGGTTAAATAATCGTATGCTCCTACACTAAAGCCCTGTTTAACAAACTCATCATTGCGACATACCGCGGTAATAAAGATAATCGGAATATCTTTTAACTTCTTATTCTGCTTAATCAACTGCGCCGTTTCAAAGCCATTCATCTCAGGCATCTGCACATCCATTAAGATTAAATCAATGGGATGTTTAAGCAGTGCTTTCAACGCCTCTTGACCCGATTGGCAGCTAATCAAGTGCCATTTTTGACTCTCCAGCGTCGCCTGAAAAGTAAAAAGATTATTAAGATTATCATCCACGATCAAAATTGTTTTTTGTTTATTCATAAAATCACTCACGCGCTTCCTTCAAACTTTCTTATAAACTTTTAAACGGTGTGTCACGGGCTCAAAAAATTGTGCAGCATGCTGAAACTTCAGATTTTCTTTCGTGCCAAGGCAGAGATAACCAAAGTGAACCAGACTCTCATTAAACATCTGCAATGCCCGCTCTGTCAATTTGGCATTAAAATAGATCATCACATTGCGACACATAATCAAATGAAATTCATTAAATCCACCATCCGTCGCCAAATTATGGGTCGAGAAAATAATCCGCTCCTTCAATGATGGGTCGATATGTGCCAAATGGGGGGTTGTCGTATAATAGTTTGAGAATGATTCGGTGCCACCCGCTTCAATATAATTCTGCGTATATTTTGCCATATCACGCAAGGCAAACACCCCGTGCTGCGCCTGTTTCAACACCGCCGCATTAAAGTCAGTTGCATAGATCAATGATCGTTCATAAAGCCCGGCCTCTTTCAGCATAATCGCCAATGAATAGGCCTCTGCTCCACCTGCAACCCCCGCAGACCAGATACGAATATGAGGATAAGTCGCCAGCCTTGGCAGCACTTGCTCTCGCAGGAATTTATAAACGACGGGGTCACGAAACATCGCCGTCACATTAATGGAAAGCGATTCCAGCATGGCTTGCAATACCAGACGATCCGCAATAAGCCTAGCGATAAACTGATCGATATCAGTAATCTTCATCGACTTCATCACCAATGCAATGCGCCGACTTGCTGACGCTGGATGATAATCTCTAAAATCATAACCATAGGCAGAAAAAACCGCATCCGTAATACGGGACAAGCCCCCTTCTGGCAGCGTTTTGCTGAAAAAATTATCCAATGAACTGTTCACACGCATGCCATAAAAGCGCAACAGCTCCTTGAGACACCATCATCACGAATGCACACTCAACCAGACACGCATCAAAGAAATAAGCTGGTCATAATCAATCGGTTTTGCAAGATAATCGGAAGCGCCCGCTGCAATGCAGTGTTCACGATCATCCCCCAAAGCTTTTGCAGTCAGTGCGATAATGGGTAGCTGCTTAAACGCCGCCATTGCACGAATTTGGCGTATTGATTCATAACCATCCATCTCGGGCATCATCACATCCATCAAAACAATATCGACATATTCATCGATCACTTCAAGCGCCTCGACCCCATTAGAGGCGGTGATCACATTCATCCCCTTCACCTCCATAATCGCAGAAAGGGCAAAAAGATTGCGAATATCATCATCGACTAACAGCACGGTCTTGCCATTCAAGCATGGATCGACATGGTTGAGCTCACTTAAAATTTTCCTTTTACTTTCAGGAAGTTTAGCTCGATCACGATGCAAATAGATTGAGGTCTCTTCCAGCAAACGCCCAGGAGACTCAGCCGTTTTCACCACAATGCTGTCTGCATATCGGCGAAGTTCGCGCTCATCATCCAAGCTTAAATCACGCCCTGTATAGACAATCGTTGGCACATGCAAAAGGGTGGAATCCTCTGCCACTTGCTGTAAAAGTTCGTAACCACTCATATCGGGAAGTTTAAGGTCCAAGACCATCACTTCGAAATGCCCCGATCGTAACATCTCAAGTGCTTCGCCTCCTGTTGCAACAGCGGTGGACTTCACATCACTGTTGCCGATCAGATCAACAATCGCTTGACGCTGGACATCATTATCTTCAACGACCAATAAATTTCTCACCTTAATCTCAGCATGTTGATGCATAAATTCAAAACGCGCATGCAACGCTTCTGGAGAGACTGGTTTGCGCAGATAACTGGCGGCACCCAATCGATAAGCAAAGGATTCTTCATCGACTGCGGTAATGACATGGGCTGGAATATGCGAGGTGCGCGAGTTTTTCTTCAAGTTTCGTAAAACTGACCAGCCATCCATCACCGGAAGTTGAACATCGAGGGTGATCATCATAGGCAGATGCTCATTGGCCAAACGCACCCCTTCCGTTCCTGAATTGGCATGGATCACCTTGAAGCCATGGCTGCGAGCAATCTCCATCAACACCTCAGCAAAACGATGATCATCTTCAATCATCAGCAAGACCTTATCTTCACCTTGCATCGTTCCATGATCATCCTCAATAGAGACCGTGGTCATATTGGCAGAAACATGGTGTATCGCATCATTGTCATGCCGATCAAAGGCAACAAAACTGTGCCTCGATGATAGTTCCTGTTTAGCGACCGAAGAGATCAACTTCAGACTGGGTTCAATCGGTAAAATCAGCGTAAAGCACGACCCATTTCCGTTTTCTGAACGGAGCGCGACCTCCCCTTCAAGGAGAAGGGCAATCTCTCTTGAAATCGATAATCCCAAACCTGTTCCACCATAATTACGCGAGGTAGAACCATCCGCCTGCTGAAAAGCCTCAAAAACGAGCGCATGTTTTTTGGCTTCAATACCGATGCCTGTATCCACAACACGCCAAGCTAAAAACTCATCAACACGGCGACGCAACTCATCCTTACTAAAGTTAAAGGCCATCGCATGGTCAATCTCATCCAAAGACAATCGCCCCACATGAAGAGAAACTTCACCTTGAGCCGTAAATTTAATCGCATTGGAGATAAAGTTGCGCAGCACCTGTTGCACGCGATCGGGGTCACTCTTCACCACAGCAGGAAGCGCTTCATCCACCTCCACACGGAAGGCAATGCCCTTCTCATGCGCTTGCGGATCAAAGAGATCTTTGAACTGATTAGAGAACTCCACCACATTGATGGGCTTAATATTCAAATCCATCTTACCCGATTCAATCTTCGCTAAATCGAGCACTTCATTAATCAATTGCAAAAGATCACTGCCCGCGTCATAAACCACCTGTATTTTCATCCGCTGATCGTCACTTAAAGGGCCTGACTCACCGACGGCTAACATCTTTGACAGCAATAAAATCGAATTCAACGGCGTACGCAACTCATGTGACATATTGGCGAGAAACTCTGACTTGTATTGACTCGATGCCGCCAACTGCTGTGCCCGCTCAGTAATCTCTTGTTTAGCGACACGCAACTCTTCGTTGTGCCGCTCTAAATCCGCCTGTGCATGCTCAAGTGCCAGAGTCTGCTCCTCAAGCTCAGCGTTGGTCTGCTCCATCTCCTCATGCTGCACCTGCATCTCTTCCGTCATCACTTGCGACTCTTCCAACATTTCTGCCAAACGCTCACGGGAAAAAGCCGACTGAAACGCAATGGCAATCAATTCATCCACTTGATCCAACAGCTTCAATCCCTTTTGATCAATCGAGGAAAAACCTCCCAACTCAACCATTCCAATCAAGACATCTTCATAACAGAGTGGAACCAACACCAATTGTTTGGCATTTAAAGCGCCAAGTCCTGAACCAATGGCGAGATAACCCTCGGGAAGATCATCGACCACCATCATTTTTCGTTGCAACGCTGCCTGCCCCACCAACGACTCACCCAGTGCAAAGCGTGGAAGCGCCCTTTCACCAGAAGTCGCATAACTGGCAATGCCAACAAGCATTGATGGCAGCGCTTCATCATCTTCGTCTGCGCTCTTTTGATCATCAAAAAGATAGAGGATGCCTACAGGCAATGAGAGATAACGGCACAATCCTTCCAGCACACTCGTGCCAAGTTCATAGCGATCTTGCACCCCCCGAACACTCTGCCCCATCGCAACCACACCCTCTTGAATCCACAAGTTGGCTTGATTGGCCTCCATTTCATGGCGCAAAGTGATCATCATTTTCTTCAATGCCATGCCCAAAAGGTCTTCGTTGGACTTTGGATTGACCTCAATCGTCATATCACCCTCGGCGATGGCATGGGCCACTTGCGTGACTTCAAACAGTGTTTCACTCATCTTATTGAGCGACAACACCAAGCTATCTTTTTCCGAGCGTGGCAATAGCTTCATATTATAAAGCCCTGACGCCATGCTTTGACTCAACTGCATAATTTCCGCAAACGAGTGTTGAATATTCATCAATGCATTCTCTAACACCTCCAGCTCATCACGGGCACCGGATCGCTCAATCAAGGCAAGATCGCCCACCGCGATACGCTGTGCATCATCCACCAGCTTCTGCATACGCCGCCGCAACACGCGCAAAAGAAAATAGACAATCAAGGCCGCCAACAGCCCACTTCCGGCAAACAGAGCATACGCCGCACGCTTGGCATCGGAGATATCAAGATCGGCTTCCTCTATCGATTGGTCGATCGAAGAGGACTCTTGATGGATTAATGCGTACAAACGCTCTTCCGCCTGATCAAATTGATCACGAAGCACGCCTCGGGAAATCTGCAATGCTTTGGTATAACTTTCGGCATCCCCCCGCCGCTTTAATGCAATCACCTGCTTCTGACTCTCTTGATAACGCAGAAACTGTTCTTCAAAACGATCGAGCGCTTGAATACCATCCCTCTCGGCGAGTGCACGGATATTGCGCAATTCATTCGCCAATCCAGCAGATTCAGCAGCAGATTCAGAAACAAATTGTTCGACCATGTTTGCATCACTACTCAATAAAATATTTTTTTCTGCCTGCGCCATACCCAACAGATGACTCACGGCTCGATTGGCCGCACGAATATGTTGAAAATGAACATTGGCAGCTTGTAAAAACAGCGCTCTTTGACCATCCAAGGTCTGCCCCATTTTGAAAAGGGCGAGGGCAAAAATAGTCATCATCGCCATAAAACCAAGAACAATTCGCTGAGAAAAAGAGAGATGAACCATACATTAGCTCCTTAAAATCCTCTACCATAATCGCAAAGGAAAGCCTCCCGTTTGCGCCTTATACCATAGTAATAAACTATGAATTTTCAATCTATTCTTTAATATCTCCTGCCAATACCCAATACCCAATGTCAATATGACAAAGACCGACGCTAAAAAAACACAACAAAGCTATTGACTGCGACTCAATCACTCTTATATTGCAACTTTAAAAAGAAATAAAAATAAAGCGTTCCTATTCATGGTGTCGAAATGCAAAAAAAAGTATTAATTGTTGATGATCAGGAAGACATGCGCACATTGATCTCTTTTGCGTTATTTCGTTGCGGATACAATTTACTACAGGCAGAAAATGGGCCGCAAGCAATTGACATCATTGAAAAAGAAGACCCTGACATCATCCTTCTCGATGTCATGATGCCAAAAATGAGCGGGCTTGAAGTATGTGAAAAAATCCGTGCCAATGGCAACCAACGCGCACGCATCATTTTCCTCTCCGCTTGCGGGCAAAGTAGCGATATCCAAACGGGACTGAACCTGGGAGCCAATGCCTATATCACCAAACCATTCAGCCCAATTCATCTGATCGATGAGATAAAAAATCAGTTACAGCAACAAAATCTTGGAGCGAACGAGCAATAGCAATGTCCACCCATACTGCTCCTACCTCTAAAAACAGTCCGGACAAAACTTCTGAGCTGATGCCACTGATTCGGTGGATCTGGCGCTCCTATCTACGCACCTCACTGATCCCCCTGCTCTTTGTTGAAGTCGCCCTGATCGCCATCTATTTCGCCAGCAACACCTTTAGCACCCATGAAAATATCACTACAGCCAAAAAAATGGCGGAACAACAATTAACGGAACTGACCAGTATTGAAGCCAAAAGTATCGACCATCAACTCGCCGGCATCTCACAAACCACCACGCTTTTAGCCATTGAAACGGCGCGGGTCATGAATAATCCCCATCCAACCATCCTGGATGATCCTCGGCGATTCAAATACTCACCCGATGGGGTTTACTACACCGATGAAGATCACGGTGGCGGTGCGGTTTTTTATAGCAGTGTCAAAACGATCGGTGAAAAAGAACGGGAAAAGGCGCTTAAATCAGCAGGATTAGATCCTATCTTAATGGGCATCACCCATGCATATCCTCTGATTGCACAAGCCTACTACAACACCCATGATTCTCTCAATCGCATCTACCCCTACTTCGATGTCATTTCACAATATGAAGCCAAGATGGATATCCCGACCTTCAACTTTTATTACGAAGCCGATGCGGCCCATAATCCTGAAAAAAAAGCCGTATGGACCGATGTTTATTTTGATCCCGCTGGGCAAGGCTGGATGGCATCATGTATCGCCCCCGTCTATCATGACAGTTTTCTTGAAGGTGTCGTTGGTGTGGATGTGACGGTTGGCACCATCGTCCATGATGTCCTCAACTTGGATATCCCATGGAATGGTTATGGCCTATTGATTAGTCGTGAAGGCGCAGTGATTGCCATGCCAAAAGCGGGGGAGGCTGATTGGTTAACAAACAGCACACTCGAAGCATTCAATTTTTTCAACCAACCCAACAACCAAACCCTCGCAGAGGCGATTCATCAGCGTGCCTATGGCCTTGATTTCGCCACATTAGAAAAGCCAAACATGATCGCATGGTCGAGCATTCCTGAAACCGACTGGAAGCTTTTAATCGTTGTTCCTGAAGCGAATATCTTTGCAGCGATTTACGCGCTCTCAGATCGACTCACCACTATTGCATGGTTGATGATTGTCGGCATGCTCTTTTTCTATCTTATCTTTTTCTCCGTCCTCTACCGTCGCGCCCGTCACATGAGCCACTTTGTATCTGAACCCCTCATTGAAATTGATGCCATGATTGCCAGCATTGGACAAGGTCACTTTGAACAACCTCAACCCGACATCCCCGTCACCGAACTGCATGCAACAGCCGCCGGCATCGTCTCAATGGGACGGCAACTTCATCAAGCCAATGTAGTCATTGAACAGTCTAAAGATGAGATTCAAAATGAGAAAAATCGTCTCCAGTCTGTGTTTAATATTAGCCCGGATGCCTTTATCTTCATCGACCAATCTTCCAGGGTGATGCTGGTTAACCCCGCCTTTCTCAAGCTAACAGGCCATCGTGAACATGAGTGGCTTGGACTCTCAAGCGAAGGGTTTTGGAACAAATTCACCCAACACTGTCTTGATCGCGCTCCTGTATTGCAAATGGCGAGAAAATTCTGCATCGAGCTCCAACGCCCCAAACATCTCATTTTAACCTGTGAAATTTGCAAAATCTCTTCTTCGCACCATGTTGATGCAGTCTCACTCAACCAAGGCATGCTCATTTGTATGCGTGACATCACCCATGAAGAGGCGTTGAACGAAATGAAAAATGAGTTCGTCAGTCTGGCTGCACATGAACTGGGCACACCATTGGCGAGCATTATTGGCTTCACAGAGCTCTTAATGGATGAAGGAATCCCCGAAGCGATGCAAAAAGACTCCATGCGCATCATCTCCAAACAAGCCGGCCGCCTACAACAAATTATTAGCGACTTGATTGACCTCAATCGCATTGATGCCCGTTCAGGCAAAGATTTTCATATTGCCTCGCACAGCATTGAAGAGGTTATCACCCATGCAATCGTCGAATTTAAAACGCCACCCGAACGCGATCCCATTCAATTACAACCTGTTACCAACACCCAAGTCATCATCGATGCGAACAAATTTAAACAGGTCCTGCACATTATACTTAGCAATGCCTACACCTACTCCAAGAGTGGTGATATTTGCATTGACAGCTATGCTATCGATGCGCACACCTTTGCCGTCCGCATTATTGATCATGGCATGGGTATTGAACAAGAGGATTTACCTCAAATTTTTGACCGTTTTTGGCGAGCTGACAAATCGGGAAAAGTCCCAGGAACCGGATTGGGCTTGTGCATCGCCAGAGAAACCATGCGCTTGATGCATGGCGATATTGTCGTTCATAGCCAATATGGTGAAGGAACCGAAGTGATACTTACACTTCCCATCTTCAATGAACACAACCCAGTGAATGTACTGCAAATTTCCATGATGGATTCAAGCCATGATTCACAATTGAACACCCCTTCACAATCTACAAACTAAGGATATTAACACAGATGAAACTCAAGACTACTCTCGCACTTGTCGGCTCTATTGTCGCTGGAAGCTATGTCACACCCGCAGTGGCTGCGGATGCATCGGCACTCTCTCTTGGAGGGGATATTGGTATCTATAACCAATATGTCGTCCGTGGCGTTACCATGACCAATCGCAAAGGTGCCATTCAAGGTGATGTGGCATTAAGTGTTGCCGGATTAACGGCATCAACCTGGTTTAGCAATGCCTATCCCTCTCCACAACCTCAATTTACCCCCAATGATACCATTGAGTTCGACTTCGCACTCGATTATTCAGGGGAAGCTGGCAACATTGGCTACTCAGCAGGTTGGGTAACTTATGCCTACCTCTACGATGCTCCATCAAACTTTAGTGAAGTGTACGCATCACTTGCCTATCACAATGATATCCTGACCCCTTTCACCAAAATTTATTATACAGCCAAAGCATCAGACAACAAAGCGTATGAGTCAGGGGATACCTGGATCGACATCGGTGTATCAACGATGACCCCTTATGATATCGAGGTCATGGGCATGCTCTCCTACTCACGCATTAAACAAAGCAATTCTCGTACCCGTCTCAACCCTACCGCCATTTATAAGAGTGGGTTCAACCTCGCGACTGTGGGCATTAGCAATACCACCACACACGGTGCAACCCCGATCACCCTATCATTGACGGGCACATTGCCCACAGCACAAACCCAAGCCGATGGAAGCCGTTATATTCTTGGCTTTAAAGCCAATACAGAATTTGTCGCAGGCCTAAGCTTAGGCTTTTAACCCTCCATTCTGCATCGCTTCTTGAACCCTGCACATTCATCACGAATCTATGCAGGGTTCAAGAAGCTGCTCTTGCTTGCAAAATCGATTGAGATTACCACAATCAACACCATCAAATTGACCTATTCCAAGGGGTACCACCACAATGTCTTTACACTTTCCAATGAAACTATGGCTTGCCAGTGCCGCAGTGATTGCCATGAGCAGTAGCTGTGCCGTCATTGATAAAATGTCATCTGGCATGGGCACAACTCCAGATTACACAACCCAATCAAGCAGCACCAATGTCTCATCTGCCATCAATGCCACATCACCGGTTGCCTTTCTTCCTGAATTTGATGATATCCCTGTCCCTGCTGAACTGCGCCGTGATGAAGATATGAGCTTTGTCTATGAAACGACAGGCGTATCCCTGGGCGTTGTCACCTATACAGGTTTTTACAAACCCAAAGGTATTGCAGCCTTTTATCGCAATGAGATGCCGCTCAATGCATGGAAATTCATCAATGCATTCACGGATAGCGGTCGTTATTATCTCTCTTATGTTAAAGATACCCGCTCGTGCATCATCACCGTGGAAGAGACCACCATGTCAACCAAATTGGTCATTAAAATAGGCCCCACAACCTCCCTGTAATAGCAAAAGCCTGAAAGCATCCCCTTGCATCATTTTTAACTGATGATGCAAGGGGAGCACGCCGTTAAGCAGACTCATTCATCCTGGGCAAGCAAATGTGCAATGACCTTTTCCGCATTGTCTTGTAACATCTGATAAACATCCTCGAATCCGGAAGCACCACCATAATAGGGGTCGGGAACATCCAGCACACCCTCTCCGCCATTCCCTTCAAATTGACGCATGAACAATAGACGGGAGCGCGGCACCCCCATACGCAACAAATCCGTATAATTTTGATGATCCATCGCCACAAACCAGTGCCAATTTGACCAATTATTGCCATGCACCTGCTGCGCTCGATGCGATGAAAGATCGAGCCCGTGTTGTTTGGCTATCGCAGCAGAGCGTTGATCTGCTCCGCGTCCAATATGCCAATCGCCAGTCCCTGCCGAAGAAAAAAACAGTTTTGAATCAACCTGTTGCTCTATGGCACACGCTCGCATCACCACTTCCGCCAGCGGTGATCGACAAATGTTCCCTAAACAGACAAGCAACACTTTTTTAGCCACGAACCATCCCCCTCTCGGCTTGTGAGATCTGCAGATAAAGTGGCTGCACATCGCGTTCCAAACCCAAAACATCGACATCTTGTAATTGCAAATGAACCGCAGTGACCAGAGCCGTTTCTCGTGATCGCTGCAACGGTAAATGGGTTGCAGCAATCAATTGCCTCTCGGCCTCTTGATCATGCGAAAGATAGCACCCAATCGCCATTGTAGAGAGCGTAGACCATGAAAGACATGCGGGAGGATAAAGCACCTTTCCATGTTGAAATTGCGCATAAAAAGCCTCTCCGGCATAGGCATTCTCAATCACATGAACGGGCTGATCATCAATACCACTTTGCAATGCCGTCACCAACAACGACGAGATAGGCAGCATCGGCACATCTAAGACCGTATTGATCCCAGAAAAAAGCGCACTGCCAACCCGCACCCCGGTAAAGGAGCCCGGTCCATGACTCAAAACTAACATTTTGATATCTTGCCATTGCAGACCGTGCATATGCAAGAGGTTGCGCAACAACGGGATCATCGACTTGGAATGTTGTCGCCCTGTATCTGAGCATGTATGCACATCGGTTTCATTCAGCCAAAGCACTGCAACAGCGCCCTGACACGCCGTATCCAAGGCGAGAACAGGATACATCAATTAAATCGGTAAGGTGCGAATAAACTGCTTCAGTGCCTCAGCATAATCTGGATGGTTCAGCCCCAATGCAATATTGGCTTGCAAAAAACCAACAGGATTACCCGCATCAAAACGGGCACCATCAAGAATAACCCCGTACATCGGCTCCTCTTTGGCCAGGCCATCCATCGCGTCCGTTAACTGAATCTCAGACAAACTTCCTGGTGTCTGTTTTTCCAGATAATCAAAAAGGCGAGGGGTAAAAATATAACGCCCCATTAATGCCATGTCTGAAGGCGCATCCGCAATGGCAGGCTTCTCAACCAAACGATCAATACGCAACAAACCATCTTCATCATGGGCCGCAACAATCCCGTAGCGCGAAACTTTATCCGCAGGAACACGCACCAAGCCGACCACCGAAGCACCTGTCTTTTCATGTAAATCACGCAATTGTGAGAGGGCCGATTTCTCTGAAACCATCAACTCATCGGCAAGAGAAACGCCAAAGCACTCATCACCCACCCAATCTCTGGCGCAAAGCACCGCATGACCCAAGCCCTTTGGCTCTTTTTGACGGATATAGGCAATATTAGCCATCCGCGCCACTTGAGAGACCTGCTCATAAAGGTCGCCTTTGCCAGCACTACGCAAGTTTGCCTCAAGCTCAACTGAGATGTCAAAATGATCTTCAATAGCCCGTTTACCACGCCCCGTCACCATAATCACATCTTTCATACCCGCCGAAAGCGCCTCTTCCACGCCATATTGAATCAGAGGTTTATCAAGAATCGGCAACATCTCTTTCGGTGTTGCTTTGGTTGCGGGCAAAAAACGCGTTCCCATTCCCGCAACTGGAAAAACCACCTTACGCAAATCTGTCATACTCCCTCCCCCGAAGATATTTTATGGAAACTAAACCAAGCGTCCGTACGAATGCAAGCCAGAGAGATACATGTTCACTCCAACGAAACAGAAGAGTGTCACAAAGAATCCCACCACAGCCCACCATGCCAGTGTTCGCCCATTCCAACCATGCGAAATACGCACATGCAGGTACGCCCCGTAAAAGAGCCACACAATCAATGCCCAGGTCTCTTTTGGATCCCATGACCAATAACCGCCCCACGCTTCAGCAGCCCAAGCCGCACCCAAAATGGTTGCAAGGGTAAAAGCTGGAAAACCAACAGCGACAGCCTTATACGCAAGTTGATCAATTTGATCCAAAGTCGGAAATGTGTTCAACATGCGACTTTGTGGATTGGTTTTCTCAATACGCGCCCGTGTTAACCACGCCATACCTGCCGCACACGCCACCGCAAAGGCACCGTAACCGACAAAGTTCAAGGGGACATGTATCTTCATCCAGTACGATTGCAATGCTGGAACCAAAGGTTTGATATCAGCTTGGCCAATCGAATCGAGCCACAAGCTAAAGAAAACACCCGCAGCAACCAGAACCATTACAAAGGCCCCCATGCCATGGGCATTATAACGGCGTTCAAAAGCAAGATACATCGCTGAAATAATGCAAAAGAGTAAAATAAAAACTTCATACAGATTGGAGACGGGTGCATGACCAATATCACCACCCATAATCAAATAAGACTCATACCAACGCAGAAGTAGTGCAGAGCCTCCGGCATAGGTTGCAGCCCAAGCTGACATGGTGGCCATACGAGCAATAAAACGCTCGGGCGCAAAAAGATAGGCGATGTAGCAAATACCAGAGAACATAAACAACACATTCATCGCCATCACCACGCGGCCAGAGAAGAAGTTCGATTGATCCTCATAATTGATCAATGCGGCTTCGGGTTCAAACAATGTATAAACGGCCATCAATGCCACCATCATAATGATCCCATCACACCATGGCACAAGCCCTGTTACAACGCGTGCATATTGCGCCTGTTTTTGCCTCGTAAGCGCACCAAACAGCATTCCCGCAATCCCACCACCAATCACCCAGGTCGCGCCATGCAAACTTAATAACTGCGGCAAGTAGCCATTCTCACTGTAGGCATCCATTCCCCAAATCGCCAAAGCCGCCGCACCCAATGCCATGCCAAAATAAGTTATCAACCGAAGCCAAGCCACGCTCCCCTCATGCAAGCGCGCACTCCACGACAGATTATTACTATTTATCGTTGTTGCATTCATAGTCTATACCTTCTCCTGAGTTTGATGGGCAAAAGATTCTTTTAACAACATTAAGTCTTGGTTAAATGCTTGAGTAAAAGCCAAGGGATTACGGTTGGCCATGCCCGCAACACGCACGGATATCCCTCCATCACGCAGACTCAACTCCACCCACATGCGTCGATGTGAGACATAAAGCATGATGCAGAGCCCACCCACCAAGATCGCACTGCCAAGCCAAACCACATCCATACCAGGGTCCTCTGCCAACTGCAAACCAGTATAAAAAACTTGATCGTAGTCATCAAGAACGGGGATAAAAGGCCAAGGGAAATCGGCCAACATCTGTGTGGTTTGTAACATACGCAAACCCATGTCCTGCATATCAGCGGGGCGATCTTCACCATAGATCTCATTCAAAGCCCGTTTGAAGGCTTTCAGATAGGCCTCTTTCTCCCCTGCTTCCTCTTGTGCATAACGATTAAAGGCGTGAAACAGCGCCCACTCTTTGGCATTGGAAAAATCAGGACCAATAAACAACGGTTCAAAATCTTTGTTATCCCCCGTAAGTGAGATCATCATAAACATCCCTTGATTCTGATCATCCTGCATAAAAGGATTCATAAAACTACGCACCTTCACCGGCTTCAAACCGGGACCACGCAAGACAAAATCTACGGCAGGGCCCAAATCTCTAAATTTTTTAGGCTCACCAGGATTGGCCATATTTTGAACATTGTAGGCCTTGAAATCTTGAATCTCCAAACTCACACCGGTTTTAGGGTCGGTATAGGTTTGATAAACATTGACCGCCGCATGATCAACGACTTGTGAACCATCCAAACGAAACAACTTCAAACCAAGGCTTGAGCCTCCATCTCCAAACGAGGCTTGATAAATACGCACACCTTTATAATAAAGCGGCTCATTGACGATAATGTCGGAGGTCAGCACCTCTTTACCATCATCAATAATGGTCAAATTGCTGCGAAACTCTTTGGGTGCTCCCGTTGAGAAAAACTCCAAATTGAAACTGTTGCAACGCACTGAAAAGGGCATTGTTTTACGCTGAACATCGGTATCTTTTAAGAAGGTAATTTCATTGCCCACCTCCCCTTCAGGAACAGACATATTGCCGCGAAAACCCAATTGGACACTCATCCAGCCCCCCACCAAGATCACCAACAGTGCCGAGTGAACCAGAATATAGCCGGCTTTATGGTAAGCGCCCTTATCTCCACGCATCGAGACCATGCCTCCGGGCATATCTTGTTGTGTTCGCCAGCTCCACGCAGGAAGAAGCTTCTTCAGTTTTTCAACAGAGCCATCTAAATCCTCCGATTGAATAACAAATGCATCTTGATGTGGTAACCGTGCCCAAGCATGATCTGCCATGGTCACTTTTTTGGCGCGCATCTCTTTCAACATGCGTGGTACATTACGCCAAAGACATAGTGTCAAACTCAACATTAAAAAGCCAAGCAACCCCAGAAACCACCAAGAATGGTACATATCAAAAAGACCCAGCGATTGAAATACCCAATACCACACAGGGCCAAACTGGGTTAAATAATCGGTTTCTGACTGGTTTTGTAAAAGAACCGTACCAATCACTGAAGCCAACGCCAAAACGGAAAGTATCACGATCGCCAATGGCATCGATGCCAAGCGTATCATGAATGATTTAATCGATTGTATTATTGTCATGCGCTTCACCCTATGCAAAAAAATCAAATGTGAAAAGCGTACAGAAATTATGCGAAATAACCAGAATCACCCACGAATCCCGGCATAGAGTCCTCGCTGTCATCAAAGCAGACGATAGAAGGCACGCACACAAATGTAGATCCATTTTAATGCAAACAGTTCGGACAATCCGAACATCATTGTCTAGGGATATG
Organism: Zetaproteobacteria bacterium; assembly: GCA_002753275.1. Classification (GTDB taxonomy): domain Bacteria; phylum Pseudomonadota; class Zetaproteobacteria; order Mariprofundales; family Mariprofundaceae. The sequence goes on along the minus strand of PEAA01000002.1, from coordinate 49,192 downwards.
CTGCAAGTGATTGGTTTTGTGAGCCCCTAGTTTACAAGTTTGACTACACCAACTGCTTACGCACTGCAATCTCATCACAACGACTAAAGCGTTCACAATGGACACACACCGTCCAAACCTTATGGGGCAGGCTCTCTTTGGTGGTCAAAACATAACCCTGGCGCATAAAAAAACTATCGACATAGGTCAGTGCAAACAGCGAATGAATGCCCAAATCTCGTGCCCATAATTCAATATATTGCACCAACTGCTGCCCAATCCCCTGGGCGTGAAATTGTTGATCCACGGCCAGTGAGCGCACCTCAGCCAACCCTGGGCCATAAACATGCAGGGCCGCGACACCGCACAATGCGCCATCATCCATCAATGCAACAACAAACTCCTGCAAATGTTGGTAGATATCATCTTGAGAACGGGGCAAAAGCACGCCGTTTTCCGCATACTTATGCAGCAGTGCCGCCATGGCGGGAACATCTGAGATCTCTGCGGCACGAATCAAATGGGAAGCGCCTTGCCCTCCACTCATTGAATCGACAGCTCTTGCGCAAGCAATCCTTGACGCCCCCGCAATAACATCTGCTTGGCATGCTCAAGACTCTCTCGATTTTCACCCCCAAGCATGCGGGCAATCTCCGTAACACGCGCCGCATCCGATAGCGATTCCAAATGGGTCACCGTGCGATCTCCAACCATCGATTTGCGAATATGAATTTGATGCCCCGCACATGCAGCGACCTGAGGCAAATGGGAGACAACAAAGACTTGTCGCTCTTCTGCCATCGCAGCCAAAAGTGCACCAACGCACCATGCCGTCTCTCCTCCTATCCCCACATCAACCTCATCAAACACAGCTACATCAGGGAGCGTCATCAATGCACCGCACCCCTTAAGCGCCAATACAAAACGGGATAACTCCCCCCCCGATGCAATCGATGCCAAGGGTTTAAAAGGCTCGCCAGGATTACTCGACACCAAGAATTGTATCTCATCCCATCCCCATTCACGCCAATGCTCAGGACTTTCTGAACACTTGATTTCAACCTCAACACGCATGCCTGCCAAAGCCAACTGATCCAGAAAGGGGCGAAGCCGCTCTGTCAATAGACTTGCGGCATTTCGGCGTGCCTCACTCACCGTCGCAGCAATCTCGCGAAAGCATTTCTCCCCTTTTGCAACCGAAGCATACAATGCCTCTTCATCCCAAACAGCGGTATCCAATGCCGAGAGTTCATCGTGCCACTGTTGTTGTAAATTTAACAATCCCTGCTCATCCGTTTTAAATCGTCGCAGCATCTCATGCAGACTATGCAAACGCTCTTCAGCGGCCAGTGATTCTTCATAATCCACCTCAACATCTCGCGCTTCACGCAACAACGGTTCAATTTCAGCGAATAAAACTTCAACCTGAGCCATCAATTCTGCGGCACCCTCAAGAGAGGCATCATAGCCCCGCATACTCTCCACTTCTTGCACGGCGCGATGAAAAAGCGTGCGCACGGAAAGATCTTCTTCATCCAAATACTGTAGTGCTGCCATCCCTGCCGCTTGAATTTGCTGCACATGACGATAACTGTTGACCTGATCTTCTAGCGATTGCAAAACACCCTCAGAGAGTTCTAATGCCACAAGGCGTTCATACGACTCACGAATCCACGCCTCTTGCTCAACCGATTGGTGACGATTTTTCTCAAAGGCCTTCAATGATTGCTTCGCACTACACCAATTAAAATATGCTTTTTGCAACCCTTGCAAAGCATCTGAATCAACATAACTATCGACAAGCTGCCGATGATATTCCAGTTGAAACAACGCCTGATGCTCATTCTGACCATGCAGATCAAGACAGACTTCGCCAATGGATTGCAATAATTTCACAGGGAACATCACCCCGTTGACATAAGCCTTGGAACGACCATCCGCCGTAATCACCCGGCGAAGAATCACACTATCATCAACCTCGATATCATGCGCTTCGAGCAGGGATCTCAACCGTGGATCTTCACCACCTAACTCTGCCACGACCTCAGCCTGTTTAGCCCCATGACGCACCCACTGACTGTTGGCCCGCTGCCCAAAAACGGCGGCCAGAGCTCCCATGAAGACCGATTTCCCAGCCCCCGTCTCACCTGTAAAAACTGTCATTCCCGCAGAAAAGTTGAGCGTCATCGACTCAATCAATACAAATTCTTTCACCGTCAATTCAAGCAACATTTTCTTAATTATGCCCCATGATCCCGATCATTTTTATGCTCAACAAGTCCTGCCCAATTTAACTTCGTACGCAACACCTCATAATAGTGACGCTCGGGTAAATAGACCAAAGAGATCGAAGCCCCCCGTTGCACCATCACCCGATCACCAATAACGAGATCCACATGCTCTTGCCCATCCAAGTGGAGCAAACTATTACCATCACTCTCCGTTAAGCGTAGTTCAATCAAATCTGCTGCAGGAACAACAATGGGTCGATTGGATAATGTATGGGGGCAAACAGGGACCACGCTGATCGCTTCCATATCAGGGTGCACAATCGGACCTCCTGAAGAGAGTGCATACGCGGTTGAGCCCGCAGGTGTTGCCAACACCAAACCATCAGCCCGCAAACGAAATACAAACTGCTCACGAATATACATCTCAAACGCAATCATCCGCGGGACCATGCCGCGCTGCATCACCACATCATTGAGCGCAATCCCTTCGGCAATCAATCGTTCATCACGATATGTTTGCACGGCCAATGAAAAATGACATTTCGATTTAAAGTCACCTGCGAGCACACGCGCAACCACATCAAACATGCTACCAACAGGCGTATCGGTTAAGAAACCCAATCGACCAAGATTAATCCCCAGAATCGGGATTTCTCGCCCGACAAAATAGCGCCCCACATGTAACAGGGTACCATCACCACCAAGCACGATCATTAGATCGACACGCTCTGCCATCGTTGCTAACGAGGTTGCATCACCCACATCTGAAACAAAGGTATCATGTAGAACCGTACAGTTTTTCCCATGTAACCAAGCAATCAACTCCCCTGCAACCGCACGGGCTCTGGCATCATTAGGCTTAATAGCTACGCCAATGGTTTGCATCAACTACTTCCCTTGCCAACCATCTGGCTGTGCATGACATTGAAAACATTGATCCGCTTGGGTATGTCTCATCGGTTGAGGCTTAACCCCATCCACACCATGGCATTGCATGCATGCTTCGCGCGAGGTCGCTTGCTGATGTTGCGCATCATTGGGCACCGCTTTGGTTTTCCGTTCATGGCTGCCCAGCGCCAAGGTTAAAATAACCGCCGCTACGACAGCAATAAATATCATATCTCGTTTTCCCGGCTGCCATGCCATTTAACACCCCTCTCTTTGGTCTCCAAAATCGATCCGCATGCAATATCTCCGCACCATCTTCGCGTGACAAGTTCCAAACAACATCAGACGCTACACATGAACGGTATCCGCAGACTCGGGTGCCTCATACTTGGCAAAGAGAGCCAACGGCGAAGGCGCCTCAGCCATTGGAATCTTCACCTGATGCATGCTTCCTGGTGCCACATCCATTGGCGTGCCATTGCGGGCATTGCAGATGCTTTCGACAACAATATCTTGATTACCATCAGGAGAGATCATCTCCAGCGTATCACCTACTGCAAACTTGTTTTTAACGGTAATTTCAACCATCTTGCGCGCTTCATCATAGCCGGCATATTCACCAACAAAACGCTGGTTATTCATTTGCGAAGAGCCAAACTCGTAGTTTTGGTGCGCGGCCGTGTGTCGGCGTTGATAAAACCCATCGGTGTAACCACGGTTAGCAAGAGCATCCAGTTTGCGCATCAACGACCAATCAAAGGGACGAGCCGCCTTGGCATCTTCAATCGCTTGGCGATAAAGCTGCGAGGTGCGTGCAACATAATAGTGCGATTTGGTACGCCCTTCGATTTTCAACGAATCAATGCCAATTTGAACCAATTTTTCGACATGCTCAATAGCGCGCAAATCTTTGGAGTTCATGATATAGGTACCATGTTCATCTTCAAAGACTGGCATAAAACCACTGCCCTCTTTGCCATCTTCCTCAAGCATATAAACTTGATCTGCAAGTGGATGACGCGGCAAATCACCACAACTGGAAAACAATTCCGGGGTTAAATCTCCCAAAGCACTCGCCTTAATCACATCCCCACTAACATCTTCCGAGCCTGCTTCCATGTTATATTTCCAGCGGCAAGCGTTGGTACAACTCCCTTGATTGGCATCACGATGGTTAAAATAGCCCGAAAGCAGGCAGCGTCCTGAATAGGCGATACAAAGTGCGCCATGCACAAACACCTCCAATTCAATATCTGGGCAGAGCTGGCGAATCTCTTCGACCTCTTTTAATGAAAGCTCTCGCGATAAAATAATACGGCTCACGCCTACCGATTTCCAAAATTTCACTGCAGCATGGTTCATGGTATTTGCTTGCACGGAAAGGTGAATCGCCATTTCAGGCCAGCGTTCACGGACCATCATAATCAATCCGGGATCGGCCATAATTAACGCATCTGGCTTCATCGCAATGATTGGCTCCATATCACGCAGATATGTTTTCACCTTATTATCATGAGGCAACAGGTTACTTGCGACGAAAAACTTCTTCCCCTGGGCATGAGCTTCATCAATGCCCACCGCCAAATTTTCGAGTAAAAAATCATTATTACGCACGCGCAATGAGTAGCGTGGCTGGCCGGCATACACCGCATCTGCGCCATACGCGAAGGCATAACGCATGTTTTTAATTGTGCCCGCAGGTGCCAAAAGCTCAATTTCAGCCATGTGGTTTCTCCTTAAGTCGTGTTTCTATCGCCGAGATGCGAATATAGGCGGGGGGGTGTGAATCGTGCCATGCGGAGTAGAGTGGATCTGGCGTCAGCGTACTGGCGTTATCTTCATACAACTTGACCAAGGCGGACGCAAGTGCTTTGCCATCACTATGAAGTGTCGCATAGCGGTCGGCCTCAAACTCATGCGCACGAGAAACCATCGCAGAAAGGGGCGAAAGCCAAAACGAAAAGAGCGGGACGGCAAGCATAAAAAGCACCAACAGCACATGGTTAGAGGGTAACAAGACCCCAAGTCCATTATAAAACCAAAGCTTACTGCCAAGGAAACCCAAAATCGCAAAGGCAATCAACAAGCCAAAAAGTGCCGTGAAAATTCTTTTCTTAATATGATGGCACTTAAAGTGACCCAACTCATGCGCCAAGACAGCTTCCGTCTCTTCCGGAGTCAGTTTTTCAATCAAGGTATCAAAAAAAACGATTCGCTTGGCATTACCCATTCCTGTAAAGTAGGCATTACCGTGGCCCGAGCGTTTAGAGCCATCCATCACAAACAATCCCTGGCTTGAAAAACCACAACGCTCAAGCAACGCTTCAATACGATCTTTTAACTCGCCCTCTTCCAGCGGTTGAAATTTATTAAACAGCGGTGCGATCAAGGTTGGGTAAACCCACATCATCGCCAACATCACACTGCTCCAAAGCCCCCATGCCAACAACCACCACCATCCCCCAGTGCTATCCATCAGCCACAAGATCAATGCCATCAAGGGAGCGCTGATCAGCACCATCAACAGCATTTGCTTAAAGAAATCGAGCAAGAAAAGTCCAACCGAGGTTCGATTGAAACCAAATTTCGCCTCAAGAACAAAGGTTCGATAGATCTCAAAAGGGAGATCCAAAAGAGTCACGATCAACATAAATGTCAGTAAAAAGCCTAAACCCATCCAAACAGGGCTCTCAGTTTGCGCATGCCAAAACGAATCAAGCGCATCCAGCCCACCACCCAATGTCCAAAAAAGGAAAAATAGCGTGCCATAAAGCACCTCAAAATGGCCGAGACGAATCTTCGCTACCGTATAGTCAGCCGCTTTTTGATGTGATGCCAACGAAATTGCATGTGAGAAATAGCCGGGTACTGCACTACGATGCGATTGCACATACCGACTATGACGCTGTTCCAACCACACTTCCATCAAAATTTTAGCAGCCAGCACTGCAATAAAAATAATTGTAAAAAGAGACATGGCCTTGACTCTAATTATTCATCATAAAAAATACAGTGATGACAAATAGGGAAATTTAAGGCCTTTCGTTTACAGTGCTGCGACTTCAAAGATCGAGAAGGGTCGCCTGCACTTTTTTAAGATCAACGATACTCATATTCACACGCTGCATCGCGGCCATAATCTCTTGCTGACTTCTAAACTCCAAGCCAAACATCTGCTCTTCATCATACAAAACCGAAAGATATTCAGCGATAATCAAGATCGACAAATAACTATCAGCCGCAGGTGACAATGCCAATGCATCTTGAGCCCCATGATGGTAACGAATTGCGCGACGCACATCGCCACTCAACCCCCAAGACTTACTCATAAAGTAGGCCACATCAGCATGATTGATCAAACTATCTTCGGCTTCAACATTAGCCAAATTCTCATAAAGCGCTTTACTGCGCAATATCGACTGGAGATATTGATTGTCTTTGACCATCAACACAACCATCCCTGCATCATGGAAAAGCCCCATCAAATAGGCATCATTGCTATTGATCGATCGATTTGCAGCGTGCAAACGCTCTGCCACCACTTTACAAATTTCAGCAACACTCAATGAATGGCGCCAATATTCATGCAAAAATGATTTCTCAACAATTAAACCACTCACCATCTCACGAAAAGCCGATGAAATAATCGCAGATTGAATAATGCGTGGACCCAGCAATACTGCGGCTCGCGCAATACTGCTAACGGGCTCTTTCAACTTATAAAGGGGAGAGTTGACAATGGTTAAGGTTTTCGCAGCCAAGGCGGAATCACGCCCCAACATCGATGCAATCACCTCAGGATCTGCATCCTCTGATTGCAACAGTTCTCGCAAATCCAGCAACAACTGCGGCGGACTAGGTATATGAATGGAGTCAATGAGCTGCTTAATTAACGCCAAATCAAGATCTTTATCTTCACCTGCAAAATCAATCATTGATATGAACAGCAAGACAAAGATACAAACATAGGAAGGTTAGATTACTGCAGCGTACCAGCAGCTTCAACCCAACCGAGCGCTTGGAAAGCATCCGTCAAACCTTCTGTTGAGCCTTGCACTGCCATGGTCTGGCCATTAACCACATAATAAAGAGTAATCATTTTGGCATCGAGCATTAAACGAAGGAGCATATCATCCAATGGCAAAATCACAATTCCACCCTGAGGAGCACATGTGTTATAAAAAGCATCTTGCTCAGGGCCTTGATCAAGCTGCCACTTCACACCCGCAGGAATTTCTACGCCACATGGAGTTTGTAAAACAAGTTGTACAGGATGAGCTGCATCAATCTTTTGAAACACAAAACCACCCGCAAGTGCTTGCTGACTCTCATCTTGAAAATAGATCTGCTGCAATGCACAAACAGTACGGTTAGGGCCGGTCGCCTGACAAAGCAAAACCCACTGACCAAATGACTGACCATGATGAACCTGCACTGAACCGGCAGTTGAATTTGACATGATGAGAACCCCTATTATAAAAAGCCCAGACATTGGGCAAAAGACAGCACACACTGCCGGATACTTAACGCAAAACCCTTATCAAAAAAACAAGAGCAATGCACAATTTGGTGCCGAGGACTGGACTCGAACCAGCACGAGCGTAAGCTCACCACCCCCTCAAGATGGCGTGTCTACCAATTTCACCACCTCGGCATTTTAATCACAGCCCCATAACGAAGCGAGCGACGCATTTTACATCTTATTCAGCGGCTGGCAAGGCATCTGTTGCCGCAGGAGTACTTTCCTCAGCTTTCAATGCCGAGCCACTCAAGGGTTGAGATGCGTCCGCATCTGGCAATGACTCCTGCTGAACCGCCGGCACAGCAGCACGATCGACAACAGAACCACTCTCTTGCTGAGTAAAAAACGCCAAGGTCAAACTGGTCACCATAAAAATTGCAGCCAACGCCCCCGTCATTTTACCTAAAAATGAGCCCGAACCACGACTACCAAAAAGCGTTTGTGCACCACCGCCACCAAACGATGCGCCAATATCCGCGCCTTGACCACGCTGAACCAGCACCACCCCAATGAGCAATACTGCCACAATCACATGAAATACCATTAGCATTGTTGCCATTCTATCTACTCTCCTAAACCTGCTTCGCCCAGACTATTTCGCAGCTTCAATAATTTGCATAAACGACGCTGCTTGCAAACTTGCACCGCCCACCAAAGCGCCGTCAACACCCGCGCTATGCAGCAACTGTTGCGCATTGGAACCATTGACACTTCCACCATAAAGAACCTGGCGATCTGCGCCAAGATCAACCAACACTTCATGCACGAATGCATGGGTCTCAACCACCTGCTCAGGCGTTGCTGTTTTCCCCGTTCCTATTGCCCACACCGGCTCGTAGGCAACCACCAATGGCTTATCCGCATCAGCCGCCGTCAAAATACTCAACTGCGCCTTGAGCACATCATTGGTATGGTTGGACTCCCGCTCTTCCAGCAACTCGCCAATACACAAGATCGGCACCAAGCCCTCAGCCCACACCGCATCAAGCTTACGACGAATCAATGCATTGCCTTCACCAATGGTATTGCGCCGCTCAGAGTGCCCCAGTATCACATACTTACAGCCGGCATCTTTCAACATTGCGGTTGAAATAGAGCCTGTGTAAGCGCCATTGCACTCTGTATAAACATTTTGTGCGCCCAGTTGCACGCCTTTATCGGCAAGCACACTACGCAAGCTATGCAGCAATGTATAAGGGGGCATCAAAGCAACTTCCACACCACTTGAGCCATCGTTTGACAACGCAGTCAGCCCATCGGCAAAACTCAAGGCCTCTGCCAATGTGCCATTCATTTTCCAGTTCCCTGCAATCAAACACCGTGCTGTCATACCAACCCCTCTTTAGACCGACCGAATACAAATCTTTTTGTAGCCTTCAAAAAATGATGTGGAACTATAAAAAAATATGTTGAAATAGCAAGGAACATTCCGCCAAAGATTTACAAAAAACAAGCAAGATCATCGCATAAAAAAGAGTTCTCTTTGCGCATCATCGCCCCTTTTCAAAGGATGCTCCATCCATTCCAATCCCTGCGCCGAGATCAAACGCTCAACCAAATGGCGATGAAATGTCGGATTTTTCTCATCGGAAAGATAGTCAACATGGTGCACCCAACACGCCTCTTCAATCTCATGCTGATCATGCACCTCGATCGCTTCACTTAACGCCTGCAACTGACAAATCACATAAATATTCGATTTTCCAAACTGAAAAGGATGTTTCGTTGATATCGCAACAATAGAACCAAACCTCGTCTCAATCCCAGTCTCTTCCATCACTTCACGCCTCACCGCAGAAGCAAGGGACTCAGCCAAATCAACCTGTCCGCTGGGTAATTTATACCCCTGCGAGCGCCGCTCCTTGACCACCAACAATGCCCCCTCTCGCACAATCAATGCCCCCACGCCGACAGTATGCGTTGGCACAAAAGGTACAAAAGTCTCCGCGGAAGGGCGATGAATAAGCGTGAGCTGTTGCGGCAAACAATTATGAAATTCAAAACCCATATCTGTGGCAATATCGACAAGAAAAGCGTGACTCAGCGGCAAGGTTAGCCAAACAATATTTTTCTGTTCCTGCGCCACAAAACCCATCACCCGCTGCAATTCCGCAAGAAAAAGCACCCGATCATTAGGGATCGAGGCAGGTTCGATCACAACACCATTGTATTCATCCAACACCATATCCATATTCACCCTCGGCAGCACAGCCATTTCTCGACCTGCCAATCAAAAAATAGTATTTGATTACAATCAATCGTTTCATACTATCATAAGCGTATCAAGAAACCATTCACATGCTGGATAATTTTTCCAACCCAGGAGATGCATGCCCCCCACCTTTCTCACACGATTGCACTTTCGTTCCATTCGAAACAAAGGGATCGCAATTGCCTCTCTTGGCGGCGTACTTCTCCTTCTTGTTACTGGCGTATGGCTTACATCAGAGCAATTGCACAACGAAGAGAAGCTCGCAGAGACCTGGCTTGATTGGCTGAGCAAAGCGGAAAGCTTAGAAAAAGCTATCGCGCTTATGGATGACCATAACGGTTCAATTTCCCTATTTAAACAGGCAGTTATCACGGGACGCTCTGATTACATGACCATGGCAGAGCAAAGCAGAAACAAGCTTATCGCAGCTATTACCAACTACAACCTTATCAGCCGGGAGCAAATCTCTACAATAGAGCGTGATGCACTTGACCACATCCTCAAAATGGGCACGGAATATCACAACAAGCTCACTACCCTTCGCGAAATGCATCAAAAGGGCATGTATACACCCGAGATCATTGATCATGAAGTGCGTATCGATGACACCCCTTACATTCATGCAATCAACCAAATCTACGACCACATTCAGGTAAAATTAAACACGATTAACCAGCAAATGATCAATCGTGGCATGTTCGCTGAGGAGGAACTTGTTCACCCAGCCTTAATCTTAAACGCCATTCATATCATCCACTACAAACTTGGCTATGGTGGACTGCAGCACGCCTATTACAACTATATTTTGCGTGGTGAAGGCCGTTACATCCAGTCCTTCAATCAAGCTGAAAAAGAGATTCACATCGCCATCAATACGCTACGCGCCAGTAGCATTGAAAATAACACCATCGATCAGTTCGAACAATTTATCATCATGCAACGCGAAGCCATGCTCGCCGCGATCACATTAAAAATGCAAGGAGAGTCAATTCAAAAGATATACGCCAACAATGAAGAAGCGTATTTCACACAAATCCATGTGATTCCGAACATGCTCGATCAGTTGGAAACCACATTTCTGATGCAACAGCATCAGCTTCTTCATAGCTTGGATCGACACATCGAGGTCACGCGCAACAAAATGAACATCATCCTCTTCGTCACCAGCCTCTCTCTATTACTATTTTTCCTTCTAATCGTCTATTTCACCACCCGTTTTTTACCCATGCGCTTTACCCACCTCTTAAAAAACATTGACGATCATCAACATCAACGCCCCCCTTCTATCACCCCGCCCGAAGATGAATTCGGGGATATCCACCATATCATTAACGACTACCATCAAGCGCTAGTCTCGCAACAACAACAACAACAACAACTGCTGCAGCGCATGATTCAACGCCATGAAATTTTACAAGCCATGAATGATGGGATTATTTTTTGTGACCTTGAGGGAACCATTACCGAAGCCAATGAGCATGCGGCATCATTGGCAGGATTTCATCACCCTCAATTACTCCAATCGTGCAATGTCAGCCAGCTTCTTCCCACCCTTTCGTCCATCAACATCCAACAGATCATCTCATCCGACCCTGCCCACCGTATTGAAAACCTCTACCACACCGATATTCCGCAATTTTTCCACGACTTACGCACGGCATCCCTGCCGATGCTACTGGTGAATCAACAGGCAAATATCACCCATTTCAATGAACGGGCAGAAGCGCTCTTTGGCTATCGTGCCAAAGATGTGATTGATCAACCGGTTGAAATATTGGTTCCTGCACGGGTCAAGTCTGAACATTGCAAAATGCGTGATGATTTTTTTCAACAAGGAAAATCCCTGATCATGTCCGAGCGTGCCGTGATTCATGCACAACGCGCCGATAAGAGTCCCATCCAAATTCGTATTGGCCTGATTCCAATCAAATGCGCCGATGAGGGGGCCTTAATGCTCACCATCATCGAATCGGTCTCTCAACAGTTTCAAATGATCAATGGCGTTGCAAATATCGACAATGCACTCGACATGCTACTTGCTTATACCGATGCACCGAAAAAACAGGGGGTATTACAAGCAAGCATCCTCCACACCCACGATCAAGGCGAAATTCCTGTCGCCATTACCGAATTATTACTCAACAATGATCAAGGATTGCCTATCGGCATGGCCATCGTCCTACGGGATATGCGGACCTATATTGAATTAATGCAAGCGCGTGAAAAGAGTGACCATGCCCTGGAGCAAGAGCAACATCAGCGGCTTGAAGCGCTCGGACTCATGGCGGGAGGTATCGCCCATGATTTCAACAATCTCCTCACCCCCATTATCGGCAACAGTGAAATCTTACTCGAAAAAAATGCGCACAATCCGCAAGCTCAGGAGATGCTAAACAACATTTTAATCGCAGCCAAAAATGCCGCGCGTCTCTCCAAAGAGATGCTCTCTTACTCCGGTTCCGGCAGGCTCTCCTCCAAAGAGGTCTCACTGAACCGCTTAATTCAATCGATGAACCCGCTGATACACTCCATCATTGGTGACCACATTGGTTTAAACACCTATTTTGGCACCTCAAACAGCCGCATTGATGTCGATGTTGCAGAAATTGAAAACCTTATTCAGGGGCTCATTCACAACGCTTGCGACTCCATGCATAACAAACACGGCCATATCAACATTACCACCCAACATCGCACATTAAACCAGCCCATGCTCGATGCTTTTATGTTTACCAGTGAACATGCCAAACCCGGTGAGTTTTGTAGCTTTACCATTGAAGATAATGGCAGCGGCATGTCAAAACATGTCCTTGATCATATTTTTGATCCATTCTTCTCAACCCGTGCAACAGGACGGGGTTTAGGCATGGCGGTCGCCTCAAGTATTGTGCGACGCCATCATGGTGCCATTGATATTCGCTCAACAATGGGGCATGGTAGCAGCATCACCGTGGTACTTCCCAGTAAGGTTGCCGATGAAGGAGCATCGATCTCCCATTACGAAAGTAGCACACACCATTACAACCAAGAGATCTCCCCCCCACAGCATATTTTAATCATTGAAGATGATCTACTTGTCGCCTCTGTATTGGCAGCACGCTTACAATCCATGGGCCACTCCACAGTCATTACAGAGAACGGACAATTGGGTGTTGAAGAGTTCGAAAAACATCATCAGCACATCGACTTAATCTTTCTCGACATGGTGATGCCCGTGATGAATGGCGATGAATGTTATTTGGCATTAAAAAAGATTGATGCAAATGTGAAAGTCATCATCTCTTCAGGCTATACCACTACGGACTTTCATAGCCAATACGAATCACTCCACTTTGACGGTTGGTTCCTAGAAAAACCCTATGATATGGAACAGTTGATCACGGTATTCAATCACACAATGAAAGAGTCTTCTCAACCCACTTAAAAAGAGAGTTCTTCATCTTCGAATCGAGAGCGTTGTTGCGCAAGCTCATGCAAAATCAATGTGCGCAAATCTGCAATGCCGCGCTGATCAGTCGCTGAAGTCGCCAACGGAGTCAACATCCCCAACGATTTCGTCATCTCTTTCAATCGTTTTGCACGATCATTACCGGTCAGTTTATCCGCTTTGGTCGCCACAGGCACCCAGCGAATTCCCCCCTCATTCAACCACTCAATTAACTGCAAATCCGAATCTTTAGGACCATGGCGAATATCAAGCAACACCAAAACAATTTGTGCGACCTGCGTACTATCAAGATAGCGTTCAATCAACCGGCGCCACTGATTTTTTTCGCCCTTTGCAGCACGCGCATACCCATAACCCGGCAGATCAACCAACAACAACTGTTGATCCACTTCAAAAAGATTTAAAAGACGCGTACACCCTGGGCGTTTTGATGTTTTCACCAACCCTTTACGAGCAAAAAGCGCATTCAGCAGTGAGGACTTTCCAACATTGGAGTGCCCAGCAACAGCAATTTGCGGGAGATCAACTTGGGGGAATTGATCTGCCTGAGCAACAGAAATAACAAAACGGGTATTGGGCCAATGAATATCGATCATGGGGCAAGGCTTACACTTTCTTTGGCTTTAGCAAGTACAAAGGCTATCCTTGCACATTTTTTAGGCATCAACTGTTCCAAGGGATTTTACATGACGCACGCTACCACGATACCCATGCCTGGCTTCACCGTTGGCCATCATCACATCACATCACCGCTGGTTCTTGCCCCCATGGCCGGAATTACCGATCTCCCTTTTCGGCGAATCTGTCGCCGTTTTGGCGTCGGTTTAACGGTAACAGAAATGATCGCATCGCGTGCGGTTGAACAAGGGCGTGAACGAACGGAACGAATGGCTGAGATCGATACCGATGAACACCCTGTCTCCATCCAGGTGGCCGGCTCGGACAGTAAGTTTGTCATTGAAGCGGCCCAGTGGGCGGTTGCGCATGGAGCCGATTTTGTCGATATCAACATGGGCTGCCCCGTCAAAAAAATATGCAAACAGGTTGCCGGCTCCGCCATGTTGCGTGATGAAGCGCTGGTGGCGCGCATCTTAACGGCGGTCGTTAAATCCATTGAGATCCCCGTCACACTTAAAATTCGCACAGGTTGGGATGCCCAATCCAAAAATGTTGCCCGCATTGCGAGAATTGCCGAAGAGTGTGGTGTACAGATGCTCACCGTGCATGGAAGGACCCGTGCGCAAATGTTTAATGGTCACGCCAACTGGGAAGATATTGGCTTGGCCAAAGCAGCGGTTTCTATTCCTGTCATTGGCAATGGGGATATTATCGATGGCGAAACCGCCCTTGAAATGGTGCGAATCTCTGGCTGCGATGGCATCATGGTGGGGCGTGCGGTTCAAGGCAACCCTTGGGTATTGGGCGAGGTTCATGCTGCCATCATGGGGCTTACAGCACCTGCAAAACCGACACCTGGTGAACGCTGGGCTATCGTAGCCGAACATCTCGAACATCTTGCTTCTCATCACGGTATTCGCCGCGCATCCAACCTCGCCCGCAAGCATGTTGTATGGTACACCAAGGGAATGTTTGGCTCGGCAGAGTTCCGTGGTCACTTTCAGCGTATCGAAGGGTGGGAAAATCAACGGGTTGAGGCTGAAAAATATTTCTTAAGCCCACAGCAACTTGAGCATCATCATGCACAATAACATCCTAGAGCTTCCTTTTGCTGGGATCAGCCTCGATAAAGAGGGCAACATCGCCAAAGTCAATCACTTGGCAGAATCGCACTTTGGCACATCAAACCGACAACTCCAACAGCGCCCCCTCTCCAGTTGGTTTGATGATGGAGAACATTTGACAACCCTCATTGCAGCGGCCTGCCAAGGTGAATCTTCATCCGCAACCCTATGGCTTAAACGCCCCTACAAGCCATTAACCCTGCATATTGCGCCAACCGATGATGAAATTTTCATTCTACTCATTGATGAAACATACCGCATTCAAGCTGAAGACCTTCGTCAACAACATGCTATCACCGATGCTGTTGCCCGTATTGCTCTTGAAATGGCACATGAAATCAAAAACCCACTTGCAGCACTCCGCGCTGCTGCCCAATGGCTCTCAGAATCAGCAAAAGAGAAAGAGCTTGAAATTGCCCTGCACATGATCGGTGAAACCGATCGCATCAAGGATCGTATTGATACCTTTTTACAACTGGGCCCCCGTGCCAATACCGCCATGGAACCTATCAACATCCACGCATTGATCGATGCGGTGACACTGTCAGACATTCAGGCAAACACCATGAAGCTCATTCGCAACTTTGACCCCTCCATTCCACCGCTCATGATGCATGCCAATCGCATGCGACAAGCCTTTGAAAACCTATGGAGAAATGCCATCGAAGCCAATTCAACAATCATCGAATGGCGTACGCGTATTACAGCGGCCAACCATCACCTTTTAGAGCACGAAGGCAGTGTCGTCGAAATCTCTATCTGCAATGATGGCAAGCCAATTCCGAGGGATCTCATAGACCATATTTTTGATCCCTTTATCACCAGTAAACAGCGTGGAAGCGGACTAGGGCTCGCCATTGTTCAACGAGTCATTCAAGAACATCATGGTCTTTTAAAACTAAATACCCATGCACAAATGACATCGTTTACCATTCAACTTCCACTTAACCGAGGCTTACAATGATTGCATTTATTGTTGATGATGATGCGGGTATTCGCTGGGTACTATCGCGTGTTCTCAAAGAGGAAGGGCTCGAAGTCTTTGAAGCGGGCACGCTGCAAGAGGCAAAAAGTGCACTCGACCATACAACACCGGATCTTATTTTTTTAGATGTCTACCTTCCTGATGGAAATGGCATGAAACTGCTGCAATCGGGAATTTTTGAAATGCCCGTGATTCTGCTTACCGCTGAAAGTACCTTTGATCATGCCGCCGAAGCCTACCGCGCAGGTGCCATGGAGTATCTCCCCAAACCCTTTGATCTTGATGAAGTGCGCCAACTGATTAAGCGGGTACAAAAACCCAAACCCGAACTCCCCGTTCATGAATCTGTCGAGAGCGTGGTTCCTGAAAACAAGAGCCTTCTCCTCGGCCGAAGCCCTGCCATGCAACAACTCTTTCGCACCATTGGCAGAGTCGCCACCTCCGATTTAACCGTTTTAATCACCGGTGAATCGGGAACCGGAAAAGAGCTTGTCGCCAGCGAGCTACACGAGCGAAGTTTTCGCCATGATGCTCCCTTTGTCCCCATCAATACCGCCGCCATTCCTGCAGATCTTCTCGAATCTGAACTGTTTGGTTATGAAAAAGGTGCCTTTACGGGCGCCGATAAGATGCACCGTGGTCGCTTTGAACAAGCCGATGGCGGCACCCTCTTTCTTGATGAAATTGGTGATATGCCTGCAGCCCTACAAGCTAAACTGTTACGCGTATTGGAGATGGGCGTTGTGCAACGGGTCGGCTCCAGTGAAGATCGCAAAGTCAATGTCCGCTTGCTGGCAGCCACCCACCAAGATTTACGCAAAAAGATGGATGCAGGGCTATTTCGAGAAGACCTCTATTATCGACTCAATGTGATTCCCGTTCACATTCCCGCACTGCGCGATCGGCGCGATGATATTCCAGAACTCGCCGAACACCTGCTAAATAAATCATGTAACGAGATGAATCTTACCCCGCAAATTTTACTCGATGACAGCATTGAATTGCTGCAACGCTATGAATGGCGTGGAAATGTCCGTGAATTAAAAAATGTCATGCAACGGTTGGCAGTGCTCACCCCTGGTGCCACCATTACCGTCTCCGATGTCGCACTCGCATTGGGCCATGGTCGAAGTAAAAATCAAGATGAGGTTTTACCTGAAGCGATTCGTCAATGTATCCAGCGATATGTCGATCAATCAGGCTACTCGACGCCAACCATGGTTTATCGCTATTTAATGAAGCATGTTGAACCTGTTTTATTGGAAATGGTGTTACAACTCTGCAAGGGCAATCAGTTGAAAGCCTCCGAGATGCTCGGGCTCAACCGCAATACTGTGCGTAAACTGCTTAAAGAGTACCAACTCGATGCCAACCTATTCAAATAACGAATCATTCTCATCCATATTTAAATCTGAACGATCAAACAAAAATCAGCATTGCCTTACATATCGTGAATCAGATCCAAAGTTTCAGGAAGGGTCATCATAAATAACGCGTCCATATCGACAAGAACCACCAATTCATCCTTGCGTTTGATGACATTCTTACCAATTTTACGCCAACACTTCTCCAATGACATTGGCACCGACTCCATATCCTCATGGTTAAGAATAAGCACTTCACCGACTTCATCCACCACAATCCCGACCACTTCGCCAGACTTAATTTCTGTCACCAAAATTTTTGACTGACTGTTGTCTACCCGACGGGGTAATTTTAATGCCTGGCGCATATCAATCTGGGTAATGACATGGCCACGCAAGCTAATCAATCCATCAATACATCCCAATGCCAAAGGAATATGGGTGCATGCAGGGAGAGGAATCACTTCGCGGACTTGACTCACTGGCGCGCATAATTTTTGTTTGTTAACTGAAAATGTTAACGCTTCGCGTAAATTGTTACCCTTCATAATCTGCTCCTCACCCTTTCACACCTTAAATTTAAGCAACAGTAAGCCACAAACATGGTACGATCAAGGCAATTACCACCGTGATCGTCATGCTATCTTGGCAACTGCTCATCCATGTTTACGAATCCCATCCAGGAATTGATCTACATGATTCTTCATATCACGCATTTTACCGCTGGTTTTATCAACCGTCATGAGCAGCTCAGCCGATGAACGGCCCGCCTCTCCTGAAGCCAAGGAGACATCTCGCACCGCATCATTGATATTAAACATCCCCGCACTCGCCTCAGTAGCACTGGCGGCAATATCCGAAACTGCGGTACTTTGCTCTTCCATCGCTGCCGCAACGGTTTGCGTTGTCTCATTGATATCCCTAATAATGTTTGAAATACGCTCAATCGCCTCAACGGCCTCGCGACTCTCGCGTTGCATCCCTTGCACCTGTGTTGCAATTTCACCTGTCGCACCTGCAGTTTGCTGCGCCAAATCCTTCACTTCATTGGCAACCACAGCAAAACCGCGGCCTGCATCTCCTGCACGGGCAGCTTCAATTGAGGCGTTAAGCGCCAAAAGATTGGTCTGCTCGGCAATCTTATTGATCGTCTGTACAATTGAACCAATCTCTTCAGAGACTCCCGAGAGGCGTGCCATCAATTGATTGGTATGTTGTGTCTCCGTCGCGGCTTGATCCGCGATCTTCAGTGCGCACTGCATCCTGTGCGCCACCTCTCCAATGGTTGCACTCATCTCCTCTGTCGCGGACGCAGTTGTTTCAACACTTGCCTGCCCTTGAGAAACACCGCTTGCAGCACTATCAGCTTGATGCGAAAGCTCCTCTGCCATCGCTGCCAACGCTTCTGCATGGGCATGTAAGGCATCGATCTCCGACATCGATTCAGAAATCAATCCGCCCACTTGAACTTCAAATCGATCCGCCATCTGCAATTGCGATGCTTTCACCACCGCCGCTTGCTCAATCCGTTGACGCTCTTGCGCCAACACGCTCTCTTCTTTAACGCGATTCGCCTCTAAAAGCGACTCACGCATCGTTGCGAGTCCATTCAAAATCAGGCCAATCTCATCCTTACTTCCAGAGGGAACCGTCGCTTCCAATCGTCCTGAAGCGATCAAACCGATGCTTCGTACAGCTTGTTGGACATTCACATTGATCCCTTTTGCAATCAACATGGATGCTCCCACGGTTAATAACAAAATTAACGCCGAAATCATTGCCGTTTCATTGCGTAACTGACTCGCCTCATCCATGGCAAACTGCGTATCATTCTCCAACGCGTCTAAAAGCTTCTCTTCACCGCTACGCAGCAGATTTAAGCGCTCCCCTGCGGCTTGACGCCATTCATCATCCGAAATGGAGACATACCCCTGATTGGCTTGCTCAACCGCCAAAGAACGATAACGCAGCACGCGCTTCACAGCATCATTCTGCATCATCTCACGGTACATTGTTTGATCATCGGCTTCTGCAAGCAGTAAAAAGTTATCTTCATAGGTATTTTGATTAAGCCATGCTGCCATAAAATCTTGAAAAGCATTGCTGTCAAAACGATGCTGTGCAAACACCTTCAACAAGATCTGGTACTCAATACTGGCAGACTCTTTCACTTCTGAGAATTGCGTAAACGCACTCAGCATCATGGCAATATCAGCGTTGGAAATCACACCCGAGCCTTCATAAAGATCCGCATGACCTGCAAGCCCTGCAAGAGCATAAGAAATTTGATGCAATGTCTCGATCAAATCATCATAACGCACCATAGCATCTCGGCTACCCATTTGCTGATCCGATCCGCGCAGAGCTTCAACCGCACGGTAGCGCTGAATCACCTCTTGATAATGGCTATCCAAGATAGCCACATCAAAACTCTGTGGATCACCATAAACCACCATCGCCTCATCGGCTTTGGCATATAAACGATCCATTTGCTCGGCCACATCCTGCTGTTGTTGCAACAACGCCGCACCATCACTACTGGCGAGCGACCCCGATTCAAAGACCATTCGCCGCTCAATTTGTAACGCATGCACCGCTGCAATGACACGACTATTCATCTGCATCATTTTGCCCAAAACCTGTAATGAACTTGCATCTTGCTGGGCATGAAACATCGCACTGCCTGAATAGTAGAGCAGCCCAAACAGCGGCATAAGCAACAATACTATTAACTTTTGAGTCATTTTTAAATTATTCAAAACAACAAATCCTTATTTTATTTATTGCGTCAATCCGTGATATTTCCCTACTACCCTCACAGCGCATTTATTCATGACGAATTTTATGCAATCCTTGCAAGAAGTGGTCGACAATTTTTCGCTGATCACGGGCCGATGATTGTAATCCTTCCGAGCTTTGTAATAACTCTGCCGACATCTGCGCAGACTCTTCGGAAGCCGCTGAAACATCTTGAATCGCATTGCTAATGTTAATCATTCCCGTGCTTGCTTCTTGTGCGCCACGGGATATCTCTGTCACCGCCGCAGACTGCTGCTCCATCGCAGAAGCGACCGTCTGCGTATGTGAATTGATAGTCGAAATAATATCTGCAATCGAAGCCAGTGCATGCACGGCTGATTCACTCTCCCGTTGCATGCCGACAATCTGCTGCTCAATTTCACGGGTAGCTTGTGCCGTTTGCTGCGCCAAATCTTTCACCTCGTTAGCCACCACCGCAAATCCTCTACCGGCATCTCCTGCCCTTGCCGCTTCAATTGAAGCATTGAGCGCCAACAGGTTGGTCTGTTCAGCAATCTCATTGATCGTATTAACCACATTACCAATCTCGGCAGAGACATGCGAAAGTCGCTGCATGGTTGCATTGGTTCCTTCCGCTTCCATCGCCGCTTTTTCAGCAATCATCAACGCCTCTTGAATACGCGAAGAGACATCATGAATCGTTGCGCTCATCTCCTCAGTTGCCGCCGCCGTCGATTCCACATTGCGCAGGCCTTGATCGGTACCTGAAGCTGCAGAAGCCGCCTGATTGGTCAACTCTTCCGCCATCGAAGCAAGTGAAGCCGCAGCCGAGTTGACTTGCGAGGATGAGCTCTCAACAGTGAGAACAACACCTGAAATCCTCTGCTCAAATTCACGCACCAATGCCGCCTCACGCGCTTGTTCATCCAACTGCTTTTGCATACGCATGCGATCCGCTTGCGCCTGTGCATCCCGCTCTTCAACACCCCGTTTCAACCCTTGCCGCATCTGATCAAGGGCGCGCAACATCTGCCCCATTTCATCCGTCAAGCGTGTCATGATCGGCGTATCCAAGTTGCCTTGGGCGATATTTCCACTGCTTGAGACCGCTTGCATAATGGGTCGGATCAACGCGCCGGCGAGCATCCAGCCCACAATCAACGCAACAATGGCAACCACAACCATCGTGACAGCACTGCCTTGAAAAATGCTGTTGCGCAGCGATGTCACACCAGCAAAGGCTTCCGCCTCATCAATTTCTGCCATCAACACCCACTGAACGCCTTTGATCTCTAAGGGTGTATACGCCGAAAGAACAGCCACCCCACGATAATCAGGAAAAATCTCGAATCCGCGCTCACCGGCCAGTGCCGCTTTTACACCCAAGGTATCAACGCTCTGAAGCCCTATGCTGCTGTTGCGATCTCTAATCGTTGCGATCACCGATGATGACACACCGCCCTGCTGCAGCGCCTCAAAGTAACCCTCACGATCCTCCATCAAAAAGCGACTGTTACTACGAAGCTTTTTATCGGCACCCACCAAATAAGTCTCTCCAGAATCGCCAAGCCCAGCATCTTTCCAATGCTCTTCATGGGTCATCACACTATTGATACGATCAATCGGCAATTGAAAAATGAGCACGCCAACACGCTTGCCGTTAGCAAAGATGGGAGATGAAATAAAACCTGCCTGCGCCTCATACGACGGGGTATAAGGAGAGAAATCAATCAATGCAGAATCACCTTGATCAAGCTTCATGCCAGCACGAAAGGCATCGCCCAATCCAGACTTCGCCCAATTGCCCTTGATCAATGAAGTTCCAAAATCGAGCTCTTTAAAAACAGTGTAAACGACACGACCGCTTTCAGCGTCCACAAGAAAAATATCATAATAACCAAAGCGCTCTAAAAAGTCGCGAAACATCGGATGTTGGCGACCATGCACCATCGCATAATATGACGATCCACCAATAGAATCGAGCTTATGCTTGCTCCCCAAAGGATTTGGATTTTTTTGAATAAAACTGTATTGCAACGCAACCGCATCACTGTCTAATCCTTGCAAAAACTGATCCCAATTCACATCATTTTCATTGGATTTTTTATACTCTTGAGCAAATTGATCTTTGTAGTAACGCCCCAGTTCCGCACGATAAGCTTCAACATTGGTGAAATTAACTTGCGAACGAAAGGCGTAAAAAGCCGCCGTTAAATCACTGAGCGCCTCTTGTGTGGTTTGCGCGCTCGCCATCCCTTCAACTTGATTGCGAATTACATCAAAATAACTTTCAATGGCATTTTTCTGATCATTTCGCAGCGTCACCAGCTCTTGCTCCGCTGCTTTTTTTAACAAATCGGCACCCGTTGAGGTCGATAGCTCCATCAACACGATGGTTGTCAGCAATAACGGAATCAACGAAAGCAGTCCCGCGCCCCACATCATTTTTGCTTTCAAGTTTAATTTCATTCTAAGCTCCCTCCACCATGGAACAATCCCCATACAGGAAAAACTAAACTTGATCCTTTTAAATAACAAGAGACAGCGCATGGGCAAAGGGCTTCATCCATGCGCTGCCGCGTCACATCATTATACTTTCACATCATCGAACTTCAACCCTTCTGCACCGACAAATGCAAGCCCTCCGCAACCGCATCAACCACAATCACCTGCCCAGGAAGAACCGTTTCACCAAGTAACAACCGTGCGATAGGTGTCTCAAGCGCATGTTGGATATGACGCTTCAATGGCCTCGCCCCATACACTGCATCATACCCCTCCGCCGCAAGATACAATTTTGCAGCATCGCTCACTTGCAAAGCAACATCCTGATCATGCAGACGATCACGCAACACATCCAAGAACAGGTCGACAATACGGGTAATTTCGGCAGAAGTTAGCGCCTTAAACATCACCACTTCATCCACACGGTTCAAAAACTCCGGCCTAAAGAAATGGCTCAGCTCTCCCTTCACCTGTGCCCGTGCCTCATCAGAGATATGTCCCTCAGCATCCACCCCTTCGAGCAGGTATTGACTGCCAATATTGCTGGTCATAATTACCACGGTGTTTCTAAAATTAACCGTTCGCCCCTGAGAATCAGTCAATCGACCATCATCGAGCAGCTGCAGCAACACATTGAACACATCGGGATGCGCCTTTTCAACCTCATCAAAAAGCAGTACCGAATAAGGTTTCCGGCGAACCGCTTCGGTCAATTGCCCTCCCGATTCAAAACCAACATAGCCCGGAGGCGCGCCAAGCAGTCGCGAAACAGAGTGCTTCTCCATATATTCCGACATATCAAAACGGACCATCAAATCTTCTGAATCAAAGAGCGAATTGGCCAGCGTTTTTGCCAACTCCGTTTTACCCACACCCGTTGGCCCTAAAAAGATAAACGACCCAATCGGGCGCTTGGGATCTTTGATTCCAGCACGGGCGCGCAACACCGCATCACTGACCGCCGTCACCGCTTCATCCTGGCCGATCACCCGTTCGTGCAACACCTCTTCCAGATGGAGAAGTTTTTCACGCTCGCCCTGCATCAATTTTGAGACAGGAATCCCTGTCCAGCGTGCCACAACCGTCGCCACCTCTTCCTCAGTCACCATTTCATGCAACAGCGACTGATCCTCTTCCGAACTCTTTTCGGCCGCATGCAATTGCCGCTCCAGCCCTGGCAATACGCCATGGCGCAACTCCGCCACCTTATTCAAGTCATAGGCCCGCTCAGCGGCAGCAATCTCTTTTTTCACCTGCTCAACCTGCTCACGCAAACTTTGCAAGTTGCCGATCTTCGACTTCTCTTTCTCCCATTGTGAGCGCATGGCATCGCGTTCACATTTACAATCCGCAAGCTCCTGCTGCAACACTTCAAGGCGTTTGATACTGGCCGCATCTTTCTCTTTTTTCAGTGCCGTCTCTTCAATCTCCAAACGCATCACTTTTCGCGAAACCTCATCCAACTCAGAAGGGAGCGAATCAATCTCTGTACGAATGGATGCGCACGCTTCATCAATCAGGTCAATCGCTTTGTCAGGCAAAAAACGATCTGAAATATAACGATCCGACAATACCGCCGCCGCCACCAAGGCCGCGTCTTGAATACGCACACCGTGATGCACCTCAAACCGTTCACGCAAGCCACGCAAAATCGAGATCGAATCCTCCACATTGGGAGCGTCAACCATCACCGGCTGAAAACGACGCTCAAGCGCCGCATCTTTCTCAATATAGAGACGATGTTCATTCAAGGTGGTGGCGCCAATACAGTGCAACTCACCACGGGCCAACATCGGCTTGAGCATATTGCCCGCATCCGATGAGCCTTCGGTTTTTCCAGCACCAACAATCGTGTGCAACTCATCAATAAAGAGGATAATTTTTCCATCGGACGCTTTAATCTCTTTCAACACCGCTTTAAGACGCTCTTCAAATTCCCCACGGTATTTTGCACCCGCCATCAATGCCGTCATATCCAGTGAAAAAACTGTGCGTTGCTTCAGACCTTCGGGAACATCTCCATCCAAAATACGCTGAGCTAATCCTTCAACAATCGCCGTCTTACCCACCCCGGGCTCACCAATAAGCACCGGGTTATTTTTGGTCTTTCGCGACAAAATACGAATCACACTGCGAATCTCGCTATCACGGCCAATGACGGGATCCAACTTGCCTTGACGCGCCATATCCACCAGATCAAGTCCGTACTTTTTCAAGGCTTCATAGTTATCTTCAGGCGTATCACTGGTCACATGTTGATGGCCACGCACCGCCTGGATCGCGGCCAAAGCACGCGCCCGTTCAATTTGAAATGATTTCAGCACCGCCGTCAGCTCAGCATGCCCATCGGCAATCATGGCAAGCAGGAGATGTTCAACAGACATAAAATCATCCTGCATCGTCTTGGCTTCATCGCCCGCACGCACCAACAACTGATTCAAGCGCTGCGTCACATAGACCGAGCCGGGCTCAACACCCTGCGCAGAAGTCACTTTGGGACGCTTGGCAAGCAGGCGCTGGATGGCAGCAGAAAAGTCAGCGGTAACAATACCCATGCGTGACAAGAATTGCGGCATCAAGCCATTATCTTGTGCCAACAACTCTGCTACCATATGCTCAACATCGACCTCTTGATGGTGCAAACGCACCGCCAAGGCTTGCGAAGCTTGTAGCGCCTCACGCACTTTTTGTGTCATTTTATTCATGTCCATATTTCACCCCTTGCACTCTCAACATTTTTCAAATCGAAGCGCTTTCACCCCTTTTATATAGGGTAGAGTCAACATCGATTCAAGGGGCAACATGGAAATAAAAAGAGGCCACGGTGTTACCACATCGTCCCGTAACCATTGCCGCCAATCGACCTATGCTATCAATCAACATCAAATAAACAGCGTCGTCCCCGAATCCCCCGCTTCGGCCAAGAAGGCTGCCACGCCAGCAATTTCAACCCCTTCAATCAACTCCTCTTGCTGAATACCCATCACATCCATCGACATCTGGCAAGCAATCATCTGCGCCCCGCCATCCACCAGGCTTTGCAATAAATGCCCCGGTGTTTCCACACCTTTGTCATGCATCACTTTACGAATCATTTTAGCACCCAACCCGTGCATATCCATTTTAGAAATGGTATTCAGATGATCCACATCTGATGGCAACATCGTACTAAACATCTTATCCATCATAGGTTTAGGTAGATGCGGTGCATCACCGCGGCGAATCACATCAAGCCCCCAAAAGGTGAAAAAGAGTGTCACGGGTTTACCCATCGCCAGTGCCCCATTGGCAATAATCATGCTCGCCATCACCTTATCCAAATCATCGGAAAAGACCACCAAGGTCAGCTTATCTTTTGCTGCAATCGCCGGTGTTTGCGCTCCATGTTGCACAACGCGGCGCAGCAACACGATCACCATTCCCTTCTCGACCTTCACCGAGAGCAGTTCATTGCCCGTTTTTTTCGCCCATGCGCGAATATCGCGTCCAAAGGCGGGGTCAGAGGCTGTCACTTCCAACAGCTCACCATCCTCCAATGCTTCCATTGCTTTATAGGTCTTCATAATCGGCCCGGGGCATTGCAACCCCACCGCATTGAGTTGATGAAACGCGCCCGTAGCAGCGCCCTTTAAAAGGGCATGGTCAATCTCACAACCGCCCTCACGCTCCGCCTCAATTTCTTCAATGCTACGATGCTTAATATCTTCATAATCAAATATATCCGGATTGGACTGCTTATCGACAGCCCAAGCATAGGTTTTATAGCCGCCCGAAAGATTTGCAACCTGCTTAAATCCAGACTGGGTCAAAATCCTGTAAGCCAAATAGCCACGCAAGCCAATCTGACAAAAGACAACAACCGGTTTTTCAGCATCCAATTCACCCAAACGGCTACGCAACTGATTCACATCAATGTTGATCGCATGCGGAATCGAGCCAATATCAAACTCCTCTGCCGTTCTCACATCCACCAATTGAAACTTTTCAGCATCGCACGCCAGTTGCTCTGCAAGGATACGCCAATCGATCAAAGTATGAGAGCCATTGAGTACATTGCTGGCCACATAGCCTGCGATATTAACAGCATCTTTTGCCGAACCATAAGGAGGCGCATAGGCAAGCTCCAGATCTGCCAAATCCTCAACCTTCAAGCCACCATAAATCGCCGTGGCAATCACATCAATGCGTTTATCTGCGCCCTCGGAACCCACCGCCTGTGCGCCTAAAATATCCCCATCATGCGTAAAGAGAAGTTTGATGCTCATCTGCTTGGCACCCGGATAATAGCTGGCGTGCGAACCGCTGTGCGTCACACAACATTTGAACGCAACACCAAGTTTATGCAGCTGTTTCTCATTCAGTCCCGTGGTTGCCGCCGCAAGATCAAAGGCTTTTAGAATCGAAGTTCCTTGTGTCCCCCGATACTGTACACGGTTACCAAAAATGATGTTATCCGCAGCCATGCGCCCTTGGCGATTGGCGGGGCCTGCCAGTGGAATCAACACCTGCTGATGGCCGATCGTCTGCGTGACCTCAACAGCATCACCCACAGCATAAATATGTTCATCACTGGTTTGCAGATATTCATTAATTTTCATACCACCCGTCTCGCCAAGCATAAGGCCACACCCTCGTGCCAAAGTGGTCTCTGGGCGCACTCCAATCGCCAACACAATCAAATCAGCTTGAATACGGCGTCCACTACTCAAAAAGACCAATGTATGGTCCTCCTTATCCTCAAAGTGATCAACGCGATCATTGAGATACAACTCAATATTTTTATCCCGCAGATGGGCATGAACAATTGCCGCCATCTCCTCATCCAATGGCATTAAAATTTGTGACATCCCTTCAACCAAGGTCGTAAATACACCGCGTTCGTGCAAATTTTCCACGACTTCCACACCAATAAAGCCACCGCCAATGACCACAGCACGGCGCGGCTTCTCATCGGCAATATGATGCATAATCTTATCGAGATCAGGAATATTGCGCAGTCCAAAAATTCGCGAGGAATCGATCCCAGCCAGTCTGGGGCGCACAGGCTCCGCTCCTGGCGAGAGCAGTAGCTTATCATACGCTTCATCATACGCATCGCCCGTAATCAAATTGCGCAAACGGATCAATTTCGCCTCACGGTCAATAGCAATCGCCTCCGTTTGGCTGCGAACATCCACACGATAACGCTGCTGAAATGAGGCTTCAGATGTCACCAACAGCTGCTCGCGCTCAGTGATCATCCCTGAAATGTGATAGGGCAAGCCGCAATTGGCAAAGCTGATATATTTTCCGCGCTCAACCATGACAATCTCAGCATCTTCACTGTTTCTACGCATACGCGCAGCTGCCGTTGCACCGCCCGCCACACCACCTACGATCACAATCTTCATCACACGCTCCAATATATTCATTTATAATAATTTGATAAATCTACATAAAAGTCTTCGATCCACAAATCCTATTGCCGCGGCACCTCTTCGAAAGTATCAACATCTCAAAAATGACCCTCATTGTGGGCTTTTTGCTTAATCAATAGAGCGGATCATCGCGTTGTTTAAAAACCTGGTCGAGAGCTGCTGGCAAATTTTATTCCATCATTCAATTTTATTTGACTATTTCATGAACGCCATCAATCATCCCGATGATTACCAAATCATGAAGGCATCCGTACTATAATATGTTTGGAAAAATCAAGATCGACCAAGAAGGCTTACACGATGCTTTCGATCTTGAAGCCGTCCGTTCATGTGTAAACGGCCCATCCTTCAACCCCCATGGAGATAAAAATAACATGCATAAAATAGTATGGATGATCATCGCTACCGTAATGTTAGGATTCTCAAACATTGCGCAATCCAATGAATTTGAACCTCAAATCAGAACTTTTTTTGACAACAATATCAAAACATGGCTGGAAGATCCGCTCATCATTAATGCCATCAAAACACAAAACGCCCAACACACTGCGCTCACCGCTACCGAAATTGACACCATGGACAAAACTTGGCGTGCCGAAGCAAAAACTGGCGGTGGAACCTTAATCAATGCCACCCTGAGTAACACCCTCTCAAATTTTCTCAAAACGAAAAAAAGTGCCCACCAAAGCGTGATTACCGAAATGTTTATCATGGACAACAAGGGGCTAAATGTCGGGCAGTCCGACATCACATCAGATTATATGCAAGGTGATGAAGCAAAATGGCAAAAAACATACGGCTCTGGAAACAATCAATTGTTCATTGATGAAGTTGAATTCGACGACAGTACGCAAAGCTTTCAAACGCAAATCTCTGCCACCATTGTCGATCCTGCCAGTGGCAAGCCTATAGGTGCAATCACCATTGGTCTAAATATTGAAAACATGATGTAGGACAAACCCATCAAAGGGTCGCTATTCATGCCAAGCAGGAATCGCGACCTTTTGATTTCAAAAAGGTGTTTATGATGAAAATCAGTACAAGACTAAGCCTCAGCTTCACACTTATTGCACTCATGGTTGCAGTCGTAGCGCTGATCGCATGGTATAGTCATGCGAAAGTGATGGATACACAGCGCATTGTTTCTGAAATGTCGCACATGGAACAAAAATTAAGCCGTGCAGAAACATTGCGGAATCAATTCCAGATGAATGAAAATCCTTCTGTGGCGGATCGTGTACGACAGTTATCATCTGAATTAATCGGCAACATCGAGCAACTTCAACAACAAAATGATTTTGCCCATAAGCAACAACAATTATCTGAAATTCACACCTATGTACACGCTTTCGAAACAGCCTTTAACACCTATGCAGAAGATACATCTTCAACCCTCGACCATGTGCGCACCAACACTGAATCGGCATCAGCATTTCGCACTACAGCAGAGAAAATTTCCACGGCAGCACAAAAAAAATCCGCCATGCTCAATACCTTGATTCAACACGCGGACAAACAACTCGAAAGTACCGATCAAATTCATAGCACCAAAAAACTGATCAGTCTCATCAACGCAGCCCAACGAATGCGCGAAAAAGTCACCATGGGGCAAGATATCGAAAGGCTCTCCACACAGCTGGTTTTACAGATCATTTCAGTTGAAAATGCCCAAAAGGCTTATCGCCTCGACAAATCGCCCCAATGGGAACAAGCGATTGCTACACATGCTAAAAATATCTACATGATCGCGCTCAAGCTCAAGAAGCTCAATGCAGGTGCAATGTCCGCGGAGATCAATGGGCTTCTCAGCAAGATCAATGAAATTCGCAAAGGGTTTGCTGGAATCATGCAACTTGAAGAGAAACGGCAGAGCTCTTTTAATGCCATGGATGCCGCGGGTGAAGCGGTTCGTGTGATCATTTTGCAAAGCGTTAACGAGGCCGAAAAAGAGATGGTAGATATTGGCGACACCACCCTTGTCTATATTTTAATGGGCGTCATTTTGGCACTGATTTTTTCAGGAATCATCTCCGCCGCCACCACCCGAGCAATTATCTCCCCCATCAATAAAATCATCGCCACTTTCGATCTGTTGCGCCAAGGTAACTATTCACAAAAGATCGAGGATGATGGACGAAAAGATGAATTTGGGAACATGTTACACGCCGCAGAAGTCTTTCGAAAAAATGGCCTGGAAAATGAGACCCTGCGTCGCGAACAAGAGCATCATGAGATGCTCAATCTTCAAAAACGCCGCGAAATGCTCCTAGACTTGGCGGATCGTTTCGAATGCTCCGTATCCCATATTGTTAGCCAGGTCTCTTCAGCGGCAAACCAATTACACACATCCTCCGCCGTACTCTCTGAAGCAGCAGAAGAGACTTTCAATCAAGCAACAACCGTTGCCGCGGCATCTGAACAAGCATCAACCAATGTTCAAACCGTATCTTGCGCCGCTGAAGAGTTGATAAGCTCAGAACGAGAAATTAGCCAACATGTACAACGCGCCTCAACCATTGCTGACAACGCGGCCCAACAAGCGGATCAAACCCAAAGCACTGTCAAAAACATGTTAATTGCCGTCGAAAAAATTGGTGAAGTCGTTGCTATGATTACCGCCATTGCCGAACAAACCAATTTGTTGGCGCTAAATGCCTCGATCGAAGCCGCGCGTGCCGGCAATGCAGGCCGAGGATTTGCGGTTGTCGCATCCGAGGTTAAAACCTTGGCCAACGAAACAGCCAAAGCAACCGAAGAAATTAGCCGTCAGATTCATGATGTTCAAAACATCACCCATGTTGCTGCTTCGGCCATTATCGAGATTCGAAAAACCATTGTTGAAATGGATGAAATCGCCAACTCCATCGCCCACGCAGTGGATGAACAATCGGTTGAAACCACCGAAATAGCACGCAATGTTGCACAAGCAGCAGATGGCACCAAAGATGTTTCATCCAGTATTCTTCTGGTTTCAAACTCCTCCTCTGAAACCAGAAGATCGGCGCAAGAAATTCTCAGCGCTGCGCAAAGCCTCGCCGAAGAGGGTGAAAGTTTACGCCACGCCGTAGACATTTTTTTACAAGGCATTCGCACTAAATGAACCACCATGATATATTTCAGGATCGTGTACGACTATGAAAACTGATTGAATAAAGGGACAAAGATGACTCGACCACCACAATCTGCCACCGAAATTGCCATGCACGCAACCAAGGCT
This sequence comes from Zetaproteobacteria bacterium, assembly GCA_002753275.1. Classification (GTDB taxonomy): domain Bacteria; phylum Pseudomonadota; class Zetaproteobacteria; order Mariprofundales; family Mariprofundaceae. The sequence goes on along the minus strand of PEAA01000002.1, from coordinate 17,922 downwards.
CAGCGCAACAAGATCGGTATTCTCATCACCAATCTTGGCACACCCGATGCCCCAACCAAGATCGCCTTGAAGCGTTATTTAAAAGAGTTTCTCTCCGATCCACGCGTCGTTGAGATGAATCGAGCACTGTGGTGGCTGATTCTCAATGGCATCATCTTAAACATTCGCCCTGCCCGCTCCGCCAAAGCGTATCAAGAGGTGTGGAGCGACGGTGGCTCTCCACTGTTGGTTCATTCAAAAAATCAACATACGGCTCTTTCCAAGCACTTCCAACACACTCATCCCGATACGGTCGTGGTTGAACTTGCCATGCGCTATGGCAATCCATCGATCGAAAAAGGGCTACAATCGCTACGCGAACAGGGGTGCGGTAAAATTCTCGTACTGCCCCTTTATCCTCAATATGCAGCCGCCACAACAGCTTCAACCTTTGATGCTGTTTTTGACACACTTAAAACATGGCGCTGGGTGCCGGAAGTTCGTACCGTGAACAGTTATCATGACCATATCACCTATATCGAAGCACTACGCATAAGCGTTGAGAATCACTGGAGAAAACACGGAAAACCTCAACGACTGCTGATCTCTTTCCACGGCATTCCACAGCGCTACTTTGATCAAGGGGACCCTTATCCATGCCTCTGCCGCAAGAGCGCCAGGCTTCTCGCCGAGGCATTAAACCTGGCGGATGATGCATGGGATGTCTCCTTTCAATCCCGCTTTGGGCGCGAGGAGTGGGTTAAGCCCTACACCGATGCAACCTTAAAAGCGTGGGGGGCTGCGGGCATTCGCCGCGTCGATGTGATCTGCCCCGGCTTTTCCGCAGACTGCTTGGAGACTTTAGAGGAGATCGCCGTAGAAAACCGTGGCTATTTTATGGAGGCTGGCGGTGAAATGCTCACCTACATCCCCGCGCTCAATGCAGAACCTGCGCATATTGATGCCCTCGCCTCAATATGCCAGAGACATATTGAAGGTTGGTAATCGATCGCCTTGTGACACACCATCAACATGCCCTGTTGATTTTCCGCCGCGATCTTCGCTTAGAGGATCAAACTGCGCTCATTGAAGCATGTGCCAAGAGCAATACTGTAAGCCTCGCCTTTATTTTTGACCCCAAACAAATTGAACCACACCCTTACCAGAGCCTGCCAGCCTTCGCCTGGATGCTGCACACCTTACAAGCTCTCCATGAACAATTGCGGCAATTCCACCAAAGCGGTCTCAACATCTACACCGGTGCTCCCTCTGAAGTGATCGAGATACTTTTACAAACACAAAGTGTGGATGCCATCTATCTCAACCGTGACTACACGCCATTCTCACGCCAACGCGATCAAGCCATTCAAGCAGTGGGCTTATCATACGACACGCCCATCTATTGGTATGATGATGCGCTGCTCAACCCGCCCACAACAATTAGAAACAAGCAACAGCAACCCTACCAAGTGTTTAGTGCGTTTTATAAACTGGCATTGACCATCCCTGTATCACCACCTCAAACGGTACCGTTGAGCAACATTCATCCCATGTCAGAAACAGAATGGCAAACACATGCGCAAACGATTACGCAAATGATACTTAAGCACGCAACCACACCGCCCCAAACCACACCCGGACGATCAGGGGCGCTCACAGCGTTAGCTCACATCGATGCGTTGGCAAACTATGCACTCGATCGCGATATACCTTCCCTCGATGCCAGCAGTAAACTCTCCGTTCACCTTAAATTTGGCACTCTCTCTGTGCGCGAAGTGTATCAGGCGGTTGCATCCATGTTGGGGCCAGAACACCCGCTCATTCGGCAACTCTATTGGCGGGATTTCTTCACCCATATTGCATTTCATCATCCATCGGTATTTGGCCACTGCTATCTGCCTCAATTTGAATCATTAACATGGCGCAATCATCAAGCGCACTTTGCGGCTTGGTGTTCAGGAAATACAGGATTTCCTATTGTCGATGCAGGGATGCGTGAATTACTGCAAACTGGCTACATGCATAACCGTGTGCGAATGATTACTGCATCGTTTTTGGTCAAAGATCTGCATATTGATTGGCGGCTAGGAGAAGGCTGGTTTGCACGCCATCTGCTTGACTACGATCCTGCCCTCAACAATGGCAATTGGCAATGGGCCGCCTCAACGGGATGTGATGCACAGCCGTGGTTTAGAATCTTCAACCCTTGGCGACAACAAGAGCGCTTTGATCCCGAAACCCTCTACATCAAACGATGGCTTCCCCATTTAAAAAGATGTTGGGTAAAAACCATTCATCAATGGCACACCCTTGGCGATGCCAATCTTCACCCTCTGCCTATTGTTGATCACGCCATTGAAGCGAAAGTGGCTCAAACATGCTACCGAGAGGCGACAACCCAACAGAACCCTTAATCCTCATAAAGATCGGGCTCTTGCGGCGAAAGATCCACCTCTGCAACGGTCACCGCTTGAATCCCACGCCCCGCTACAAAACTACGAATCACAGGGAGACGCAATGCCTCCATCGCCAATGAGTCTGGAATCACAATCACGGCTTTAAAATCCGCATATTTTCGCCGAAAAAGCTCGCCAACCTTCCCATAAAAACGGGTTGTCTCTTCGGAACTCACCACTTCAACAAAGTTGCAAACCAATAACTTACGCACACCTGCTTCCGCCGTACGCACCAACACTGCCTGTTGCACATTCACCTCATCGGCAACACCAGCATCTTGTACATTGCGCTGCGTCCTAGAAAAGGCCAGCGCTCGGTTATCCCATGCATCAATAGTCAACGGTAGCTGTTGCTTACGATCCTTGGCCATCAATTCAAAATGTTCATGGTCGTACGCAGGCCAATGTTGAAAGGCGAAATCACGCACATGCCCGTGTTGATGTGCCAACTTCACTGCCTCAATAGCAATAATTCCTGAGCTACACATCGGAATGACCAACGGCTCATAAGGTTTCCATGCCATCCAATACAGCAGACTGGCTGCCAATGTCGGATGATTGGCCGTTGCTTTTGGCAATTCCGGTTGGTAATCACGAATCTCCAACGAAACCCCCGAAGTATCGAGTAAAATATCACAACGGTTACTTCGAATATCGAGAAGAATAGTCTGTGCAGGCAAGTCGCACTCAGATGAGGGAAGTTTAACTTTACGACGAATCGTCTGAATAATTTTTTGTTCCAAACTTTTAGTTGCTTCTAAAATCGAATGATCACTATTGATTTCGACTTTGATTTCCTGTTGTCGATAAAGAAACTGCGCCCAAGGCTGCTCAAGAATCTTACGCTCCAACTGTGAATAGATCGCCACCGTAAAGCGATCAATCGAATGCCAAACCCGACTAATAGTCCTCGAGTAGAGATGGATGCGATAAAGCACCTCAACAGTTGCCTGGAATCGCACTCCGCGCGAACTGACACCTAAAATAACCGCCCCCAATGTCGGTAACTCTTTCGCCGCAACATGCTCAAGTCCAGGATATGTCGTAGCTAAAAAATAATGGGATTCATCTCTATTTTCATACATTGCGCACGCTCCAATATATTAACGCCCGCACCTTTGCATCGAAGCCATCACAGAAAAATCTGTCGAAGCTAAAAAAATTATTCCTTTGCAAACGAATCAATATCCACATCATCATTCAACACTAAAAAATCAAACCCCGAATCAAAATCGATCAAAGCCTGCCGCAGAGGTTGTTCGTATTGGGGAGCCAAAGGTACAAGGGGTAACCTTAATTCATTACGCATCCAGCCCAGCATGGCACAGGCCGCTTTCACCGGAACAGGGTTACTCTCAACAAACATGATCGCATTGAGGTCTTTAAGTGAAAAGTGCAGATCCCGTGCAATTTCCACCTGATAGTTACGCATACTGGTGGTCAATTCAACCATTGAACGAGGGACAAGATTCGAGACCACCGAGATCACGCCCATCCCTCCAATCGCCATAAAAGGAAGCACAGTGGCATCATCACCTGAGAGAAATACCAGCTGATCATCACAAAGTGCCATGGTTAGCGTCAACTGCTCCATATCTGCAGTGGCATCTTTAATTGCTACAATATTGTCAACCTTGGCCAAACGGGCCACGGTCTCTGGAGACAGATTAGAATTTGTACGGCCAGGAACATTATATAAAATCTGTGGAAAACTTACTGCATCTGCCACGGCTTTATAATGCTGGTAAATCCCTTCTTGTGACGGTTTATTGTAGTAGGGTGAAATTAAAAGCGCAGCATCTGCACCCAAATCTTTTGCCGCTTGTGTCAATTCAATGGACTCTTGCGTGTTATTACTTCCTGTGCCTGCAATCACAGCAACACGACCTTGCGCCTGATCTACAGCAACCTCAATGACCCGTTTATGTTCAGCAAAAGAGAGGGTCGCGGCTTCACCCGTCGTTCCTGCCGGCACAATCCCTTGCACCCCTGCAAGAATTTGCCGCTCAATATGCATACGAAAAGCCTCTTCATCAAAAGCACCCGCTACAAATGGCGTCACCAACGCCGTCATTGTCCCATGAAACATCTAAAACCCCACTAGATCTCGTAATCGACAACGCGTCGCTCAACACAGAGCGCACGCACAACTGGAATCACAGCCAAATGTTCGGGATGTGATTGATAAGCAGCCAATCCATCCATATCGACAAACTCAGAGTATAGCACCACATCCGCTGCACCTGTCGCAAAGTTATCTGGCCCCGCATGCAGCCCGACTTCTACGGAAAGAAGCGATGGAACTTTACCTCGAAGTGACTCCAAAGCCTGCTTAATTGCAAGCCCATCCACTTGACTATTTTGCGGCGATTTCAAACGCCACATGACAATATGTTTTACCATTATTTATCACCCATATCACTTTTAACCATTCACAATGCGCCGGGAAGATGGCGTATTGGCCTGCTCCGCCTGCAATCCCAAGCGGGCAAACAGCGCCTGATCGCGCTCGGCATCGCTATTGTCAGCGGTAAGCAACTTTTCACCATAAAAAACAGAGTTGGCTCCAGCAAGAAAACATAACGCCTGCATCTCATCCGACATCGCTTCACGGCCCGCCGAAAGACGCACATAAGAAGAGGGCATGGTAATACGAGCCACTGCAATGGTGCGAACAAATTCTAACGGATCTAAATCTTCCAACGCCTGCATCGGCGTTCCTTCAATCTTCACCAGCATATTGATCGGCACCGATTCAGGGTGTGGATTCATGTGGTTCAATTGTGCGACCAAGCCTGCACGATGCCGGCGACTCTCGCCCATGCCAACAATTCCACCACAGCAAACACTCATTCCATGCGCACGCACCGACTTTAATGTATCCAGACGCTCTTCATAAGTACGGGTAGAGATAATTTCTTTATAATACTCGGGATCGGTATCCAAATTATGGTTATAATAGTCAAGACCCGCCGATTTCAACTTGGCCGCTTGTTCATCGGTAAGCATGCCAAGGGTCGCACAAGTCTCCATCCCCATCGCGCGCACATCTTGGATCATTTCAAGAACCATCTCAAAGGCACGCCCTTTTGGTTCGCGCCAGGCAGCCCCCATACAAAAACGGGTTGCCCCTTGCTCCTGCGCCGCTTTGGCTGCGGTGATGACCTTCTCCTTGGCCATCAGCAGCTCGGATTCAACTTCGGTCTCATAACGCGAACTTTGCGGACAATATTTACAATCTTCAGGGCATCCCCCCGTTTTGATCGAAAGAAGCGTCGAGAGCTGAACTTGATTCGCATCAAAATGTAGCCGATGCGCTTGCTGCGCCCGAAAAAGCAGATCATTAAAGGGCAAGTTAAACAGGCTCTCTATCTCATCAATGGTCCAGTCGTAGCGCATAACACCTCTCTTTTGATAAACGCCAAGTGTAGCCGCCTATTCAAAAAATTCACATGCAAAAAATAGCCCGTTGATACCAAGGTATAGCCGTATTGAAATAGCTGACCCTATCACTTGAAAAAGTGAAGTGCGTTAAAAAAGCTTGAACGACCTTAAATCTGCAATATCACAGCGTTTCGCTTCAATATCTTGCGCTCTGCGGAGAGACATCGACACCTCCGCCGCAACCCACCGGAATTGCATACTTTAATCAATAAGGGTTGCTGGTCTCTGGCCCAATCATCAACTGCATCAATGGAGGGAAGCCGTTAAATTCAATGGAGCTGTACGAGGTCGTATATGCACCTGTCGAAAACCAATACATACGATCGCCAACATCTAACGAAAGCGGCAACTCATATTTATGGTTTTCATACATAATATCGGCACTATCACAACTGGGTCCCGCAAGCACACACTCTTCCTGCTCACCACCCTTTTCAGTATAAATCGGATATTTAATGGACTCATCCATCGTCTCAATTAATCCTGAAAATTTACCAACATCAGTATAGATCCAACGATGCAACGATGTGTTCGATTTACGAGAAATCAATACCACTTCACTGACCAACACCCCCGCATTTGAACAGAGCGACCGGCCTGGTTCCAAAATAATTTCTGGCAAATCATCGCCAAAATCATCCTTCAAATAATGGGTAATCTCTTTGGCATAGGTCGCCAAATCATTGGTTCGTGTAATATAGTTGGCAGGGAAACCGCCCCCCATATTGATCATCTTCAAATGGATATCACACTCATCTTTTAGCCAGTCAAAAATCACTTTTACCTTATCAATTGCGGAATCCCATGCACCAATATCACGCTGTTGCGAGCCAACATGAAAGGAAACACCGTAAGGGATCAAGCCAAGATCTCTCGCCAAAACCAACAGATCAACCGCCATGTCTGTTTGACAGCCAAACTTACGCGATAATGGCCAGTCCGCAGTATGACTTCCTTCGGTCAACAATCGAACATAGACCTTTGAACCGGGGGCTTCTGCGGCAATGTGACGAAGATCCATCTCCGAGTCAGTTACAAACAGACGCACGCCCTTTTGGTAAAAATAACCAATATCTTTACGCTTCTTAATGGTATTGCCATAACTCAATCGGTCAGGAGAGACGCCTATCGACAACACCTTATCCAACTCATAAATCGATGCAACATCGAAGCATGCACCGCGTTTGCTCAACAATTTTAAAATCTCAACCGCAGGGTTCGCCTTGATCGCATAATAGACCTTGGCATACGGAAAGCTCTCCGCCAATTCAGTATAATGCTGATCAATAATACCATTATCGACCACCACAAATGGCGTTGCTTGCGTATCAGCAAAGTTCTTAATTCTAGCAAAACTTTCAAGCGTATAGTAATCTTCAATGAGGTTAGTGTTATGATTCATACGCCGTTTTATAAATGGCTATTTACAAAAGGCAATAGCCCAACCGCAATAAAAAAACAGTGCGCAAAAACAGCGCAGCAACAGTGAAAATATTTAATTGAAAATAAAGAGAAAATATCAGACGATTCATCAAGCGATCTGCCAACAATGACCACACATCCCACCCATCATGGAGCAACCCATGCCACTTCAACCCACCGCTGACAAAAAAACATCCCATGGCCCCAATGCCCCCCGCGACTGGGAGACGCAATACCGTGAAGATGATGTCGAAACCATGCCCTGGTTTTACGCAGCACTTGATGCCGATGTTGAAAAGGCCCTCACACACTACAGCCATAACATTACCAGCGCTCTGGATTTGGGCGCCGGTGCAGCCTCGCAGGCGATTGCACTTGCCAAACGGGGCGTTCGTGTGACCGCGACCGACATCGCCCATTCTGCAATGCAAAAAGCGGCCATGCGCGCGCACCATGAAGGAGTCTCCATTCACTGCCAACAAGATGACATCTTACAATCAACACTCACAGATCATTTTGACCTCATCATTGACCGAGGCTGTTTCCACTGCATCTCAGGGGATGCACGGCAAACCTATGTTGAAAAAGTTCATCAACTGACCAACCCTCAAGGCTGGCTACTGCTTAAAACATTCCATATCGATGAAACAGGCAAAGAGGGGCCTCCCAACCGCTATCATCCCGATGATATTGCTCGGATTTTTGGCAGCCACTTTGAGCTGATCGATGCCTACACCACCATTTTTCATGGCTCGCGCGACTGCGCTCCCATCGCCCTCTTCTCCATTCTACGCAAAAAGTAACCGTGGCAAAAACATCCTCGGCACTTTTTTCCAAAATCACGGCAAAAAGTGCCGAGCAAGAAAATCATCGACACACAAATCGACCAAAAGAGGGTTGCAAACCCTTGGCATACCTATTGCTTATTTGTTTACGACGATGCGTCAACCCATCGCGTACAAGGAGCCTGTCATGCACACATCTGAATTTTTCTCAGCCATCCAAAACATCTTTAGCTTTGCGTTTCAATCACTTTCAGAAATTCGTGAGCTACACCATCAATAACTCAACCCTTCCGTTCAATCAATTCGATCGAATAGCCATCGGGATCTTTGACAAAAGCGATCACTGTATCGCCATGTTTCATCGGCCCCGGCTCGCGTATTATGCGACCACCTGCAGCAGCAATCGCACGGCACAAACCATAAATATCATCCGTTCCAATCGCGAGATGACCAAAACCTTCGCCTAAATCATAGGATGTCACGCCCCAATTGTGGGTCAACTCCACCACCGAACCGCTCTCTTCATCACCATAGCCCACAAATGCCAATGTAAATTGACCCGCAGGATAATCATTCCGCCGCAACAGTTTCATGCCTAAAATGTTCGTATAAAAATCAATGGAGCGATCCAAATCACCCACCCGAATCATGGTATGCAATAGACGCATCATTTTGCTCCTCTCCAACCGTGCAAGAATGTTAAACACTGTTGATTCATCTCCAGTGCCCGAGCCGCGCTACTGGCCTCATTATAACAGCGCAACTCCGGTGCATTGCCCGATGGACGCAGATGCACCACTTCATCTGAGGTAAAAGTAATCCTTAAGCCATCGGTCTCATCCATGACTTGAACCCGTCCAAACCTATCGCCAAACAGGGCTTCAATGGCCGCAGCATCGCGCAATGTGCCAATTTTCGCACGGCTCAACTCGGTTGGAAAATCTTTGATTCGATCGCTGAAGGTGAACCGTTGCGGCAACGATGACAGCAACGCTTCCACCGTAATGGCACCTCTACGCGCCAACATCAATATCATCAACGGAACAATCACAGCATCTCGCGTCGGCAGTGGCGACAACATCGATTGCCCCATCACAACCCCAGTGGCTGTCAAAAAACCACCATTGGCCTCATAGCCAACAACCGTCGATTCAGGCTTCTCTTGCAACACTTCATTCATTTTCTCAATCACATAAGGAGAACCAATGCGCGTACGCAGCACCGCGTCAAACCAACCACACTTCTCAACCGCCGAATTACTACTCACCGGGGTCACAACATCGGTCGCCCCCAAAGATCTGGCGCAAAGAATGCCTGCCACATCGCCGCGTAACCATTGACCCTTGGCATCCGAAACCAAGGGACGATCACCATCACCATCAGCGGAAACAATGGCATCAAAATCATACACTTCCGCCCACCTCTTCGCCAACCGCACATCTTCTTCGCGCACCGCCTCTGTATCAACGGGGATAAAATGTTCCGAGCGCCCGAGAGGCGTCACCTTGGCACCCAGTTGCGTGAAAATATCATTCAACGCATCCCGTGCGACGGTGGAATGCTCATAGATGCCGATATGCATCCCTTCAAGGGCTTGAGCAGGAAAAAAATCAACATAGCGTTGCACATATTGTGCGTATGCTGACCGATCAATCGCGGGTTCATAGCAACGGGTGACAAGCATGCCATCGTCATCAAACAGCCCCTGGGGAAATATAATCTGCTGCGATTGAATAGCCCGTTCATCCCTCTTGAGAATCTCTCCTGTCGGTTTATTAAATTTAATGCCATTACGATCATCAGGAATATGACTTCCTGTCACCATCAAACTTGGAATCTTCTCCGCCATGCCAAAAAGCGTAACAGCGGGTGTTGGGATAAATCCGCAATGAACGGGATCAAAGCCTGCATCCATCACCGCCCGCATGCAGGCAGTAATAATACGCGGTGAACTTGCACGAAAATCGCCCGCAATCGCCACCCGCCCGCTGCCAGCTTCGCCAACCGATTGCAAATATTGCAAAAAAGCGAGTGTGTAAGCATAGCAAACCCTATCGGTCATATCGACAACACGGCCGCGAGCGCCACTGGTACCAAAACCAACCCCACTCTCGCCCATCAGCTGTTCAATCGTCTTCTCACCCGCCATTTTTGCCTCCTTGCGCCCTCTCGGACCATATTTTTGACCATGCAAAAACTAGACAAGCCATACAAAAATATCATCTAGAAATCGATGTTCGACAGTATGAAGTAATTTTAATTTCACCTTCATCATCATCTCATTTGCAGGCGACATAGTTGCCCTCGTCTGGTGTCGTTGACTCCTCCCTCCCTCCCTTGATCGTGGCATCAGACATCCTTTTAGAAGCCTCCGTCTGACTCACGGGGGCTTTTTTTATTCGCAAACTTTTTTCAATCACGAAACTTGACACATCGCGCTGCGACACAATGATTGAGTTGATGATTGATTCCAAAACTCCGTTTATTGATGAGTCCTTACTCACCCAAACCCTCAACCAAATGCTCTGCATCGAAGCTGATGATGCCGATCTTTATGCCGAGTCAGGCTTCTCCGAAAGCCTCTCCATGGAAGAGGGGCGCGTAAAACATGTATCAGCATCATCCCATTGCGGCATTGGCGCCCGTGTGGTGATTGGCGAAATGTCTGGGCATGCTTGTACAGACAGGTTTGACCCTGCATCGCTGAAGCAGATGGCGCAGGCTGCCAAGAGTGTTGCAAAGGCTGGCAAGGCATTGCCCACCATCCACCTCTCTCGCCCAAACAGATCCCAGCCACTCTATAGCCAGATAGACCCGACACTTTCCGTCAATATGGCAACACGAAAAGCACTCCTTGAACGCATTGATCAACTAACCCGCGCCATTGATCCACGCGTCAAACAGGTTTTTGCCAATGTCTCAGCCTCGTTTGAAGATATCTACATCGTACGCATGGATGGCAATGTATTGCACGATGCTCGCCCATTGGTGCGTTTCAATATCTCTGTTGTAGTTGAACAAAATGGCCGACGCGAGAATGGCAGTGCGGGCGGCGGCGGGCGTTACAGCCTCGATGAACTACTCAACGGCTCGCTACCTGAGTACTTTGCCCGCGAAGCTGTCCGCATGGCGCTGCTTAATCTCGAAGCGATTGCGACACCGGCAGGCATCATGCCTGTTGTTCTTGGCCCCGGCTGGCCAGGCATCTTACTCCATGAAGCGATAGGCCATGGACTTGAAGGCGACTTTAACCGCAAAGGAACCTCCGTATTTTCAGGGCGAATTGGTGAACGGATTGCTGCGAAGGGGGTGACCGTGATTGATGATGGTACCATTCCAAACCGCCGCGGCTCTCTCAATATTGATGATGAAGGCACGCCCACACAGCGCACAACCCTGATCGAAGATGGTATTTTAACAGGCTATTTAATGGATCGACAAAATGCACGACTGATGGGGATGCCATCCACAGGCAATGGACGGCGTGAATCGTATGCTGACCCCATTCTACCACGCATGACTAACACCTTCATGCTTGCGGGAGAACATAGCCCCGAAGAGGCAATTCGCTCATTAAAGCATGGTATTTACGCAGTCAATTTTGGCGGCGGGCAGGTTGATATCACCTCAGGAAAGTTTGTATTTACTACATCTGAAGCATACCTGGTTGAAGATGGGCAGATCAAAACTCCCGTGAAAGGCGCAACATTAATGGGCAATGGGCCCGATGTATTAAAAAAAGTCTCCATGATTGGCAATGATCTTAAACTCGACCCAGGTGTTGGCACCTGTGGAAAAGATGGGCAATCGGTTCCGGTGGGGGTTGGCCTACCCACCCTGCGTATCGATGAACTGACCATTGGAGGAACACAGCTATGAGCGCATCCTTAGAAAAAATCACCGCAACATTGACACAACTGGCCATGCAAAAAGGTGCCGTGGATGCCGATGCGATTACGGTCAGCAACATCAGCGAATCGATCTCCATTCGCCATGGCAACACGGAATCGCTTGAGCGCAGTGATTCCCAAGGCACGGGGCTGCGTCTTTTTATTCGAAAAACGAATGGCGTTGCCTTTGCCTCAGCTTCAACATCTGACTTTTCAGCAGAAGGATTACAACGGCTGGTCGATCAAGTGTGGGAGATGGCGCAAATTTCTGAGCCGGATCCCGATGCCGTTCTGCCATCAGGCGCGGCGCACCCCAGCGATGAAGAGATTGCCATCTGGAAAAAAGAGCATCCTGAGCATGACGAGCCATGGCAAACAACACAAGCCCGTGATGCTGCGATTGCCTGTGAAGCCGCCGCCTTGCACGCCTCTGATCTTATCAGTAACTCCGAGGGAGCCAGCGCCGCATTTGGTATTTCACAAATCGCCTATGCCAATGCTGAAGGGTTCCATGCTGAATATCAGAAAACATCGGTATCCTTAAGTTGTTCTGTCATTGCAGGGAGTGGTGACGAAATGCAACGCGATTATAGCTACCGCCGCGCCCATGCCGCCGAAGATCTACCTTCCGCGAAAATGATAGGAGAAGAGGCTGCCATGCGTACCGTTCGCCGCCTCCATGCGCAAAGTATGACAGGGGGAAACATGCCAGTTGTCTTTGAACCCCGTGTCGCCACATCGATCCTCGGTCACCTCATCTCCGCCATTAATGGTCGGGCGATATTACAAAAGCGTTCGTTTTTAAGTGATGCGCTTAACCTTCCGATATTTCCTGATTTCATTACCATCGAAGATCACCCCAACCATCCCGATGGCTTAGGAAACCGACTCTTTGATGGCGAAGGCACACGCTGCAAGCCTCTAACCATTATTGACCATGGGGTGCTGCAAGCATTCTTGACCGACCGCTATGCCGCAGGACGACTCAATTCAACACCCACGGGTCATGCCAGCCGAGGCTTGACAGGGGATACCTCGATAGGCACATCCAATGTAATTTTACACCCCGGCGAATACTCCCCCGAAGAGATTTATCAAGATATTGGCAATGGGTTATTGGTAACCGAATTGATCGGTTTTGGTGTCAATGGTGTTACGGGCGACTACTCTCGTGGCGCTGCAGGATTCTTAATTGAAAATGGAGCACTGACAAAACCTGTGCATGAAATTACCATTGCAGGAAATTTGCATGAAATGTTTGCAGGTATCACCCATATTGGCCGTGACTTAACTTGGTTTGGCAGCATGGCAACACCTACGATTGCCTTTGCCAACCTTGCAGTCGCAGGCGATGATAAATAAAACAACAAATGAGGAACCCCATGAACCATACATACGATGTTTACGGCGTAGGCAATGCCATTATGGATATCCAAGTCCGCTGTGAAGATGCGTTTCTTGAAAACAACGGCATCGAAAAAGGGATTATGACCCTGGTTGAAGAGCATCGCCAAAGTGATATTTTAAACGCCCTCTCCGATCATCGTGTCCACTATTGCTCCGGTGGCTCTGCTGCCAATACCATTGTTGGCATACGCGATTTTGGTGGCAAGGTTGCCTATGCTGGAAAAACAGGTGCCGATGACTATGGTCACCGCTATTTGAATGAAATGCGTGATATGGGCGTTGCGATTGAAGTAGAAACACGCAGCGGGCAGACGGGAACATGTGTGGTGTTGGTCACGCCTGATGCGCAGCGCAGCATGCTCACCCACCTGGGCGTTTCAAACACCCTTGCCGTGACTGATATTGATGCCTCCGAAATTGCCCGTGCGCAATATCTCTATGTCGAAGGCTACCTCTTTGCGGGTGACGATACGCGTGCCGCTGCATTGCATGCGATTGCTGTCGCCAAACAGGCGGGGGTCAAGGTTGCCCTAACCATCTCCGATCCGTTTTTAATCCATATCTGCAAAGATCTTTTCTGGCAGCTTATTCGTGGCCCGGTAGATCTGCTCTTTTGCAATCAAGAAGAGGCCAAAGCCCTCACCGGTTTAGAAGATCCCATCGAGTGTGCGCGTGAAATTCATCAATATGCCACCAATGTGGCATTAACCCTTGGCGCCAATGGCTCACTATTGATGCACGAAAATCAATTAATTCCCATTGAAGGTGTCAAAACCAATGCCATTGACACCACAGGTGCCGGTGATATGTATGCGGCGGGAGTGCTTTATGGCATTACCAATGGTTTAAGCTGGAAACAAGCGGGGCATTTAGGCTCGCATGCCGCGGCTCGTATTGTCGCGCAGCTGGGTGCACGCATGCAGCAATGTTTCACCCAAGAAGAGATTACCCAACTACTCAACTAATTTATAATGGAGATACCCATGTCTTTAACTGCTATGCAGATGATTCAAGAAGCAAAAGCTGCCGTACCCATGATCTCGATCGATGAAACCCGAGCGATCATGGGCAATGATGATGTTATCATCATTGATGTACGCGACTACCTTGAAGTCGCCAACTCTGGAAAAATCAAAGGTGCCCATCATATTTCGCGCGGTATGCTTGAATTTCATGCCGATGATGCGATGCCGATGCACAACTCCGAATTAAGCAAACATAAAACGATCATTGTCTACTGTGCTTCAGGCGGTCGATCTGCACTGGCGGGCTTTGCCCTCAAAAAGATGGGCTTTACCGATGTTCGTAATCTCGGAGGTTTCCCCGACTGGGTTGCCCGTGGCGGAGAGACTGAGGCCATTTAAGCAATTGCTTCTCTGCTAGCCCCCTTGAAATAGATCAAAAAAGTTCTTACATTCATCACATAAAAATAACAAAAGAGAGGTTATCACTATGCAGTCGAACACCATGTTTCAAAGCAGTGCTTCCGTTGATGAACGCATTGGTTTCCTAGGAAAGACTTATGGCATGCTCACCCTTTGCATCATCGCGGGCACTGTGGGTGCCTATTTATCGATGGGCATGAGCTTCCCTCAAGAACACCCCTGGATGATGCTATTCGCAATGATTGGCGGCATTTTTGCAGTGCAAGCGGTGCGCCATATCAATGGTTTAAATCTTATCGCCCTTCTTGCTTTTGGCGCATTAACAGGCCTGGCAATCTCCCCCTTGGTTGGAATGGTCAGCGCCAAATCGGCCACCCTGGTCACCGAAGCATTTATGACCACAGCCATCACCTTTGTTGCGTTAACAGGGTATGTATTCTATTCCCGTAAAGATTTTTCATTCATGAAGGGGTTTCTCTTCACAGGCTTAATCGCCATCATTGTATTGAGCCTCCTCAATGTTTTCATCTTTGAGTCCGGCACCATGCAACTGGCAATGAGTGGTATGAGCGTATTGCTCTTCTCAGGGTTCATTTTATACGACACATCGAATATTCTTCGTGATTATCCCAATGATGAATATATTAGCGCGGCATTAACGCTCTACCTTGATGTGTTCCTTCTCTTTCAAAACCTACTCTCAATGTTTGGTATTTTAGGCAACGACGATTAAAGAAACAGCGATGGATTAACCCAATAGCCCCGCTTCCATAGCGGGGTTATTTTTTTGGAGAGACCATGAACCAGATCAAAGCATCATCCACTTTTATTATCGACTTTTTCAAGCTTGAATCGGCCAGTGGTATCATCCTCATCATGGCGGCGATATTGGCGCTTATTGTGGCCAACTCCCCCCTTGCGCACTACTACGATCTCTTTTTACAAACGCCCGTTTCAATCCAGGTTGGCACCCTGATCATCGCCAAGCCACTGCTGCTTTGGATCAATGATGGACTGATGACCGTCTTCTTTTTCCTTGTGGGGCTTGAACTAAAAAAAGAGATGATTGAAGGTGAGTTTTCCAACAAACGCAATATCATTCTCCCCGCCATTGGCGCACTGGGCGGCATGATTGTTCCTGCGCTTATCTACGCCTACATCAACATGGACAATCCTGTTGCCCTAAAAGGGTGGGCGATCCCCACTGCAACTGATATCGCATTTGCCTTGGGTGTTTTGGCAATTTTGGGCTCGCGCATCCCTGTTAGCTTAAAGATATTTCTCACATCTCTCGCCGTTTTTGATGATTTGGGGGCGATTATTGTTATTGCTTTATTTTACACAGCTCAAATATCAACCACATCACTGATCATCGCGGCAATATGCATCATCATTCTTATCGCCCTAAACTATTTTCACATCGATCACCGGACCATTTACATCGTTGTCGCACTTATTATGTGGACAGCCATGTTAAAATCCGGGGTACATGCCACTTTAACCGGGGTCATTGTGGCCATGTTTATTCCAATGACCTACAAACGAGACCCAGGTAAATCCCCTCTCAAAGAGTTTGAACACGATCTGCACGCCACCGTTGCCTTTTTCATACTCCCTCTATTTGCCTTCGCAAATTCAGGGCTTAGTTTTTCAGGAATCACCCTTGAACAGTGTTTACACCCTGTCCCTGTAGGAACCGCGCTTGCTCTGTTTCTTGGCAAACAATTTGGCGTCTTTACTTTTTGCTGGCTGGCAATACAAAACCAATGGGCCAGCCTACCCCAAGGAATGAACTGGCTCTCACTCTATGGCACCGCAGCGCTGTGTGGCATTGGCTTTACCATGAGCCTTTTCATTGGTTCACTGGCTTTTGAAGAGAGCCTTGCCAATCAAATGCTCTTTGATGAACGCCTAGGAATTATTATTGGATCGCTTGCCTCAGCAATCCTTGGCGTTTTTGTTCTTAAAAAAAGTTTTAAGTAACCATCCGCACCTGTAAACAGCCGAAAATTTCCATAGCTTGTGTTAAAATTTCAAAGAGCATTGCATTATGCAATCTTTTCGCTATCGTTCGCCATCTTGATTCAAGGGTATCTTTTGATACATCGCTCACTTGAACAATGGAAGCATGGAAGGGTGGCAGAGCGGCCGAATGCACCGGTCTTGAAAACCGGCGATGGGAAACCATCCGTGGGTTCAAATCCCACCCCTTCCGCCACTTGCTTGATTTTTGTAGTAATTTACTCACTAAAAACCTGTTTGGAGAGATGGCTGAGAGGCCGAAAGCGCGCCCCTGCTAAGGGTGTATAGGTCAAAAGCCTATCGAGGGTTCGAATCCCTCTCTCTCCGCCACTGGTTACACTGCGGTCAAACAAGCGTTCTATTTCTAACTATTGATTACCATCCATTAAAAATAACATCACTTACAAACGCAGATAAATCTGTAAAAATATCTATCTACAACTTCCTCCTCAGATCCACGATGTATTGATTAAACGACAAAGCAACTTAGCATCTCCTCAAATTTAGCGTTAATTGGAGCGTCAAAACAGCATGCAATTTTTAAACCGCCGTTTGATCCAAATCCCAGCACTCATCCTCACATTGTTGGCATTATCATCATGCAGCAACAATGATGACACCTTCGACTGGCAAATCCCACTCCCAGCCCCTCTTGATCAACATGAGTCCAACACTCTCAGCACCTTTGTCCCCAACTGGGCCACGGCCATCAATGGCGAAGTCACCTTCACATTACTACAAAAATCGACAACAAATCTATTGGAGGTAAATGCAACATCAACAACAGCTTACCACGATAACAGCTGGAGCATTCAAGTCCTGGGACTTGCTCAAGGATTAAGAATGAAAGGAAATGCTTTCCTTAATGATAAAAGTATATATAATCCCGCCGCGTTCGTTGAGATCATCCACAAAGATGAGAAGGTATATCGCGGTTGGATGTATCAAGAGTTTCCTGAATTGTTTAACCCAGATATTTCTGACTGGAAAATATGGATTAAATCGGTTAGGTTTCGCGAATAGTGTAAATAGGCTCCCTTAGCTCAGCTGGATAGAGCATCTGACTACGAATCAGAAGGCCGGGCGTTCGAATCGCTCAGGGAGCACCATATAAATCAAGGGGTTACGAAAG